>NZ_LRMM01000060.1 GCF_001647275.1 Rufibacter ruber | reverse complement strand
GCCGGTTTCGGCTGTTTGCAAACAGCGAACGGCAGCGCCTCCTTCGACAAATCTGCAAAGGAGCGCCTAAAAAAATATTGCTACGTGCTACGTGATACTTACTACGAGATATGTGATACGTGCCACTACCTCGCTTTATCAGATTTAAGCAGCAACGCCATGAGCACCGCGCTAAAGAGCAACCATCTGGTTTTGGCTTTCATAGATTAACGGCCGGTGTAGTATTTCTGCGCCTCAGGCAGGTGTTTCTGAATATCTGCAATCCGGGTCTCGTTGCTGGGGTGGGTGCTCAACAGCTCTGGTTGGGAAGCCCCTCCGCTGGCGGCGGCCATGCGTTGCCAGAAGGTTACGGCGGTTTGCGGGTTGTAACCGGCCATGGCCATGAAGATCAAACCTAAACGGTCGGCCTCAGATTCCTGGGTGCGGCCCCATTTCAGGAGTACCCCTTGGGCACCAATCCCGTAGGCGGCGTTCACAATTTCAGAGGAGGCGCCCGGGTTCTGGCCCAGCACCGCTCCCAGGGTAGCCCCGCCGTACTCGGCCAGCAACTGCTGGCTGATGCGCTCGTTTGAGTGCTTGGCAATGGCATGGGCAATTTCATGGCCCATGACAACGGCTAACCCGCTTTCATCTTTGGTGATAGGGAGCAAGCCGGTATATACGGCCGTTTTACCGCCCGCCATGGCAAATGCGTTCTGCTGCTGGGCGTCTTCAATCAGGTTGAACTCCCATTGGTACCCCTCCAGCTGGGAAGAGGCGCCCTGCTGCTGCATGAACTGCTCTACCGCCCGCTGTATTTTCTGCCCCACCCGTTTTACCATTGCCGTTTGAGAGGCATTGTTAGACAGTCTGCTCTGTTTCAAGAGATCATTGTACGCCTGAAAGGACATGGTGATCACTTCCTGGTCACTCACCAGGGAAACCTGACGCCGCCCGGTAATGGGAACGGTTGAGCAGCCCAGCATCACCAAAAGAGTAAGCGTTAAGAACGCATTTTTAAACATATTCATCGTTTTAGATTGTTTAATGGTACATTTTTCCGGCTGGCACACCTTACGTCACCACCCCTGCCTTTGCAAATTCACCTCATATACGCAGAGAATGTGCCAAAGTGTTGGCCTATGTCCGCAACTGGGCCACAAATTTATTTTTTACTATATAGAATTCCACACCTAAACCATTTTTTCTGAGAAGGGCGCCCTTGGGGCAGGTAGCGCACATACCTAAATGCCGTATCTTTGGAAACAAAACCACCGCTATGAAAATACTTGCCATAGGAAGAAACTACGCTGAACATATTGCCGAACTAAAAAACGAAGTACCCGAGGAACCGGTGATTTTCTTCAAGCCAGACACGGCCGTACTGCGCCACAACGAGCCGTTTTACTACCCAGACTACAGCACAGACATTCACTATGAGGTGGAGCTGGTGCTGCGCATTGGCAAGGAAGGCAAGAACATCCAGCCCAAGTTTGCCGGCAACTACATTGACGGCCTGGGCATAGGCATTGACTTCACCGCCCGTGACCTGCAGACCAAGGCCAAAACCAAGGGCCTGCCCTGGACCCTGGCCAAAGGGTTTAACGGGTCTGCCCCGGTCTCAGACTTTCTGCCCATTGAAGACTTCCCCCAGTGGGACAACATCACTTTTGGGCTAAACCTGAACGGAGAACTGAAGCAAAAAGGAAATTCAGGGATGCTCCTCCATGACTTTGGGGCAATTTTAGCGTATATGTCCCGGTTCATCACCCTCAAGAAAGGCGACCTCATCTTTACGGGAACCCCGGCGGGGGTGGGCCCCATTAAAATAGGAGACCGGCTGGAGGCGTTTATAGAAGACAAAACCTTATTGAATTTTGAAGTTAAGTAGAGTTCTCCCCTTCCTCATTTCGTGTATTTCTGCAGGAACCGCTGTCACAGCGCAAACGGCGCAGCAGACACCGCCCATTGCGCCGTTTGCAGCCAGCCCGTTCCAATTCCCCATTAAGCCCGGCACCCAGAACTTCCTGTCTGGGAGCATGGGCGAAATCAGGCCCAACCACTTTCACGGGGGCATAGACATCAAAACCGACATGAAGATTGGGCTGCCAGTCTATGCGGCGGCAGACGGGTATATTTCCAGAGCCCGCATCTCCAGTTACGGCTACGGCTGGCAGCTTTTTATCACCCATCCCGGCGGACTGGTGACCACCTATGCCCACCTGAGCCAGTTCCCCCCGGCGCTGGCCCAGCACATGCTGCAGCTCCAGTACCAGAGAAAAGCCTTTGACGTAGAGGTGGACCTCACCGAAAGCCAGTTCCCGGTGAAGAAAGGGGATATCATTGCCTACTCCGGTAACACGGGCGGCTCTGGCGGCCCTCACCTGCACTTTGAGGTGCGGGATGCCCAGAACCAGCTGTTGAACCCGCTGCGGTACGGCTTCGCCGAAATAGTAGACAATGTGGCGCCCACCATCTACAACTTTGCCCTGGTGCCGCAGAGCATTGACGCCCGGGTGCAGGGCGAGTTTCAGCGGAAGGAATTCACGCCCGCCAAACAGGGCAACACCTACCTCCTCACCGACACCCTTTCTGCTGCCGGGCTACTGGGGCTGGAGATACAGGCCATTGACCAGTACAACGGGGCCGCCAACAGAAACGGCGTTCAAGCCATGGAACTGCGCCTCAACGGTGAAACCATTTACCGCCACAACATAGATGGCGTGCCGTTTGAGAAGCAGCGCCAGGTGTCTAACCACATCAACTTCACGGCTTTAAAGCTAAACAACCGCGCTTACCAGCGCCTGTACGTAGCAGACGGCAACACGCTGCCTATTTATGAGGTAGACGCCAACCGCGGCAGGTTCAGGATTGAAGAAGGAAAAGTCTATGAGGTGGTGGCAGAACTGCAGGATTCCTACAAAAACGCCACCCAGCTTCGGTTCTTCCTGAAAGGGCAGAGTACCGCTTACCAGGTCCTGGAGGCTCCCAAGGTCACTACGCCTAAACTAAGTTACGAGGTCATGGAGAGCATCTTGAAAATCACGGCCGCAGACACCGCCAAACGGGACCTGGATCTGTACATTGGCAATTTCAGGTACGGCGTGGTGCCAAGTTATACCACCAGTGCGGGTTCTGTGTACCTCTATAACATGATTGGCGGTTTGCCAGACTCTGCCGCCCTTGGCGCCAAGAGTATCCAGTTCCCCTTTGACCACCTGATACCGCCGGGAACGGAGTTCCTGTACACCAACCGGTTCCTGGACATCACCTTCAGCCAGAACTCCTTGTATGACACGCTCTACCTGCAGACTGATCACAATGAGGCCCTGGACGTGTTCAGCATCAACAACCCGTTGACCACCTTATTCCAGCCGGCCAAGGTCACCATCCGCCCGGCCAAACTACCCGAAGACAGGAGCAAAGCCGCCGTGTACGGACTGGGCTGGGGCAAATCAGCAGGTTTTCTGGGCGGCACCTGGAACGGCGATGCCATTACCTTCTACGCCCGTGACCTGGGCAAATTCAAGGTGATCAGTGACACCGTGGCGCCTACGGTGAAACTGGTAAAAAAGAACTCGGCAGAGATCAGTTTCAGGATCAGTGACAACCTTTCTGGCATCGCCTCCTGGAGCTGTGAGGTGAACGGGCAGTGGCTGCTGCTGAAATGGGAACACAAAAACGCCACCCTCACCTCTGAGAGATTAGATAAAACTGTACCTTTGGCGGGAGATGTGGTATTACGGGTCAAAGACTCTGTAGGCAATGAAGCCGTGTACCGCACTAAGATATGAGTTGTTCGTTGTTAGTTCTTAGTTGTTCGTGACACGAATAACTTCCCGGTTTCCTGTTTTGGGGCTGTTTTCAGAAAAACAGCCCCAAAACAGAAATCTCACCTTCAACTAAAAACGAATAACGATCAACAAACAACTAATAAAACCATGCTTGAAGTAGGCCAGGCCGCCCCAGATTTTGAAGCCAGAGACCAGGACGGGAATACCGTAAAGCTGAGTGACTTCAAAGGCAAAAAAGTAGTTCTGTACTTCTACCCCAAAGATGACACCCCCGGTTGTACCGCGCAGGCCTGTAGCCTCAGAGACAACTATGATGCCCTGCTGGCCAAGGGATTTGTGGTGCTAGGTGTGAGTGTAGATGACGAGAAGAAACACCGCAAGTTTATTGACAAGTACAACCTGCCCTTCCCGCTCCTGGCTGATACTGAAAAAGACATAGTAGAAAAGTACGGCGTGTGGCAGGAGAAAAGCATGTACGGCCGTAAATACATGGGCACCCTGCGCTACACCTTTGTGGTAGATGAGGAAGGCAGGATCTCTGAGATTATCACCAAAGTTGACACAAAAAAGCACGCTGACCAGCTGCTGAAATAACCTATGGCTGCCGCTCCCGTGAGAAGGCAGCCATTCCTGTTTTGGGGCTGTTTTCTCCAAAACAGCCCCAAAACAGAAACACACTCCTCCATTTGTAAACCAGTCTAATCTTCAAACCAATAGAATGAACCCTTTCAACTACGACACTGAACAACTGCTGAATGTAGCGCACCAAGTGCGCCGTGACATTGTGCGCATGGTACACGCCGTGAACTCTGGCCACCCGGGCGGGTCACTGGGCTGCACCGAGTTTCTGGTGTCTCTGTACTTTAAGCAGATGACCCACACGCCCCAGCCCTTTAACATGGACGGCGTGGGCGAAGACCTGTTCTTCCTGTCTAACGGGCACATCTCCCCGGTGTTCTACAGCGTGCTGGCCCGCTCCGGCTATTTTGAGGTGAGCGAGCTGGCCACTTTCCGTAAGCTCAATTCCCGCCTGCAGGGTCACCCCACCACCCATGAGGGGTTGCCGGGCATCAGGGTTGCCTCTGGTTCCTTGGGCCAGGGCCCGTCGGTTGCCATTGGCGCAGCCCAGGTGAAAAAACTGAACGGAGATGACAAGCTGGTGTACGTGCTCACCGGCGACGGCGAGCTGGAGGAAGGCCAGGTATGGGAAGCCGCCATGTACGCCGCCCACCACAAAGTAGACAACGTGATCTGGACGGTAGACTACAACGGCCAGCAGATTGACGGTCCGGTAGACGCGGTGATGAGCCTGGGCAACCTGCGGGACAAGTTTGAGTCCTTCGGCTGGAAAGTGCTGCACACAGACAATGGCAATGATTTTGACCAACTGCTGCCCGTGCTGGAAGAGGCCAAAACCCTTACCGGCCAGGGCCAGCCTATCTGTATTCTCATGAATACCCAGATGGGCTTTGGCGTAGACTTCATGATGGGCTCCCACAAGTGGCACGGCGTGGCCCCTAATGATGCCCAGCTGCAAGAGGCGCTGTTGCAACTCAAAGAAACCCTCAACGACTATTAATCTATTGGGCTGGTGCCTGCGCACCAGCCTAACTTTCCACAGCATATGAATCTGGCGCACACGGTTGGTCTCTGGCTTCTCTGTCTCCTGCTATGGGGCACAGCCACTCCTGCCGCTGCCCAGAACAAACAGCCGCCGCCCAAGAAGACGCGGTTGCTGTTTCTCCTGGACGCCTCCGGGAGCATGCTAGCCAAGTGGGAGGAAAGCCAGCGCTGGCAGGTGGCCAAGACCATGCTGGCCCGCATGGCAGACTCCCTTGATTCATATAAGAACCTGGAGATTGCCCTGCGCGTGTACGGCCACCAAAGCACCGTAGCCCAGAAGAACTGCAAAGACACCAAGCTGGAGGTACCGTTTGCGCCGCATAATTCTGAGAACGTCAAGAAGAAGCTGCAGCAGATTGTCCCCAAAGGCAACACGCCCCTCACCTACTCACTGGCCCAATCGGCCAATGATTTCCCGGAGGAGGAGAACACCCGCAACGTGATCATCATTATCACAGACGGGTTGGAGAGTTGCGGCGGTGACCCCTGCGCCACGTCGCTGGCCCTGCAGAAGAAAAGGGTGTTCCTGAAGCCCTTCATCATTGGGCTGGGGGATGACCCGGGCTACGCGCAGCAGTTTGGGTGCATGGGCCAATACTACAATGCCGCTGACATCAAAACATTTCAGCAGGTGCTGGACAACGTGGTGAGCATTGCCTTAAAGAAAACCACGGTGTCTGTAGAATTGACAGATGACGCCGCCGGCCGGTGGAGACCAATGTGAACCTCACCTTCGTCAACAACGTGACAGGGCAGGCCGAATACAACTTTGTGCATTTCCTGGACAAGGCGGGCAAGCCCGATGTGCTGGACATTGACGCCCTGCTGAGCTATGACCTGGTGGTGAACACCCTGCCCGCGGTGGAGCTCAGAAATCTGAACATCAAGCCCGGGCAGCACAATATTTTCCGGGTGCGGGCGCCGCAGGGATATTTGTACCTCCGGCAAGACGCCCCCACCTCGTACGGGTCTATGCTGGCCCTGGTGCGGGAGAAAGGCAGCGCGGCCCTATTGCATACCCAGCGCTTCCCCAGCCAGCAGAAACTGCTGGCCGGCACCTATGAAGTGGAGCTGCTGACCATGCCGCGCATCAGGCAGACGGTGACCATTAAACCGGGACAGGCCACTACGGTACAGTTTGCCCCGCCGGGCGTGCTGAGTGTGGCGCAGGACCTGCAGGGCTTTGGGTCCCTGTACGTTCTGGAACAGGACGGCTCGCAGCGCTGGGTGCACACCCTGCCTGAGGGCAGTTCCAAAATAAGTTTACCTTTGCAGCCGGGCCGTTACCGGATCGTGTTCAGGATGAAAAGTGCCAGCGGCAGCCAGTTCACAGATGTGAAGGATTTTACCATTAAATCAAATTTGACTACTACTGTTAAACTCTTTAACTAACCATGAAGGATTTCCCTTATACTGAATCAAAAGATACCCGCTCTGGCTTTGGGGCCGGACTTCTGGAACTTGGCCGCACCAACCCTAACGTAGTTGCCCTTTGCGCTGACCTGGTGGGTTCTCTGAAAATGGGTGACTTTATCAAAGAAAACCCGGAGCGCTTCTTCCAGGTGGGCATTGCCGAAGCCAACATGATTGGCCTGGCGGCGGGTATGACCATTGGCGGGAAAATTCCGTTTACGGGCACCTTCGCCAACTTTTCCACGGGCCGGGTCTATGACCAGATCCGGCAGTCTGTGGCATATTCCGGTAAAAACGTGAAGATCTGCGCCTCCCATGCCGGTTTAACCCTGGGTGAAGACGGGGCCACGCATCAGATCCTGGAAGACATTGGCATGATGAAAATGCTGCCGCACATGACCGTGATCAACCCCTGTGACTTCAACCAGACCAAAGCCGCCACCATTGCCATTGCAGAGCACCACGGCCCGGTGTACCTGCGCTTTGGGCGCCCGGTGGTGCCTAACTTCACCCCAGCTGACCAGAAATTTGAAATTGGCAAGGCCCTGATGCTGAACGAAGGCAAAGACGTGACCATTCTGGCCACCGGTCACCTGGTTTGGAAGGCCATTCTGGCGGGCAAGATGCTGGCAGAGCAAGGCATTGACGCCGAAATTATAAATATCCACACCATTAAACCTTTAGACGCTGAGGCCATCTTAGCATCTGTACGCAAGACAGGTTGTGTGGTCACCGCTGAAGAGCATAACTACCTGGGCGGCCTGGGTGAATCAGTTGCCCGGGTGCTGGCGCAGGAACTGCCCACCCCGCAGGAGTTTGTGGCGGTGCAAGACACCTTTGGCGAAAGCGGAACCCCTGAGCAGCTCATGGAGAAATACGGCCTCAATGAAGGCAGTATTTTAGAAGCCGTAAAGCGGGTAATGGCCAGAAAGAAATAAATGGTGCTAAGCACGCGTTAACAGAAATGTTACCCGGTGAAAGGCTGACCATTTACTTGGCAGCCTTTCTCTGTTTTACAAGTAGAGTAGAAGAGTTCCCGGAGTACTTCCCCCAAAACCTGGCACAGGCAGCCAACCCCCTTTTTCTGTTTCAGCCTGTTTTTAAAAAAACAGGCCTGAAACAGAAAAAGGGCACCAGGGGTCACCCCTGCGTTTAAAACTAACAAACCCTAACGGTCATACTTTCTGTTGGAAGACAAGGATATTTTAGAAAAGTTCAGGAGGGCAGACTCCCGCAACTTAGCCTTTAACCAACTGGTGCGCAAGTACCAGCAGAAAGTCTATTGGCATGTGCGCAAGATGGTGATTGACCATGATGACGCAGATGACCTCACCCAGGAGGTGTTTGTGAAAGTATGGTCCCATCTGGAAAACTTCAGACAAGATGCCCAGCTGTACACCTGGATTTACCGTATTGCCACCAATGAATGCCTTAATTTCCTGAACGCGAAGAAAAAGAGATTCTTCCTCCCCCTGCATGACGTGGCCGCAGAACTGGCTGAGAAACTAGACACCTCAGATGATCTTTCTGGTGATGAGGTTCAGCTGAAACTCCAAAAAGCGCTTTTGCGTCTGCCAGACAAGCAGCGGCTGGTCTTCAACATGAAGTACTATGATGACATGAAATATGAGGAGATGTCAGAAATTCTGGGCACCTCAGTGGGGGCGTTAAAGGCATCATACCACATTGCGGTAAAAAAAATAGAAGATTATCTGAAGAACCATTAAACCATGGGGAATTCACGGCATCTAACAGGCAGATAGTTATGAAGGAAAATAAGTTTAATCTGGAAGACCTCCCCCGGCAGCACCCGTTCACGGTGCCTGAAGGCTACTTTGACAAGTTGCCTACGCAGGTTATGCAGCGGGTCTCCCCTGCTTTACCAGAGACGGTCACCCCTGTGGCGTGGTTCAGGCAGTTCCGGACCCTGACGGCAGGGGCCGTGATGGCGGTGGTGTTTCTCCTGGCCTTCTTTGTGCCCCAGTATTTTGACTTTACCACCGCTTCACCGGGGCAAAGTCTGGCGCAGGTGACCGACCAGGACATAACCCATTACCTGCTCACCAAAGTGGACCTGGAGACAGCCCAGCTGGCCGAAGTTGCCACGTTGAATCCGCCGCAGGCGCTGGAGTTTATAGAAGTCTCGCCAGAAGACGTGCCCGTAGATGCCGCCATGGAGGTGTTGCAGGACGAGAGTTTACCCCAATCTTACGAATAGCATGAAGTTAAAGAGTTGTATTTACGTGTTGGTGTTTCTGTTTTGGGGCACATTGGTGCAAGCACAGACCAGGAAAGACACAGATGACCGCAAGGACCGTCTGGAGAAGATAGAGAATGCCAAGATTGCTTTTATCACAGAGAAACTGAGCCTTACCCAGGAGCAGGCGCAGCGCTTTTGGCCACTGTACAATGAGTTAGACGCCAAGAAGCAGGATCTGCGTAAAAGGTCCCGCACGTTCAGGGAAGAGAGCCTGGCTTCGCTTACTGATGAGCAGATACGGGAAGGCCTGGAGAACCGGCTGGTGTACCGCCAACGGGAGCTGGACCTGGACAAGGAGTACATGGACCGCTACCTGCGGGTGATCTCGCCCAAGCAGCTGGCACTCCTGCACCGGTCAGAGCGGGAGTTCACCAAACTGCTGCTGGAGCGCCTGCAAACCGCTAAGAAATAAGTTACAAGCAGAACAAAGCAGAAAAGGGAGGCCGTGGCCTCCCTTTTCTGCTTTAGAGCTTGCTTGCATGTTGCTATTCCAGAAAAAACGGGAGAAAAGGGTTCTTCTATAGCGTCCTCACAACAGCATAAGGCAACGGCAAGGTCAGTTTTTGGAGGTACAATTGCAGCGCCTTTGGCTAATACACACCTGTTTTAGGCCTGTTTTCAGAAAAACAGGCCTAAAACAGGTCTTCTCGCCGTCTGCCCCCATCTTCTCTGGCTGTCGGCGCTTCCTTTAAAAGGGAAAATCAAGGCAATGTACGTACCTTTGTACCACAAACTGATCTTACTGCCATGCTTTCTCCGCGCCAGCTCTTCTTACAACACCAGGCCCAAACCACTGATTTCCCGCTTTTGCTGGAGGTAGAGAAAGCCGAAGGGGTGTATATGTACGGCCCCAACGGGGAACGGTACCTTGACCTGATCTCGGGGATTGGCGTGAGCAATGTGGGGCACCGGCACCCCAAGGTCATCCAGGCCATACAACAACAGCTGGACAAGTACCTGCACCTCATGGTCTATGGGGAGATTGTACAGGCGCCTCCCGCCCAGCTGGCCCACGCGCTGGCGCTGACCCTGCCCGCCGGGTTAGACAATGTGTATTTTGTGTCCTCGGGGAGTGAGGCCGTAGAGGGTGCCTGTAAACTGGCCAAACGTTTTACCGGCCGTACTGAACTCATCGCTTTTGAGAACGCCTACCATGGCTCTACCCAGGGCTCGCTTTCACTCAACGGGTCAGAGAGTTTCAAACGGGCGTTCAGGCCCCTGCTGCCAGACGTTCGGCACATCAGACACAACCATGCGCCTGACTTAGAACTGATTACCACCCGCACGGCGGCTGTTATTCTGGAAACGGTTCAGGGCGAAGCCGGGGTACGGGTTCCCTCGCGGGCGTATCTGCAAAACCTGAGGCAGAGATGCTCAGAGACCGGTACCTTGCTAATTCTAGACGAAATCCAGAGCGGCTTTGGCCGAACCGGCACCTTCTGGGCGTTTGAGCAGTTTGGGGTTATTCCAGATATTCTCACCTGTGCCAAAGGCATGGGCGGCGGCATGCCCATAGGGGCGTTCATTTCCCGCCGGGAGATTATGCACTCGCTCAAGAATGACCCAATGCTGGGGCACATCACCACTTTTGGCGGACACCCGGTTTCCTGCGCCGCCTCCCTGGCCACCTTGCAGATCATTCAGGAAGAAGGGCTGCTGGCGCAGGTGGCAGAAAAGGCTGCACGCTTCCAACAGCGGTTAACCCACCCCGCCATCAAAGAATTCAGACACCTGGGGCTGATGATGGCGGTAGAGTTTGATTCTTTTGCTACTTTAAAGTCAGTGATTGACAGTGCCCTATTAAAAGGAGTCCTGACTGACTGGTTTCTGTTCTGTGACAACTCCATGAGAATAGCCCCACCGCTTACCATTACTATGGCAGAAATTGAGGAGGCCTGTGACCTGGTATTGGCAGCTATTCATGAGCAGGTGCACCCATAGGGGGCTTTATAGGCCATGACAGCCAATTAGTTAGAAACTAGACACTGAACAGGTCAACCTTTTGGGCGTACCTAGAGTACAAGACACGAATTGAAAAAGCACCTGGCCCCTTCAATCCGTTATTTCTGCGTACCCCCTAAGCACCTGTACATAACCTTCGCGCCACCACTATGGAGATTGCCCTTGTCTTAGTTCTGCTGTTGGTTGCTATCGGCCTTTTTGCGTCTGAGAAACTCTCTGTTGATGTAATTACCCTGATCCTGCTCATTGTACTCACCTGCACCAAGATCATCACCCCAGAAGAAGCGTATGCAGGTTTCAGCAGTGATTTTATTGTCATTCTGGCTTCAATTTTTGTACTGAGCGCGGCCCTGGAGGACACTGGTGTGCTTGACTTTCTGGTGAACTGGCTCATGCGCCACACTGGTCACCGGCCAACCATGCTTCTGCTTTTCATAATGATTGTCCCGGGGTTGATTTCGGCTTTCATGAACAACACCACCGTTACCGCCCTTTTTGTCACCCCCATTGTAGGGGTAGCCAAAAAGATGCAGACCAGCAGTTCAAAATACCTCATGCCCCTGGCGTACGCATCTATTCTGGGCGGCACCTGTACCCTCATTGGCACCTCTACCAATGTGGCGGTAAGCGGCTACATGGCCAAAGCGGGGTTTGAGCCGTTTGGTTTCTTTGAATTTTCTGGGATAGGAATAATTGTTTTCGCCGTGGGCATTGTGTATATGATGACCATTGGGAATAAAATGCTTCCGGCCGGCACCACCCAGGGCCTCACTACCCGCTATAATATCAAAACCTACCTGACTGAGATTCTGGTACAGGATGAATCACCGCTCATTGGCCAGATTGCCTTTGCGTCTGACCTTTCAAAAATGGGGTTCAGAATCCTGAACATCATCAGGAGCAAAGAGAACTTTCTGCCCGACTACCGCACCCGCATCAGAGCCAATGATGTACTGCTGGTAGAAGGGGAAATGGATGACCTTATCAAAGTAAAAGAAACCAAAGGCATCCAGATTCTGGCCGATGTCATTGTGGAAGACGACCTGGTGGGGGGTGACATCAGGCTGGCGGAAATCCTGATTACGGGAAAGTCTGACCTGCTCAAGCGAAGCATCAGGGAAATTGAGTTCCTGCGCCGGTTTGGGCTGGTGGTGCTGGCGGTCTCCCGGCAGGGCGAAACCATCAGGACCAAA
Source organism: Rufibacter ruber (assembly GCF_001647275.1). GTDB lineage: Bacteria > Bacteroidota > Bacteroidia > Cytophagales > Hymenobacteraceae > Nibribacter > Nibribacter ruber_C. Next base: position 21,674 of record NZ_LRMM01000060.1, on the reverse strand, counting down.
ATTGGGGATGTACAGCTGCAGTTAGGGGATCTGCTTCTGGTGCAAGGCTCTGCTGAACGCCTGGAGTATTTAAAAATGAACCAGCACCTGGCCGTGCTGGATGAGTTTAAGCCGGTGCTGTTCAAAGAACGGAAAGGGATCCTGACCCTGGCTTTCTTCATCTTAGCCATCATCATTGGGAGTACCGGTGTTCTGCCGCTGTCTACCTCCTTTCTGGGAGCCGCAGTGATGAGCATTCTCTTCAAGTGCATCTCAACAGACCGGGCGTATCAGGTAATTGACTGGCGCCTGCTTATTCTGATTGGGGGGATGACGGCCTTTGGGATGGCCATGGCCAACTCCGGGGCAGACAAGTTTCTGGCCCACTGGATTGTGCAACTGCTGGAACCGTTTGGGGTGCTCACCATTCTGGCTGGTTTTATTTTGCTTACCGTCTTTCTGACCCAACCCATGTCAAATGCGGCGGCCGCGCTGGTGGTGTTGCCGGTGGCCTTGCAAACCGCCGCCCAGATAGACGCCAACCCCCGTACCTTTGCCATTGCCATCATGCTCTCTGCGTCTGTGTCGCTGATCACACCTTTTGAACCGTCATGTATTCTGGTGTATGGCCCGGGTAAATATTCGTTCCGCGACTTCCTCAAAATAGGGTCTGGGCTCACCCTTCTCCTGATCATCCTGATTCTGTTCCTGGTGCCGGTCTTCTGGCCACTGACTATGAATAACTAGTTTAGGCCTGTTTTGCTAAAAACAGGCCTAAAACAGCAACCGCCAAAACTGCGGCCAGGTGTCACCGTACAAAAAGGAAACCAAAGGAGAGAAAGATGTATAGGTTAGCCTGTGTTGTATTGATTGCCCTCATAAGCTGCAAACCCCAAACCAACCATGGAGGCCTGCCAGACTCGCCCGCTGCGGCAGAACCGGCGCTGGAAAACACCGCAGACTCTGTTGGCAACGCCCGGAAAGACGGCACCCACATCTCCTCTGATGTTCCGCTAGATGTAAAACAGCAACTCCCCGCCCTGCTGGAGGTGAGCTTAGACCGTACCCACGGCCTCTGGCAATACCCCACCCTCACAGAACAGGATGCGCAGCGCATTCCCCAAGGGGAACAGGGTCCTTATTACCTGGAGGCAGATTTTAACGGTGATGCAAAGCAGGATTATGCGATACAGATTGTAGAGCGGGATTCAGCTTTCATCTATGCCTTTCTCAGCGGCAAGAATGCCAATGAGCTGGAAGAGTATCTTCTGGAGAAACACCCACTCACGCCAATTGAAGGGAAAAAAAGAAGCCTTAGGTATCTTTCCCTGGCCCGGAAAGACGGCAAACCCAATGAAAGTGCCAGCAGCAAAAGCCTTCCCCGGGAGGGCATCACCGTGGGCACAGAAAACTCAGCCGTGACGTATGTATTTGAGAAAGGTGCTTTTCAACGGTATAAACCCGCAAATTAGCCTTTTACGCCCGTTACTGTAACTCCAGAAAATTGATGGCCTCGGCTTTGATCTCATCCCTGTCCAGCCCGTCTTTCACGCCCGTGGTGATTTTCTTGATCAGAATACCCACCACAGATTTTCTGAAACCCATCTTGGTGGCTATCTCAATACAGAAATCCATTTCGCTGTCATCTACAATCCCGTCTGCCAGCATCATCTCCACCAGGTCATAAATCTGGTCAAACCGGTCCAGATCATTGTTAGGCATGGTCATTTTGATATTCTCACACGAAGACAGCAGATTTTTCACCTCCTGCGGCCGCATTCCTTTGCGCTCCCCAATAGAGATGATGTGCTCCATTTCAGCTGAGTCAAGGTGCCCGTCAATCTTTGCCAGCGTGCCCAGGTTGATGATGTGGGTTTTGAGCCTTTTGGTTTCTTCGCTCTCAAAAATAGAAAACATAGGTAAAGGGTCTGTAAGGGTGATGGTATAACGGCCGTTGCCTACACATTGCACAGAAATTGCGCAGCTTCAACTTCACCTAATAATTTACGAAAATTATAAATATAAGCTACGTCAAATCTTGAAAACTGTTGATTTATTTAAATATCATACCCCACACGCTCTTTTTCATAATTCAGAAGGCTTCCCTCCCCTTTTACAGCAGGGTGCGTAGCAGTGAAAAACCTTCTCCTTCTTGGGCAAATACTTGAGAATTGTACGTTTATCCCGTACTTTGGTGGCTCAAGTATAGGTTTGTACATGAAAAAAATAGCTGTATTTACATCTGGGGGTGATGCCCCGGGTATGAATGCTTGCATCCGGGCGGTGGTCCGGACAGCAGTGTATCACAAATTAGAAGTTTACGGCATTGGCCGAGGATATAACGGAATGATTCAGGGCGAGATTTACCGCCTGTTCTCCCATTCTGTCAGCAACATCATCCAGAAAGGCGGTACTATTCTCAAATCTGCCCGCAGCATGGAGTTCCAGACGCCCGAAGGCCGCAAAAAAGCCTTTGAGCAGATCACCAAGTTTGGGATTGAAGGCATTGTGGCCATTGGCGGGAACGGTACCTTTACCGGAGCTGAGATCTTCCACAAAGAGTACGGCATTCCCATCATTGGCTGCCCCGGCACCATTGACAATGACCTGTTTGGCACAGATTATACCATTGGCTATGACACCGCGGTCAACACCGCCCTGGACGCCATTGACAAAATCAGGGACACGGCAGACAGCCATGAGCGCGTGTTTTTTGTGGAGGTAATGGGGCGTGACTCCGGGTACATTGCCCTCCCCTGCGCCATTGGCGGCGGGGCCGAAATGGTGATGATCCCAGAAACCATCACGTCACTGCCAGAAGTGATTGAAACACTACAGCAGGGCTGGCGCCGCTCTAAAACCTCGTTCATTATCATTGTGGCCGAAGGCGACGACGAAGGCGGTGCCTCAGAGATAGCCGCCAAGGTGAAGCAGGCGCTGCCGCAGATGGATGCCAAGGTAACCATTATTGGGCACGTACAGCGCGGTGGCACCCCAACAGCCGCCGACCGCCTGCTCAGCAGCCAAATGGGCATGGGCGCAGTGGAGGGCCTTTTAGCCGGCCGCACCAATGAGATGGTGGGTGTGATCAACGGTGAGATAGCCTACACTCCATTCCATGACACCATCACCAAGAAGAAGCCCATCAGTGAAAGTTTCCTGAAGCTGGTGCACGTACTTAGCGTGTAGTCAGCATTTCAAGGTAGGCTTGCCGTTATCATTCCTGTTTTGGAGCTGTTTTCAGAAAAACAGCCCCAAAACAGGAATACTTTTGAGCCTGGCAACCAGCGTTGGTCCCCTCCTGCTCTTGCGGCGGCTCCCGCACTGTGTCAATTGTTTCCCGCCCATGGGAACAAAGTACCAACGGTCTGAAAAAAGGATCATCCCGTCAGACATGCCCTCTCGTTGAGTTGTTCAGCTGCTTTGCGTTCGCTGTTTTTCTGAAAACAGCCCGAAAACGCAAAGCAGACACTTATACTAAGGCAGGAGTTCCTTCCTTCTAAAGAGTCTTACCCCTTTGATTTTGTAGAAAAGCGCCCCAAAGCCAACGCCCGGCGAAGGAGTGGTTAAGCAAAAACTGCGGTTTAAGGAACGGAGGCAGGTGGTTTACCTATGGGATTCGCTGACAAGAAGCCAGAAGCTACCCCTCAATAGAATGCTTGAAGCATCTGTCCTGTTTTTCTGTTTTCAAGAAAACAGGCCAAAAACAGAGGGAGGTCCTGCCCGTGCAGAGCCCTGGAACTATAGCAGGTAGGTAAGAAAGCAGGTTCCACCTGTTAGAAAGTAATGCGCTGCGTAATTGAACAGCCCTTATTCCTACAGACAGAAAAGTCTGTTTCCGGGCTATTTTCAGAAAAACAGCCCGGAAACAGGAATTATGAAATGGATCTTCCTGCCTCTCCCTCTATTTTCTGTTGCACCCACGCCAGCACGTCGGCCAGCTGGTCTGGGTGGAACCATTGGATTTCGGGGTCCCGGTTAAACCAGGTAATCTGGCGTTTAGCGTAACGGCGGCTGTTCCGCTTGAGCAACCTAACCGCCTCAGCAAAGTCGTAGTCGCCGTCCAGGTAATGAAAGAGCTCGGTGTACCCAACCGTCTGGAGCGCCTGGTGATTCCTGAAAGGCAGTACGCTCTTTACCTCGTCCAGCAGCCCCTGCGCCAGCATAAGGTCCATGCGGTGGTCAATGCGGCGGTACAGCTCTTCGCGGTCACGGGTGAGGCCAATCTTGATGATCTGGAAATCCCTTGCAGTTGCCAAGGCTTTTTTCCTGAACGAAGAATAGGGTTGCCCGCTGCTCAGGCACACTTCCAGCCCCCTAATCACCCGCTGCGGGTTCTGTACATCTACTTGCCGGGCATACACAGGATCCAATTCCCTGAGCTGCGCTACCAAGGCTGGCAAACCGTCCTGTTCCAACCGTTGGGTTAAGCTTTCCCTTATGCCGGGCAAAATGTCCGGCATCTCGTCCAGCCCCTCGCACAGGGCCCGCACGTACAGGCCGGAACCGCCCGTGGCAATGACAACCGGGTGTTGCCGGAAAAGGCGCTGGAGAAGCAGGCGCGCATCTAGGGCGAAGGCTCCGGCGTTATACTCCTCCTGAATGGAATGGCTGTCAATGAAATGGTGGGGCACTCCGCCCTGTTCCTCTTTTGAGGGTTTGGCCGTACCAATGCTCAACTCCCTAAAGAACTGCCGTGAATCCATAGACAGGATCTGGGTCTGATACTCTTTGGCCAGCTGCACACAGAAATCAGTTTTCCCCACCGCGGTGGGGCCCACTACTACCACTAAAAACCGAGACGCCATCATGCTAATTCTTTGTACAAATGTACTAATCTCTCCGCCTCTTTCTCCCATACCCACTCCTGCCGGGCCCGCAGACAGTTATGCCGGAGGCGCTGGTACGTCTCCCTCCCCTCCAGCAGGGCCAGCATGCTTTTTCTGATGTCTTCTGGGTTATTGTTTGTCAAGAGGGCAACCTCCCATTCAGTGTTGAGCCGCTCATATTCAGGGAAAGGAATGCATATCTGCGGAATACCGGCCTGCACATAATCAAAAAACTTGTTGGCCAGGGAGTAGTAGTAGCTGAGGCCCTGGTTTTCTAACAGCATAATGCCCGCATACGCCTGCTGGGTGATCTGGGCCAGGCTTGCTGGCGCTACATTTCCTTTGAAGATGACTTTGCGGGAAAGGTTCAGCTGTTGAACCCTCTCCTGCAGGGCTGGCAGCAACGGCCCATCGCCACAAATAACCAGCTGTGCCGGCACGTCTTGCATGGCCTCCAGGGTGGCTTCCAGCCCTCTGCCCACATTGAGGGCACCCTGGTAAATGAAGTAAACGGGCTGCCCCGGCTCCTGCACGCCCGGCTGCCGGAACGGCATGTTCCGGATGAGGTGCACCCGCCGCCGGTACCGCTGCTGGAAGTACTCTACCAGTGAACCGCTGACCGTATAGGCCAGGCTGGCACGGGAGAAAGCCAACTTCTCCACCCAAGCCCACACGGCTTCCACTGGGGGCCTGTTGACCACCTCCGGCAACTCTGGGAACAACTCATGGGCGTCATAGACAAAAGGTTGGCGGCGCCACCACGCAGTCAAGACGCCGGCCAGGGCCGTGTCAGCATCAACGCCGCCGTAGATTTCAAACCTGTTCCAGAGAAACCACAGGATCAGGCGCAGGTTAAACTCCAGGTAAAAGAAGGGGCCTTTAGCCAAGCGGCACCTGAGCCTCACCTGTTGAAAGTGCTGGCCTCCCAGTGGCTTAGAGCCGGGAAGCTCCCTCCCCAGCAGCGTCACCACAAACCCGGCACTGGCCAGCGTGCCGGCAATGCGCAGCATGCGCTGGTCATGGTTAAGGTCAGTTGTGACGGTCAAGACAATGCTTTTGCCCATGGTGGTGAAGAGCCCGGTAAAGAGGGGCCACACTTGTAGATACTGCCCCTAGAAAAACAATGTTTTTAAGTTATTTTTGCTAAAATAGGTGATTTCTTTCCAAGAGCCATACCCGTTTCACAGGCAATGGACATCACCTGGTTCAAAGGCAACGTATGACAAACACTATGACATCTGCAGAAAGAGAAGCAAAGGTAGCAGCGGCAGAACGATTAATTGATTTGGCCGAGCACGTGAGCGGTAGCAGGAAACTCATGTTTGTCTGCACCCCTGAGGGTGAATTGCTCAAGGTGAACAGCCAGACCCGGGAGTTTTTCTTCAAAGGGCAGGATTTTCCGGAGCACCTGAACATTAAGCAACTCTTAGATGAGAAATACCTGCCTACGTTTGAGAAGAATGTACGGCTGCTGCGTAACCGCAAGAACATCAGCGGTTTTTTCCAGCCCAAGGAGAAGAACCTGGGCAGTGAATTGTTTTATTTCAAATCAAGCCTGGTGCAGCAAGACGGCCATGAGCTGCTCTACCTGGCCGTTAGGTCAGCCTCTGCTGAAGTCATGCCCGTGGGCGATATGTATGCCTCAGAGTCCAGTTACCGCACCCTCTTTGAAGACAGCAATGAACCCCTGTTTATTCTTGACAAAAAAGGGATTTTCATTGACATTAACAAAGAAGCACTGGGGCTCATTCAGTTTGAAAAGGGAGAACTGGTAGGTAAAAGTGTCTTTGAAGCCTTTGACCTGAACCCATCAGAGAAAATGGCTTTCAAGAAAAGGATTCAGAAAGCGTGCGAAGGTAAAACCCAGCGGTTTGACTGGTGGTTCAAAGACAAAGCCGAAACGCTGCTCCCCGTACTCCTTTCTTTCAGGTGCGGAAAATATTTTGGGCAGGAGGTGGTGCTTGGCACTGCGCGCCCCATTGAAGACGCAAAAGGCAGCAGTGAGGCTGGCAGGTTGCGTCAGGACCAACAGGAGTTTGTATCTAAGCTACTCCCCAACTTTTCAAACCTGAAAACCGCAGAAGATGTACTAGCGGCCACCTTAGATGCACTGCTGACCCGCCCTACCATTTCTGGCGGCGGTGTCTACGTATTTCAGCCCACCAACCGCATGGTGCAGTTGATCAAGAACAAGGGTAAGGACTCTCACCTCCTGCAGGAGCAGAGCATTTTGGCCTTGAAACCCGAGTTTTTGGCCCAGCTGGAAAACAAGGGCAGGAACCGCTCCATCCTGAGCATCTCCCGCAACTTTCAGCACCTGTTCCAGAAAAGGGAAGTGGTGGCCATGCCGGTAAGCACTGAAAAGAATTACCTGGCGGTGATTATACTTCTGGTAGAGGAAGCCCAGCTCATCACCAGCACCCTTACAGAATTCATCAACTATGTAGGGTTTGAAATCAGCTCCTACCTCTCCCGTTTTGAACTGCGTCAGGAGCTACATTATTCTGAAGGGAAATACAAAACCCTCTTTGAGTCCTCCAATGACGCTATTTTCCTGCTGAACCAAACCCAGATAGCTGACTGTAACTTTCAGGCCTCGGTGTTGCTTGATTGTGACAAAAGAGACATTCTGGGCAAGAGAATAGCAGATTTTTCCCCGGCGCTTCAGGCAGACGGGACATCCTCAGTAGAGAAAGCGCTCCAAATGATTGACAGCACCCTGCTGGAAGGCATTCCGCAGACGCTGGAGTGGCGCTTAGAGAAGCCTGATGGCAGTGTGGTAGACAGTGAAATCAGCTTCAGCGCTATTCAACTGGATGGGGTTTCTTTTGTGCAGTGCATTCTGCGGGACATCACCCAGCGCAAAGAGGCACAGGCACTGGTGCGCCGGCAGGAGGTTCTACGGGAATCCATGCAGCAGTTCCGCTCCTTCCTCAGCCAGGTGAACCTGGCCTATGTGAGCCTTGACCTGGACCTGCGTATTGTCTATGTCAATGATTATTTCCTGCAGTATACCGGCTATAAGCGGGAGGAAGTCATTGGTCAGAACTATTATGAACTGTTTGTGCCTGAACCTGAGCGGGGAACCCGCATTCAGGAAATCCAGAAGGCGTTGCAGAGCCAGTCGTTGCGCAGCTACTATGAATGGGACCTGCTCACCAAGTCACAGTCTACCAAGATCCTGCGCTGGAACATCATGTTTGAGATGGATGCCGAAGGGAAAGTAGTAGGCATTACCGGCGTTGGCAAAGACATGACCGACAAACGCATTGCCATGGAAGCCTTGAAAGACAATAAAATACGTCTGCAAGACCTCTTTGACAATGCCCATGACCTCATCCAGAACATTTCTACAGACAACAAATTCATCTTTGTTAACCGGGCCTGGAAAGAAAAGCTGGGGTACAATGACTATGATATTGAGAACCTCACCCTCAATGACATTGTCCATCCTTACTATAAGGCCAAGTTGATCTACCAGCTTCGTAACCTCTACAAAGGCGAAGATGTCAATAAGATTGAAACCGTCTTTCTGACCAAAAGTGGCAAGCCCATTCACTTGATAGGGAGTATCAACTGCAGCTGGCAGGATGGGAAGCCCATTGCCACGCGGGCCATTCTCCATGACATCACAGACCGCATCAAGGCAGAGCGCCTGCAGAAGGTGTATTACAGCATTGCCAACCTGGCCATCAGCTCCAAAGATTTGCCGTCTTTGTACAGTGCCATCCACCGGGAGCTGAGCAAGATTATTGAGACCCATAACTTCTACATTGCCCTGTTTGATGAGGAGAAGAACACCATCAACTTTGTGTACTATGTAGATCAGTTATCTACGGTGCCCGCCGCGCCCAGGCCTTTCTCGCTGGGCATGACGGAGTATGTGATCAAAACCGGCAAACCGCTGTACGCCACCAAAGAAGATTTCATGGCTTTGGTGGAAGAAGGGAAAATTGAAGTCAACGGGGTGGTGCCAGAAGTAATGCTTTCCTCGCCCCTCTCCATAGGGGAGCGCATTATTGGGGTGATTGCCGTACGCGATTACAAAAACCCGGAGGCCTATGTGCAGACAGATATTGAGATTCTGCATTTTATCTCCAACCAGGTGGCGCTGGCCATTGAACGCAAACGGAACGAAGAGCAGATTACCATTCAGAATGCACGCTTAAAAGCCATCTTTGAGAGCGGAAGCCACCTGATGTGGTCACTTAACCGGCAATATAAGCTTACCTCTTTTAACCAGAACTTCTCTAACGAAATCCATACCTGGGCTGGCAAGACACCCGCCATTGGCAGCATACTGAGTTATTTGGTAGAAACGTTTGTGTCTCCAGAGTACTATGGGTTACTGCAGGATAGGTATGAGCAGGCTTTCTCTGGGGAGCCGCAACAATTTGAGATTGAGCTACAGCGGCCTGAGGGAAACAGTGAATGGCTTGAAATTTTGCTCAACCCTATCTACCTGGAGAATGGCAGTTTTGAAGATGTTTCTGCCATTGCGCTGGATATTACCGAGAAGAAAATCTCTCAATTGGCCCTGGCAGAGAATGAAGAGAAGTTCAGACAGATCTTTGAGTCATTCCAGGACATGTATTACAAGACCAACATTGAGGGAGACTTCCAGCTGCTGAGCCCCTCTGTGCAGGAAATGCTGGGATATACCCAGGCAGAGGCCATGGGGATGAATGCCCGTGACTTGTATGTATACCCAGAGGACCGTGAGCAGTTGTTGCATCATCTTTTTGAACAGAGAAGCGTCAGGAACTTTGAAACCACCCTGCGCACTAAGTTTGAAATAGAGATACAGGTATTGATCAACTCACGGCTTATCTTAAACGCAGAGGCAGAACCAGTGGCTATTGAAGGAGTATGCCGCGATATCACCGAACTAAAGAACACCCAGCGGGAACTGATCAGAGCCAAAGAACTGGCAGAGACTTCTTTGCAAGCTAAAAACCAGTTTCTGGCCAACATGAGCCATGAACTGCGCACTCCCATGAACGGCATCATTGGCATGATTGACCTCCTGCACCATTCTGCCACCAATGATGAGCAACGGGATTACACAGATACGCTCCGCAAATCATCAGATGCCCTGCTGGATATTCTAAATGACATTTTAGACCTTTCAAAGATACAGGCGGGCAAGCTGCAGATAAACGAAACGGGGCTTGACTTACACTACTCCCTAGAAAAAATACACTCCCTTTTTGCAAATAGGGCCAACCAGAAAGACCTGGAGTTTACTTACTTTATTTCTGAAGACACCCCACGTTACATTGTCACAGATGAAACCAGGCTGCTGCAGATCCTCTCCAACCTCACCTCCAATGCCATTAAGTTCACCAATGAAGGGGCTGTGAGTGTTGAAGTAAAAAGGCTGCAGTCAGAGGGAGACCAGCACCTGTTGCAGTTCCGGGTCAATGATTCTGGTATTGGCATCAGCGAAGAAGACATACGGCTCCTCTTCACTAACTTCACCCAGCTGGACAACTCCTCCTCCAAATCATTTGGGGGTACCGGCCTCGGCCTGGCCATTTCCAAACAACTCAGTGAGCTGCTGGGGGGTGAAATTGGGGTGGAGTCAGAAGTGGGGAAAGGCAGTACCTTCTGGTTCACCATTACCTGCCGTGAGGCAACCAACGTGACCCAGATCAATGAAATGCTTCTCTCTTCAAAAGAACTGGAAGAAATAGGGAAATTCAACCCCTCGCCGACCCTGCTGTTGGTAGATGACAACCAGATCAACCAGAAGGTGGCACTTAAACTGTTGGAGCGCATGGGCTGCTATGCAGATGTGGCATCTAACGGGTTTGAAGCCATTGAGAAAGCAGTGGCTACTCCATATGACCTCATCTTCATGGACATACAGATGCCGGAAATGGACGGCGTGACCGCCACCAAAGAGTTAAAAAAACTGCTAGGCTCCTCCTGCCCCCCTATTGTAGCCATGACGGCCTATTCCATGAAAGATGATGCGGAGAAGTTCATCAGAGAGGGGCTGGACGACTATATCTCAAAACCGGTAAAAATCACTGACCTCTATGACCGCTTGGTTAAGTGGTATGGGAATGCCACGGAGGCAGTGCCTGAGTCAAACGTAGAAATAGCTCCGCTCATAACTGATGAACAAGAAAAAGAGGAGCCTTTTCTGGAAATGGAGATAGTAGAACAGCTGCGCAGTATTGGGGGAGATGAATTTGCCCTGCAGCTGTACATTGATTTTGAGGAAGAAACCTTTCCTCTTCTGGAAGAGGCCAAAAAGGACGTAGCCGCAAAACATTATAGCAGTATTTTGAGTACACTGCATCAAATTAAAGGGACAGCCTCTACGCTCGGACTGAATATAGTGTCAACTTTGGCAAAAAATCTGGAGCATGACATTCTAAAAGGCGACATTGAGGGTGTACCGCAAACGTTTTCTGATTTAGAGACAAGTTTTGCTAATTTTAAAGCCCAATACAGAAAGACAATTTTATCAAACTAACCATGGCAGAGACTAAAACCATATTAATTGCAGAAGACAGCTCTGTAATTCTGAACCTTACCAAGAAAATCCTTGAACTTCAAAACTATAAGGTACTTTCTGCCAAAAACGGTGGCGAGGTTATCAAGAAAGTGAACGAGCAGAAAATTGACGCCATTCTCATGGACCTTAACATTCCTGTGAAAAACGGGATGGAGTGCACCAAAGAGATCCGCTCCAGTGAGAATCCTGAGATATCTGGTATTCCTATCATTGCCGTGACGGGTAATGCCAACAACTACACCCTGGAGCAGTTCAAGGAAGCAGGTATCAATGCGTACCTTCCTAAGCCTTTGGATTTTGACATGTTGGTGCAAACCGTGAAAGAATACGTGCACTAATTCCACCGGCACCATCGCTTAAAGTCACCCTATGCAATTAAAGTACACCCGGCCCTTCCTGAGCCGGTTAGAAGATATTTTTGCCGAGTCTGATTACCTGCTCCGTTACGAAAAAGGAACGTTTAAATCAGGGTTCTGTATCCTGAAGGAGACGAAAGTGGCGGTTGTAAACAAATACTTCCCGCTGGAGGGAAAAATCAATTGCCTCATTGAGATTTTGAAAGCAGTTGAGATAGCGCCCGAGAAACTCAGGGAAGAAAGCCAGGAACTGTTCCTGGCCATCAGAAACCAAACCCTTACCGCTGCGTGAAAGTAACTTTCTTAGGAACAGGCACCTCTCAGGGAGTACCCGTGATTGGGTGTGAATGTGACGTATGCCGTTCCTTAGATTACCGCGACAAACGGTTACGGGTCTCTGTGCATCTGGAGGTAGAGGGCAAGAGCCTGATCATTGACTCGGGCCCAGACTTCAGGCAGCAGGTTTTGCGGGAACGGATTAAAAGGGTTGATGCCCTGCTGTTCACCCATGAGCACAAAGACCATACCGCCGGCATGGATGACATAAGGGCCTTTAACTTCATGCAGCGCATAGACATGCCCGTCTATGCTGATGAGCGGGTGCTGAGGCAGCTGCAGCAGGAGTTCAGCTATATCTTCACCAATGCCACTTACCCGGGGGTACCCCGGGTAGAACTGCACCCAATCTCAAACCAGCCTTTTGAGGTACAGGGCATACAGGTAACCCCCATCCAGGTCATGCACCACAAGTTACCGGTATTTGGCTTCAGGGTGGGTGATTTCACCTACATAACAGATGCCAACTTCATTTCTGAGGAGGAAAAAGAGAAGGTAAGAGGCTCAAAGGTAGTGGTGGTGAACGCCCTCAGAAGAGAGCCGCATATCTCGCATTTTTCGCTGTCTGAGGCCCTGGCACTCTTAGAAGACCTGGCCCCGCAGCAAGCGTACTTGACGCATATAAGCCATTTGCTGGGTTTACATAGGGAAATCGAAACAGAACTGCCCCCTCACATCAGGCTTGCGTTTGATGGCTTAACCCTTAGCCTATAAACAGTGCATCAGAATTATTACTTCTTACGGCAACTTGCCCAAAAGCTTGAACAAACACTAAAAGGATTCTCCCTGCACTCAGTGTTCAGTCAGGAAAAAGATGAACTGGTATTGGCATTTCATAACGGGGCGCAGGAGTTTTTCATCAAGGCAATCCAGACCTCCACATTTTCCAGCCTCCAGTTTCCTGCTACGTTTAACAGGGCAAGGCAAAACTCGGTAGACCTGTTTACATCTGTCTGGGGAAAGCAGGTGCTGGAGGTACAGGCGCACCGGCAGGAAAGAAGCTTCTTTATTCAGTTCACCCAAGGGAAAGTATTGCTCTTTAAACTCTTCGGGAACAGGTCTAATGTGATACTATTTGAGCAGGATCAGCCCATGGCGCTATTCCACCGGAAATTTGCCAAGGATCTGGAATTAGACTATAGGGCAATGCACCAGAACTGGCACTTGACCCAGGAACAGTTTCTGGCACAACCACAACTGCTCGGTAAAATGCTGCCTACACTGGGAGATCTCCCGCTACTCTACCTCCAGGAAATGGGGATAGAAGCAAAACAACCACTGGCCCAATGGCAATTGGTACAAGAAATGCTGGCACAGCTGGAAACCCCCTCCTACTACCTCACTTACCTGGACAAGGTTCTTCGCTTCTCCCTGTTACCCGTAGGGCAGATTCAGCAAAAGTATACAGACCCCTTAGAAGCCCTTAATGCTTTTGTTCCCCAGTACAGGGCACAAGAGTATTTCAGCAGGCATTACGGGGCGGCACACAAGTCTTTACAGCGCCAGCTGGAGGTGGCACAGAAAATCTGGTGGCAGATACAGGAACAGCTGGAAACGTGGCACCACGGCACCCCGTACGCCCAAACCGCAGATGTCATTATGGCCAACCTTACCAACATCCCCAAGGGTAGCGCAGAGGTGGAGCTGTATGACTTTTACCAGGACACCACCCGTAAGATAAAGCTTCACGCCACTGAAACCCCGCAAAAGACGGCAGAACGGTTGTACAAGAAGGCTAAAAACCAGCAGATAGAACTTACTCTACTTCAGGCAAGGGCAGAAAAAAAGGAACAGGAGGTAGAGCGCCTAGGTCGGCAACTAAAGGAACTGGAAGAAATCACCTCCGCCCCGCAACTGCGGCAATACCTGAAAAAAAACACGGTGGTCCCCCTCCCCGCCGGGCAGGAGCTGCCTTACCATACATTTGAGACAAACGGATTCAAAATACTAGTAGGGAAGAATGCCAAGGCCAATGACAAGCTTACCCTGCACCATACGCACAAAGATGACTTATGGCTCCATGCCAAAGACGTTCCCGGCTCCCATGTGGTGATTAAACTCAAAGCCGGCCAGCCTTTCCCAATGCCGGTGATAGAGACTGCCGCCCAAGTAGCCGCCTACTACTCAAAGCGGAAGAATGACACCCTCTGCCCTGTTCTGTACACCCCCAGGAAGTATGTTAGAAAGCCCAGGGGAGCCACGCCGGGCTCAGTCATAGTAGAGCGGGAGAAAGTGATCCTGGTGACGCCCCAAAACCCTTTTAAGGTAATTCCTTGAACTGCCCTTTCTGTTTTTGGCCTGTTTTCCGGAAACTAGCCCAGAAACAGGAATTCTATGACTTCTGCCTTCGTACAAGAGAAGCAGATCTTCTGTTTATGGGAGCGCCTATTACTTTGGGTTATCAAAAGGAGGGCCATTGGCAATGGGACCTTGACAGGTGTGCTTGTCTGCTTATTCAGGTAGCAGATTTTACCCCTCCGTGCAGAGGCTATCCAAGCCTCCTGCTGTGCTTGCCTTCCAATCCTAACCCATTCAGAAGCAAAAGTAGAGCTGGAAAAAAAGTTCTTAATAAATTTTAATAATAACAACTGAATTTATAAGTATTTATCCCCTCCACCTCCGTACTTTTACGCATGGAGGATTTACAGCGGATTTTAATCATTGATGACGATGAGGTTGCTAGTTTTATTGCAGAGCTGCAGATTAAGAGTAGCCATCCAGGGTGCCTTATTCAAACAATAAAAAACGGCGAAGACGCTTTAGAATTACTACTGCAGCAACATCCAGCAAACCGCCTCCCCCACCTCATATTGCTGGACCTCCACATGCCCCTTATGGATGGACTAGAGTTTCTGGTGGAGATGAAAAAGCTACAACTTTCCCCTTGCCCCAAGGTGGTGGTCCTTACTTCGTCCCTCTGCAAAAAGGAACAGCAATCCATCCTTCATTCAGGGGCCGATGGTTTCTTCCAGAAACCCATCACCCAGGAGTCAATGCAACAAATTCTTCAACTGGCCCTCAAGAAGCCATAGTGGCAACTATAGAAGGTACAAGCTGGTAAGTGTACCGTCATAATTAGACACCATTCCTTTCACCGCCAGGGTACCTACCCGTTCAAATTGTCTTATGGCTCCCCTTCTGGATTTAGAGGACAGGCGTTCACAAATTATGGTTGCCCCGTCTGATCAATTTCAGTTATTTAATACCCGAAGTAAGGCCAGCGCTTAGCAGGAATTCTCTGAACGATTCACCCGTGAGCGGCTTTTGCAGAAACGCCTCAATCCCCAGATGTTTCGCCTTCTTTTTATCCCGATCATAGTCATGGGAAGAGAGCATGGCTACCACAGGCACTATGGGGGCTGTAAGGGCTCTCATAGCCTCTACAAATTGAAACCCATCCATGTCTGGCATCCTTACATCTACCATCACCAGCGTAGGGCAAATGATCGAATCCTGCCCCTTGCCACAGGCACTCCTGAGAAGTTGAATAGCCTCTACCCCACTGTGGGCAGCAAAGATTCTTTCGGCCACCTGGTGTCGCTTTACAATGTTCTTTGCAATGAACAGCGAGGTGGGGTCATCATCCACCAATAATATTGATTCCAACTTCCTCATGGCGCAGACTTGGGGTATGGTATTGAGGAAAATACGGATAGAGCGGTTTGTGGTTGGGAAAAGGGAGCCACACCCCTCAAAACCTGTCACTCCTGCCATTCTAAACAAATCAGCAGCTCCCTCATACGTACCTGATCAAGCAAGAGGAATCAGCACGGCTAAGAGGGGCTTCTGTTTTTGGCCTGTTTTTAAGAAAATAGGCAAAAACAGAACAGACTTTTCATTTAGCAATTGAGAAGCAAGCTACCCGATGACAGGTTCAAATGGAAGCCACCTCTCCCTCCTCAAGAATTGCCATAGGTGCCCACCAACTAGTGCCCTATTAGGGCAAATAAAAAAGCGGCATATCATTTACAGATATGCGCTTTTACTTGCTTGTGCGCGCGGGGAGATTCGAACTCCCACACCCGTAGGGCACCACCCCCTCAAGATGGCGTGTCTACCAGTTTCACCACGTGCGCATGGCTTTCAGATTAAAAGGTGTTCCTCTTAAAATCTGACGCAAATTTATCTGATCTCTTTTACCTGTGCAAGTAGATGGGAGATTTTCTGCTTTTTCTAATAAAAAATAATTATATCTAGATATTCAGATGTTTCAACTTGGAAAGCACGCTTTTCAACGTTCAAAAAAGACAGTCCATCGAAAATGCCAACTATTAGAACATATCGTAGATAAATTTAAATATTACTCATGATATAGGGATACCAACATATGAAACCAAGATTCTTTTTACCCATATTATTTCTGTTATTCACTAAATCGCTTTGTTTTTCCCAGTCGCCTCAAACGCCCGACACCAGATCAGAAACCATTGCAAGGGAAATGCTTAACAAATTGGAGCTCTCTGAAATGCATTATATCAAAATCAAAGCCATCTTAGATGCTCGCATTACTAAGTCAAATGAAGTCATTAAACAATATTCAGATGACCCACTCCTTTTAAAAGAAGTAATAGCGCAACTCCAGAATGAATGTGACAAGGCTATTATTGCAGTACTTCCTAAGAAGGCCGCCTCTAAATATTATAAGCACAATTTTGACCTTTCAAGTTTAAACTTCATCTCCTCCAAATAAAAAGTAGCTTATATTGACACGATGTAATAGTCAACATGATTAAAGTCACTATCTTTAAATAGAAACAAATAAGTGCTATAGTTCTAATAATTCAACAGTTCAATAATAATAAAAAAAATTAGCATCAGTTATAAAATCTAAATACAAACTTAGTATCAACAATTAACCTTTATTGCATTTCCTTTTTCTACAGAACAACCCATTGTTGATAATTCAATACATTTACTGAATGAGCTATTCAACTATTTAAATTAAAATTGATATAATATTACAGTGGTAAACAAATAATCAACTAGGCAAAAAACAACTTAACAAAACAAATAATATTTTGTTTTAACCTAACAAACAGATTTTACCACAAGAATAAGGCAACGGTTTATAGGCCGCATATACTGTCATATTTCATACAGAATCTATTTCCACTCATTGACTATCTTAACTGGTTAGTTTAAATAAACTCAGTTTAGCTCATACTTTTCTTATTTAGATGTAATACTTACTCTTACTTTAACAAGACCAGTAAAATTAGCCCAACAACCTGAGCTACATATTCCCATAAAAGGACCAGGTATTATAAATTATTTCCTTGTAAGTCTCACTCTCCATACAGACTTTCTCTCCGCTACTCGCCTGGCATAAGAGTTAACATCTATTCAACAACACTGCTTAATGATTACTGCTAAATAGCTGTCAGTTTCTATTTTAGAAAATAAAGCAAAGTACAGTGATAGGCCATGAAGCTGTTTAGCGTTTTTTATTCAGGATATGGCGCATACGCCCGCTTGTGCCTTCAGCAGAAGCAAGCTTCTGTTTCCGGGCTGTTTTTAGGAAAACAGCTCCAAAACGCAGACACATGCGTACGCGTTCACCATGCCAAGGTCAGTCACGATCCATCATGTTAGAAAAAGGAAAAAGCTCCAAACAGCTTCCTTGTTTAATGGCGAGACGCGGAAATTCATCACAGCTGCAATAAAATCATTTCCGGAAAAATGGTTGAAAACATTACCAGATTCTTCTCGTATCTCTTTTAATGCAACTACAACTTCTCCAACGTTGCTTCCCCTGCATCCTGCGTTTTAGCCCAAATCAAGGTCAAGCTTCAATCCTTCAGAGTACATAGCGCAAGTTCTACAAATTGCCTTGGCGGTATTAAACCATAATCATAAATACCATCATATAAATGATTTTTAATCAAGGTATTCTAATAATATACCCAAACTCAACTTTAACTATCTTTTTTACCCCCCTGCGTGGTGCCTCTTCCCTCTTTGTGGGGGTTGCCAGCACAAACTGCCCCCGTTGCTAAAATTTTGATCATTTAGTAATAGGTGAATTACCCTATAAATTAATTTAAAATAAATTTCCTTTCATTTCTTCCACAATAATGAATCAACCATCCCAGGCACAATAAAAATAGGCGCTCTAACACCTCCTGCTCATGCCGGATTTATGATCTGGAACAGGATTATGGGGCCCGTGACAACATAATTCCTTTGCGTATCGTCTAGGGAGTACGAACAAAAAAAAGTTTGTCACCACTATGCCGTCACAGAAAAAGAAATGGGTTGAACGTTATGCCAAAGTAGGATATGCCGCCAAAGGGATAGTGTATATTTTGGTGGGAGCCTTAACGGCAATGGCTGCCATTGGAATAGGAGGCCAGAAAGCATCTAACACAGATGCCTTCCTTCAGCTGAAACGCTTACCTGGGGGAGGCTTTTTATTAGGTCTTTTAGCAGCCGGATTAATTGGATACAGCCTCTGGAGATTTACCCAGGCAATTCTAGATACAGAAGATAAAGGCGCCTCTACCAAAGCAATTGGTAAAAGGGCGGCATACGCCTTCAGCGGATTTATTTATGGATCATTGGCCGTGGTGGCATTTAAAATTGGTTTAGGGAGTGCAAATAATAAAAAAGACGGATCCAGGGAGGAAATGGTCATCACTGAATTACTTCAAAAACCTTTTGGCAAATGGCTGGCAATAGCAATTGGGTTGTTAACAATTGGCAACGGCCTTTACCAATTAAAGAAAGCAATTACCAAATCATTCATGAAAGAGGTAAAGAATTTACCACCTCAGAGTTATCATTTCCTGGAAAAATCAGGAAGAGCAGGGTTTGCCTCCAGAGGAATTGTTTTCTGCATAATTGGGTATCTATTTGTAAGTGCTGCGTGGCATCAGAACCCTAAAGAAGCCGAAGGCACCAAAGGGGCATTTACCTTTTTACAAACATCACCCTTTGGCAGTTGGATCTTAGCCGCGGTTTCTGTTGGCTTAATTGGCTATGGTATATTTATGTTTGTGCAGGCAAAATACAGTGATATTTCTATTGATTAAATCCCATTATTCATTTTCCATAATCAAAAGAGAATATACAATTACAACTTTCGTATTCTCCCTCTTTTAAGAGCGGTACAAACATATTTTTCTTCAACACACTGTTGTTCCTTTACCTGTCCTCCCAAAGAAATCCACTCTTGAAGGCAGGTAAATAAACTGGATAACAAACCTACCGCTGTTTCCTGTTTTAGGGCTGTTTTTGAGAAAACACCCCTAAAACAGGAAACAGCGCCCGTAGCAAACCCAAGCTTTTTATCAAATGAGAATAGGCCCCGGTGCCGCATCTCTACGGGTTAGTTCTTACCTTCAGGCCATGAACTCACTTCCTTTCTACATAGTAGATGTCTTTGCTGATGCCCCATACCGGGGAAACCAGTTAGCCGTCTTCCGGAATGCCCAAGGCCTCAGTACCCAACAAATGTAGCAGATTGCCCGGGAGATTGGCTTTGCAGAATCTGCCTTCATCAGCAGTGACCAGCCACAGCAAGGCGGGTTTGACGTACGCTTTTTTACGGTGGAATACGAAGTCCCTTTTGCCGGGCACCCCACGTTGGGCACCGCTTTCATCATTCAGCAGTTTATTATGGGAAATGCCGCCCCTACCCTGGCCTTAAACCTCAAGGCGGGCCCAATACCCGTCTCGTTCAAATACCTGGGCCAGCGGCCAGATTTTCTGTTCATGCGCCAAATCAACCCTTCCTTCGGCCCCATATTTCCTAAACAGGAGCTGGCCGCCGCGGTTGGGCTGCCAACAGACGCCTTCCACCCTACCCTTCCCGTTCAGGAGGTTTCTACGGGGTTGCCTTTTCTGATCCTCCCTGTACAACGGCTGAAACACATGCGGCAGCTTTCTGTACAACCAGAGCCTCTTTTACGGTTTCTTCAAAAGCACGGCCTATATAAAACCCAGCGGCCAGACGGACTCACTGTGGCGCTTTATTTCTTCTGCCCTGAAACCTACAGTCCCCACTCCCAACTGAACGCCCGCATGCTGGCCTATGAAAACAACCAGATCATAGAAGACGCTGCCACCGGGAGCGCCAACGGCTGCCTGCTCAGTTACCTGCTCCACCACAAGTTCTTCCCGGCAACTGAGCTTGAGCTTCTGGTGGAACAGGGCGTGGAGATGAACCGGAATGCTTCCATCAAACTGAAAAGGAAACGCAGTGCACCAGATCAGTATGAAATCAACGTGGGCGGGCAAGTACAACTTATTTCAAAAGGGGAATGGTATGTCTATTAACGCTATGAGTCTGAACCAAATGCCGCTCCGCAAAACACTGTCCCTCCTGCTGCTGGCTATTTTCTTTCCGTTTTGGGGCTGTTTTTCCCAAAACAGCCCCAAAACAGATTCTGTGTATGTATTGAAACCGAGCCTGGTCTTTGACGGGCGGGAATTACATAAAGACTGGGTGGTAGTGGTGCAGGGGGAACGTATAACAGCGGCAGGACCTGTGTCTTCTGTAACCCTCCCCACCGGTGCCATCACCTTTGACTTGCCGGGGCAAACGCTGCTGCCGGGTCTGATAGAGGGCCACTCCCACCTGTTGCTGCACCCCTACAATGAAACCTCCTGGAACGATCAGGTGCTGAAAGAACCTGAGGCGCTACGGGTGGCCCGGGCCACCAACCATGCCCGGCACACCTTGCTTGCAGGCTTCACCACCGTCAGGGATTTGGGCTCAGAGGGGGCCGGCTACGCCGATGTGGGGCTGAAGCAGGCCATTGACCAAGGCATCATTCCCGGGCCCAGAATGCTGGTGGCCGGTAAAGCCATCATTGCCACCGGCAGCTACGGGCCCAAAGGATTTTCGCCGGCATTTGAAGTACCCCAGGGGGCTGAGGCCGCCGATGGGATTGACCACCTCACGCGGGTGGTGCGCGACCAGATAGGCAAAGGGGCAGACCTCATCAAAGTCTACGCAGACTACAGGTGGGGACCAAACGGCGAGGCAATGCCCACGTTCACCCTGGAGGAACTGAAACTGGTGGTGAGTGTGGCCCGCAGCAGCGGAAGACCCGTTGTGGCCCACGCCAGCACTCCAGAAGGCATGCGCCGTGCCGCAGAGGCCGGCGTAGAAACCATAGAGCATGGTGACGGCGGTACGCCTGAGGTCTTCCAACTCATGGCGAAGAAAGGGATTGCCCTCTGCCCCACCGTGGCTGCCGGTGATGCCCTCTTGCAGTACAATGGCTGGCGCAAAGGCTTTGATCCGGAACCAGCCCGTATCACCCAAAAGAAGAGCAGCCTGAAAGCCGCCCTCGCGGCCAAAGTCCCCCTCTGCGTGGGCGGGGATGTGGGCGTGTTCCCCCACGGTGACAATGCCCGTGAACTGGAACTGCTGGTGCACTACGGGGTTCCGGCCGTAGAGGTGCTGCGCGCCGCCACCTCCGGAAATGCGCGGCTCTTTCACCTGAACAACAAACTTGGCAGCGTCAAAGCGGGTCTGCTGGCAGATCTGGTGGCTGTACAGGGGGACCCTACCCAACACATTAGCGCCCTCAGACAGGTGAAGCTGGTCATGAAAAGTGGCAAATTGTACGTGCACCCTTGAACTGACTGATCCTAAACCGTAAGTGCCGTTTTTGGCCTGTTTTCCAGAAAACAGGC
>NZ_LRMM01000006.1 GCF_001647275.1 Rufibacter ruber | reverse complement strand
ACTTCCACATTCCTTGTAAATTACTTGAACTAGTTCTTCTTGTTTGCGGTCCTGATTTCTGAAAACAGAAAACAGAAATTTTCTTTTGTCAACCCGTTAGCCCGTACGTTACTTTAAGGCGGTAACCACTGTTTTTACATTGGTCTGAACCATGCCCACGTAACTTCCGGCGGGACCACCCGCCTCCCCAAGGGCATCTGAATACAGCGACCCGCCCAGCTTTACCTTGTGACCTTTCTGCCGGGCACCCTCTAATACCGCCTCAATGGCTTTTTGGGAAATGGAGGTCTCCACAAATACGGCTTTCACCTTTCTGTTCACAATAAAATTGACCAGCCCGGAGACATCCTGCAAGCCGAATTCTGAGACGGTGGAGATTCCCTGGAGCCCCCGCACATCTATCCCGTAGGCCCGGCCAAAATACCCGAAGGCGTCATGAGCGGTGATCAAAATGCGCTGCTGCGCCGGGATGGAGGAAATCTCATTTTTGGTCCAGCGGTGCAGGCTGTCTAGCTGGAGCCGGTACTGCTGGGCATTGGTCTGGTAGGTCTGGGCGTGGGCCGCGTCAAAGCGTTTCAGTTTCTGGGCAAGCCCTTCTACCAGCTGGCTCCAGAGCTGCACATCAAACCAGACGTGCGGGTCATGGCTGTCTGCAAACGCCGGGGTTTTGCGGAGGCTTTTCTCAGGCAAGGCATCTGTAGCAGCCCAGACGTTCTTTTGTCTGGCCAGCTTCTCCAGCACCTCACCCATTTTCCCCTCCAGGTGCAGCCCGTTGTAAATGATGATATCGGCTTGCCGCAGTTTCTGCAAATCACCCAGGGCGGCTTTGTACAGGTGAGGGTCAACCCCCGGGCCCATCAACGCCTCCACTTCGGCACGGTCACCCGCCACGTGGGCCACGGCATCCCGCAAGATTCCGGTGGTGGTGACTATGTAGAGTTTGCCATGCCGGCGGGCTTCTTCGCTCACCGGGTTCTCTGGGGTGCAGGAAACCGCAACAGACAGCAGCAGCCCTACCACCCACCACCCAAGGAACCGTTTCCGTTTTGGGGCTGATTTCATAAAAACAGGTCTAAAACGCACTTCACGGATAGATGACGAAAATCTTCTCCAGTACATCTGAGGAAAGAATCACTGACTTGTTCTTATCTATTTGTATCTCAAGGGAGTTGTCATACGTAATCTTGTCCAGCACTTGAAGATGGGAGCCTATCTGGATTCCAACCCGGTTGAGGTACTGCAGGAAGCTTGGCTGGGAGTCTTTCACGCGGCTAACCACCCCTTCCTGCTGCACCTCCAGCGAGGCGAGGGCCCTTTGCTGCACCTGCCGCAGCTCCCCGTTCTCAGTGGGGATAGGGTCGCCGTGCGGATCAACGCGCGGGTGCCCCAGAAACTCGTCCAGCCGCTGGGTGAGCAGCTCAGATTTCACATGCTCCATCTGTTCAGCCACCTCGTGCACCTCATCCCAGGAGAAATGGAGCTTCTGTACCAGAAAAGTTTCCCAGAGACGGTGCTTGCGAATTATCTTCAGCGCCACCCGTTTTCCCTCTTCAGTGAGCAAGACCCCGCGGTATTTCTCATAATGCACCAGGTCTTTGGCGCTGAGCTTGCGGAGCATGTCACTCACTGAGGCGGGTTTGGTTTCCAGCACTTCAGATAAACCGTTGGTGTGACGGCCGTGGAGCCGCCAGCAGACAGTTTATAGATAGCTTTGATGTAATTTTCTTCTGCGGTACTGTGCATGACGTTTGTACTACCAGCGGATCAAGGCAGAAGCCCAGGTGAACCCACTGCCAAAGGCGGCAAGGCAGATAAGATCCCCCTCCTTCACATACCCTTCTTCAAAGGCCTCTGAGAAGGCAATAGGCACTGAGGCGGCCGTGGTGTTGCCGTACTTCTGAATGTTGCTGAAGATTTTATTATCTGGCAGCTGCATCTTCTGCTGAATGAACTGGGTGATGCGCAAGTTGGCTTGGTGGGGCACAACCAGGTTTAAATCAGCGGCGGTATAGCCATTCTGGTTCAGGGCCTCGTTGATCACTTCAGGGAAACGCGTTACGGCGTGTTTGAACACAGTGCTGCCGTTCATAATAGGGAAGATGGTGCCGTCATCAATCATCTGGTGCGTTATGCGCTCCCGCTCGTTGCTGGACGGCCCTATGGTCATTAATTCCTCGGCAAATTCGCCCTGGGCATGTAAATGGGTAGAGAGGATTCCTTTCTCCAGGCTGTCAGAAGGGGTAAGGACAGCGGCTCCGGCCCCGTCGCCAAAAATAACAGACACGGCTCTGCCGCGGTCACTGAAATCCAGCCCGGACGAGTGGATTTCAGAACCCACCACCAGCACATTGTCATACATGCCGGTTTTAATGAACTGGTCGGCTAAAGAGAGGGCGTAGATGAACCCAGAGCACTGGTTGCGCACATCAAAGCAGGGAATATCTGAAATACCCAGCTCGCGCTGCAACAACACCCCTGACCCCGGGAAAAAGTAGTCTGGGCTGAGGGTGGCAAATACAATCATATCCAGGTCTTTGGCTTCTAAACCTGCTTTCTCCAGGGCTTTTCTGGCGGCATTGGCGGCCATGTTGGCGGTGGTGTCTTTCCCTGGCTCAAAGTACCGCCGCTCATGGATTCCGGTACGTTCTACAATCCAGGCATCTGAGGTGTCCATTATTTTCTCCAGATCAGCGTTCTTCACTACCTTCTCCGGCACATAATGGCCCAGTCCCGCAATGCGTGAGTTTCTAAGTTGCTTTGTCATAGTTGCGCTAATGTACGAAAAGTTAAAATATTTGTTTAGGTGTGTCTAAAACTTAATTTTGGGGTTGTTCTTAAAGGAGTTGCCGCATGAGCCGCTCCAGCCTGGGCTCTTCATTGGCCCAAAACACCTGCGCCGGAAGGCCATTTTGGTAGTACGTTTTTTCTAACAGAAGCTGCACCGTCTGCCTGGTTACTGATTTTGAAAAATCATATCCGAACCCGGCATCAGCCGCCTCTATCATCTGGTTCCAGTGCGGGTTGTATTGTGCCACGGTGACCAAGCCATTGCCCAGGTACTCAAAGAGCTTGGTGGGTACGCAGTGGAAGGTGCTGGGGTGGGGGTGGTACGGAAGCAGCCCAATGTGGTGCCGCTTTTCCTCCTCCAGAATCTGGGCGTGCGGCACCAACGCGTCACCGCCTATCAACTGTACAAAGGGCAACGGGGAAATCTTTTTTTTCAG
This sequence comes from Rufibacter ruber, assembly GCF_001647275.1. Lineage (GTDB taxonomy): Bacteria > Bacteroidota > Bacteroidia > Cytophagales > Hymenobacteraceae > Nibribacter > Nibribacter ruber_C. The sequence continues at coordinate 134,971 of NZ_LRMM01000006.1, read as the reverse complement.
CTCCCCTAAAAAGGTCTGGTCAGCGCAGTAGCCAATGATGGTCAGCTGTGCGTCTGGCACATACTGGCGCAGTTGCTCTACAAACCGTACCGCCTCCAGCACGCCGTACAGTTGGGAGATGGTGCCAGAAAATAGCAACCGCAGGGGAGAGGCCGCAGCCAGGTGAACGGGTGTTTTGCGCCTCACCTGCACTTGAAGGGGGAGCGGCTGGTATTTGTTTTGCAGCACCGTGTAGCTGGTACCAATAAAAGGGAGCTCATGGGCATAAGACGCCTCGGCCAACAGAAAATGATGGACCGCAGGGGCTGTGAATTTCTCAATGGCCCGCACCAGCAGCCCCAGCAGTTTTCCGGCAACGGGATACACCCCCTGGGTGGTCAGGTTCACGTAGTAGTTTTCACGCACGTCATAGACCAGCGTGCAGGAATGCAGGCGGCAATACCACCAGCTAGGCAGAAGAAGCTCGTGGGTGCCCACAATGACCAGCTGCGGTTTAATGTTTTTCAGCAAACGCCAGTAGGTGAACTGCGCCGCCACGCGCTGCCATGATAACCGGCTGAAATTAAATACCGGGTGAACCTGAATGCCGGACTCAGTTGGGTTAAAGTTTTTACTGACGAAACCAGCCACATGTATCTCTGTCCCCGCCATTTTTGCCAGGCTTTTTCCTATTTTGCCATACATGCGGGTATCAGAAACCGGCTTCAAAAGAGAGGCCAGTAAAATTCGCTTTCGGAACATAGGGTGTAAATTAATAAATTTGTGCTCTTATTCTTTTAAAAAGACCAATGAACGACTTACGCGCAACCATAGAAGCCGCTTGGGATGACCGGGCGCAGTTACAGCAGTCTGCTACGCAGGAAGCCATCAGATGTGTGATCCATATGCTGGACAAAGGCGAGATCAGGGTGGCCGAACCAACCGGCGGTGAGAAATGGCAAGTGAACGAGTGGGTGAAAAAAGCGGTGCTCATGTACTTCCCCATTCAGCAGATGGAGACCATTGAGGCCGGTCCCTTTGAGTTCCATGACAAGATTCCGCTGAAGAAGAACTTTGCCGAACAGGGGGTGCGCGTGGTGCCGCATGCGCTGGCAAGATACGGTTCCTACCTGTCTAAGGGTGTTATCCTGATGCCCTCTTACACCAATATTGGAGCGTACGTAGACGAAGGGACCATGGTAGACACCTGGGCCACCGTTGGTTCCTGCGCGCAGGTGGGCAAGCACGTGCACCTGAGCGGTGGCGTGGGCCTAGGCGGTGTTCTGGAGCCGGTGCAGGCTGCCCCGGTGATTGTGGAAGACGGCGCTTTTATTGGTTCCAGAAGCATTCTGGTGGAAGGTTGCCACATTGGGAAAGAGGCGGTCATTGGTGCCAATGTCTGCATCACCGGCAGCACTAAGATCATTGACGTGACTGGCGCAGAGCCCAAAGAATACAAAGGCTACGTTCCGCCCAGGTCTGTGGTGATCCCGGGCTCCTATACCAAAGAGTTCCCAGCAGGTTCTTATCAGGTGCCCTGTGCGCTGATTATTGGCCTTCGCAAAGAAAGCACAGACTTGAAAACGTCTTTGAATGATGCCCTCCGGGAAAACGAGATAGCAGTGTAGGCTAATTTTTAAGAGGCTGTCTCAGCAATAGAAGGTTTGAATATCTTCTCTGTTTTGCTGCTTTCAGGAAAACAAGCCAAAAACAGAGGGAACTTCTACCTGTGCAGAACCCTATACCTGACTGAGTCATGTAGGTGCTAGCTTCCATACCGCACTAAAACAGAAGGGGCCAGCAAAAAAGCTGGCCCCTTCTGTTTTAGAAATCTTTGTTTCCAGTAGCTGTATAAACTGCAAATAAAAAATGGTGCTTTCTGTTTTGGGTCTGTTTTCTGAAAAACAGGCCTAAAACAGAAACTTCCATTACTGCTTATTTTTTAAAAGTATCTGCCACCACCAGGTCTTTGGTGCCGTGGGTGTAGGAGTAGAACCCTTGCCCGGTTTTCACTCCTCTGTGTCCGGCCTGCACCATGTTCACCAGCAGTGGGCAAGGGGCATATTTTGGCTGCCCGAAACCATCATGCAGGACCCGCAGAATAGATAGGCAAACATCCAGGCCAATGAAGTCGGCCAGCTGCAGCGGGCCCATGGGGTGCGCCATGCCCAGTTTCATGATGGTGTCAATTTCCTCCACCCCGGCCACTCCTTCAAAGAGGGTGTAGATGGCTTCATTGATCATAGGCATTAAGATACGGTTGGCCACAAACCCAGGATAGTCATTTGCCTCAGCCGGAATTTTACCCAGCTGTTTGGAGAGGTCAATGATTTGTTCTGTTACTTCGTTACTGGTGGAGTAGCCCCTGATCACTTCTACCAGTTTCATAACCGGCACCGGGTTCATAAAGTGCATGCCTATCACCTTGTCTGGGCGCTTGGTGACAGAGGCAATCTTGGTGATGGAGATAGAGGAGGTGTTGCTGGCAAGAATGCAGCCCGGTTTAGTGAATTCTTCCAGCTGACGGAACAGGTCCAGTTTAATCTCCACATTTTCAGTGGCAGCCTCTATGACCAGATCTGCCTCCTGCACTCCCTGCTGCAAGGCGGTGTAAGAGGTAATGCGCTGCAGCGTCTGGGCTTTCTCGTCTTCTGTAACGGTTCCTTTGGTGATCATCCGGTCCAGATTTTTACCAATGGTGGTGACCGCCTTGGTGAGCGCCTCCTGCGAAACATCTATCAGGGCAACCTCAAACCCGTTCTGGGCAAAAACGTGCGCAATGCCATTTCCCATGGTGCCTGATCCTATTACGGCTATCTTCATAGTCATGTGTTTAGTAGTGTGTGTGCTACAAAACTAAAACTTTTAAACGGCATGGCAACGTGCTAAGGTTGTGGCTTTTCCCCGGGGAGTCGGGGATGAAATTTTGCTTGTAAAGAAATTTGATATACCCTATATAAATCTTTTGCAATACAGTTGCGTACAAGCTAAAAATTCATTAAAGCTCCCTTCAAAATGGGGGGAGTGAAACTAAAACCTAACACAACTAAAACTATGGGAAATCTATTGTATATCATCGCAGTAGTATTGGTAATTATCTGGTTGATCGGCTTCTTGGGCTTTGGTGACCAAGTAGGCGGTATCATTCACGTATTATTAGTCATTGCCGTAATTGCGGTGTTGCTGCGTCTGATCAGGAGGGCGTAACGCTATTTTCTGAAAAGTATGTTCCATCTGCGTAAGCAGTAAAATGAAAATACTATGGGAAACTTGTTGTATATCATAGCAGTGGTGCTGGTGATTCTGTGGCTCATTGGGTTCCTGGGATTTGGAGACACCGTGGGCGGCATTATTCACGTGCTGCTGGTGATTGCCATCATTGCCGTACTATTAAGATTGATCAGGGGGTAACCCGTGCTTCAGATAAACAAAAAGGGCGCTACAGCAGTAGCGCCCTTTTTGTTGTTTTAGAGCTGTTTTCAGAAAAACAGCCCGGAAACGCCCCGGCTTAGGCCAGTGTTTTCTCTTTGTACATCTTGGCCCTTAACTGCTTGATGTCTTCATTGGTCAGGTACTCGTCATAGCTCATGCGCTTGTCAATGATGCCGCTAGGGGTCAACTCAATGATGCGGTTGGCTATGGTGTCTACAAACTGCAAGTCATGGGAGCTGAAGAGGAGTGAGCCTTGGTACTCTTTCAAGCCGTTGTTCAAGGCTGTGATAGACTCCAGGTCTAAGTGGTTGGTAGGTTCATCCAGAATCAGCATGTTGCCGCTTTGCAGCATCATTCTGGATAGCATGCAGCGCACTTTTTCGCCTCCAGATAACACGCTGGCTTTTTTAAGGGACTCCTCTCCTGAGAACAGCATTCTGCCCAGGAACCCTCTGATAAAGCTTTCATCTTTCTCTACAGAGAATTGACGCAGCCAGTCTACCAGGTTCATATCTGTCTGGAAGAACTCGCCGTTGTCTTTAGGGAAGTAAGCGGTGGTGATGGTGGTTCCCCATTTGTATTCCCCCTGGTCTGCCTGGGCCTCACCCATGACTACTTTAAAGAAAGTAGAGGCGGCCAGGTCATTGCGGCTAATGACCGCTATTTTGTCATTCTTGTCAACCATGAACGAAATGTCTTTGAAGATCACCCCTTCATCATTGCTCTTGCTTAAGCCCTCTACCTGCAGAATCTGGTTCCCTGCCTCACGTTCCTGCTTGAACTGGATGTAAGGGTAGCGGCGGCTGGAAGGTTTGATGTCTTCCAGGGTCAGTTTCTCCAATAATTTGGCGCGGGAGGTAGCTTGTTTTGATTTAGATGCGTTGGCGCTAAAGCGGGCAATGAATGCCTGGAGCTCCTTGCGTTTGTCTTCAGTCTTTTTGTTAGCGTCTGTGCGTTGCTTGGTGGCCAGTTGGCTTGACTCATACCAGAAAGAGTAGTTACCCGCAAATAACTGGATCTTGCCATAGTCAATATCTGCCACGTGGGTACAAACAGCATCCAGGAAGTGGCGGTCGTGGGACACCACAATCACGGTGTTCTGAAAATTGTCAAGGAAGTTTTCCAGCCACATGATAGACTCAGCGTCTAAGTGGTTGGTAGGCTCATCCAGCAGCAGAATATCCGGGTTCCCAAACAGGGCCTGGGCCAGCAACACCCTGATCTTCTCATTACCCCCCAGGTCTTTCATCAAGGTGTAGTGCAGGTCAGGGGAAATACCCAGGCCGCTCAGCAATTCACCCGCTTCATATTCGGCATTCCAGCCTTCCATGTCGGCAAACTCAGCTTCCAGTTCAGAGGCGCGCATGCCATCTGCCTCAGAGAAATCTTCTTTGGCGTAAATGGCGTCCTTTTCCTGCATAATCTCATACAGGCGCTTGTGGCCCATGATCACCGTCTGCAGAACCGGATACTCGTCATATTCATAGTGGTTCTGCTTTAGTACCGCCAGTCGCATTTTAGAAGGAATCTCCACCGTGCCGGTGTTGGGGTCAATCTCCCCTGAAAGGATTTTCAGGAAGGTAGATTTGCCCGCGCCGTTAGCGCCAATGAGGCCGTAACAGTTGCCGGGGGAGAACTTAATGGTGACATCTTCAAAGAGGGTGCGTTTGCCGTAAGAAAGGCTGACGTTATTGGTGCTGATCATGCTTTACTATTTGTCTAATGCTGTTGTGGCCGCGAAGTTACCAAAAGAACTGTAAACCATCTCTATGCGGTAAATTTTACGTTCTGAATGCGGTGCGGCCTTATATACAGACAATCAATTTGTTGAAACAGTTCAGGCCGAAAAAAAGCGGTGAGTCAGTTGAAAAGGGATTTGGGCAGGAATGAAAAAAATGTCTTTTAACACAACACCTTCGCAAATATACAAGTATATGATAAATCATATCTTAGTTGATATGGAGAAGCTTGCCGCTTCTAAGCTAAACGACCAAAACAAAATAAAACTAGACATGGAACAACGTAGGACATCGGTACAGAAAACCGGTACTTATTATGGAGTGATTACTGGAATAGTAGCCATAGTGTACCACCTCCTGCTGATAGTAACAGGATTAGCAGATGTGACCTCCCTGCACTTCTTAACCGGGGTGATTTTAGTGGTGGGGGTCTGTCTGGGCATAAAACGGCACAAGCAGCTGAAAAACGGAAGGATTAACTACCTGGAAGGCATTGGGGTGGGGTTCATGGTAGGGTTAGTCTCCTCAGTACTCTATTCTACTGCCCAGGTGCTTGGAGACTACCTCTTTGACATGGCCTATTCTTACCCATACATGGCAGATGACCTCTACGGAGACGAGCCAGCCATCTGGATTGTAGCCACTACCTGGGTCATCTTTGGTTGTGCCATTGGTGCCTTTGTTGCGTACCTGGCTATGCAGTTCTTTAAAAAACCAGACCATAAACTAACTGATATTTAAGCTGCGGCCTGCTCAGCCAGCGCCTCTCAAGCCGACTCTCTACTAAGGGTCGGCTTTTTTTATTGTATCTCCTTTAGGTGATAATTGTATTTTAGTGATGAAAAAAATTTAATTCCTTAATTTGTTTTATCTGAGGCGGTTGTTAAACTACAATATGGAATAATTTGCTCTGAGGGTAAAAATCGGTTTGAGAGTAATAATAACCTGTTTTAGATAGAAAAATAATATTTTATAGACTATATATAGACGTATTGAATATTGATGATTTAAATATAGTGCAAACACAATTGTTTTTGTAGTGCAATTATAAAATATAAAATTTCATATAACTATAACATTTTTGGTGACGTTAAAGGAGATATAAACCAGAAGCAAATAACCAACTGGAAGTCATAAACAACTAAAGCGTCAAAACATCATGAAAAAGTTCTTACTATCCGCCTTCTTTATTGGTGCCGTTTATACTGCCCAAGCCCAAACCAATCTTGCTGGTACTGCCGCTACCACCCGTGCTGTGCTTTCTATGAGCGCGACAGATATGACACGGCAGATGTACAATAACCTGGAGCTGAATGAAGGACAATATATTAAACTGAAGGCCCTTAACCAGGCCAGGTTAGATAGATACAGTGAAATAGAGCGCATGTACTCCAATGATAACCAGATGCGTGATGCCAAGATTAAAGAGGTAAAAGATCAGCTGGACGAGCAGTTTGCAGAGGTGCTAACCCCAAAGCAATTCACTGCTTATCTGGAAATGGAAGGCAGAGCCACTTCCGGTGGGGCCTCCAGCCCTGAAGGTACTTCTACCATGAACTCCACCAGCACGAATGTCTCTGCCGGTTCTGCCGCTGCTGAATCTGCAGAAGGTGAAGTCAAAGTAAAAGATGACAAAATGAAAGTGGAGTCTTCTTATGGTGAGATGAAAAAAAAAAGAAAGTCGAAAAACTAAAGACTGACTCAGTAAAATATAAGTCAACCCCCTCAGAAACGAAAATCATCACTCCAGACGGAAAATCTAAAGTGGAGAAAGACAAGGTGAAGATCAAGACTGAGACTACAAAAAAGAAAGTCAAAAACTAAGATTTGACGCTTGCCCAGAAAGCCGTTCCTCCTGTATGGAGAACGGCTTTCTTTTTTGGCAGTTGAATTCCAGTAAGGAGCTACTTTTTTATGATGAAGCACTCTCATACGTGGGTGTTAGCTCCTTTCCAGGCGTGTACCCTTTCCCCCTCTGAGGTCAACCTCCCTTCCAGACCTGGTTTTGCCCTATTTTCAGAAAAACAGGTCATAAACGCACACCCTGTATAGCAGAAACGAATCTGTGGGCAATGCTTACAGGGAATTGGTAATGGCAGACTCAATGGTATTGCCCAAGGCATCAATCCTCACTTTGAGGACCAGGGTTTCGCTGGAGACAGAGAAGCTGGCACATTTTGGCCCGGGTTTTATATAGTATACATAAGATTTATTGCTCCTGTCCAGCAACTCTTCGGCCTCTGGTTTGCCAAACAGGCTTCTGATATCATACTCCTTCAGGCCAATTAAATCTAACCGGATAGCCTCCAGCTCTTTTTGTAGTTCCTGACGTTTGCCTTCGCAGCCGTGTACATCTGATTTCCAGGCGCCAGAATCAAAATTAAAATTGCTGGTACGTGAGGAACAGGCCCCAGAGGCCAGTAAAAGCACACATGAAAAGGGGAGGACAGAAGCAGAAAAAAAGTTTTTAAAGGATAGTTTCATAGATCCACTTTTAGAAAATAATGGTATTTTTACCATTGGTGTTGTTTCTGATCACCAGGTTCTCCCTATATTTAAAGGAGAAAATGCAGACTACATGGAACAAAAGTAGAAAGACTCCTCGTTATAAGAGTGCACCTTGTAAAGAAATTAGATATGAATAGAACATTTTTAGCACTTTCGTTTCTAGCCACTCTTTCCTTCGTATCGCCTGCTACCAGTGATCCTTCTCACTATACTACTTTGCCCAACCAAGAAGCGAGCCTGGCGATTCCCCAGATGACAGATGTGCCTATCATTCCTTCGTTTCAGGAGTTCCTGGAAGAAGTCTATGATGATGCAGATCTAAAACAGGCCGGTTTAGACTTCAACGTCTTCCAACGAGCGGCCACGGGGTATTATAACCTGAAAGAGCAAAAGAAGCTGAACCGTTCTAAAGATATTCTTACCATTGTTGATTTCGGCAAATCAAGCCGCGAGAAAAGATTTTGGGTAGTAGACATGAAGAAGAACAAAGTTCTTTATAAAAGTCTGGTGGCCCACGGCCAGGGGTCTGGAAATGACATGGCCGTAAACTTCTCTAACACGGTTGATTCCCATATGAGCAGTGTAGGGTTCTATGTAACAGATGAGCCTTATTACGGCAAGCACGGCCTCTCTCTGAAGCTAGACGGCCTGGACAAAGGGTTCAACTCCAATGCCAGAGGCCGCGCAATAGTGGTGCATGGGGCTGACTATGTAAGTGACGCCTTTGTAAAAAAACATGGCCGCCTGGGCCGCAGCCACGGTTGCCCCGCTTTGCCACAAGATATTTCTGCCGAAGTCATTAACCTGATCAAAGACGGCACCTGCCTGTACATTGATTCTCCTAAGGCGAACCTGCAGTCTGCGTACCTGAACCCAACCAAAGCCATCAAAACGTTTGAATCTGAAATTATTGCCCAGCAAAAAGTACTGTTAGGAAAATAAGTTTACCCCTGTAAAACAGAAAAGCCGGCTAACATAGCCGGCTTTTCTGTTTTACAGGGGTCTGAAAAATCAAGCAGTGTCCCGGGTGGCTTTCACTAAGCTGATACCGGTAAAAAGAAATATAAGCCCCACCACAAACGGAACGGCCGCTGAGAATTGATTCACAGAAAGATTCCCTACTGAGTCACCTCCAGCTAAGAAGGCATATGCTCCCCATATGACACCCACAATCCCTAGGATTGTCAGAATGGCGCCGAATGTTCTCTTCAAATTCATTTTTGCATGTTTTAGTTGTGCACGAGCTTCTGCCCGCTTGGGTATCTTACGTATGTGCAATCAAAAGGATATAGCAGCTATGCTATGTTTCTTTGAGAATCAGCCAAAAGCAATACGTATAAACACGCAACCAACTACCGCTAGAGCCGTTCTTGGAGGAATACTTTCTGAGTGATAATAAATCTGAATCAGGGGGTAAACCCGTAGCTACATTAAAATTTTGCAATATGAGAGGCTCTATGCGCATTTTGGTGGGCATTGTGATTGCGGCTTTTCCCATGCTGACCTATTGGTGTAACAGAGAGTACAATCCTGTGACCGGCGAAAACCAGCATGTGAACATGAGCGCAGATCAGGAGATTGCCCTGGGGTTACAGGCCGCCCCCCAAATGGCCGCCCAGTATGGGGGGCGGCACCCAGACCAGCAGGCCGTTGCCAAAGTCAAGGAGTTTGGGCAGCGCATAGTACAAAATACCAAAGCCAGAGAAACACCGTACGCGTTTGACTTCCACTTGCTGGCAGATGAAAACACAGTGAATGCCTTTGCCTTGCCCGGCAGGCAGATATTCATTACGGCCGGTCTCCTGCGCAGACTGCAAACCGAAGGCCAGGTGGCCGGGGTCCTGGGCCATGAGGTGGGGCATGTGGTAGCACGGCACTCTGCTGAGCAAACAGTCAAATCTAAACTTACCCAGGGGCTTTCAGGGGCAACGGCGGTGGCCACGTATGATCCGGAGAACCCTTCCTCGGCGAGTACTGCCGCAGCGGCGGCTATGGTAGGAAGACACCTGAACCTTAAGTACGGCAGGGATGATGAATTGGAATCTGACCGTTTGTCTGTCGCTTTTACGGCCCAGGCGGGCTATGACCCCAGGTCCATGATAGGCGTGATGGAGATACTGGCCCAGGCCGGAGGGGGCGGCGGCGGACCAGAGATCTTCCAAACGCACCCCAATCCTGAGAACAGAAATACCAGGCTCCAGCAGGCCATTGGAAAGGAGTTTCCCTGTGGGGTGCGGCCGGGCTGGTGGAGTAAGGAAACCGGCTTTCCCTTCCAGATAAAAAAACTCCTGGTTACTTGCTGATACTTGCCTAATCAATAACTTTAACCTGTTTTAGGGCTGTTTTCTGAAAAACAGCCCTAAAACAGCCCAAGCTGAAAACTGCCATGACCAAGATTCTTTTTGTAATCAATCCCATTTCAGGAGACATAGACAAAGAAGACCTGGAAGAGGATCTGGTGGCGTTCTGCCAACGCCACCAGATCTCTGCTTCTTTTTTCAGAACCACCGGGGAGCAGGATGAACAAAAGCTCCAGCAGGAGATAGAACAGGGACAACCTGATGTGGTGGTGGCTATGGGGGGAGATGGCACCGTGAATCTGGTGGCCAAACTCCTGATTGATTCTCCTACTCAACTGGCTATTATTCCGCAGGGGTCTGGCAATGGCTTGTCAAAAGATCTGGACATTCCCCAGGACTTTGAGGAGGCGCTCCATTTATTGGCAGAGCATAAGGTGAAAGCGATAGATACGCTGCAAGTTTCTGGCCACCATTCCATCCATCTCTGTGACATGGGCTTCAATGCCCTGGTGGTGAAAAGGTTCTGCGAGGGAGACACCCGCGGCCCCGGCGCTTACGCCTGGATAGCCATGCAGGAATATATGAGCTATGAACCCAAACGGTATACGGTTATTTCTGAAGGGGAGACCCTTTTTGACGGGGAGGCCTTTATGCTTACCGTTACCAATGCCAAAGCCTTTGGGAGCAATGCCACCATTAACCCCAATGGCGTGATCAATGACGGCAAATTTGAGATCTGCATTCTGGAGCCGTTCCCCAAGACCGCCAGCCTGGGAATCCTTTACCGGATGTACACAGACAGTATTGATGACTCAATTTACACCCAACGGTTCAGTTGCCGCTCTGCCACCATCTTGAACCATGCCCGGGAAGTCACACACATAGACGGCGAACCGGTAGACCTGCCTGAAAAGATTGAATTCAAGGTGCGTCCCCAAAGTTTGCACGTGCTGCTTCCTACCCCCGGGGAGCAGGAGGGGTAGAGGGCGCATACACGCATTTTTGAAATGCCAACACAGAAGGGCCCCGGGAGTGAGGGAGGGTTCCAGTACCCGTAACCAGATGGTCCCGTCGCGGTACTGGTCCAGCACCATAAACCCTTTATTCTCGTGTGAGAAAGAGGCTTTTCCGCCTTTGGCCACAAAATTAGTCTTGCTCCCTGACCCGCTCACCGCGTAATGATTCCCCTGCACCTGAAAGTACTGCAGGTTATGGTCATGCCCCGCCACATAAAAGAGGTTCTGGTGCTGGTGCAACATCTTTAGCAGCCGCTTTCTCAACCGCCTGTACGGAGGGTACGACATGTCTTCATTAGCCCCCAGGTACTTCCGGTAATATCTGAAAATGGTGCCCATCAGGGGCAATGGGATCAGCGCCCTTTTATTGACAAATGTCAACGGAAAAACCTGCTGTTTCACCGTAAACTTGCCGCCGTGCAGGGCATTGCTGTACAATGGGTGATGCGCGGCAATCACTACAAACCGGTGCTTGTTTTGCGTTAAAAGACTGTCAAGCCTACTATAAAAATCAGTGGGAAGTTTGAGGGAGCAGCCGTACTTCTCCCCAATTGGCCTGAACCCCCGTTGTACCCACCATTGGGTATTGATGATGATCAGCAGCAGCCCTTCATTTATCTCCCAGGAGACAGGGCCCAGGCAGCCGTCTTTGGGCAGATAGGCATGGGGGTCCTGCAGCTGCTCCTGCACCAGTTGCTGTTGCCGCATCAGGTAGTCATACCCGTTTTTCCGGCCTTTGTTCCAGTCATGGTTTCCGCCCAGGTAAATCACTTTGGATCTGTAGGCCTTTAGCAGGTCCAGCTGGTACTGGAGTTTTTGGACAGACGCCTGGTGCAGCCTGTGTTCCTGCGGAGGGATCCCCACCGGGTACACATTGTCCCCCAGAAAAACAATAGTGCTTTGCTCCCCAGCCTCCTCCAGCCACCCTTGAATAGATTTCATCACCGGATCCTGGCTCACCGGCCCGGCATTTCCCAAATCCCCTACCAGCGCCACAGAATGGATACGCTCTGAAAAAGGGGGAGGGGTCACCGTGCGCCAGCCTATCTCTGCCAATGCATAATACGGCTTCTTCCTGAACTTGCGCTCCTGCAGGTAAGACCACAACAGCCAGAGGGAAAACAGCAGAAAAAAGGCTAGAAGCACATAAAGCAGCATTACAGGGGCGGGAGTGTTGGTTGGTCTTCCTCTTACTGAAGAAGCAGGTTAAAAGTTAGGCGGGAGCAAATGCTTAAAGTGCCCGTTCAGTTTCACCCGTTCCTTTAGCCGCTCGGTCTCCAGCTCCACGGGTAAAATGCCAGTAAGGTGTTCTAAGATAAATTCCATGCGCTCACTCTCCCTGTGTAATTGCAGCAGCGCATATTCCTGCTCAGTAGACAAACCCAGGTGGTGGGCCACGTCATAAGCCAGAAAATCAGGTTTAAGGCTGATCATCAAAGACTGTATGCCCAGGGCCACGTACAGCTGCCGGAGCAGTTCCAGCACCTGCAGCCTATGCAGGGGCTCCTCATCCAGAATCAGGGGCACGTCTTCAATCTCCCCGCCGGCATACAGCCTGCCCGGCATCTGCCGCTGGAACTCCTTTACTTTAAATATGCCCAGCCCTTTGGTTTTAATGTCCATTTCGCCGTTGGCGTATTTCTTCTCAATGCTCAGGATCTTAATCTCAGTGCCATAGTCACCCACCCCGTTGTCCAGGTAAACGGGAATCCCGAAGGTGGAGTCATTGGTCTGGCATTCCATGACCAGTTGTTTGTAACGGGGCTCAAAAATGTGAAGGTTTAATTTCTCCCCCGGAAACACCACAATATTCAACGGGAAGAAAGGCAGAAATCTGCTCATGCTGCTAGTATTGATGAGTAAGGCTACTAATTTAAGAACGCTTTCCAGATGCTGCCAGTAATTCTTTATTTTTGTCTTTCATTGAGGCGCTCTAGTGTCTGGAAACTATTGATTTGATGGCTAAACCAACTATTTCTTTCACGTGGGCAGATGCGCGGCGGTTGTTCTGGAAGCTGTGTCTGGTGCTGTTTCTCACGTCTGTTCTCTGGGTGCTGGTGTACCGCTGGATTGACCCGCCGGTGACGCTGCACATGCTCTCCAAACGCTCTGAGCCGTCTCCCAAGACAGAGAAAGTAGAGGTGATCCAGTACAGGTTTGTGGAGCTGGAAGACATGTCCCAACAGCTGCCCCTGGCCGCCATTGCCGCCGAAGACCAGTTGTTTATCACCCATTCCGGCTTTGACTTTAAGGCGATCAAGCAGGCGTTTCAGCGCAATCTCTCCAGTAAGAAAACCTACGGCGGGAGCACAATCAGTCAGCAGGTGGCCAAAAACGTATTTCTGTGGCATGGCCGCAGCTACCTCAGAAAGGCAGTGGAGATGTATTTTACCTTTTTGATTGAACTGCTTTGGGGCAAGGAGCGCATCATGGAGGTGTACCTGAACATTGCCGAAATGGGGGACCATGTCTTTGGGGTGCACGCCGCCAGCCAGTACTTCTTTAAAACAACCCCAGACAAACTAGGCCGCCAACAGGCGGCTCTGTTAGCCGCTGTCTTGCCTAACCCAATCAAATATTCCGTGAAAAACCCCAGCGGCTACACCCTTCGGCGGCGCCGGAATATAGTGCGCAACATGAACAGGTTAGGCGGGAGTGACTACATTAAAAAGTGGATGCAATGAAAAACGCTTTCCTTACCCGTGTCTGTTTATACATGGTAGCCTCTGCTTTGGCCCTGGGTTTCACCAACTGCCGCAGCACCAGAACATCCCCTTCACAGGCCCCAACTGAGATTGCCGCTATCATGCAGGCGCAAAGCCAGGCCTGGAACCGGGGCGACCTGGAAAGCTATATGGAACCGTACTGGCACTCAGATTCCCTAATGTTCATTGGCAAGAGCGGCCTTACCTATGGCTGGGACCAAACCCTGCAAAACTACCGCAAAGGCTATCCAACCTGAGAAGCCATGGGCGAACTCACGTTCACCCTGCTGCAAACTAAGGAGTTGGCAAAAGACGTGCTGCTGGTGGTGGGCCAATGGCACCTGAAGCGGAGCATGGGAGACATTGGCGGCCACTTTTCGCTTGTTTTCAGAAAAATAGCCGGAAAATGGAAAATATTGGCTGACCACTCCAGTTGAGTGCCGAAGGGATTCTTAGGAAGGTTATAGGTTAGGTACGTTGGTAGAGACCAGGCACCGCCTTGACTCTTACGCATTGCTGGTTTTTGGATAAGATATTTGCTGACGCTTCCTTTCCTGGAGCGGCCATCGCAAAGAGACAAGGCAGTGCCTGGTCTCTAAATTTGAATACCTAACCCCATTCACCCCAAATTCTGTGGTCTGCTGTTTTTAGCCTCCTTTTCTGAAAACTGCCCTAAAACAGCTCTCGCCCATTCACACCTTCACCCCTTCACGCATTCACTCATTATTTCTTCCTCGTGTCTTTGCTGATAGGGGCGGGAGGCAGGTTAGTGGGGGTGCCCGGCGCATCACTGCTATCTACCTCTTTCTGCGCCTCTACCTCTTTCACCTCTTCCTGGAAGATCAAACCGTTGTCTGCGGCGTGCTGGGCGGCGGCGGCGGTGTCTTTTACCAGGATCATCTCAACGGTTCCTTTCAGTTCCTGCGTAATTTCCTCCACCATCTTTGCCCGCTCCGGCAGCTCCACATCCCTGATGTAGGCGCAGATGATTCTGCCGGGAAACTCCTTGATCACCTCCCGGTAAATGGGAGCGTCTTCCTGGCCGCTGTCGCCAATGAGCACGAAGTTGAGGTGCGGGTACGTGAGCAGAATGTTCTGGATTTCCTTAAACTTGTGGCTCATGTGGTCTGCCCCAAAGAACTTGTTCTGCAGCAGCCCGAAGTCCCGCAGCAGCAACGGCCCTGCCGGAATATCATGGATGTCCAGAAAGTCATGCAGCAGGTCATAGAGGTTCCAGGGGCTGCTGCTCACGTAGAAGAACGGGTTGTTGCGCTTGCCGTTGCGGCCCAACTGCAGGGAGCGGTAAAAGGCAGAGACCCCGGCAAACGGTAAACGGGTGCGCGCGTTGTTCATGAAGGTGTTCTGAGACATCTTGATCAGGTCTGTGGCCGAGGTCAGGACAATGGTATCATCAATGTCTGAGATAATGCCATACTCAGCATCTGGCGGCGGCACCAGCACATGGGCTTCGGTTTTGATACCGGGCTCAAAAGAGGAGATGTTAGCCGCCAGCAGTTCTATTTCAATTTCATGCCAGCTCTTTTCTTCTACCAGGGGGGTGGCAGGAGCCAGGTTCAGCACAAAATAGCCTTCCTTGTCTGTCACCACCTGGTGGTCCTGCCCCTCAAACTTTACCCGCAACTGGGCATTGGGCACCTCATCACTTTCAAAACGGCGGTACATGTTCACCAGGTTTTTCCAGAGGGTGTCATTGTCAGCGGCAGAGGAAATACCTTTGTTGGCCAGCACCCGGCCCTTTACATACAGGCGGGTGCTGGTGCCGTAGCTGCGGTAGGGCACAATGTGCAGCGGCTTGTAGAGGTTGAACCGGTTCCGGAACCGCTGCATCATGAGGTCAAACGTCAAGTCTGCCTTTTCTACCGCAGAACCCACCAGTTTTCGCCAGTCTTGCATGGAATAGTGTCTTGTTTAGTCTGTTTGTACGGTAAAGAAGCGGCAACAGATATAGAGGGCGCTACAGCCCCAGCGAGCTTTTAAACTGGGCATAGCCCGAAGTTGGTTTCTGCTCAGTGCTGCAGCCCACCTGCTGCGCCTTTTGCTCAATGTCATGTATGCGGTTGCCCGGCGACGGGTGGGTGCTGATGAACTCAGGCATGTTTCCGCTCTGTTCCAACGCCTGCATCTTCTGGAAAAAGCCGGCCGCGCCGTCACAGGCGTAGTAGTTGGTACCCGCCAGGTACACCACTGAAAACGCGTCTGACTCCCGCTCATAATCCCGGCTGAACTTCAGGCCGGCCATTTGTCCGGCAATCTGCGCCACCGTGCGCTGCAGGTCGCCAGAGTTCTCATCAAGGAACAGGGAGAGTACAAACGAAATGCCGTACTGCTTCTGCAGCTGCTTCACTGTGTGCCGCTGGTCTGCGTGGGCAATCTCATGGCCCAGCACGCCCGCCAGCTGGTCTTCATTGTCTAAGGTTTTGATCAGGCCGGTAAACACATAGATATGCCCGCCGGGGGTGGCAAAGGCGTTCTGGGTTTCCGGGTCGTTGATGATGGTCACTTTCCAGGGGAATTCTTCGCGGTAGCTTACTTCGCCGCTGCTTAAGATACGTTCTACAATGTTGTCCAGGAAGGCGTAGGCGGTTCTGTAGCGCGGGTTTGACCGTTCCAGCAGCTGGCCCTTGGCACGGTACGTGGAGTCTACCTGCAGGGCTACCTGCTCGCCCAGTTTCAGGTCTTCCTCAATGGCGAACAAAACCCGGTCACCGTTCTTATCTGTGCTGCAGGCGCCGGTTCCCAGCAGAAGCGCCAGGAGAATAACAAAGGAATAACGGGAGAATGGTTCAGGTGAAAGTCGCATACAAATTGGTCAGAAAGTATCAGGTCTCCGCCTACTACGCAGACCTGGGGCAGGTAGATCAGGGGGCAAAGAAAATATATTTAGAGCAAAGGCCAAGGCCTCCTGTTTTGGGGCTGTTTTTGAGAAAACGGCCCCAAAACAGAAAAAGAAACTTTTACCCTCCCTGGCAGTTAAAGGACATACCCAGACCAAGAACCACCCATGGAACAAGAACTTTCACCCGCTGCTGTTTACGCTGATGTGGCCGCCTCTGCCCAGCTAGCCGGCTTGCGCTATTATCCAGACACCAAACCAGGAATCACGCGCCGCAGCAACGGCAAGAAGGTAGCGTATTTCACCCCGAAAGGGGAGCCGGTGGAAGACGGGAAGACCCTTGACCGGATCAACCGTCTGGTGATTCCGCCCGCCTGGACAGAGGTATGGATCTGCCCTTCGGCCAACGGCCACATACAAGCCACCGGCCGGGATGACAAGGGGCGCAAACAGTACCTCTACCACGCCCAGTGGAAGGAAGTGCGCAGCCTGAACAAGTTTGGCCGCATGATTGCGTTTGGCAAAGCCTTGCCCGAGATCAGGAAGCAGGTGGAGAAAGACCTGAAGCGGAAGAAGCTGGAGAAACGCAAGATCCTGGCCATTGTGGTAGAACTGCTGGACAATTCCTTTATCAGGATTGGCAACAAGGCCTACGCCAAAGAAAACAAGTCTTTCGGGCTCACCACGCTGCGGGACCGGCACGTGAAGATTGAGGGCAGTAACCTTAAGCTGGAGTTTGTGGGCAAGAAAGGCATTCAGCATGAAATCACCATCAAAGACCGGCGGTTGGCCAAGCTGGTGAAGCAGTGCCAGGATATTCCCGGGTATGACCTGTTCCAGTACTATGATGAAGACGGCAACCGCCAGCCCATAGAATCTGGAGACGTGAACGACTACCTGCGCAGCCTGAGTGCCGAGGAGTTCACCGCCAAAGATTTCAGAACCTGGGGCGGCACCGTGATGATGGTAGAATGCCTGGAACAGCTGATAGACGAGAACCCTGAGATTGAGAAGGAGAAGTCTGTGAAAGAAGCCGCCAAGATGGTGGCGCATGAGCTGGGCAACACGCCCACTGTCTGCAGCAAGTACTACATTCACCCAGAGGTGGTGAACCTGTTTAAACAAGACAAGTTAATTGACTACTTGCGCAGGCATGACGCCAAGAAACGGAAAGAGAACCCGTTCCTGTCCCGCACAGAGGCGTTTGTGATCAAAATGCTGCAGGAGGTGAAGGGGGCGGTGTAGCAGAGATTTGCCGCTGCCCCGTATGCTGTTTTGGGGCTGTTTTCTGAAAAACAGCCCCAAAACAGCATGAGGTAACCCCTTTCTATTAGAATATGAAAGGAAGCAGCATGGCCGCATTCTTCAGGAAGAGTCTGAGATGGCGCAGGGCTACGGTAATCTGGTTTTCTACGCTGCGCTTGGAAATGCCCAGCTGCTGCGCAATCTCCTCGTTTGACAGCTGTTCTTTTCTGCTGAGCAGGAAAATCTCCTGGCACCGTTTGGGCAGTTTCTCCAGTTCATAGTCTAACTGATGGTCCAGTTCCTGCACGCGAAGGGCCTCTTCGCCGGTGTTGGCCTGGGTGAGGGGGGGAAGGGCCTCCAGCTGGTCTGTATAGTACAGCGGGATCACCCTGGCTTGCTTCATCTGGCGGTACACGTGGTAGCGGGCGGCTGCTTTGAGGTAGGCCGGGAAAGACTCTATCTGCAGCTGGTGGCGTTTGTTCCAGAGGTTCAGGAAAATGGCGTGCACAATCTCCTCACTGGCTTCGCGGTCTTTCAGGTGGGCAAAGGCCGTGGTGAAAATACGGGACCAGTAACGTTCAAACAAGGCAGTAAAGGCTTTAGTGTCATCCTGCTGGATGGCCTGCCATACTTCTGCATCTGGTTGTTGCTGATACATACTGCTTCTTTGAACTCAGATTTGAGCATATTCAATCATGCCCTAAGAGGGAAACGCCACTACTGGTTACTCTTCACCTGACCTTCTCTTGCCACAAAACACGGGAAACTTCGTCAAGCCAATGTTACGGCCAGGTTATCTTTTGATTACGAAGTCTTTCCTTTGCCTTCTATTCAGGCCTGAGCAATATAAAGAAAAATTCTTGTAAAAATTTCCCCCGCCCCCAGGGCTAGTACAGAGCCTGCACGGGAAGGCCGTCAGCCTAACGGGTGAAACGGGGGTAATTGGTTTTGCTGTGCGTTTTAGGCCTGTTTTTAGAAAAACAGCCCCAAAACAGGATTTTCTTCTCCCCGCCAGCCACCGGTGTGCGCATCTGCCGTTCCTGGCTACATTTCCCCTTTCGAAAAAAAAATTGTAAAAGAATGTGTGTGTGCCAGCCTACACTTGTCTCTTGTAAGGTATAAGGCACCTCATCCATGACCAGAGAAGAATATCTCCATTTATATCAGAAATACCTGAACGGCTCCTGTACCCCAGAGGAGATGCAGCAACTGGAAGAGCACCAGGATGAGTTTGAGCTGGAAGAACTCCCCTGGAATGATCAGCAGATGGGGGCGCAGCATGACGTGAAACACGCGCTTTTGACCCGGCTGCAGGAAGATATGGCGCGGCAACAGTCAGAGAAGCGGCCCGGCTTTGCCTTCTCCTATTCTGTTGCGGCCGCAGTGGCCGTTCTCCTGCTTTCTACGGGCGTGTTCTTCTGGTTGAACAGAGGCGAAGCCACACCGCCTCAGGCCTTGGTACAGAAAAGCGCTCCTGAGGCAGAAGTCACCCCGGGCCGTGACAGAGCCTATCTCACACTGGCAGACGGTACGGTGGTAGACTTAGACGAAACCCAAAACGGCAATGTAACCCATCAGGGGGCTGTCAAGATCATCAAGGTAAACGGGCGGCTGTCTTACCAGGGACCAAACAATGATCAGCAGCTGGCGCTCTATAACACCTTGTCTACCCCGCGCGGCGGACAGTACCAAATCACCTTGTCAGACGGTACCAAGGTATGGTTAAATGCCACCTCCAGCCTGCGTTTTCCGGCGGCGTTTGCGGGCAAGGAGCGGGTGGTGCAGCTACAGGGCGAGGCGTACTTTGAAGTAGCCAAAAATAAGCACATGCCTTTCAAAGTAGTGGCCAATGAAATGGAGGTGGAAGTATTGGGTACCCATTTCAACCTCATGGCCTATGAAGACGAAGACCGCCTGCGCACTTCATTGCTGGAAGGCTCCGTGAGAGTAAGCAGCACTCAGAAACAGGTGGTGCTCCAACCTAACCAGGAGGCCGTGCTGCAAAAGAATTCCCACGCCTTGCAAGTGCACCAGGTAGATGCTTCTGAGAGCATCGCCTGGAAAAACGGCCAGTTCCTCTTTCATGACGAAGACCTCAAAAGCGTAATGCGCAAAATTGCCCGCTGGTATGACGTGGACGTGGTGTACCAGAGTGAAATAGGCGAGAAAAGCTTTACCGGCACCATTTCCCGGTTTGAAAAAATTGAAGATGTGCTGGAGATGCTGGAGTTAACAGGAACTGTACATTTTGAACAAAAAGGAAGGAGGCTCTATGTAAAGGCATAACAGGAAAAAAATATGCCCGGAGCCAAAAAAAGAACCAGGGGCGTTGCAGCGCCCCTGGCTATAGTTGGGCTACTAGAGGCAATACATGTGTCACATCTATTTTCTAAAACCCAAACAAACAAATGTATGAAAATTTATACTCTTTCTAAGAGTAGGTTTCCAGGGAGTATACCGCAAAAGCTAATCTTGGGTATGAAACTTACCGTTTTTTTAATGGTGGCCGCCCTCTTGCAGGTGAGTGCCGCCAGTCATAGCCAAAGCATTTCGCTTTCTTACCGAAACGCCCCACTGGAGCAGGTTCTCAAAGAAGTGAAAAAGCAGAGTGGCTACAATTTTCTCTACAACGTGCAAATGCTGAAAGAAGCCAAACCGGTCACGCTCCACCTGGCAGATGCCTCTTTGGAGGAAGCCTTGGAGCGCAGCTTTGCCGACCAACCGCTCACCTATACCCTGAACCAGAAAACGGTGGTGGTCAAAAGGAAAGAAAGTACGCGGGCGGCGGTGGCGCCGCCCACCCTGGTAAAAGGCAGGGTGCGGGACAGCAAAGGCGAACCCATGCCTGGGGTGACCATTACCTTGAAAGGCACTACCGTAGCCACCTCTACAGACGGAAACGGGAATTTTAGTCTGCCAGTACCGGTAGACCAGGGGGTGCTGGTTTTTTCCTTCATCGGGTTTCAAAACAAAGAACTCCCTTTTAACGGCCCCGCCGAACTCACCTTAGATTTACTGGAAGACAACCAGGCCCTGAAGGAGATTGTGGTGGTGGGCTATGGCCAGCAGGAGCGCGAAGATGTGACCAGCGCCATCAGTTCCTTTAAACCCAGTGAAGAAACAAGCCGGCCGGTATTAGGGCCAGACCAGTTGATTCAAGGCCGCATGCCCGGTGTAAACGTGTCAGCGGGGTCAGGGGCGCCCGGCTCCTCTAACCGGGTGAGCATACGCGGTATCGGGTCCTTGAGCGCCAGCAATGAGCCGCTCTACGTCATTGACGGAATTCCGGTAGTACCGCACAACGCCGCGCTCTTCAACCTGGGCGAAAACATGAACCCGCTTTCGCAGCTCAACCCCAATGACATTGAATCTATTGAGGTGTTGAAAGACGCGGCTTCCTCGGCTATTTACGGGTCACGGGCCACCAACGGCGTCATCATCATCACCACCAAAACCGGGAAGAAAGGCAAGACCAACCTCAACTTTGACTTCTACACCGGCGTGCAGGACGTGCCTAATACAGACAAGGTAAAAATGGCCGACTCAGACCTGTACCTGGAGGTGATAAATGAAGGCATTGACAATTACAACCAGCAATTTGGGTATAAGCCCGGTGATACCAACTACATGTTGCGCAAGCTGAACCCATACCCGGGCATGCCAGACACAGACTGGTTTGATTTGGTAACCCAAACCGCGAGAACCTCCAGTTACAATCTGTCCTTCTCCGGAGGTACTGATAAAACCCGCGTATTTATTTCAGGGAACTACTTAACCCAGGAGGGGGCCATCATTACCAGTGAGTACAAAAAGTACACCGGTAAGATCAATCTTTCGCACCAGATGTTTGACTGGCTGGAGGTAGGCACTAACTCAAACTTGAGCTACACCCACAATTCGCGCGTTCCAGGTTCTAACTCGGGGGCCACCGTAATGGCGCGCAGCATTCCGCAGCGGCCTTTTGACCGTCCCTACAAACCCAACGGTGACTACTACATGGGCGGAACGCCTGACCTGCTGTACCACAATCCGCTCCATATCCTGAATGAGGAAGACGCAGACATTGAGAATTATCGTTACCTGGGTAATTTCTTTGCCACGTTCCACTTGTTCAAAGGGCTTGATTTCAAAACCTCATTGGGCCTTGACCAGATTTATACGGTAGACAAAGTCTATTACAATGAAGACCACCCGTACGGCACCGGCGTAGGCCGCCTGATTGACAGCCGCCGCAGCATTTCCAACTTACTAATAGAAAACACCCTCACGTACAACAAACAGTTTGGGGAGCTTTCGTTTTCGGCCCTGGCCGGGCAGTCTTACCAGAAAGTGAACAACTCCAGCATCAGCATTTATGGGCGTGGATTCCCTTCGCCTTCTTTTGATGTGCTGTCAGTGGCCGCTGAGATCACCGAGGCCGGAACCGGTTTAACTGAAAGTGCCATTGCCTCTTACTTTGGAAGAACCAGTTTCACCTTTAAAGACAAATACCTGCTCAACCTGTCTTACCGCGTAGACGGCTCCTCTAAGTTTGCCCCAGAGAACAGGTTCGGGTATTTCCCGTCAGTGTCAACAGGCTGGCATATTTCGCGGGAGGAATTCTGGCCGGTCTCGCTGCTGGACCTGAAAGTGCGCGCCAGCTACGGCTCAACGGGTAACCAGGACGGCATCAGTTCTTATGCCTACCAGGCCCAGATGAGCGGGGGGCGGAACTACGGGTATAAAAGCGGGATAGGAGTGAGCACCAACGGCAACCGTGATCTTACCTGGGAAACCGCCGATCAGTTTGACGTGGGGGCAGACTTCAGCTTTAAGCGGGGCATGTTCCATTTTACGGTAGACTACTTTGTAAAGAACACCAACAACCTGCTTTACAGCCGCCCAACGCCGGCTACCACCGGGTTCACCAGCATTACCAGCAACATTGGCTCCATGCGCAACTGGGGGTGGGAATTCCTGCTGGGGTCTAACCTCACCTTTGGGGATTTGACCTGGAGCTCAGACTTCAACATCTCGTTCATCAAGAACAAACTCACCTCGTTGCTGGGTGATGATGCCTTGCTCATTGGTGCCAACCGCACATTGAAAGTAGGGGAGGAAGTAGGCAGTTTCTATATGTACAAAATGCTGGGCATTTACCAGACCGATGAAGAAGTGCCGGCAGCCTTCTTTAACCAAGGGGTTAGGGCAGGTGATGTGCAATATGAAGACCTAAACAATGACGGCCTCATTAACGTGGATGACCGCCAGATTGTAGGCACCTCCAACCCCAACTTCTTTGGGGGCTGGAACAACACGTTCCGGTACAAGAACTTTGACTTGAGCGTGTTCCTGAACTACAGCCAAGGGGCAGAGGTGTATTCTTCCGGCCGAATCACCATAGAGCGGCTGGCCAACAACTTCTTCAACATGCGCGAAGAAATTGCCCTCACCCGCTGGACCGGCCCCGGCACCAGCAATACCGTGCCCCGTGCCATTTATGGCACCGGCTGGAACACCCAGAACTCCACCCGCTTTTTAGAAGACGGCTCTTTCCTGCGTCTGCGCTCCATCATTCTGGGGTATACCCTGCCTAAGAACCTGGTGTCAAAAGTGCGCCTTGACCGGCTACGGGTATATGTGCAGGCAGACAACCTCTTCCTCTGGACCAACTATTCTGGCATGGACCCAGAGGTGACCAGTGACTTTGACCCGCAGTTCATTGGGGAGGACAACTTAATCCTGCCTCAGCTGAGAACCGTGAACCTGGGTGTGAACCTTAGATTTTAAAGCCCCTTCCCATGAAAAATATTCTTAAATACATAGTGATGGCAGGCGCGCTGCTGTTCACGTCCTGCAATGACCAGTTAGACTTCTATCCGCACTCCTCGGTGTCACCAGACAATACCACCGAGAAGGACATGGACGCGCTGCTCTACGGCATGTACAACACCATGCAGAATGCCCCGGGCAGAGAAGCTTACATTACGTTTGACTTGTTGGGCGGTGACCTCTTCGCCGCCTCTGGCGGAAATGTGCAGGCCTTCATCAGCAACATTCTGCGTCCTGAATACTCCATGATCAGCGCCTCCTGGAACGGGTATTTCCGCGCCCTGTATCAGGTGAACAACGTGCTGGAAACGGTAGGGAAATTCCCAGACTCCCAGAAGAAGCGTGAGATTCTGGGTACCGCCCACTTTTTCAGGGCGTACCTGTACTACAACATGGTCACCCGCTGGGGCGGTGTGCCGGTGCTGGAAGTGAACACCACTGAGAAAGTAGCCCGCAACTCTGAGGCTGAAACCTGGGCCTTCATTGAGAAGGAACTCACGCTGGCCTTGCCAGATGCGCCGGTCTACGTGGTCAACAATTACTACTACGTGAACAAAGACGCGGTGCAGGCGCTGTCTGCCCGCGTAAAGCTGGCGCAGAACAAAATGCAGGAGGCGGCGGCACTGGCCGAAGGCTTCATCACGTCTGGCCGTTACCAGCTGGACAGTTTTGAGAAAATCTTCCGGAAGCAGCAGAACCGCGAGGTCATCTTCGCTTTTGAGAACAACACCGAGGAGTCCAGCATCACGCTGAGCACTTTGTTTTATACCTATGCCCACCCGGTAAAAGGTTCTTACGTGTACAAGCCCACAGATGCCGCCATGCAGATGTATGAGGCCAATGACAACCGGCGAGCCATTTCCATTGACACCTACCAGGGCCTGAACGTGGTGAACAAATACCCCAGCGGCCAGGCCGGCACCGACCCGTTTGTGGTTCTCCGCCTTGCGGAAATGTACCTCATCAGCGCCGAGGCGCAGGGACTGGCCGGTCTGCCCCGGTTGAATGAGCTGCGCGCTGCCCGCAACTTAGGACCTGTCAACCCCACCACGCCGGAAGAAATGGTAGATGCTGTGCTGGAAGAAAGGCGCCGCGAGTTTTTGGGTGAGGGCTTCAGGTGGTATGATCTGGTGAGAACCGGGAGGGCTGTTGCTACGCTGGGCCTGAAGGAGTATCAACTCAAATTACCGTTGCCCGAAAACGAGTTGATCCTGAATGATTTGCTGGAGCAAAACAATGATTATTAATCCTTTAACCAGACCAGACATGTTACAGACCTTTAAAAAATATATACTTCTTCTCAGCTTGGTGGGCGGGGTGACCGTCTTCAGCGGATGTGAAGAGGATGATGCCCCCGTTCCGGTAGAGCGAGCGCCGGTCACGCAAGTTGCCCAGCAATTGGTTGAGAAATCCAGCCTGGTGGCCCGCGTCTTCTATGACACCACGTTTCAGCTGCACCCTGGCGTAGAGGAAACCGATATGCACTATCTGACTGCTGACGGCTATACCAACCGCGCCTTTATCTTAAAGGTAGATTTGAAGCAGCCCGGCGTCTCCTTGTTCCCTGCCACTCCCTACGGCGGCACCAGCTTTGCCATGCAGACCATTCCAGACATGGTGAAGTATATTGACAAAGCGGGCAGAAGGGTAGTGGCCGCTGTGAACTCAGACTTCTTCAATACCAGCACCGGGGAGCCCCGCAGCCTGGTGTTTATCAATGGCAAAGCGGTAAAGACCGCCATACAGGCGGGCGGCCGCGGCTACTTTGGCGTGGACAAACAAGGCAACCCCTTAATTGGGAATCTGGAAACCTATGATGCCCAGAAAGACAACCTTCTACACGCTCTGGGCGGCCACCACCGCCTCCTGAACAATTACCAGGTGGTCAGCCAGACAGACGTGTCCATAGAACCCAGAACGGCCGTGGGCTACACCGAGGACAAGGTGGTCTACTTTGTGATGATTGACGGCCGCCGGTTTGATTACGCCAACGGGAGCACCATTGAAAACATGGGCCGGTTCCTGCTGGCACTGGGCGCAAAGGAAGCGCTCAACCTGGACGGCGGCGGTTCCA
This sequence comes from Rufibacter ruber, assembly GCF_001647275.1. Lineage (GTDB taxonomy): Bacteria > Bacteroidota > Bacteroidia > Cytophagales > Hymenobacteraceae > Nibribacter > Nibribacter ruber_C. The sequence continues at coordinate 109,308 of NZ_LRMM01000006.1, read as the reverse complement.
ACACGTTTCTCATCAAGCACCCGCTGGCAGACGTGTGGCAAGTGCGCAACTGGTCGTCAGACGGCAAGCCGCGGGCAGTGGCCAACGGTTGGACTATTGTGGCAGATTTGCCTTAAGCAAGAGCATGTTTAGATAAAATAGGTTTGTTTTCTGTTTTGGGGCTGTTTTCTGAAAAACAGCCCCAAAACAGAACCCCGGGTTCTGCCAGAAATTTCTTTCAGGAAAGGTATTTCGGCGGGAGCCGGACAGACCACACACCTTCAAAAAACAGAACTATGTTATTGAAAATAAATAAATATGTGGTGTTTCTTCTGGCGGTCCTGTTTCTGGCCGCCTGTGATGAAGACAACGACCCCACCACCAACGCAACTCCTGTAATTGTCTCCCTTTCGCCTGAAACGGGCACACCCTCAACCATTGTCACCATCATGGGCCGCCATTTCAGCCCCGTGCGCTCCAACAACGTGGTGAAGTTTAACGGAACAGCAGCCGTGGTCATTGAAGCTTCTGAAGGGGAGCTGCAGGTGGTGGTACCCGAGAACGGCACCACCGGAAACGTGACGGTAACCGTTGCCGGCCAAGAATTGACAGGACCTGCCTTTACGTATGCTGAACCACAAGAAGAATTTATGGTCAGCACCTTTGCAGGAAGCGGTACCGCTGGCCTGGTAGACGGCATGGCCGAAGAGGCTTCTTTCCGGAGTCCGGAAGGGGTGGCGTTTGACCTACAGGGAAATGTAATTGTGATTGACCGGGGCAACAACGGCATTCGGCGCATTACCCCGGCGGGACTGGTGTCTACACTCATGGGCGGGGCTGCCGGAAACGTAGACGGTCCGTTGGCGGTGGCGCAGCTGAACCTGCCCTGGAAATCTACCGTTGACGGCCAAGGCAACATCATCATTGCTGACCGAGACAACCACAAAATCAGGAAAGTCTCTCCGGCGGGCGTCATGACCACCATTGCCGGAACGGGTTCCGCCGGCTACGCAGATGGTCCGGTGGCTACCGCCCGTTTCAACCAGCCGCTAGACGTGGCGGTAGACAAAGACGGCAATATTTACGTAGCCGACAACCTGAACCACCGCATCAGGAAAATCAGCACAGATGGCACCGTGAGCACCGTGGCCGGAAACGGACAGGCCAGTTTTGGGGATGGAGATGCCGCCACCGCCGCGTTCCGGAATCCGTCTGGCCTCACCCTGGATCTGAACGGCAATATTGTAGTGGCAGACCGTAACAACCACCGCATACGGCTGGTAACGCCCCAAGGCCAGACCAGCACCGTGGCCGGCACCGGCACCGTGGGTTCAGTAGACGGCGCGGCGGCCACCGCCCGCTTCAGCCAGCCTTATGGCGTGGCGGTAGACAAACAGGGCAACATTGTAGTGGCAGATTTGGGTAACCACAAAATCAGGAAAATCTCTACGGCGGGCGCGGTGACCACCATGGGCGGCACATCGTCGGGCTTTGGGGATGGTCCCGGTACCAGCGCCCGTTTCAACCAACCCACTGATGTTACCGTGGGGCCAGACGGCTATGTGTACGTGGCGGATCTAGGCAACAACCGCATTCGGGTCATCAGGCCGTTGTAAAGTTTTTCTGTTTTCTGTTTTCGGGCTGTTTTCAGGAAAACAGCCCGAAAACAGAAGCCGCTTTTTCTTGACTCATTATCTTTCCGCGCCGTGAAACTGGTAAATATGATTCCTTAATTCCAGCGGAATATCCTACTTCTTGTACGCATGAGAAAAACGATAAACTTACCCTTGCTGGTGGTACTGTCTTGCTTGCTTCTGGCTGCGTGCGCCATCAAAGCGCCGCAGGGAAAAACACCCGCGCCCTTGAAAATAGGCTACTCAGTGGCCCTGGTGAACATTACGCCAGAAAAGCTGGCTTACGCTAAATCTGTGGGCATTGATTATCTGGAAACCTCGTTTCAGGCCTACATTGACAAAGACCTGAACTTGAAAAAAAGTGAGGCCGAAATAACGGAGGAGGTGCAGAAGGTGAAAGCCACCGCTGACAAGGCCGGTATCAGATTCTGGTCGGTGCACATGCCGTACAACCAGAAGATTGACCTCTCGCTGACAGATGAAACCGAGCGGCAGAAGGTAGTGGGGCTGCACAAGAAAGTGCTGGCGTTCTGCCAAATACTGGAACCCCAGGTCATTCTGTTCCACCCCAGCTACTACCTCACGCCGGGCGAACGGGAACAGCGCAAAAAGCAGCTGATCACCTCCAGCCTGGAGCTGTTGCCCGCGGTGAAAGCCATCAACGCCACCATGGTCATAGAGAACATGCTGGGCCCTGAGCTGATGGCCGATGCAAAGCGCGAACGCCCGCTTTGCCGCTCGGTAGAAGAGACGCTGGAAATCATGAACCGCCTGCCCAAAGACATTTACTCGGCGGTAGACATGAACCACATTAAGCATCCGGAGCTGCTCATCAGAGCGCTGGGCGGTAGGGTGAAATCCATTCATGCCGCAGATGGGCACGGTGAGAAAGAAAACCATTATTTCCCCTGCTCCGGCCAGGGAAGCAATAACTGGTCGGCTATTCTGGCGGCCCTGGAAGAAGCCGGCTACCGTGGGCCTTTCCTGTTTGAAAGCGCATACAAAGACGAGAAAGAGCTGAAGGAATGTTACCTCTCTTTGTACTCAGCCTACCTGGCGCAACGGCAGCAAATAAAACAGTAACACGCTGCCAAAGGCTTAACCACCATTTGCTTGTCTTTTATGTTTTGGAGCTGTTTTTCTGAAATTGGCCCCAAAACAAAGCTCCTGTTGAGGGCTTCTCCTTTTTCTTTACTAAAGTTCCGGCGTTTGCTTATGCCGCCGTTTCTGGCCTGTTTTTCAGAAAACAGCCCAGAAACAGGGAGTCCCAATAGACCTGAGCAAACGCTTGCGCCACGGCTACACCAGAAAGTGCTCCTCAGTTTTCCTGCTGGAAGTTTCTTAGTTCACCTTTTTGTTCAACGTTTACCTTTATCTTTAGATCTTGACAGATTCCTTTCCCTCACCCATGACGAACAGAACAAATTACCATATCCATAAAAAAAATCTGCTGGCTGCCGGGCTGGTCGGCCTGGGCCTCCTGTGGTCCTGTACCTCCAAAGTTCCGGCAACCGACCCTGCCGCTGCCCCAAATAACACTCAGCAGATCCTGCAGCAGAAAATTTACCCGGTGCTGGTGGCTTTGCAGAAAGACCGCCTCAGAAATGAGCTACAGAAGAACGCGGTGCTACAGGGGGTGGCCCGGCAGCGCGCGCAGCGGGTTCGGCAGGCCACCCAGAACTGCCAGGATGTGCCCTGTCTGGCCAATGCCGTGCAATGGAGTTCTGCAGATGTGCAGGAAGCCGGCAACGCCCTGGTAAAAGCCTATGCCGGCAGCCCGGCCCTGAAAGAAGCCATTCAACCATTGCGCGAGAGCGGGGCCTATGCCCTCTACGCCAGCCAGCCAGATACCGCCTTTTTGCGCAGTGCGTGGCAGCACGCCACGCAGGCCATGAACCACGCCACCGATGTGTATCTCAAAGGAAAGAAACCGCGCTACCCCAAGATTGACGCCATCAGTTTTGAAGGGACAGATCCCGCTTTTCAGCAGACGGTGCGGCAAACCCTGGAGAAGGTTGCCAATGACCACGGCAAAGGGCTGTTCTTTAAAATTCCGCTTCATGCGGCGCTCCAGGCGCTGGCTATTAACGGCCGCGACGAAGCGGCGCGTTATGAGCCGCTGCAGGAAGGGATGAATGCCGCCCCATTCAGACAGGCCAAAACCACCCCCTGGAAGAAGTATACATACAGTGTGATTCTGGTGCCCGGTTTCGGGCCGGAGGACCCGGCCATTGTGCTGGAAGAGAAAGCCAAAGTGCGCTGCCGCATGGCACTGGAGCGGTTTGAAAAGGGACTGGCCCCGTTTATTGTAGTTTCTGGCGGGAACGTGCACCCCAACAAGACTCCTTACAATGAAGCCGTGGAAATGAAAAAGTACATGGTAGACAACCTGGGGGTAGCCGAAGAAGTGGTGATCATTGAAACGCACGCCCGCCACACCACCACCAACCTGCGCAACACCAACCGGCTGCTGTACCTGCTCCAGTTGCCGCTGGAGAAACCCATTCTGGTGGTGACAGATGAAAGCCAGAGCAGCTATATTCTGAGGTTCGAGAAAAAGGCGATCCAGGAGCTGGGCTACGCCCCTTTCGCCAACCTGAAAAAGCTGTCTGAGGTGGAGACCGAATACTACTCTGTACCCGCGTCCCGGCACATTGATCCCCTTGACCACCTGGATCCCTAATTTTAACTTTCTGTTTTAGGGCTGTTTTTGGAAAAACAGCCCCGAAACAGAAAACCTGTTTCACGCAAAACCCTTCTCCTTTACCCTATGAAACCCCGTCTTTCCCTGCTGATTCTTTGCATATTGCTTCCTTTGTTCTCCGCCGCGGCGCAAGACACCTTAAAAACTGCTTTCAAATACAAGGATGCACGGGCACTCACCCTGCTGGGCAAACCTGCCACGGTGCAGGACAGCGGGTACCACCGTATCTATGAGCCGCAGCGCAAAGACGTGCCCAAGGCCGTGGCGGGGTTGGCCACCAATTCGGCGGGGATAATGGTGCAGTTTCAGACCAACTCCAAGGCAATCAAGCTGAAGTGGGCATTGGCCAAGTTCAACACCCTCTGGAACATGACCCCTGCGGCCATCAACGGGCTGGACCTGTACGGCTGGAACGGCAAAAACTGGCAATATGTGGCCACCGCCCGCCCCACCGCCCTCCAGAACGAAGACCTGGTGGTGAGCAACCTGGACGGACAGCTGCGCCATTACCGGGTGCACCTCCCGCTGTATGCGGCCGCTGAACAGGTGCAGGTAGGGGTGGAGGAGAGCGCCACCCTTGAAAAAGCCTCCCAGGATTTTATTCCCCGTAAGAAAGTGGTGATTTACGGCTCCAGCATTACCCAGGGGGCATCTGCCAGCCGGCCCGGTATGGCGTATCCGGCTATTCTCAGCCGCCAGCTCAACCTGGAGACGTTTAATCTGGGTTTCAGCGGAAGCGGCAAAATGGAGCTGCCCCTGGCTGATATTCTAGGTCAAATGGAGGCCGATGTGTACGTGCTGGACTGCGTGCCCAACCCCTCACCGGAGCAGATAAAGGAACGGGCGGTGCCCTTCATCAAACGGCTGCGGGAGCTCAGACCTAACACGCCCATTCTCATGGTGGAAAGCATCTTCAGGGAAAACGCGCACTGGGACCAGGAGAAGAAAGTGACGGTGACCCGCCAGAACCAGGAGTTCAGAAAAGCTTTTGACCAGCTTAAAAAGGAAAAGTTTGCCAACCTGTATTACCTGCCCACCAAAGACTTGATTGGCCATGACCATGAGGCCACCCTGGACGGGAGCCACCTCACTGATGTAGGCTTCACCCGCCTGGCGGATAAAGTAGGGAAACAACTTAAAAAACTGTTGAGGTAGTAGTGAGTGAGTGAGTGAGTGAGTGAGTGAGTGAGTGAGTGAGTGAGTGTTTTCTGTTTTCGGGCTGTTTTGGCTAAACCAGCCCGAAAACAGAAAATTATGCATGGGTAAAATTAGTACTTTCCTTTGTAACCTTCCTTGCCTTACAACCCTTCGCGGTCAAAGGCATGAATGGCTACGTCTTTTGACTTTTTGACTCTGGTTTCTTTGCTTTTTTCTACCTCAATGCCTTGTCTGGTGTCATAGACTCTGGTTTTCCTGCCCCAGCCCCTCACCTCTGATTTGTCTTTCACCTCATCTTCGCCCATGCCGCCGTAGATGTTCACCCTAATGCCTTTGCTGGCTTTGCCGGTCAGTTCAAATTCGTCTTCCTCGCCCAATCCGTAGAGATTAACAGAGCGGGTGTGATCTTTTTCAAGCAGCCGCTCATAGACTTTGAGCGGTTTCTGTTTTTCATCTTCCGGCACCTGGAACACTTGCACCAGGGTGTTTCCGTTGGGTTGGCGTTCTACTATAAATTTCTCCTGCTGGTCTGTACCTGCAATGAGTACCTCTGCGGCCAGGCGCCGGTATAGGTGCGCGGCGGCTTTAGGCAGCTGTTGCCGGCGTGACTTGAGCTTGGCCAGGATTTTTTTCCCGGAGAGGTCATACACCGCGGCAGGGAGGGCGGCTACCGAGGCTTCTAAAACACTGTCTGTGAGCTGGCGCTGGAGTTCCAGGGCCGCCTGTTGCCATTGCTCAGCGGTGACTTCATTGAGTACGCGGGCATCAATGAACTGGGCATTCTCCAGGTAGCCTTTGACAGAGGAAATATTGGTATGGAAGCTTTTCATTTTACGCAGGGGAGCCCACCGGCGGGAGAGCAGCCACGGGAAAAAGCCGTCATCAAATTTGAAGAAAGCCTGATCCCGGTCTTTGGGCACGGGGGAGTAGGAAGTGACCCGGCCCGTGTCATACACCGCCCACTGCCATTGCCCTTCATGCCGGTCCCAGTCACCTATGAACACATCAAAGAGGCGGGCTTTGGCAAAGGCCTGCTGGTTGGGCAGATGGGAGTGCCGGGTGAACCGGTTCTTCAGGAAATCTTCTGAGTCAACCAAGTCTTTGGCTTTCCCAAAGTAGCGGGTGAGGGCTTCCTTCCCTTCGTTTTTCTCTTCCAGCAGAAACACTTTGTCCTGAAACGCGCTGGCGCTGTCGCCCAACCCTTTGGCGTTCTTCCTGATGTACACAAAGCGGGGGTGGCTGTGGTAGATTCTGGCGCCTGCGGCCAACTGAGACACCACTACCGCCCCATACGGGTGGGCCGCTGAGGTCTGGTCGCGCAGCAGGTTGGTGAGAAAGGTCTTACGGAGCCCCTTGGGCAGGATTTCCTGCGGATCTTTGTCAACTGAGCGCAAGGCAAACTGCTTGCCGTTGTCGTCTTCCAGGGTCAGGCTGGTGGTTTGCATGCCGCCGCCAAGTTTTTCGGGCGAAAGCCCGCCGTGCATTCGCTGCAGGTCCAGCACGGGGAGCCTCACCGGCTGGGCCCAGACATCACGGTAGTGTTTGCCCCACCAGAGGTTGTGCCACCAGCTGCGGTCATAGTGTTTCCCGGCCACCACTGTGGCAGAATCCCATTGGGCATTGTTCTCCTTTTCAATGGTGCCCACCAGGGCAGACTCCTGAAAAAAGTTTTTGCGGGCGCATCCTTCTAACAGGAGAATAGTACAGATAAAAAGGAATAGATATCTTCGCATATTTTAATATTCACCTTTTGCCATACAGAAAGCCGAAGCCAAAGGTTTTACTTTCCCGGTGAGCCTGGTTTTGGACTGGGGGGGAGGCACGAAATCAGGAAAAGAAGAACATGAGCCCTTCCTTCTCAGTATAAGTACGGCTATGATGGAGATGAATACGGATTTCAGGAAGATGAGGTGCAACTGTTTATGGCTGTCCCTGCTTTTTCTGCTGCTCACCCCGTCTTTTGGCAGCGCCCAGTCTCCAGACTCCACCGTGACCGTGGCCGCCGGAAAGCACTATCTGCGGAGCGGGTTCCACCGGTTCTGGTGGGGGAGCCATTATAGAAAAGTATGGGCACAGCCGGTGCAGGCGCCGCTGCTCTGGGTCAGTACTTTTCAGGGCGGGGTGAAGCCGGTTAAAGAAGGAGGCAGCTTTCAGACCAAAAACCTGCGGCTGGTAGATTCTGTGGGGCATGAATACGTGCTGCGCTCCATTGACAAAGACCCCTCCGTCGCTTTGCCTGAGTTTCTGCAGAAGACCTTTGTAGCGCGGCTTATGCGGGACCAGACCAGTGTGATTCACCCGTACGGGGCGTTTATTGTACCCGCCCTGGCTTCCGCAGCCAATGTTTACCACACCAACCCCAGGTTGGTTGTTATAGCAGATGATGCTGGGTTAGGGCCCTTCCGGAAAGATTTTGCCAACATGCTGGCCCTTCTGGAAGAGCGACCAGACGGCAACTGGGAAAACCTGAACAGCTTTGGGAACCCTTCCCTGATTGTCAGCTCCAGAAAGGCATTTGGGGAACTGTTGAAGCACCCGGAGCACCAGGTAGACGCCCGGCGGTATCTGCGGTCCCGGTTGTTTGACATGTGGCTCAGTGACTGGAGCCGCCGCGAAGACCAGTGGCGCTGGGGAGTGGGCGGGGAGAACGAAACCGTGACGTATGCACCCATACCCCGGGACCGGGACCACGCTTTTTTCAAGTTCAATGACGGGGTATTGACCAAACTGGTCTCGCTGTTCAAGAAAAATTACCAGAGTTTTGACGGCAGCATTGTGGGCAGTAATGTAGCGGGGTTGATAATGGCCTCAAAGCAGATGGACTCTTACCTGCTGGCCTACCTCTCTGAGCAGGAATTCACGCAGGAAGCCCTTGCCTTACAGCAAAAATTGAATGACCAGGTCATTGCGGGGGCGCTGCAAAACTGGCCGCCCCAGATAAAAGAACTCACCCAGGCCGAATTCACCAAAAAGCTGAAAGACCGCAGGCAAGACCTGCCAGAGGCAGCCACCGCCTTTTACAGGCAGCTCAACAGGCACGTAAAACTGGCGGGAACGGCAGAGCGGGACCTGTTCCAGCTGGAGTTCCGCCCAGACGGGAGCTTGACCGTGCAGCACTGGTCCCAGCCCAAGGGCGGGGAGCGGCAGTTGTGGCACCAGAAAACGTTTTATCCGGCAGAAACCAGGTCTTTAGCGATCTACGGGCTGGGGGAGGAAGATGAGTTAAAGCTCACCGGAAAAGGTAAAAGCCAGATGAAAATTTCCTGGTACGGCGGCGAAGACACAGACAAGATCTCCCTGGCAGATTCTTTTGATCTCTCTGGCAAAAAAATACAAGTGCTGGATGAGGAAGACGGGAATGAATACCCTGCCCACAAGCGCATCCACTACAGGGGTTATTCTCCCAAAGCCAATGAATTTACCGTAGAAGGCTGGCTCCTGCGCCACCGTTTGCATTAGAAACTCCGTTTTCGGGCTGTTTTTTCAAAAACAAGCCGAAAACAGAAACCGCCGCTTAAGAAAACACCAGCACCTTGTCATTGTGTTTGGTGCGCAGATACCCCCTGATGATCTGCTGGGTGTCTTTGTTGTCATTGTAGGGCTTGATGGCCCCTTTAAAATCTTCCAGACCGGTGGCCGTGAAGGTTTCATCTACGTACCCAAACCCCAGGTAGCAGCCGTTGTCTACCACCACCACAGACTTCTCCTCCTGGTTTGCCGCGGCGGATGATCACAAACGAGTCATGGTCATACTTAAAGGCCTCTACCGCCTCCAGCACCCGCTGGTTGTATTCTTCTGGCGACTCTTTGCCTATGCAGGCGCCTTTGCACTGGTGCACCTGGTAGTCAAAACAGGCTCCGTTTGACTTGTACAGGTCGCAGAGTTTCTGGCAGAGGTTGTACTTGGCCACGCGGCTGAACAGGAAGTTCTTGGCCTGAAACTGGTTGGCCATGGTGAGCATGGGAGCCACTTCGGTCTTGGCTTTCTGATAGGTGAGGCGCAGGTAGCCCTGCTGGTCATAGTAGGAGTAGATGCCGGAGTGGTAGACGCTGCGCCGCTGGGCCCGGTTGTAGTAGGGTTTGCGCTTCTTTATCTCATCAGACTCAAAGAGCAGGGCCACCAGTTCACTGCCGGTGCGTTCATAGGTGATGCTGGCAATGCGGTTCTTGAACTCTACAGACTTCTTGCTTTTATAGTCAATGTTGAAGTGTTGTATGATGCGCTTTCTAATGCTCTTGCTCTTGCCTACGTAGATGACCTCGCCGTGCTCATCATGAAAGTAATACACCCCCGCCTCCAGCGGAAGCGCCTGCACCATCTCACGTGAGATAGCGGGCGGCAGGAGAGAGGTCTTGATTTCAGAAGAGATAGTAGAGGCTGTATCTGGTTTCTCCTCCTGATGGTCATTCACCTTGTCAGCGTCTATTTTAAGGAGCCGGTCAAACAGGACTGAAGTCGCCTCTGCGTCCCCAATGGCACGGTGGCGCATCTGTAACGGAATGCCCACGCTCTGGCAAAGCTTGCCCAGGCTGTAGGAGGGGAGCCCCGGCATCAGTTTACGGCTAAGCCGAACCGTGCAAAGGGTTTTGCGCTGAAAGGTAAAGCCAAGGTCGGCAAACTCCTTTTTCAGGAAGGAATAGTCAAAGCGCACATTGTGGGCTACAAACACATTGCCTTCTGTGATCTGCACAATCTGCTTGGCCACCTCATGAAACCGGGGGGCGTCTTTCACCATCTCATCTGTGATGCCGGTGAGTTGGGAAATAAAGAAAGGAATGGGCCTGCCGGGGTTGATGAGGCTATGGAACTGGTCTACCACCTGGTTTCCGTCATGAATGAAAACCGCTATCTCTGTGATGCGGTCTTCAGCAGGCTGGCTGCCGGTGGTTTCTATGTCAACTATGGCGTACACGCGCTACATCTAAAGGGTTTGAAGGCGGTACCTCCGCCCATACCTAAACCATTATTTTTAGCATTTCGTTTCATGTGCCTTTTCTGTGCGGCAAGGTTCCCATAACCGCTTTTCCTGTTTTTGGGCTGTTTTTACAAAAACAGCCCAAAAACAGGAAAAGGCTATTTCTTTCTCCGGCGGTTAAACCGTTGCAACAGCTTGTTCCCTTTTTCCTCTGCCTGTATGTCGCCCAGCAGATAACCGAACGGCTTCAACGGCTCAGAGGCATCAAACAGCACCTTGAGAATAGCAATAAGCGGAATGGACAGGATCATGCCCGGGGCACCCCAGACCTCCCCGCCCAGAATCAGGGCCACAATGGCGGCAAACGGGTTTATACTCACGCGGGAACCCACCACAAACGGCGTAATGAAATTGCCTTCCAGAAACTGCACAAAGGCAAATATCCCCACTACAATGAGCATTTGCCCCACAGAACCCGTGCTTACAAACACAAACAAAGCCGGTAAAAGAGCCCCTATCAAAATGCCTATATAAGGTATGATGGTCAGGATGGAGGCCAATACCCCAAAGAAGATGGCGTACTTCACGCCCATGATGAGCAGCCCGGTAGAGTTGAGCACAGACACAATCACAATCACGATCAGCAAACCGGAGAGATATCCCTGCACCACATGCTGAATATTGTCTACGGTGCTCATCAGGCTGCCCCGGCGGTCAACTGAGATAAACTGGAACATGAACTGGCGCAGGTGGTCTCTGTAGTAGAGCATACAGAACACATAGATGGGGATAAGCGTGAGCACGGTCAAGGCCCCGGTGGTGAGGGAGATGGTGCTGCCCAGAAATGCGGTTCCCGTTTGGGTAATGCTGCCCATTGCCTTCTGCAGGAACTCATTCTTGTTGGTGGGCTTAATCCCGAAACGCTCATACAGCATCTGCTGAAACTTGGCGATGAGCAGTGAAATCTTTGCGTTAATCTCCTGCAGTTCCGCTGAAAAACTGGCAATCTGTGAGGAAAGGAACCAAACCAACAGGCCCAATATGAGAATTACCACCACCAGCGAAATAGTAATGGACAGCGCCCGCGGCATGTGTTTCTCCAGGGCCCGGGCCATGGGCAGCAGCAACAGCGCAAACAGAGCTGAAAAACAGATAGGGATCAGAATGGAGCTGAACGACTGCAAGAAAAAGAGCAGCAGGTAAAGCCCTATCAGGATCACAACATATCTTACATAGTTTGGTAATTTAATTTCCATAGGTGGTGGTGCGTAACGTCTTAAAGGAGCAGGAATTAGAGTAGAAATTGCTAATAATATTAGTATGAAAATGTTTTTTAGGCTTTAAAATCTATTTTGGCTAAAAAAATAAGCACAAAAGGTTGTTCTGAATGAACTGGAAACCGCTATATTTGGTTACATAGTAGCTATGAAACAGACACCTACTCCTCCTTTTCAGGGGTTAAATTCCTGGAAAGCCACCTGTGCGCCGGCTTTCTAAAATCATTGTCACTGATCAGAGCATAGCAAAGTACACGCAAATTTTCATTTATTTTACCGAATTCTACTAAACCCAAACGTTCCCCATGGCAGAACCGAGCAATGTTACTTACAATGAGGATAGCATCCGTTCCCTTGACTGGCGAGAGCACATCCGGCTGAGGCCGGGTATGTATATTGGCAAGCTGGGTGATGGCTCCTCTCCTGATGATGGTATCTACATTCTGGTGAAAGAGGTGATAGACAACTCCATTGATGAGCACATGATGGGGCATGGTCGCACCATAGAAGTTAAAATTTCAGACCATAAAGTGGTGGTGCGTGACTACGGCCGCGGTATTCCGTTGGGCAAGGTGATTGATTGCGTAAGCAAGATCAACACCGGCGGTAAGTATGACAGCCGCGCCTTCCAGAAATCAGTGGGTCTGAACGGGGTGGGTACCAAAGCGGTGAACGCTTTGTCAACCCACTTCAGAATCCAGTCTGTGCGTGACGGGCAGACCAAAGTGGCCGAGTTTGTGCGCGGCGAGTTGGTGAATGATGAGCCGCTGCAGGAGACCAATCAGCGCAACGGTACCACCACCACCTTTGTGCCAGATGACACCATCTTCAAGAACTACCACTTCATTCCGGAGTTCCTGGAGAACCAGATCTGGAACTACGTGTACCTCAATGCAGGCCTCACCATCCACTTTAACGGGCAGAAGTACTACTCAGAGAATGGCCTGAAAGACCTTCTGAGCCGCAAGATTGATGAAGAGAGTATGCGGTACCCCATCATTCACCTGAAGGGGGATGATATAGAGTTTGCCCTGACCCACGGGAATGACTATGGCGAGGAATATTATTCCTTTGTGAACGGCCAGTACACCACCCAGGGCGGGACCCACTTAGCGGCTTTCCGGGAGGCGGTGGTGAAGACGGTGCGCGAGTTCTACAAAAAAGACTATGATGCCACAGACATCAGAGGTTCTATTGTAGGCGCCATTGCCATACGCGTGCAGGAACCGGTGTTTGAAAGCCAGACCAAGACTAAGTTGGGTTCCATCAATGTGGCCCATGAAGGGCCTACGGTGCGGAACTTCGTGAATGACTATGTCAAGGAGCACCTGGACAACTACCTGCACAAGAACCCCACGGTAGCCGAGGCGCTGAAGAAAAGGATAGAGCAGAGCGAGCGCGAGCGCAAAGACATGGCCGGGATCAAGAAACTGGCTAACCAGCGCGCCAAGAAAGCCAACCTGCACAATAAGAAACTGCGCGACTGCCGGTTCCACTTAGGCGAAGGTAAAGATTTGGAAAAAGAAGCGTTGACTACCCTGTTCATCACGGAGGGGGATTCAGCTTCCGGATCTATCACAAAGTCCAGAAACGTGGAGTTAGAGGCGGTGTTCAGTTTGCGCGGAAAGCCGTTGAACTGCTTTGGGCTGAAAAAGAAGATTGTGTACGAGAACGAAGAGTTTAACCTGCTGCAACACGCCCTCAATATTGAAGAAGGGCTGGAAGGGCTTCGCTATAACCGCGTGGTCATTGCCACCGATGCCGACGTGGACGGCATGCACATCAGGCTGCTCATGATGACGTTCTTCCTGCAGTTTTTCCCTGACCTGGTGAAGAACGGGCACTTGTATATCTTGGAGACTCCTTTGTTCCGCGTGCGGAATAAGAAGGAAACCATTTACTGCTATGATGAGCAGGAAAAGCAGAACGCCATGCGCAAACTGGGCAAGAACCCGGAGATCACCCGGTTCAAAGGGTTAGGAGAGATCTCACCGGAGGAGTTCGGGAAATTCATTGGCGAGAATATCCGTCTGGAGCCGGTAATTTTGGGTAAGACCGAACAGAACCTGCAGAAGATCCTGTCTTACTACATGGGCAAGAACACACCGGAGCGCCAGCAGTTTATTATTGAGAATTTGAAGATTGAAAAAGATATAGTAGAGGAGGTATATGCTTAACGAAGAATTGGAAAACGAGAACAACCTGGAACTGGAAGGGCAATTGGAAGGGGAAGAGACTATCCATGACATTGCCTCGGTTTCTGGTCTGTACGAGAACTGGTTTCTGGACTATGCCTCTTATGTGATTCTGGAGCGGGCCGTGCCTGCCCTGGAAGACGGTTTCAAGCCGGTTCAGCGCCGCATTATGCACGCCATGAAGGAAATGGACGATGGCCGTTTCAACAAAGTGGCGAACATCATTGGCCAGACCATGCAGTACCACCCGCACGGCGATGCCTCTATTGGGGACGCCATTGTCAACCTGGGGCAAAAAGACCTGCTCATTGACACCCAGGGAAACTGGGGCGATGTACGTACCGGCGACAGTGCCGCGGCGGCCCGTTATATTGAGGCCCGTCTGACTAAATTCGCCCTGGATGTGGTGTTCAACCCGCAGACCACCGAGTGGCAGCTGAGCTATGACGGCCGCAAAAATGAGCCGGTGACCCTGCCCGTTAAATTCCCGCTCTTGCTCGCGCAAGGGGTGGAGGGGATTGCCGTAGGCTTGTCTACCAAGATCATGCCCCACAACTTCAGGGAGCTGATCAAAGGTTCTATTGACGTGCTTAAAGGCCGGAAGACGCAGCTGTTACCTGATTTCCCAACGGGAGGTTTAGGTGATTTCACTAATTACAACGGAGGCTCAAAAGGCAGCAAAATACGTCTGCGCGCTACCATTGAAAAGGTTGACAAATCGCTCCTGATCATTAGAGACGTGCCGTACGGTACCACTACCACGGCGCTCATGGACTCTATTGTGAAGGCCAGTGAGAACAACAAGATCAAGATCAAGAAGGTGGTAGACAACACCGCGGCCAACGTGGAGATACAGGTGCATATTCCGCCCGGGATTTCTCCTGACCTGACCATTGACGCCTTGTACGCCTTCACAGATTGTGAGATTTCCATTTCGCCCAACACCTGCGTGATCATTGAAGACAAGCCCCGCTTCATGACCGTAGATGATTTGCTGCAAATGTCAACGGTGAAGACAGTGCGGTTGCTGGAGCGCGAGCTGGAGATTAAGATGGGGGAGCTGGAAGACCGGTGGCACCAGTCTTCGCTGGAGAAAATCTTTATTGAGAACCGGATCTACCGCGACATTGAAGAATGCGAGACCTGGGAGGCCGTTCTGGAAGCCATTGACAAAGGCCTGGATCCATATAAACCGCTGCTTCGGCGCGAGGTGACGCAAGACGATATCATTCGCCTAACAGAGATTAAAATCAAGCGTATCTCTAAGTTTGATGCTTTCAAGGCAGATGAGTACATCAAGAAGCTGGAAGTCGAAATGGCCGAGGTGCTGGATAACCTGGCTAACCTGACCCGTTACGCCATCAGCTACTTTGAAGGGCTGCTGGCCAAGTACGGTAAAGGCAAAGAACGCAAAACCCAGATCAGAACCTTTGATGTGGTGTCTGCCCAGAAAGTGGCCGTGGCCAACCAGAAGCTTTATGTGAACCGCAAAGACGGCTTTGTGGGCTATGGCCTCAAAAAAGACGAATTTGTATGCGATTGCTCTGACATGGATGACATTATTGCCATTAGAAAAGATGGCAAGTTCATGGTGAGCCGCATCAGTGACAAGATCTTCATGGGCAAAGACATCATTTATGTGGGCGTCTATAACAAGAATGACGAGCACATGGTGTACAACATGATCTACGTAGACGGGAAGACCGGTATCTCGTTTGCCAAGCGTTTTGCCGTGACCTCTATTACCCGTGACAAGGAGTATGACTTGACCAAAGGGGAGAAGAACTCAAAAGTAGTATACCTGACCGCCAACCCTAACTCTGAGTCTGAATTGGTGAGCATTACGCTACAACCCGCCAGTACGGCCCGGGTAAAACAGTTTGACTTTGATTTTGCCGAACTTCTCATTAAAGGAAAGGGTTCGCAAGGCAATATTGTGACCAAGCACCCTATCAAAAAAGTAGTGCAGAAAGCGCTGGGTGAGTCTACCCGCGGCGGTCGTGAAATCTATTATGACGAGGTGATTGGCCGTCTGAACACAGAGAGCAGGGGCCGCTACCTGGGCTCTTTCAACACAGATGATACTATATTGGTGATCTACAAAGATGGTTCGTATGAATTGACTTCCTTTGAACTGTCAAACCACTATGATGTGCAGAATATTGAAGCCATTCATAAGTATTCACCAGAACTGGTGGTATCTGCTGTCTATACAGAAGGGGAGACCAAGGTCACTTACGTGAAGCGCTTTGTAGTGGAGACGAGCACCGTTGGGAAACGTTTTATGTTTATCAGCGAAACCAAAGGTTCTAAATTGTTGGCAGCCACGGTGCATCCAGCACCTAAAGCGGAGATCAAATTTCAGCGGGACAAGAAATCTGATAAAGAAACAGAAGTTCTGCTGCTGAGTGATTTCATTGATGTGAAGGGATGGCGCGCCATGGGTAACAAACTGAATTACTACAAGATATTTGGCGTAACGGTGCAGAAACTTGAGCAAACAGAGGTTTTATCAGTCAAAAATAGCACTAAAACAATAAAACCTTTAAAGATAGAGCCACCTGTTATTGATCAACTGGCACCGTCTTTTTCCAGTGGAGATGAAATTAAATTAGATATTCAACCTACACAACCTAAAGCAGTTGCAACCGTAGAAACTGAACAAAACGGGGATCTACCAACGCCTGCCAAGGCCGGAAAAAAACAGTTGAACCTTTTCTAGGAAAAGCAAACTGCAATTTGTAGATTACCCTTACGTTGTAATTAAACAATAATAAGAAGGGGAGCATGCGAAGCACTACTAAGGTTATTTTATTGCTAGCCTTGCTCATTAGTTTACCGAACCTGCCCATCCTGGCGGGTGGGTTAGGTTCGGATAAACTATTATGGGAGGCGAATCAGTTATTCAGAGATTACAAAGACTCAGAGGCCCTGGAAAAATATGAACAGGTCCTTGCCAATGACCCTTTACAGATGGAGGCACTGTGCAAGGCCAGCCTTGTGAGCGGCCGTATTGGCAACCGCTTTTCTGATGACACTTCTAAAGGCATATATTTTAAGAAAGCGTTTGCTTTTGCTGAGCGTGCTGTAGCCGCTGAACCTGCTAAGGCAGAACCTAACTATGTTATGGCACTTGCCCTCAGCTATCTGTGCCATACCGCCTCTCTAAAGGTCCGTATGGAGCAGATGGTGCAAGTTAAATACCATTTAGATGCGGCCCTTGCCTCAGACCCTGAACATGCGGCTTCCTGGCATTTGCTTGGCCGCCTGAAGTATAAGCTAGCCAACCTTTCCTTTGCAGAACGTACCGCCAGCAAGTTGTTCAACATCTCACAGTTGCCAGTAGAGACCAATGAACAAGCCATTGAAGCCATTAAAAAGTCAATTGAACTAGCCCCGTCTAATCTGCTATATTACTATGACTTAGCCCGGGTGCAGCGGGAAGTGAACCAGAAGACAGAATGCGTGACTACTTTGCAAAAAGCCCTGGATCAAAAACTCATCACCACTGAAGACCTGGAACTGAACAGGAAATGTAAAGTACTGCTTCAAGAAGTAATGAACGTACGTTCTTAGATCTTCAGCACAGGTCAATAAAACAGCAAAGGTGCCTACAGGGCACCTTTGCTGTTTTATTGAATTATCATTCCAACGTAGGGGTTTTTGCTTTCCATCTGTCTACTGAAAAGGAAATTACTATTCAAGGGAAGGTTTGCACTACTTACTTCTAATGAATTTGCTGATATTCATCAAATTATAGAAGTGCGTCACATGGAAAAGTTTTCCTAATTCCTATATTCGTGTTTCAAAACAAGCCTAGTGAAAAAAATTTTGCTTTTTGTCCTGCTGGTACAAGGCATACAGGCCGTTATGGCCCAAAATGCCCCCATTACCGGCAAGGTCATTGACGTTGATACCAAACAGCCTTTAGATTACGTGACAGTGCACCTTTCAGGGGCTAAAGTTCCCGTTTTCACAGATGAGGCTGGGCGGTATGAGTTGCGCAATTATTCCCTCACTGACTCTGTTATCTTTACTTTGCTTGGGTATACGCCTGTCTCCAGATCCATCAAGGCTCTCCAGAAAAACGGTTTGATTAGTTTAGACCGGCAGAGTTACGCCATTCAGGAAATAGTGATCAGGCCCCAGGAAAATCCTGCTTACCGTATTGTACGCGCCGCAGCCCGGAACAAACACCTGCACCTGCCAGAGAACCAGCCAGCCGCTCAGTTCAGAACCTATACCCTTATGAAGGGAAGTATTCTGGAGAGGGAGGCAAAAGATAAGAAAAGGGGCTTCTCCAAACGGTATGCCCCCTATTTAGACAGTGTTTCTGTGAGTGACACCCCCCAGCGCATGGCGTCTCTCCCTGTGTTTCAGTCTGAGACCATAAAAGAGACCTTTTATACCAATGCCCCCCGTAAATCAAAAGAAGTGTTATTGGCCAGTAACGTAGTGGGGGTGGGTATTGAGAAAGAGAACCAGATCTCCCAGTTATTGAATGCGCAGGCAGAGCATTTCTCGCTCAACCAGAACCACATGCGCATGTTTGACAAAGAGTTTGTCAGCCCTATTGCCAACGGCTGGGCAAACTATTATGACTATGACCTCATGGATAGCGTGGAGACGGAGAATGGCAAAGTCTTCCGTCTCAAAATTATCCCCAAGCGTCCGCAAGATCTGACGTTTGAAGGGTATATGTGGATTGCTGACGGCTCTTTTTCGCTACGCCGCATAGAGCTCAAAATGAACAAAGACGTACGGCTTAACTTTGTAAGCGACCTGCAGATTGTGCAGGCCTGGGATGCCAAGAACCCCACCATGCTGCCGTTGTCCAGTAAACGTAAATTCCAGATTTCTGGCTTACCGGGCACAGACGTACGCATTTACGTGGAGACCATCACCAATTACTCAGATCTGCAGCTGAACAACCCTAAACCCACTGATTTTTACTCCAGTACCCATCAGATTGCAGACTCTGCCATGAAATACAAAGAGTCTTTCTGGCAGGAAGTGAGACCGCAGGCCTTTTCTGTGGCTGAAATAAAGCGGGCAGAGCAGATCAGGCAGATAAACAGATTGCCAGAAATCCAGAGCACCGTTAAGTTAATCAGAGTCATTGTAGAGGGCCACATGCCTATTGGCGAAAAGTTTGAATGGGGACCGGTGTTTGGGGCGTACGTGTTCAATAACGTGGAGGGAAGCCGGTTCCAGTTTGGGGGCCGGACCACTGAAGAGTTTCACCCGAACTGGATTCTCAATGGTTACGCCGCTTATGGAACCCGTGACAAGTCAATCAAAAGCCTCTTGAACGTGCGGTACGTGGCGGAGCGGGAAAGATGGACAGAGTGGGGTATGAGCTACCTCAATGATGTAGGGCCAGCTGCTATGGACCTGAACAACACCCAGGTAAACAGCCTTTTCTTTTCGGCCTTCAGGTGGGGTAAGTTAAATTTCCCCTATGAGCAGGAGCGGGCTCAGGTATGGGCAGAGCGGGAGTGGTTTCAGAATTTCAGGCAGCGCCTTACGCTTAGCCATACCAACTACCGCCCAGTGTTTGAAGTAGCCCCGGCGGGGGATGAAGGGGTAGACCCAAAATTTGCCGGCTTCAGAAGCACAGACATTACCCTTAACCTTACGTATTCACCTGATCTGAAAATGCTGATCAGGCACCACCAGAAATTCCCTATCTCAAATTCAAACTCCCCGGTGATAGGGCTGGAGGTTTCTGCCGGGGTAAACGGTGTTTTGAATTCTGACCTGAACTACCAGCAAGTGACTCTGTCTGTAGACCAGCGGGTACGGGCCGGGGTGCTGGGGTATGGGCGTTATTATTTCAGGGCAGGCAAAACGTTTAACCGCGTGCCGCTGCCAATGCTGCAGGTGCCCACAGGCAATGAGACCCCATTTTTCATTCTGCACGGGTACAACCTGATGCCTTTTTTCGCTTTCGCCACAGATCAATACGTGTCTCTGCGGTATGACCACCATTTTGAGGGAGCCTTTTCCCTTACCAACCGCTTGCCCTTGCTCAAAAAAACCAGAATGCGCCTGGTGGCAGGCGGTGCCGTCTTATACGGCAGCCTGAGTGATAAAAACAAATCGGCTGGGGTAGTCAACGAGCTGGAGCAGGGAGAATTCAGAGGCCTAGGCAAAGACCCGTACGCTGAGGTGAACATTGGCCTGAAGAATATTTTCCAGTTGATCAGGGTAGACGTAATACACCGGTTGACCTACCGTAACTTAGACGCTCCGCTGTGGGGGGTGAAACTGGCAATAGCGGTCAATCCATAACTGCGTTTTGGGGCTGTTTTGAGAAAAACAGCCCCAAAACGTAAAAAAAGCCCTTAATCCTGTATCTTCGCCCGAACGTCTTTGGTAGATTCACTCGCGGCATGCGTTATCCTGTAAAGCTGGTTCTTTTCTCCTTCCTCGGCCTGGCCTCTTGTTCCCAAGAGACTATGCAGGAACGTATGTTTCTGCCTTCCAAGGTAGACAGCAGCTTAAAAACTCAGATTCAGGAAATATCCAGGGCTCTGGAGAAAGGCAACGAGGAGCCGGAGTGGTTCCTGAAAAGGGCCAGGCTATATCTGGCCGGTGGCAACCAGCAGGCAGCTTTTCAGGACCTGTCTACTGCCACGGCCTTGAACCCTTCCCTGGGAGAGGCTTATTTTCTGCAGGCAAAGATACAGGTGGCCCGCAAAGAATATCAGGAGGCCATGAAAAGCATGATGCAGGCCAAGGCCTTCAACTATTACACTCCAGAATCAGAAGCTGTACTGGCGCAGACCTACGTGGGGCTCGCGCTTTATGAAAAAGCGTTAACCCCAAGCGCCCGGGCGGTCAGGCTCAGACCGGGGGAGCCTACGTATTATGTATTGCTCGCACGCGCGCAGGCGGGAACTGGTGACACCACCAGGGCGTTGTATAATTTAAAACGGGCACTGCAGCGGGATTCTACCAACCTGGCGGCGTTCAGAGAGCTCAGCTCTATTTATACCGCCCAGAGCAGGTTTGAAGAAGCGTACCCCATGGTACAGGCTGGTGTAAAGCAGGAGCCCCAGGATGGTATCTGGTGGCGCAGGTTAGGTCAGGTTTTGTTAAACCAACGGCTCACTGACACGGCCATGGCCACCTTTGCCAAAGCCATTGACCTGGAACCTAAAGACGCAGAGGCGTATGCCGGCATAGCCGAGGGCTGGTATAAGAAACGGCAGTATAGCCTGGCTTTAGAGAACCTCCTGAAGGCGCAGGAACTGGGCTTGAAACTCAATGACAACACCCGTTGGCTACTGGCCACCTGTTTTGAATGGACAGGGCAACGCGAATTAGCCCGGCAGCACTATCATTTACTGGTGAGAAAGCACCCGGAGAACCCCCGGTATGCCGCTGCTTTGCAGCGGATCACCCGCCCCATAAGAAGAACATTCATTGATACTATAGCGGCGAAATCTGTTTTTTAGCTATTTTGCGAAAAACAAGCCGAAAACGAGAAGTTATACACTTGCCATATGATTAAGATCACCTTACCCGACGGATCCATCAGGGAGTACCAGGAGGGCGTAAGCGGCATTGAAATTGCCGCATCCATTAGTGAGGGGCTGGCACGCAACGTGCTGGCAGTAAAAGTAAATGGATCAGTGTGGGACCTGACGCGCCCCATTACCCAAGACGCCTCTGTACAGCTGCTCACCTGGAATGATGATGAAGGAAAAGCTACCTACTGGCACTCCTCGGCCCACTTGATGGCAGAGGCGCTGGAGGCGCTGTACCCCGGTGTTAAGCTGGGTATTGGCCCTGCCATAGACAACGGCTTCTATTATGACATTGACTTGGGAGATGACCGCACCCTTTCACAGGAGGATTTCCCTGCCATTGAGCAGAAAATGCTGGAGTTGGCCCGTCAGAAAAGTGAGTTCGTGCGCAAACCTATCAGTAAAGATGAGGCCATTGCTTATTTCACTGAGAAAAACGATCCTTATAAGCTAGACCTCCTGGAAGGGCTGGAAGACGGTTCCATAACCTTTTATACCCAAGGTAACTTCACTGACCTTTGCCGCGGCCCCCATATTCCGAACACCGGGTTTATCAAGGCAGCCAAATTAATGAACGTGGCCGGAGCCTATTGGCGCGGTGATGAGAAAAGTAAGCAGCTGACCCGGGTGTATGCCATCACGTTTCCTAAGCAGAAGGAACTCACTGAGTATCTGGAGCGTCTGGAGGAGGCAAAACGCCGAGACCACCGTAAGTTGGGCAAAGAACTGGAGCTGTTCGCCTTCTCAGAGAAAGTAGGCATGGGGTTACCGCTGTGGCTGCCCAAGGGAACCATGCTGCGTGAGCGTTTAGAGCAGTTCATGCGCCGGGCCCAACAGAAGGCAGGATATCAGCCGGTGGTAACTCCGCACATAGGCAGCAAAGAGCTGTATGTGACCTCTGGGCACTATGAGAAATATGGGGCAGACTCGTTCCAGCCCATCAAGACGCCAAATGAAAATGAGGAGTTCTTGCTGAAGCCCATGAACTGTCCGCACCACTGCGAAATCTATAAGACCCGCCCGCGCTCCTACAAAGAGCTTCCGGTGCGGCTGGCCGAGTTTGGGACGGTGTACCGGTACGAGCAGAGCGGCGAGCTGCATGGCTTGACCAGGGTGCGGGGTTTTACCCAGGATGACGCCCACATTTTCTGCCGCCCAGACCAGGTGAAAGAGGAGTTCAAGAAAGTAATTGACCTGGTGTTCTATGTCTTCAGGGCGCTGGGCTTTGAAGATTATACGGCCCAGATCTCCTTGCGGGACCCTGAGAACAAAACCAAATACATTGGATCAGATGATGTTTGGGAGAAAGCCGAGCGCGCCATCATTGAAGCCGCCGAAGAGAAAGGCCTGCGCACCGTAACCGAGTTGGGCGAGGCTGCGTTCTATGGACCTAAGCTGGACTTCATGGTGAAAGATGCCTTGGGCCGCAAATGGCAGTTAGGTACCATTCAGGTGGACTACAATTTGCCGGAGCGCTTCCAGTTGGAGTATATTGGCTCAGACAATGAAAAGCACCGTCCGGTCATGATTCACCGCGCACCTTTTGGTTCCTTGGAACGCTTTGTGGCGGTTTTGATTGAGCATTGCGGGGGGCACTTCCCGCTGTGGCTGAGCCCGGAGCAGGTAGCCATTCTGCCTATCTCTGAGAAATACCATGACTACGCCCAAAAAGTGTTAGACCAGCTGGCCGAGCAGGATATAAGAGGCCATGTAGACACCCGTGACGAGAAGATTGGCCGTAAAATCAGGGATGCCGAAGTTGGAAAAGTGCCGTACATGCTCATTGTAGGGGAGAAGGAGCAGGAGAATGAGATTGTCTCCGTGCGTAAGCATGGCCTTGGTGACATGGGCAATATGCGGGTAGATGCCTTTGTAGATAACTTCAAAGCGGTGCTGGCAGACTTGTTAGGATAAAAATTATAGAGAATTACTTTTATTTTACGGGGTTTTATGCGATATTCGCACCCTGATTGTGAAACCTTAATTAAGGAGGTACAACTATTTCTACGAATAATAGACGCTACGTGCCACGTGGCAAGGTTGAAGAAGCGCACAGAATCAACCAGCGCATTACCGGTTTAAGAGAAGTGAGGGTAGTGGGCGAGAACGTGGAGCCTGGTATTTACAGTATTGAAGAGGCGCGCCGTTTGGCGCAGGAGCAAAACCTGGACCTGGTGGAAATTTCCCCTAAGGCTGATCCTCCGGTTTGCCGTATTATTGACTACTCCAAGTTTAAATACGAGCAGAAGAAGAAACAGCGGGAGATGAAGGCCAAAACCAGCAAAGTGGTGATGAAAGAGATCCGCTTTGGGCCGAACACAGATGACCATGACTTTGAATTCAAACTGAAGCACGCCCGCCAGTTCCTGGCAGAGGGTGCCAAGGTAAAAGCCTACGTACATTTTGTGGGCCGTACCATTGTCTTCAAAGAACGCGGTGAGATGCTGTTACTCAAATTTGCCCAGGCCTTGGAAGAAGTAGCCAAAGTAGAACAGTTGCCTAAGCTGGAAGGGAAACGGATGTTCCTGTTCCTGGGCCCGAAAGTGAAGAAATAACCAGTACACTTTATATACACCCAAATGCCAAAAATGAAAAGCAAATCAGGGGCTAAGAAGCGATTCACCCTGACAGGAACTGGCAAAGTAAAGCGTAAACACGCCTTCAAAAGCCACATCCTGACCAAGAAGACCACCAAGCAGAAGAGAAATCTTACGCACACCGGACTGGTAAGCGAAGCTGACCACGCCAATGTGTTGAGAATGCTTGCGTCTTAACCCATTCAATTTTTAACAAATTGTTTCATCGGGAACTGGTACCTAAGTATTAAACCGAAATCACCAGCCCCAAAAAAAAGTAGAAATGCCTAGATCGGTAAACACCGTGGCGGCCCGCCACAAGAGAAAGAGAATCATGAAATTGGCCAAAGGGTACTTTGGTCGTAGAAAAA
Organism: Rufibacter ruber; assembly: GCF_001647275.1. Lineage (GTDB taxonomy): Bacteria > Bacteroidota > Bacteroidia > Cytophagales > Hymenobacteraceae > Nibribacter > Nibribacter ruber_C. Next base: position 84,963 of record NZ_LRMM01000006.1, on the reverse strand, counting down.
ACGTTTGGACCGTAGCTAAAAACGCGGTAGAAAAAGGCTTACTGTACGCGTACCGCGACAGAAAAGTGAAGAAGAGAGACTTCCGTGCGCTTTGGATCCAACGTATCAACGCTGCTGCCCGTATAAACGGCCTTTCTTACTCCCAGTTGATGGGCGGTCTGAAAAAAGCAAACATCAACCTGAACCGTAAAGTTTTGGCTGATTTAGCAATGAATCATCCTGAAGCGTTCACTGGAATTGTTGAGAAAGTGAAATAGACTTTCCTGACTATACATATGAAAGCCCAGCATTTTTTGCTGGGCTTTTTTTATGTGGTTTCACCAGCATGAGCATGCAAGTAGAGAGTCCCCGTTCAGGAATCTGATACTTTTTCAGCTTTATCCATGTTAAACGTGAGCGATACTAACTGCCCCAACTTTCGGTTTTAGACAAAATTTCTGTTTTGAGGCTGTTTTCCAGAAAACAGCCTCAAAACAGAAACACTTTTATCTAAAGGCATAAGCGTATACTGGGGCCAGAGACATTAAGACCTTCCTAACGGCTCCAAAGGAACAAGGAAAGAATTCTCATTTTGACCTGCCCAAAAGCTGAAGAAGGAACCAACCGGCAACGCTGTTTATGAGCCATTTTTCTGAAATCAGGTGTAAAACAGAAGGAGAGGTCTACTGCGTCAACAATGAAATAGCTTTAAAGAAAAGCCACCTGGTAGATTTAAAGGTACGGTTTCTGGCGAGGCGCATTTAAGCAGGCGTTTTTAGCCTGTTTTCTGTAAAACAGCCCGAAAACAGAAACACGCTTCGCCTTATGACATAAACACAGGTTTTCGCCTGAGAGGCAGAAGAAGACTCTTACACTTTTAACCTCCCTAGTGATGGATGGGGTTTATGAGTAGTTGGCTTAAACCTAAAGAAGCTGGAAATGAATTCTGGACATGTTTAAAGCTAAAAGCTAGTCAACGCATACGATATCAGATTGGCGCCCATGCGTAGAGCCGCCTGGTGCTTTTCTATGGGATCATTATGCACTGATTGGTCTTCCCAGCCGTTTCCCAGATCACTCTCATAGGAGTAGAAGCACACGAGTCGCCCCTGGTAGATGATCCCGAAGCCTTGCGGGGGCTTGTTGTCATGCTCATGTATTTTAGGCAGGCCACGGGGAAAATCAAATTTCTGGTGGTACACCGGATGGTTGAAGGGAAGCTCAATGAAATCAAGATCGGGGAAAATCTTTTTCATTTCCCGCCGGGCAAATTTATCCAGGCCGTAGTTGTCATCAATGTGCAGAAAGCCCCCGCTGGTGAGGTACTTGCGCAGGTTCTGAACCTCTGCTTCTGTGAATACCACGTTCCCGTGGCCCGTCATGTGCACAAAAGGGTAGTCAAAGATCTCAGGGCTGCCGGGCTCTACACTTTCTTCCTGTGGCTTGATATTGGCCTTCAATTCCCGGTTGCAGAAAGTAATGAGGTTGGGCAAAGCGGTTTTATTGGCATACCAATCGCCGCCGCCGCCATACTTAAGACGGGCTATGGCAAAGCTGGACCGTTGCGCCCACCCGGTACTGCAGCCCAGAAGTAAAAGTAGCGAAAGAAGTATAAGCTGTTTGTGCATTGTATTCAGTAAAAAAGCCAGGGACCCTATTCCCATTTTTAATTTACAGGCTGAAAGTTTGGTATATAACTGCCCTCATCCAATCACCACCTATGCAGCGCTGTCACCAGGCCCAAAAACACCTCAGGTGAATGTTGCCCCTAATGGTCACATATAAATCTATAGTGTAGAAAGGCTCTACAATGTTAAACGTCCAGTAGGACATGTATGGTATGACAGGCAGCCAGGGCAGCCGTCTCAGTGCGGAGGCGGCTGGAGCCAAGGGTGACAGGGGCAAAACCTGCCTGTAAAGCCTGTTCTACCTCCTCTGGGGTGAAGTCTCCTTCTGGACCAATAAGAACCAGAAATTCACCCTGCCCCGTGATACGTTTTGAAAGCGCCTGCCGCTCCTGGCCTTCTACCAAATGGGCAATAAACTTATCACCGTGGTGGTTATTCTGGATAAACTCCTTATAACGTATTAGGCCATTGAGCTTTGGAAGATAAGCCTTCAAGGACTGCTTCATGGCACTGACGGCAATTTTCTCAATCCGGTCCAGGTTCAGTGCTTTCCTTTCAGAGCGGGCACACTGCAGGAAAGTGATCTCATCAATGCCCATCTCTACGGCTTTCTCTACAAACCACTCCATGCGGTCCATATTTTTGGTGGGCGCCACCGCCACGTGAATAGAGTAAGGGCGCTGACCAAACTGCATCTGTCTATGTACTACCTGAAGCCTGGTCTTTTTGGCAGTGGCCTCTGTGATCTCAGCGGTATAGAAGCCGCCTTTGCCATCTACAAGCGTTACCTGATCACCCATTCCCAGTCTCAGCACCTTGGAGCAATGCTTGGATTCCTCTTCAGACAAGGTGTATTCCTGGGCGTCTGGCGCAAGGTCTGGTGTATAAAAGAGATGCATAGGTTGCTGTTTTGGAGCCGTTTTTCCAAAAATAAGCCAAAAACAGAAAGGTTGTGCCTTATTATAAAAAAAGCCTCCCACTAAATGGAAGGCTTTATTAAGTGAAGGAAGTAATTAAAAAAAGCTTTATACCTCAACCGCCACCTCAGGGGCGCCGACTAGTATTTCATCGTTTGCGAAATCAGCATACTTGCTGAAGTTTTTAATAAATGAACGGGCCAATTCATTAGCCTTGTGGTCATAGGCCTCTTTGTCAGACCAGGTGTTGCGCGGGTTCAGGATGTCGGCCGGAACGTGTGGGCAGCTTTCTGGCATCTCCACTCCAAATACAGGGTGTTTCACAAAAGAAACCTGGTCTAAGGCACCGTTAAGGGCAGCAGTGATCATGGCCCGGGTATAGCTAAGCTTCATGCGGGACCCGGTTCCGTAGGCACCACCTGTCCAACCCGTATTCACCAGCCACACATTCACATTGTTTTCTGTCATTTTCTTACCCAGCATCTCTGCGTAGCGGGTAGGGTGGAGTGGCAGGAAAGCGGCCCCGAAACAAGCCGAGAAGGTAGTCTGTGGCTCTGTAACCCCCACCTCTGTCCCGGCTACTTTGGCTGTATAGCCAGAGATAAAGTGGTACATGGCCTGGCACTTGTTCAGGCGGGAGATAGGAGGCAGCACCCCAAAGGCATCTGCCGTCAGGAAGAAGATATTTTTGGGAATACCGGCCCGTGACGGTTCAACGGCATTCTCAATGTGATAAATAGGGTAGGCGGTACGGGTATTCTCCGTGACTGATTTGTTTGTGTAGTCAACGGTGCGGGTGCCCTCTATAAAACGGGTGTTCTCTACAATTGCCCCAAACTTAATGGCATCCCAGATCTGGGGCTCTTTTTCCCGGGTCAGGTCAATCACTTTGGCGTAACAGCCGCCTTCAAAGTTGAAGACACTGTCTTTGGTCCAGCCGTGTTCGTCATCGCCAATGAGACCGCGTTCAGGGTCGGCAGAAAGCGTCGTTTTGCCCGTTCCAGATAATCCGAAGAAAATAGCGGTGTCACCGTCTTTGCCCACGTTGGCAGAACAGTGCATTGAGAGGGTGTTTTTCTCATGCGGTAAGAGGTAATTCAAGACTGAGAAAATGCCTTTCTTCATTTCACCGGCATAACCCGTACCCCCAATCAGGATCATCTTGCGGCTGAAATTGATGATGGCAAAGTTGGCCTGTCTGGTTCCGTCTACGGCTGGATCAGCTTCAAACTCAGGGGCACAGATAATGGTGAAATCAGGAGTGATGGTTTCAAGTTCTTTGGCGGAAGGCCGCAGGAACATATTGTTGCAGAAGAGGTTATGCCAAGCTTGGGTATTGACAATACGAAGGTTCAACCGGTATTCTGGATGGGCGCCGGCATAGGCATCCCGCACATAAAGGGTACAGCCAGAGAGGTGGGCCACCATCTTCTGGTAAAGGGCATCAAATTTGGCTGGTTCAAAGGCTATGTTCACATCACCCCACCATACTGAATCCTGGGTGTTCTCATCCCGCACCACAAAGCGGTCTTTGGGGGAGCGGCCGGTAAACTTGCCGGTATCGCACATCAAAGCCCCAGTGTCAGTTAAGAACCCTTCGCCGTTCTGTAGAGCCGCCTCAACCAACTCTGCTGGAGTCAAATTCCAAAGAATTTCTTTGGCTTCTGTAATCCCTAAACTACTAAGATCCATACCGGTCCGTTTGTTGCCAAATTCTTTCATAAAGGAAGTATTTATTTTTAATTTCTTAAACCGAAAGCGTTATTTTCCTTTTCAGCTGACAAAATTATAAAAAAACTAACACATGTTATCTTTTTTACGCAAAAGTTGCACAGGCGGGGGTAAATTTTGTGTGTCTATTCTGAATATGGTATATTTACCTTCTTTGTAACATCACTTACTATTCAAACAACTCTTTTTTTATGTCTGAAAAAGATCATCCACTTACTGATCAAGTCAGCAAGCATAATATTCCGTATGGCGAGCAAGAAATGAATCTTGGGAAAAAGCACCCCAGCGGATTGTTCGTACTCTTTTTTACAGAGATGTGGGAACGCTTTAGCTACTACGGGATGCGGGCTTTATTCGTGCTCTTTCTAACTTCCTCCCTGGCAGACGGCGGATGGGCATGGGAGAGGGATTCTGCCTTGCAACTGTACGGTATTTATACAGGCTTGGTGTACCTTACTCCTATTATTGGCGGTTTTATTGCAGACAGGTTTACCGGCTACCGCACGGCCATTATTCTGGGCGCATTGCTGATGACTCTGGGCCATGCCAGCTTAGCTGTTGAAACAGAAGTTTTCTTCTACATTGGTTTGGTCCTGATCATTTTAGGGAACGGGTTGTTTAAACCAAATATTTCAACCATGGTGGGTCAGCTGTATACAAAGAACCCAGAAAAGAAAGATGCGGCTTATACCATCTTCTATATGGGGATTAATTCAGGCGCTTTCCTGGGCATTCTTCTTTGCGGGTACATTGGCGAGAAAGTAGGCTGGAGCTGGGGCTTTGGTTTGGCGGGTATCTTTATGCTGTTTGGCATGTTGCAGTTTGCCTTCTCCAAGAAATTATTCGGGAACATTGGATTATCCCCCAAAACACTGTTAGACTCAGGAAGTGCCGCAGCTGCCAAAGCAGAAGAGGCACCCGCTCATATTGTTAGGGACAGGCTGATTGTGATCTCTGTGCTCGCCTTCTTTGTGATCTTCTTCTGGATGGCCTTTGAGCAGGCAGGTGGCTCTATGACCATCTTTGCCAAAGACTATACCAACCGCCTGTTGCAGGGAGACAGTGCTAACCTCTTTAAATGGGCCAATGCTATTCTGGTGGTAGTGCCTATGCTCATTCTGACTGTTGTTCTCTGGAATCTCTTTAAGGAGACGTACAGCCGTATTCCTTTTTCAAACCTTTTTCTGGGTACCAGCTTTGTCATAATCTGGGGTATCATCATCTGGATGCTGAGGAGAGAGTTCATCTCTGATGCGACCGAGGTGCCGGCGTCCTGGTTCCAGATCCTGAACTCGTTCTTTATCATTTCCTGTGCCCCGCTCTTCTCCAAAATCTGGGAAAGCAAATACAACCCATCTGCTCCCGTGAAATTTGCCATTGGTTTATTCCTCCTGGGGTTAGGTTTTGGGATATTGGCATTTGGAGGTCTTGATATTCCGCAGGGTGCCAAAACCGCCTCTGTGAGTATGATTTGGCTAATCTTGGCTTATTTCTTCCATACCCTGGGTGAATTGTGCATCTCGCCGGTAGGTTTATCTTATGTGAGCAAACTGTCTCCTGCGCGTCTGGTAGGCTTAATGTTCGGTATCTGGTTTGTTGCCAACTTCGTTGCGAACACGTTGGCCGGTTGGACGGGATCTTATATTGATAAAATCACCGAGGCGTATTCTATCACAACCTTCTTCCTGATCTTCACCGCCCTGCCTATTTTGGCCGGCTTGGTAATGTTAGGTTTGAACGGAACCTTGAAAAGAAAAATGCACGGTATTGAATAGTTAGCTTCACTCCTTAGGGAAGCCTCTGCCACCAAGGTGGCAGAGGCTTTTTTTATTTTAACCCCGCAAGCCAGAAGAATTCTTAATTTTGCAGCGGGGTAGGCACTGTCTAAAAATCTTTCGGTTCTACCATCGTTTCACCTTTAGTTGACTTGCAGTGGCCGCCAGATCATCTTCCACCTCCCGCACCAGAAAATCCACTTCTAAAAAGAAGGCGGCGGCAGAAGGCAGCCTCTGGAAGCCTATACTTGCGGGTATTGCTGCTTTTCTGCTGCTGTGCCTGGCCCTTGAATACTACAAAGAGGGGGGGAGGCTGGCTTTCCTGAAACATAAAATTGACGAGGCTACCCAAACCAATACCTTGACCAAGTTCCACCCCAGCGGCTATGAAGTGGCGGGCCTGGACATATCCCATCACCAGCCCAGCGTGAACTGGAAACAGGTTAAGGCGCAAAAGATTAAATTCACCTTTATTAAAGCCACCGAGGGTATTACCCACCAGGACCGCTACTTTGCCAGACATTGGAAGCAGGCGAAGCAGCATGATGTTTTGCGCGGGGCATATCATTTCTTTTTACCCTCAAGAGACGCTGAAAAGCAGGCGAAGAACTTTCTGGACAAAGTAAAACTGGAGGCGGGAGACCTGCCGCCGGTATTGGATGTGGAGGTGACCAACCACCAGTCTGATGAGGAGATTGTAGCCGGAGTACAGCTTTGGCTGGACCTGGTAGAAGAGGAGTATGACCTCAAGCCCATCATCTATACCAATTATGCCTTCTATGAAAAGCACCTGGCCGGGCACTTTGATGATTATCCCCTCTGGATTGCCCATTACAATCCTAAAAAGAGTCATGAGATAGGCAACCGCAATTGGGTTTTCTGGCAGCATACCAGCACCGGAAAACTGAAAGGCGTGCGTGGCAATCTGGACCTAAACGTCTTCAACGGCACCATGGAAGACCTCTACAATATGTGCTATGAGCCCGCCAGATTTTAATTTTATTTCCTGGGTACCATTCCATAAAGATTCTTTTGTAACGTCTTGATATTAAGGAACCAAGCCCCTGCTATTTTTGATTAGGTATCCATACATTCTACCTAAAACTATTCACATGTACCCCTTTATTAAAAAGCTACCCTTCCTGGCTCTTTGTCTGGCGTTTTCAGCCTGTTCACTGGAAGACCTGATCTCTTCAGATGAACCCGCCGCAGGAGAGGAGGGCGTCAATTATGTTATTGAGTCAGGTGACCATGAGACAACCAATCCACTGAGAACCTTAAAGCAGAGCAAACTGGTTTTTGAGGTGAAGTTTGACTCTACCGCCATCTACAAAACCAAGAACCCTACAAACCAGGCAGACATCAACAAGCTTTACGGCATGTCTGACTGCGGCAGCTTTCACCACACCAACAGCGCCCGCTTTGGGTGGAGATGGTATAAAGACAGGCTGGAGCTGATGGCGTATTCTTATGCTGACGGAAAGAACACATCCACGTTCATCACCGCCATTGACCTGAACAAGTGGTACTCCTGTGAACTGTCTTTGTCTGATTCTAAATACACGTTCAAAGTAGACGGCAAAAAAGCAGTGGAACATTCCCGTAGCTGCACAGGTGAGGGCAACGGCTATCAATTATACCCTTATTTTGGCGGTGATGAGACAGCCCCTCATAAAATCAACATCAAGATAAAAGAGAAGAAATAGCCTGTTTCTGTTTTCGGGCTGTTTTAGCCAAAACAGCGAAAAACAGAAATCATAGCCAATAAAAAAAGCCCCAGCTTTGCAGCCGGGGCTTTTTTTATTTATCAGCGTGCGCTGGGACAGATTACATCATGCCACCCATGCCGCCCATGCCACCTGGCATACCGGCACCGGCGCCAGCACCGGCTTCCTCTGGCTCGTCAGCAATCACGCACTCAGTAGTCAGCAGCAGGCTGGCCACAGAAGCAGCGTTCTCTAAGGCAAGACGGGTCACTTTGGTAGGGTCAATGATACCAGCGGCAAACATGTTCTCAAACTTGTCATCACGGGCGTTGTAACCGAAGTCTGCCTTACCGGCACGTACCTGGTTTACAATCACAGAACCTTCACCACCGGCGTTGGCCACAATGGTTCTCAAAGGAGCTTCCAGGGCAGTTCTGATAATCTGCACTCCGGTTTTCTCATCCTCGTTACGGGTTTCTACGCTGTCCAGGGCATCTAATGCACGGATCAGGGCAACACCACCACCGGCCACAATACCTTCTTCTACGGCAGCTCTGGTAGCGTGCAAGGCATCATCAACGCGGTCTTTCTTCTCTTTCATTTCTACCTCTGTAGAGGCACCAATGTAAAGAATGGCCACACCGCCAGACAATTTAGCCAAACGCTCCTGCAACTTCTCACGGTCATAGTCAGAAGTGGTTTTCTCAATCTGCGCTTTGATTTCGTTCACGCGGGCAACAATACCGTCTTTGGTTCCTTTACCATTTACAATAGTAGTGTTGTCTTTGTCAATAATCACGCGCTCAGCCTGACCTAGTGACTCTAAAGTTGCATTTTCTAATTTGTAACCACGCTCTTCAGAGATAACAGTTCCGCCGGTCAAGATAGCGATGTCTTCCAACATGGCTTTGCGGCGGTCACCGAAACCTGGGGCTTTCACCGCGGCAATTTTCAAAGAACCACGCAGTTTGTTTACTACCAGAGTAGCAAGGGCTTCACCGTCAACGTCTTCAGAGATGATGACCAGCGGCTTGCCAGTTTGTACCACTTTTTCAAGAACCGGAAGCAATTCTTTCATGGTAGAAACTTTCTTGTCGTAGATCAGGATGTACGGGTTGTCAAACTCCGCCTCCATTTTCTCAGGGTTGGTCACGAAGTAAGGAGACAGGTAACCGCGGTCAAACTGCATCCCTTCCACCGTTTTTACTTCGGTCTCAGTTCCTTTTGCCTCTTCAACGGTGATCACACCGTCTTTGCCTACTTTGTCCATGGCGTCAGCAATCATCTGACCAATTTCCACGTCATTGTTGGCAGAGATGGTACCTACCTGGGCAATCTCAGAAGAGTTTTCAATTTTTTTAGACTGGGCCTTCAGGTTCTCTACCACTTTCAGAACGGCTTTGTCAATACCGCGTTTCAGGTCCATTGGGTTGGCACCGGCGGCCACGTTCTTAGAACCGGCACCGTAGATAGCCTGCGCCAGAACGGTGGCAGTTGTAGTACCGTCACCGGCAGAGTCTGCGGTTTTAGAGGCAACCTCTTTCACCAGCTGTGCGCCCATGTTTTCCACGGCGTCTTTGAGTTCAATTTCTTTGGCAACAGTTACACCGTCTTTGGTGATGCTGGGAGCGCCAAATTTCTTGTCAATAATCACGTTGCGGCCTTTAGGGCCAAGGGTTACTTTCACGGCATTTGCCAGAGTATCCACGCCTTTTTTAATCTTATTGCGCGCTTCTACGTCGAAAGAAATGTTTTTAGATGCCATAGTTTCTTAAAATAGATTATGGTGGTTGATGTGTTTAACAGGATGAGATTAAAGAACCGCCAGGATGTCAGACTCCCGCATGATCAGGTAGTCGGCTCCTTCCAGGGAGATCTCAGTACCGGCATACTTGCCGTACAATACTTGGTCGCCAACTTTCAACTGTGACTTTACTAAAACACCTTGATCGGAGATTTTTCCTTCTCCTACGGCTACTACTTCGCCGCGCTGTGGTTTTTCTTTGGCAGTATCTGGGATGATGATACCAGACTTGGTTTTTTCTTCAGCCGCAGCAGGTAACACAATTACTCTGTCTGCCAATGGTTTTAGATCTAAGGCCATAGGTTTGTTATAAGATTTATTTAAGTTAACGATAATGTTCTGCAGCACACCTGCCACAGACGGTAAGGCTACTAGCGATTCCTGTGCCAACTCCGCTTCTCTGCCATCTTTGCCGCTTTTCTGCCCCTGCCACTCTGCCAAGATTACGCTTGTACTGACACCACCCGCCCCGCCGACTTTAAAAATGTCAGTTTAAGTGTGAGCCATGTGGCGTTTCTGGCCTGTTTTCAGAAAAACAGGCCAGAAACAGAAAGGGTAAAAAAAAATCCGAACCGGTAAAGGTCGGATTCCAATAAAGGGCTATAGTAACGGTTTTGATTATTGGGCTGTGTCTGTGGCCGGGGCAGCCGCCGGCGTTTGGGCAGGAGCGGTTGCTCCCGGGCCTTGCTGCGGAATAGCGGGAGCCGCTGGGGCAGGGGCAGGTGCTTGCCCGGCGCGCTGTTCGTTTACGCTGCGTACCTCTGCGCCTCCATCAGAAACAATCATGTGGGAGCAAAGGGTTAAAACAATAATACCAATGGCAAAACCCCAGGTCAGTTTCTCTAGAAGGTCGCCGGTGCGTTTCACCCCCATCAACTGGCTGGTACCGCCACCGCCAAACTGGCTGGACAACCCGCCACCTTTGGAGTTCTGAGACAATACTACCAACACCAACAACACACAAAGGAAGAGGATAACGCTGATCAGGGCAATGTACATACTAAGGTTCGTTTCTTAATTTTTCAATTTGTTGTGCAAAGTAACTCTTTTTTTCGGGAAACTTTACAATGAGCTGCTCATAAATTTTAACGGCTTTCCGGCCTTTGCCTTGTTTGATGTAAATCTGCGCCAGGTTCTCAGAGGCAAGGTTCTTCTTAATTTTAGAGCTCTTCGCTGAAAGGTCTTCCTGCGGCTCATTCTTCTGCTGCACACTGGCCAGCGTCTTTAACCGGGAATTAGATTTCAGGAACTGGTTAATGATGTCCAGCTGCTGGTCCAGTTTAGCAGCCGGGGCCTCAGCGGCAGGTACGCGCTTCTCCGTTGCATTCTGCCTTACATGCTCCAGAATCAGGTCAGGCTGGAAGTAGTAGGGCTTGGCAGACGTTAACTCATCTTTCAGCTGCAGGCTCTCACCCAGGCGGCTGGAGTCCATCCAGTAGGCCAGGCTGTTCTGGTAGAATATGTTCAGATAGGAATCAGCTGCCTCTGTACCGGCAACTGCCTCCTGGCCGTTAGCAGAGAAGGCCACTGTTGGGTACTGGTAGGCCTGTTGTTCTGTGGGCTGCTGCTCCGTTACAAAGGCATTGGGCGCAAGCGAAACCTCAAGTGCGGCTGTGTTCTCAGTGCTGTTTTCTGTGAACGCTGCCTCCGGCTCAGAATCTACCTCCACTGCAGCAGGAGGTAAGGCGTTGTTTTCGGCTTTTAATGAGGTAGATACAATTTCAGAAACAATCTCCTCATGGGTAAAAGCGATGGGAGGTTTAGGCGCCGTATAGGTAAACAGGCTGTTGATCTGGATTAAATCAAAGAGCTCAGTTTCATCTTCCTGGCTGGTATCCTGAGAAATGTTCTCTGCTTCTGAAGCAACGGTTGTCTCTGGTTCTTCAGAGACAACCTCACTGGTTACCTCCGGTACAGCCTCTAAGACATCCTCTTCAGGAAGGTCGGGTGATTCTGGATGTTGGGGAAAGGTGTCTTCTGCCAGAGTAACTTCTGGCGCTGCCTCTGCCACCTCTGCACGTTCTGGTGCCGCTTCCTGGGGTTCCTCCAGTGCTTCGGGTAACACCTCCTGCAGGTCTTCTTCGTCCAGAGAGGCAAGGGCCTCCAGAATGGCGGCTTCAGGCGCTAGAGAAGGGTCATAGCCTATGGCAAGCTTTTCTTCGCTATGCAGTTCCTCTTCTGTGAAAGGGGCTGTTGGTATGGGGTCCTGCAAATACGCGTCAGCTTGCTCTTCTGTTTCTGCGGCAACCAATACCACGTCTTCCACATCAGCCTGCACGAAGCTGTTTTCGGCCTGTTTTTCAGAAACCAGCTCTAAAACAGGAACAGCGGTTTCGTCTGGCGCAGGCGGCAGCACCAACACTTCCTGCACTGGGGGCTGGGAGTAAACCAGGCGTTTCAGGAGCTGGCGGTTTGAAACATGCGCCGCCGCCCGTCTCAGTTTCTGGGTGGAGAGCATGCTGCCGCGGTCATAGGCTGCTTTGGCCAATAGAACATGGGCGGTCTGGCAATACGGAAACGATACCACCAGTTTCTCCAGGTCTTCCACTTCCTGGTCCTGAATGGGGGCTACCTGCCGTACTATATTTAAAAATGCCGCTTTGTTCATGTATTCTTTGCCTCAAGCCTTCTTTAGGCAAGTGAAATTAGTATATTTTAAGAAGTCTTGAAAGCCTTTTATCGCTAAAAAAGCCCTTCTTTCTGCTTACCAGTTGGCCACCGTACTGGTAAAGACCTTATAAATTATTGGCTCCGTGATTCTTTGGATCTGTGGTCTTTGGATCTGGTTGATGTCCTGGGAAATGGGGAAGTCAAAGAACCCGGAAAAGCTCCGGTCAAAGCTGTTGGCCTGGTTTTTTGTATCTGTATAGTTGATCTGGATCACAATGGTCAACCGGTTGGCGCCCGCCTGGTCTAAGCCAATGTTCCCTCCGGCGGGCACGTCTGTGCGTTGTATTGCCGCCGGACTGAATGAGTAACTGGTGATCTGGCCGTTAATCTGCAAGTCACCGCCCTGAGGCACCAGACGCAGAGACGTGTTGCGCTGGAAATAGTCTTTGAAATCTTCTGTGATAAACTGCTGCAGGTTGGAAGGCCCCTGCCCAGAGGCGTTGCTGAAGTTGGTGATGGAGATGGTTTTGATCTCTGGTGAGATGTTGGTGCCGGTAAAGGAGTAGCAGCCGCCCAGCAGCAGCACCAGGCAAAGCAAGGGGATCAGGCGTAAAAAGGGCTTACAGGTCTTCAAGGTCATATTGTTTTAATTTGCGGTAGAGGGTGCGTTCAGAGATGCCCAGGTCTTTGGCGGCATACTTGCGTTTGTTCCCGTGCTTCTTTAACGCTTTCAGGATCATTTCCTTTTCTTTATGCTCCAAAGAAAGGCTCTCTTCTTCGGTTTCATGGGAGATGTCCTCTACTTTTTCCTCGTATTCATCGGGTTCATGTTCATCAACCGTGAGAACATACCCGTCTCTGCGCTCCGGGGCGCGGTACACCGGCGGCTGCTCATACGCCGGCCTTACCTCATCAAACAAATGCCGGTTGGCCTTGAGGAGTTCCGCGTCTTCCTGCTGATGTGATAATAAGTCAAACACCACCTGCTTGAGGTCGTTCATGTCTTTGCGCATGTCAAAGAGTACCTTGTAGAGCAAGTCGCGCTCTGAGATCCCGCTGGCGTTATCAGGCGCCCCGGCAGCGTGAAAGAGGGCCGGCAGCTGGTTCATCTGCTCCTGCGGGAGGTACCTGCGCAGCGTATCGCGGTCAATTTCCTTCTCATGCTCCAGCACTGAGATCTGCTCCACAATGTTTTTCAACTGCCTGATGTTGCCCGGGAACCGGTAACGCAGCAACTCTTGCACCGCCTCGGGCTGCAGCATGATGGGCTTCACGTGGTACCGCTCTGCAAAGTCACTGGCAAACTTCCGGAACAGCAGGTGCACGTCTTCTCCGCGTTCCCGCAACGGCGGAACATTGATGGGCACCGTGTTCAGGCGGTAGTACAGGTCCTCTCTGAATTGGCCGCGCTCCACTGCCTGTAATAGGTTCACATTGGTGGCCGCCACCACCCGCACATCTGTCTTCTGCACCTTAGACGACCCTACTTTGATGAACTCTCCGTTCTCCAGTACCCGCAACAGACGCGCCTGGGTGCCCAGCGGCATTTCACCAATCTCATCCAGGAAGATGGTGCCGCCGTTGGTGACTTCAAAATAGCCTTTCCGGGCTTCCTGCGCCCCGGTGAACGAACCTTTTTCGTGGCCGAATAATTCTGAGTCAATGGTTCCTTCAGGGATGGCACCACAGTTAATGGCAATGAATTGGCCGTGTTTACGGGGGCTCAGCTGGTGAATGATCTTAGAGAACGATTCTTTTCCGCTGCCACTCTCCCCGGTGATCAGGACCGTCATTTCAGTGGGGGCCACCTGCACGGCCACCTGTATGGCATGGTTCAGCAACGGGGAATTACCAATAATCCCAAACCGCTGCTTTACTGACTGTATATCAAATTCGCGCATGTTTCTGATGTGCTAGAGTGGAAATGTGCTGAAGGGCTGTTTTACTGGTAGCCCGTGAGTGATTTGATTCAGCAGCACACTAAAGAACCGGTTCCCCAAACAAGGTGCCCACTGAACATTCATTTATCAGAACGTTCACGTAGTCGCCTTTCTTGAAATGCATCTTAGGGAAGATGACCACCTTGTTCTGGTCATTGCGGCCACTGAGCATTTCCTCTGAACGCTTGGAGAAACCTTCTACCAGCACTTTGTGCACCTGCCCAACCGCCAGCTGGTTCCGGAGGTGCGAGTATTCCCGCTGTTTGTCAATGATTTCCTGGAGGCGGCGCTTTTTAACTTCCAGCGGCACATCATCCTGCAGTTTTCTGGCGGCCAGGGTACCCGGGCGCTCTGAGTAGAAGAACATGTAGGCGTAGTCATACTGCACGAAATCAATCAGGGAAAGCGTGTCCTGGTGCTCTTCCTCGGTTTCAGAGCAGAAGCCGGCAATCATATCAGTGGAAATGCCGCAGTCTACCCCTAAAATTCTCCTGATGGCATCTACCCGCTCCATGTACCAGGTGCGGTCATAGGTCCGGTTCATGAGTTCCAGAATACGGGAGTTCCCGCTCTGGGCCGGCAGGTGGATGTACTTGCAGATGTTGTCATACTTTTTCATGGTGTACAACACTTCATCTGTAATGTCTTTGGGGTGGGAGGTGGAGAACCGCACCCGCAGGTCTGGGCTGATCAGCGCCACGCGTTCCAGCAGCTGGGCAAAATTCACCTTCTCGGCACCGTCTTCAGACTGCCATTTGTACGAGTCTACGTTCTGGCCCAGCAGGGTCACCTCTTTATAGCCCTGGTTTACCAGTTCCTGCGCCTCACGCACCACTGAGTGGGCGTCACGGCTGCGTTCACGGCCGCGGGTGAACGGTACCACGCAGAAGGAGCACATGTTGTCACACCCCCGCATAATGGAGACAAAGGCGCTCACGCCGTTGCTGTTCAGTCGCACGGGGTTGATGTCAGCGTAGGTTTCCTCCCGTGAAAGGAGCACGTTGACTGCTTTGTGGCCGCCGTCCACTTCATTGATAAGCGCGGGTAGATCACGGTAAGCATCTGGCCCCACCACCAGGTCAACCATTTTCTCCTCTTCCAGCAGGTTTTTCTTGAGGCGCTCTGCCATACAGCCCAGTACCCCCACCACCATGTGCGGCTTTTTCCTTTTCAGGTGCTGCAGCTGGGTAAGACGGTGCCGGACCGTCTGCTCTGCCTTTTCTCTGATGGAGCAGGTGTTGAGCAGAACCAGGTCGGCCTGCGTGACTTCTGCCGTGGTGTCAAAACCTGCCTCAAAGAGGATGGAGGTCACAATCTCACTGTCTGAGAAGTTCATCTGGCAGCCATAGCTCTCAATGTACAGCTTGCGCTGATGGCCGGTATTGGTTTCTGCGCTCACCTTGGTGTCACAGGAAGCGGCGGCTTGGTCAGGGGTACGGTTATCTATAAAGTCTAAGTCCAGAATGGGTGCTTGCATTGCTCTAACTTTAAAACGCAAAGATACTCAAATTCTCCCCGAATGTGACAGAATGGCAGTTGATTTTTTAATCCAAGGCGCCTGTTCCCTGACCAGCAGGCGCTTTGCATAAAAAGCAGATCATAAAATGATGGCTGCCGTGAAACAGGAGGGTAGGGGGATCTTCCTGCTTTCCCAGGAATGTTCTTCATCAATGCTGGGAAAGCAATCAAGGGCAGTCCTTTCCTATCTGGTGCAGGCACGTACCTGTGAGCCTATGGGGTGGCCCGGTTCTGTTTTCGGGTCATGTTTTTCAAAAAACAGCCCGAAAACAGAAATACAGGCAGGCGCTCCTGTTCCAGGCAACGCTTTCATCAGGCCCAAAAGTGTACAGGACGGGATGAAGCCTTTATGAAAGAATCTTTAGAATGGCAGCCGCCTTGAGCAGGCACTCCTGGTATTCCTGCTCGGGGTCAGAGTCATAGGTAATGGCGCTGCCTACCTCAAAACTCACGTACCCTGAGGTTGCATTGTACTGCAGGCTCCGGATGACCACATTGAAATCAAAATCTCTGTTAGGTAAAAAATACCCGAAGCTGCCGGAATAGAGCCCCCGCTTGGTTTGCTCATAGGTTTCAATTAACTCCAGGGCCATTATTTTGGGGGCTCCGGTCATGCTGCCCATAGGAAAAGCCGCTTGTAGCGCAGAAACGGCAGAAACCTCTGCGGGCAGCGTACCGGTGACGGTAGAAATCATCTGCCAGACATATTTGAACCCATACAGCCCAAAGAGCTCTTCAACCTGTACACTACCGGTTTCGGCTACGCGGTTAAGGTCATTGCGCACCAGGTCTACAATCATCATATTTTCGGCCTGCTCTTTCTCGTTACTGGCCAGAGCCCTGCGCCGGGCCAGGTCTTCTGCCGGAGAACTGCCGCGCTTGCTGGTGCCTTTGATGGGCTGCGAGACCAACAGGTTCCCTTCTTTTTTCAGGAACCGCTCAGGGCTGGCGCACAGCAGGTACTTCTGCTGCAGTTTTAAAAAACCGGCAAAAGGAGTGGGCGAGGCCGCATTCAGTTTCCAGAACAGCGAAGAGGGTTCTAGCTGCGCGTTTTCAGCGTAAAATTCCTGGCAGTAGTTAACCTCGTAGACATCACCTTCCAGAATATGTTGCCTGAGTTGCTGCACGGTCTGCACGTACTTCTCTTTAGATACCCGGGCTTGCATTTTTAGCCTGTTTTCAGAAAAAGAGGTCAAAAACGCCCATGCATTAATTGTCTGTAAAATGACTTGCGGCTGTGCTACGGTAGAGAAAATGGTCACCTTAGCCTTGTCAAAAACAAACCATGTCTCTGGACGGAAAAAGTAGAGTGGGGGGAACCCAATGAAATCTGGGTGGTGGCTTTGCAGCTGCTCCAGCCCGTTTTTTAAATCATAGGTCAGAAAGCCCAGCAACGGCGTTTGCTGCTGCTGCTGGAGCAGGAGGCTGAGGTCTTGCCAGGAATGGGCGCAATCAACGCCAGGAGTCGCTTCTGCCCGCGCCCTAACCCCTAATATATTCTGGAAAGCCTGGTGGCGGTAAGGGATTTGGTTAGGTTCATAGTAAGCCACCGCCTCATGGTGTGCTTCTGCCCAAGCCAGGGCTTTCTGTTTCCAGAGGGAGACAGGAACGGGCAAAGAATCAAACGCCACTGAGAGCTGTTGCATACGCTTGTGAAAAACGGCTGCAAAGATAGGCATATTCCGGAGGTTCTTGTTGTAACGCGCGAAGGGAGGTATCTGCTTTCTGTTTTGGGCCTGTTTTCAAGAAAACAGCCAAAACAGAAAGTCACAAAGCCTAAACAAAAAAGGATGGCTTGAGGCCATCCTTTTCCTGATTCAAATATAGAAGGTACGTTACGCAACCACTTTCTGCTCAACGTCTGCCAAGATACGGCCGCAGTGCTCGCAAACCGTTATCTTTTTCTTAGCGGCAATGTCTGACTGGCGCTGTGGGGGAACGGTGTTGAAACATCCGCCGCAGGCGTCACGCTTCACGGTTACCACGGCTAACCCGTTGCGCACGTTCTTTCTGATTCTGTTGTAGGCGAAAAGGAGACGCTCTTCAATCTGCTTGGTGGCCTCTTCCTTCTCCTGGTTCAGCTTGCGCTCGTCTTCCTCGCTCTCGTCTACCATCACCTGCAGTTCTGCATTCTTGGTGTTCAGGTCTTTCTGGCGCTCTTCCAGGCGGTTTTTGGTTTCCTGGATATCCTGGTTCTTCTGCTCAATCTGGAAGTTGGCCTCCCTGATTTTCTTCTCATTGATCTGGATCTCCAGTTTCTGCAGCTCAATTTCCTTGGTGATGGCGTCAAACTCACGGTTGTTGCGCACGTTCTCCTGCTGCTCCTCGTATTTTTTGATCAGCTTTTCGGCATCTTTGATACCCTGCTTACGATTGGCAATGGTTTGCTGAAGTTCGGCAATTTCCTCGTCAAATTTGTTTACGCGTACTTGGTAGCCGGCGATTTCATCTTCCAGGTCTCTTACCTCTTCAGGAAGGTCGCCTCTCACTTGTAGAATTTTGTCCAGTTGGGAATCTAAGCTCTGAAGTCTTAGAAGTGCATCTAACTTACTTGCTACAGTACTTTCCATGTAATATTTAGCTGTGTCTAACGGGATTTGTATTAGTATATGACAAATCGACTGCAAAATTAGAAAAAGATTTTGTAAGTATATCATAAAAAAGCTCCTTCGTGTAAACTTCGCTTTCATAATGCCCTACATCTACCAGCGCCATCTGGTTGCTGGCCTCAAAAAACTCATGGTATTTCAGGTCGGCGGTCAGGAATACATCGGCGCCGACGGCTTTGGCGGGGCGGGTTAAGAAACTTCCCGCCCCGCCGCACACGGCCACTTTTTTGATAGGTTTCTCTGGCCAGGCCGTGTGGCGGAAAGTGTTGATGCTCAGGGTTTCTTTCACGTGCTGCACAAATTGTTCTGCCGCCATGGGGTCAGGCAATTCGCCCACCATGCCGGCACCCACTTCCTGGTTCTCGTTCTGCAGCGTTACCAGGTAATGGGCCACTTCTTCATACGGGTGCGCCTGTAGCAGCGCCTTCATGATCTGGTTTTGCTTAAAACCGGGAAAGATGACTTCTATCCTGTTCTCAATGGTTTCCTCGGTTTTGCAGGGCTCTCCCGTATGCGGGTTGGCTTGCGCCGAAGGGGTAAACCGTCCGGTGCCCGTTACCCTAAAACTGCAGTCACTGTACTCGCCAATCTGTCCGGCCCCGGCTTGGTGCAGAGCCGCCAGTACTTTCTCTGTGTCTTCAAGAGGTACGTAGGTTTCCAGCTTGGTCAGGATCTGGGTCTTGGGGGCCAGAATACGTGTCTTGGTGAGGCCCAGTTTTTCACAGAGCCTGGCATTGACCCCGTTGTGCACATGGTCTAAGTTGGTATGGCAGGCAAAAATGGCAATCTGGTGCTGCAGGGCTTTCAATAAGATTCTCTCAACCGGCGTTTTCCCCGTCAGGCTCTTCAGGGGCTTGAAGATAACCGGATGGTGGGCCACTATTACATTGCAGCCTCTCTCAATGGCCTCCTGCACTACCTCTAAGGTACAATCTAACGTAACCAGCACGCCAGTGACCTTTGTTTCCGGGTCCCCAACCTGCAGGGAGGCGTTGTCATAAGATTCCTGATAGGCAGGCGGAGCGTATTGCTCCAGCACCTGCACCACTTCTTTTATTTTCGTCATAAGCTAGTTTCAGGGCGTGAAGCGCAAAGAAAGGTAAAATTCAGCTACTTTTGCACGGTATGCTGTCTGTATTGCGTCCTTTCCGGTTCCTGTTGCTGCCCTTTGCCTGGGGCTATGGGGGCGTGGTGTGGCTGCGCAACAAACTTTATGACTGGCAGGTGTATAATACGTATGCGGCACCCATTCCGGTGGTCTGCGTAGGCAACCTGACTGTGGGCGGCACCGGCAAAACCCCTCAGGTTGAGTATCTGGCCAGACTATTCAAGGGTAAAAAAATGGCTATCCTGAGCCGGGGGTACAAGCGTAAGACCAAAGGGTTTGTTTTGGCAGATGCTTCTGCCACCGCCGCTACGCTGGGCGATGAACCTTTCCAGTACGTGCAAAGCCTGCCCTGGGCTGCGGTAGCAGTCTGTGAGCGGCGGGCGGCGGGAATACAACAGCTGTTGCAACTGTTCCCTGACCTGGAGCTGATTTTACTGGATGACGCCTTTCAGCACCGGGCGGTGAAGGCTAAGGTGAACCTCCTGCTCACTGACTATGGCCGTTTGTTTACCAAAGACTTTTTACTCCCTGTGGGGCTTCTGCGTGAACCAAAGGCTGGGGCAGGACGGGCAGATGCGGTAGTGGTGACCAAATGCCCTGCTGCTCTTTCAAACCAACAACAGCAGGCGATTACGGCTCAGATTGCCCTGTATACCCGCTCCAGTACCCCAATTTTCTTTTCTTATATACAATACGCCCCGGCCGTACCAATTGGCGCTGCTGCAACGTTAGGGAAGAAGCTTGTTTTAGTAACCGGCATCGCCAATGCCCAACCATTACTTGACTACCTAAAAAAGCAAGGGCATGACGTGGTGCACCATTTTGAATGGGCGGACCACAGTGACCTCACTCACTCTAAACTGGAGGAGGTGGTTTCTTTTTTTGGCAAGTCAGGCCAGCCGGCAGAAAGTATTGTCATGACGCAAAAAGATGCCGTAAAATGGCAGACCCCAGCGTTTCTTCCTGTATGGCAGAACCTGCCGGTGTTTTATATTCCCATTGAGGTGGCGTTCACTTCAAGAAAGCCTTCTTTTGAGCCAACAATGAAGCAGTTGGTTTTCCCGGAAGGTTCAGATAATAATTTTTAATTTTGGACGTGAAGTACTCAAAATTTATAGCTGCTGTCATGCTTCTTTGGGCAGGGACCTTTTCTTTCTCAGAGGCACAAGTAATAGATGACTCTACCAAGGCCATTTATGGTTCTGCCACGGTCAAAGTCATTTATGAACGCGATATTTTTAAGGGTGACACCGTTTTTTCGCCCATTGACACATTACTGACTAATATGCAGGTGGTGAGGCACTGGTATTATGACAAAACCCTGCAACAGGATTTAGGGAACGTAGGCACTGCTTCCCAGCCCCTTTTCTGGAAGATGCCTCTCACGTTGGGTTCCCGGTTAGGGAGAAATGCGTTTGACGCCTACGCCGTGAATCCGGCAACCATAGAGTACTATGACACTAAATCTCCCTTTACCTATCTGAATTACCTGCAGGGAACCCTGGGGGAGCAGGTGTTCAGGGCAAAGCACACCCGTAACATCTCTCCTAACTGGAACGTGGGCATTGGGTATGAGCGGCTGAGCGCCGAGCGCCAGTTTGGGGCGTTCCTTATTGGGCAGGACGGGTTCTTAAGCCATTACGGTTTGCAGACGTTTACCCATTACTTCAGCCCGAACCAACGGTACCGCCTGGTAGCCAACTTTGCCCAGACCAGTCATGTGCAGATTGAACTAGGGGGGATCAGGCCGAAACCCGGCGATACCCGGGACAGCCTTTTTGATTACAAAGATGAATCGGTTTGGTTGGAGCAGGCGGCCTCTGAGGAGAAAAGGTACCAGCTGCACGCCACCCAATGGCTTAGGTTAATTGGTTCTGGTCTGCAACTGTACCATACCTTAGACTACGGCAGCCAGAGCAATGATTTCTCAGAAAATGGCATTCCCTTTCAGTCCATTGATAACTCTAAAAGAGGAGAGTTGATTTTTTATCCTTCCGTTTTGCGTGACTCTGCTCAAACCGAAGACAATACCTACTTCCGGCAGATGGAAAACACCTTCGGGGTAATGGGGGCAACCAGGCTTTTCGTTTACAGGGCATATGCCAAAAGAAGGGATGGCCGGTATGAAACCCAGGCAAGGGATGCCATTTTGATTCCCATCACCCGTAACGGGCTGCCTGCAGATTCTGCGGGGTATGAACAGGATAAATCCACCCTGGACATTGCCGAAAACTTTGTAGGGGGGCAGGCGCAATTCAGGCTCAGAAATGACATCTATGTCACCACAGATGCAGAATTCCAGATTGGCGGTGGGGACTACCGGATCAATGCCGAGGCGAAATACAAGTACTTGGCCTTTAGGCAAACCCGTACCTCTTACTCACCCACACTCACGCAGCGGCGGCTGCTCAGCAATCATTTTGAATGGTCTAACAGCTTTAAAAACGTGTCTGTGAACCAGACAGCCGCAACCGTAGAGGCTACGGTGAAGAATCATTATTTCTTTGCTGAGTTGCAGTTCTCCAACATACGTGATTACGTGTTTTACCAGGATTCTATTGGGGGAAAGTGGGCTGAACCAGAACAGGTGTCCGGGGCTATCAACCTGGTGCAGGGGGTGCTTCGGCATAAATTCAATCTGAAGCATTTTGTGTTTGACAACACGCTCTACTACAACAGCTCCAGCGGACCAAAAGCCATTCGGATGCCGGAGTGGTACGTGAATGCCAAGGCGTACTGGGAAGGGCCGCTCTTCAAAAAAGCCATCTTCCTGCAGGCCGGCCTTGAGATGAACTGGCATACTGATTACTATGCAGACGGGTACATGCCCGTGACCCAGCAGTTCCATCTGCAGAACTCCTTCCTGATTACCCGGTACCCCACGTTTGATGTCTTCTTGAACACAGATATCAAAACGGTGAACCTGTTCCTGAAGCTAAGCCACATCAACAACATAACCAGCGGCTGGGAGCAAGGCTACTTCACCACCCCGTATTATGCTGCCAACCCCTTCAGCTTCCAGTTTGGGGTGAAATGGAATTTCTATGACTAAGGTCTTCACCTCACTATAATTCCCAGAACAAGCCAGTGTGCAGTTTCTGTTTTTTGCCTGTTTTCTTAAAAACAGGCCAAAAACAGAAAGACATTTTCTTCCCATATAAAAACTCTCCTTCACCCTTAACTTCTCCAGAAATCGTGGCCAAAACTATCCTGAGACTTGAGCTGCCAACAGATCCGCGGTGGGTAAACATTGCCGAAATGAACATCAGAGATATTCTGGTGGACCATGCCTTTTGTGAGCAGAAGGCGGCTTCTTCTGGTATATCACTCATAGTGAAGTACCCAGACAAAACCAGGCTGGTAGAAGAAATGACCGCCCTGGTGGCAGAGGAGTGGAGCCATTTTGAGCGGGTGCTGGACGAGCTCAAAAAACGAGGCTATGAGTTGGGCCGCAACCGCCCAGACGAGTACGTGGTGCATCTGAGCAAACACATCAGGAAAGGGGATAAGCGGGAGCGCCAGCTCATGGACCACCTGCTGGTTAACGCCCTCATTGAGGCCAGGAGCTGCGAACGGTTCAAGTTGCTCTGGAAGAACATCAAAGACGAAGAGCTGCAGAAATTCTATTATGAACTCATGGTCTCAGAAGCAGGCCATTATGTGAGTTATGTGAAATTAGCCAAGGAATACATGCCCAAAGAGGTAGTAGATGCCCGCCTGAAAGAACTGCTGGAAATTGAAGCCACCATCATCGCTAGCCTGGAGCCAAGGCCAGATAGAATGCACTAAGGGAAAGGCTGGTCAAATCCAAGAAAATAAGTTTTATTGCAAAAAGAAGAAAGTTCAGCGGCTTCGGCTTGTATTTTTATACTATATAGTGATTGTCTAAGTAAAAGCGCAACTGTGGAAGACATGGAGCGCTTTTTGCTTTTTTGGGGTTAAGCATGGCTAAGAGCTTTTCTTCACTTTCTTTCACCAATAGCTTATGAAAAAAATAATTACGATCTGCTTATTTATCTCTTTGTCTGGCTGCGCGGCACTTTCCTACAATTCAAGGATTGGAATGGGGGAGGAAGAGTTTAAAAAGACACATTTCGGGGCTAGTTTATATTCTTTCAGCGAAGGAAAATCTGTGTATAAAATTAATTTGACAGACGGGGGCAAGCAATTTTATTATTTTCAGGATGGAAAACTCATAGGTATGGAAACCATTGAAAGAGTGCCAGACGTAGTGATTCAGCATAAAAAGGAAGACTCTCAGTAAGGTACTAAAAGTAATTTATGAAATGGTCACTTGAGTTTTTCTTTATACAACAAAAAAAGGCTTCCGTTTTGGGGCTCATTTCTGGAAATGAGCAACGGAAGCCTTTTTTTAGAACAATCAGCAATCAACAATCCATCACGTTTTCTGCTTTTTCTTCTTGGCCGCCGGGAAGAGAATGTTGTTTAGGATGAGGCGATAACCGGGGGAGTTGGGGTGCAGCGCCAGGTCAGTGGGTTCCTCCTCCACAAAGTGCTGGTAGTCTTCCGGGTCATGGCCGCCGTAAAACGTCCAGGTACCTTTCCCGAAGGTGCCGTGAATGTAACGCGCCTCGTCAATAGATTTGGTTTCGCCCATAATCACTACGTCTGATTTGATCAGTCTTTTCTTGAAACCGGTGGTCAGCCCCATGAACCCTTTAATGGTTTTCTTATGGTTTTGGGTCAGCATGGTGGGAATGGGATCCCACTTTGCTGAATAGGTGAAGAGCTGAAAGTAATCACTGCCTTCGCGCAGCCCCCGCTCCAACTGTGAATTGTCAATGTTGGAAAACTCAGGATGGAAGGGATCTCTGATCAGGGTAAAGTCTTTGAAGGCAAAGGTGTTCTCAAACTTCAGCTTCTGTTGCGCCTGCGGGTCAGCCGGATCACCATCAAACATCACTTCGGTGATGTCAACGCCGTGTGCCGCCAGGGCAATGTCATACGTGTCGGTGGCGGAGCACATGGCAAACATGAAGCCCCCGCCGGCGCAAAAGTCCCTGATGCGCTGTACCACCGCACCTTTCAGCTCAGGCACCTTGCTGAACCCAAACCGCTTGGCAATGGCCTCAGATTCCCGCTTCTGCTCTATGTACCAGGGGGCGTTTCTGAAGGCAGCGTAAAACTTTCCCTGCTGCCCGGTAAAATCTTCATGGTGCAGGTGCAGCCAGTCATATTTGGGCAGTTTGTCTTCCAGAATATCTGGGTCATACACCACGTCATAGGGGATCTCGGCGTAGGTGAGTACCAGGGTCACGGCGTCATCCCAGGGTTGTTTTGATTTAGGGGAGTACACCGCAATTTTAGGCGCCTTCTCCAGTTTCATCACATCCATGTTAGACTCAGGGGCCCCAATCTCCTGCAGAATCTGGTTGTACTGCGCATCTGAGATGGTTTGGTAGCCAATACCCCGCACCA
This sequence comes from Rufibacter ruber, assembly GCF_001647275.1. Taxonomy (GTDB): domain Bacteria; phylum Bacteroidota; class Bacteroidia; order Cytophagales; family Hymenobacteraceae; genus Nibribacter; species Nibribacter ruber_C. The sequence continues at coordinate 60,199 of NZ_LRMM01000006.1, read as the reverse complement.
CCAGCTCATTCTCCAGTGGCTGGGCATGTTTGAAGGCGAACGAGCCGCCCCGGTAGTTCAGGAGCCAGTCAACCTCCACCTGCCGTTGCAGGGCCCAGTACGCCACACCATAGGCCTTGAGGTGGTTCTTCTGGTCTTTGTCCATGGGCAGCAGCAGGTAAGAGGCCCGGCTGTGCGTTCCCGCCAGCAGAAAAACCGCCACAACCCCCAGCAAACGGCGCATCATCTTCTTCATTTACAAACAGTTTTAAACAAATTTAAGAAAATCAGGCAGTAAACCGGAAAACCATTACTTTTATGGTAGTAAGATTTCTTTGCTTTCTACGACAGATACCCTATTCCTGTACTGCTCTTTTTCACCCACTATGAATTATACTGAAAACATCAAGGAAGGCTTTCGGTCCATTAAAAGCAACCTCCTGAGAACGGTGCTCACGGCTATGATCATTGCCATAGGCATCACCGCCCTGGTTGGTATGTTAACGGCAATTGAGGGTATCAAGTATTCGGTCTCCAGTACCTTTTCTACCTTGGGGGCCAATTCTTTTGACATAGAGAAGAAGTGGGAGGGGCGCGGCAGCCGCGGCGGAAAGCAGAACAAGGTATACCCTAACATTACCGAGTTCCAGGCCAAGCGCTACAAGGAGCTCATGGAAGGCAAGGCGCGGGTAAGCCTGGCCACCCAAATCTCTGGCGCAACCACGGTGAAAGCCGGGAGCATCAAGACCAACCCCAATATCAGTGTGCAGGGGGGAGATGAGAATTTCCTGGCCAATGAAACGTATGACCTGGAGGCAGGCCGCCCTTTCTCCAGCCTGGAGCACCAAAGCGGGGCGCCGGTAGCCATCATTGGGCCAGAGGTGGCCAAAAAGCTTTTCCCTAAACAAAGTGCCGTAGGGCAGAACATTGTTATGCTGGGCCGCAGGTTCAAGGTGGTGGGCACCATCAAAGATGAAGGCGGCGGACTGGGCGGCGGCGGAAGCAACCGGATGATCATTATCCCCTTAGAGACGGCCACCCAAATTCCTACCAATCAGCCACTGACGTTTTCCATTAAATCTGTCATTACCAACAATACCAGCCTGGCCTTTGTCATGGACGAAGCCACCGGTATCATGCGCAAGCTTCGGCAAGACCCGCTGGGGCAGGAAGACTCGTTTGAAATCACCCGCAGTGACTCTGTGGCGAAGACCCTGGATGATATTACCGGCTACGTGAAATCTTTTGGGGTTTTAGTAGGGTTTATCACCCTGCTGGGGGCCTCCATTGGTTTAATGAACATCATGATGGTCAGCGTCACTGAGCGTACCCGCGAGATTGGCATTAGAAAAGCCCTGGGTGCCACCATCAAGCAAATCAGGCAGCAGTTCCTGATTGAAGCCATTGTGATCTGTGTCCTGGGCGGCATTGCCGGAATCATATTTGGGGTATTAATGGGCAACGGCATCTCTATTCTCATAGGTCAGGGCGAATTCATTGTGCCGTGGCTCTGGATGTTTGTAGGGATGGCCACCTGTATTACCGTTGGTCTGATTTCGGGGTACTACCCTGCTTACAAAGCATCTAAGCTGGATCCTATTGAATCGCTTCGGTATGAGTAGGCATCTTCTGTTTTGGGGCTGCTTTTCTAAAAACAGCCCCAAAACAGAAATCTTTCAAAAAATCCTTCGGCATGCAAAAGGAAGAATTTGCTTTACCTGTTACTTTTAGGCAGTCTGTCTTAGCAACCTGTTGGCTTGCCTTCGCCTGAAAGGCTACTGCAGGTATTTTTCAAATCTAGGCACATGCCGTTTCTACAACATCTTCTTGCCCAACTATCCCCTAAAAAAGCGTTTCACCGGCAGGGGCACGGGGTGCTGCTGAGGTACCTTTTGCGCTGGGTTTTCATTTCGCTTCTGGTGGGGGGCGTCTCCGGGTCTGCCTCTGCTCTTTTTCTGGTGTTGCTGGAGCTTGTAACCCAGTACCGCGAGACGCACGCGTGGGTACTTTACCTTCTTCCGGTAGCGGGTTTCCTTATTGGGGCTGCGTACCAGTATGGGGGCAAAGGCTCAGAAGGAGGGAACAACTTGCTTCTCCAGACAATCCAGAAGCCCAACCTTGCCAGAATCCCCTTCGTGATGGCCCCGCTGGTCATGCTGGCCACTGTGCTTACCCACCTGGTGGGCGGCTCCGCCGGAAGGGAGGGGACTGCCGTTCAGATGGGCGGAAGCCTGGCAGATCAACTGACCCCGTGGCTGAAGCTCCGCCCGCGGGACCGGCAGGTGCTCCTGATCTGTGGCGTGAGCGGCGGGTTCGCCTCAGTGTTTGGTACGCCGCTGGCCGGTGCTGTTTTTGGGCTAGAGGTCTTTCTGATAGGCCAGCTCCGGTACCACGCGCTGTTGCCCAGCTTTTTAACGGCCTGTTTTGCGCACTGGGTCACGCTGAGTTGGGGGGTGGGCCATACGGTTTATCCGGAGGTGGTGCCGCCTGCTTTCACTGTGCTGTCACTGGGGGCCACCCTTTTGGCGGGGATCTGCTTTGGGGTGGTGGCGAGAGGGTTTGCCGGTGCTTCTCATGCGGTGGCCGCTATTTTTAAAACCACCATTGCGTACCGCCCTTTGCGGCCTGCCATTGGCGGTGTCTTGCTGCTGCTGGTTCTATGGGCCCTGGGCACCACCAACTATGTGGGATTGGGCATTCCCACCATTGTCGCCTCGTTTGAAACCCCTTTGCCTGGGTATGATTTCGCCCTGAAACTGTTCTTAACGGCGTTGACCCTGGGTTGTGGTTTTAAGGGCGGTGAGGTGACGCCGCTGTTTTTTATTGGTGCCACCCTGGGCAATGCCTTGTTCCCGTGGCTTCCGCTGCCGTTGGAGATGTTGGCCGCCCTTGGCTTTGTGGCAGTTTTTGCCGGTGCCGCCAACACTCCGCTGGCGTGTACCTTTATGGCGGTTGAACTCTTTGGGAGTGGCTGCGGTATGTATGCCGGTTTGGCCTGCGTGGTTGCGTATCTGTTCTCTGGCCATAAAGGGATCTACGGCGGGCAGGTGGTAGGGAGCAGCAAACATTTACTCTGGGGGAGGGACACCGGGAAGTCATTAGAGGAACTGTAATACAAGTAGGGCACCATGTTTCTGCGCTGGGAAGGCAAAACAAGAACGGCCTCCAACCAAGGAAAGAGAGCCCCTTTCTGTTTTGGGGCTGTTTTCTTGAAAACAGCCCCAAAACAGAAAATCTGGATGAAATCACCACCCCACCCCCACAAAAAAAAGCCGACGGTGGCGTCGGCTTTTTTAGATTTAGGAAGAAGTAAGATAAGCTTATTTCTTTTTAGTTTTAGCGTATTCTTCGTTCAGGCCTTTGATTACTTCAGTGGTGATGTCTAATGATTTGTCACCGTATAGAATAGCGCTGTTGCCCCGGGTATAGGTTAAAACCATTTTATAGCCGCGGTCAGCACTTAACTTTTTAAGATAACTCTCTACTTTCTCATAGATCTTCTTCATCTCCTCGTTCTCGTCATTGGCCAACTGGTTGCCGGCACTTTGCTGCTGGGCTGCCAATTGCTGCTGTTTCTGGCCCAGACGCTGCTCGGTAGAGGCGCGTTGTTCCTGGGTCATGCCGGCTGCCTGCTGCTGAAACTGGCCTACCTCGCGCTGAAACGCCTCGCCTTTGCTTCTGAAATCGCTGTCCAGGCGTTTGGCTTTGGCCTCAAGGCGTGATTTCACATCTTTGAAAAACTGGTATTTGGTCAGGAGCGAATCAGAATTGATGTACACTATCTCTGGGTTTGCCTGGGCGGGGGAAAGAGTCTGGCCGGCAGGGTCAGCCGTGGCGGTTGAATCATCTGCGGCCGTTGTTTCTTGGGCAGCTGCTGACGCAGGTTTCTCTGCGGGCGTTTCATTTTTGCAGGCGGCAAAGGTGCTGGCGGCTACTAGAGCCAACATCAAATTTCTTGAAATACTCACTGTCAAGGTCTATAAGGGTTACAAATTAAGCCTGGGCAGCTACGTTGAGTACTGCCCAGGCCGCAGGTTTAGTGGGTCAATTTAAGAAAATATATTGTAAGCCTAAGCAATGTCAGGGGCGAAGGTTAATTTCCGCCGGCCCGGTTTAACTCCTCCAGGCTGGCGTTGCGGCGCTTCACCTCAAATTTCTCGCCTTTAAGAAAGCGGTAGCGCAGGTTCAGGCGCACGCTTTGGCTTGAGTGGTACATGTCAATCTTGTTAGTGTTCCCGTTCACCACAGAGATCCCCTTCATTCTCTGGGTCCGGAAGATATCTGTCACGGCCAGGTTCACATCCAGCTTATCTTTAAAGAAAGAGCGTTTTACAGCCACGTCTACCCAACCCGCCGGATCTGTTTTATACACGTTGAACGCCCCTTTGCCCCGGTACGAACCGTTGACTTCGGCTTTGAAACCTTTAGGCAACAAGATGTTGTGGTTGGTTTGGGCCATGAACATGGTTTGCGCATTCTCAATGACCTTCTCCTTTACCAACGTCTGAAATTTCTGGTATGCCACCGTTACGTTGTTGCTCATGTTCCATTTAGAGGTGACCGTAACCGGCACTGTCAGGGTGGCGTTGGTGGTGGCGCTCTCCACGTTGCTTTGCCGGAAGACCATCACGTTTTGCTCTGGGTAGAAATAAGGCACCTCTGAGATATCATCTTTGGTGTGGGCGTAGCCCAGGGTCAGGTTATAGTTCTTCCTATAGGTCTGGGTTACCTGGAACGAGTTGGTGTACTCCGGTTTCAGGTAGGGGTTGCCCTCTGCGTAGGTGTTGGCGTCAATGTAAAACCGGAACGGGTTCAGGTTGCTGTAGCGGGGCCGGAAGATGCGGCGGCTGTAGTTGTAGCTGACCATATAGTTTCCAGAGACTTTCTGCTGCACAAACACACTGGGGAACCAGTCCAGATAGGAGCGGGGAGTCACTTTATTATTAGGGATGGAATTTCCCTCAGAATTGGTGTATTCGGCCCGCAGACCGGCCTGAAGCGTGAATTTAGGGCTCAGGCTGGCGCTGAAGTTGGTGTACCCGGCCAGAATCTTCTCATCATAAATGAAATGGTCGCCTTTCCGGACACTGTGCTGCACCTGCTCGCCCTTGTCAAGGCTGTAAAAATCTATCTGGTTGTCAGACTCCACGTAGCTGGCCTTGGCGCCCAGTTCCAGTTTTCCTTTCATGGACGGCAGCGGACGTACAAAATCTACCTTGGCCGAATAAATCTGGTACGCAGTTGGGTTAAGCGTTTCAAAATATTCTTGTTCCGAGCCTGGTTTATAGCTGAAGGTTTGGAGGTTCAGGAAATCACTGGGGGTGCTGTCTTTGATGCGCACCACGTCAAGATCTGCCGAAAGGGTAGTGCCCAAAGTGTCGAGTTTGCCGGTATAGTGTGCATTGAAAGAGACGCTGTGGTACCGCTGCCTGTTGTGGGTGGTGGTCTGGTTGTACAGCCGTCCTGCTTGGGTTGGGTCGTCTAAAACTGAATTAGTGGCCACCCCAGAGGTGGAACGAATGCTGGAAAGGCTTACTGTGCCGCCCACGCTATGGTTTTTGTTCAGGTCATAGTCAGTCCCTACGCGCAGGGAAGGGGAGAAGGAACTGCCTTCTTCTTTCCCTGCCTGGGTAAGCAAAGCAGTAGTGCCTTCATTAGCAAAAACACGGTCCATGGTAAAGGTTCTCTTGCGCGGGCGCTGGGCCAGGTCTACGGTGGCAAATGAACTCCATTTACCCTGCTTCAGGTTGAGGTTGAGGCCGCCGTTGCCGCCACTTTTGGTATTGTTCTGGTAACCGCCGTACACGCTGCCGTTCAGCCCGTCCAGGTTGTTTTTCTTCAGGTTGAGGTTGATGATGCCCCCGGTTCCCTCCGCATCATATTTAGCCGATGGGTTGGCGATGATCTCCAAATTCTTCAGGTTGTCTGCGGGCATGCCCTGCAGCATGGTTTGGAGTTGCTTGCCGTCCAGGTAGGTGAGTTTGCCATCAATCATCACTTTTACGCCCTGCTTTCCGTTCAGCTGGATGTTCCCGTCCTGGTCTACAAATACGCCCGGCGACTTGGCCAGCACGTCATAAGCGGTATTGCCGGCAGCCATGGCTGTTCCCTCTACGCTCACCACCATCTTATCGGGCTGTACATCTATGCTGGGCCGAAGGTTCTGCACGGTCACCTCCTTGAGCATTTTGGAATCCTGTTTCAGTACTACTTTCCCAAAATCACGGGTAAAACCTGCCGCGGGAGCATCAAAGGGAGCCAGGTCATGATGGGCAAACCCCATGGCGCTGATGCGCAGCAGGTAAGTTCCTTTGCCGGGAGTTTTCAGAGAGAATGTCCCGTCCAGTTGAATGGACGTGCCGGTGAGAACAGTCTTGTCATCGGCTTTGAGTAAGGCCACGGTGCCGTAGCTGAGGGGTTCGCCTTTTTCATCTACTACCGGCCGGTGAGGGAACCCGTAGATTGGGCCATGGCAGCCTGGCCAGTGAAGGCCAGGGCGACCAGTAAGAAGAGGAATTGAGAAAGCTTTTTCATGTTAGAGAAATTAGTGTTTTTATTTTTCTATAGTACTATGTAATGCAAGGTACATTATCAAAAAAAAAGCCTTAACTAAACCGGAGCGGCTGATTTGATCCTGTACGCACTTTTTTACCCACGTGTGAAGACAGCAGCACATACCCCACCATACCTAAGGTGAAGGTGGCCAAAAAGAGGAATATCTGGGCGAAGAGGTGAAGGAGCTGGTAATTTTCCATAGTAGTAGGGGTTAGAGGAATTATTTCTGTTGATGGAGCAAATATATAATAAGGTACTATGCAACGCAAGGTACTGTACTGTTTTAATAAAAATATTTTCTCTGGAGGAAAGGGAGGGCCTGGTAGAGTAAGCGAGAATTTGCGTTTGGGGCTGTTTTATCAAATCAGCCCCAAAACGCAAATCATTAGTAGCTGCTCCCTCCATGGAGGGTGGCTATCTTAATTTCTGTTTTCGGCCTACTTTTTAAAAATCAGGCCAAAAACAGAAAATACCATTTGTCAGGCAGTAATAGGTATTCTAATGGCAAGGCCATTGCCAGCAGGAAATGACCTCTAGTTGCCTCCGGCGCGGTTGAGTTCCTCCAGGTTGGTGGAACGGCGCTGCATCTCAAACTTCTGGCCTTTGCTGAAGCGGTAGCGCAGGTTCACCCGAAAGCTCTGCGCCGCGAAGTACTGGTCAAAGGCGTTGATGTTGCCGTCAAAGTTGGCAGAGCCCACCACCTTGCGGGTTCTGAAGATATCGGTCACGGTGAGGCTCACGTCCAGGTTGTCTTTCAGGAAAGAACGCTTTACACCGGAGTCCAGCCACCAGGTACGCTCAATGGTGTAGAGCCCATAGGCCTGCGGCCCCTGTAGGCCCAGGTTCAGCTCCATCTTTATCTTGTGCGGCAACTGAAGGGTATGGTTGGAGTTGAGCATGTAGTAGATCTGCTCGTTCAAAATAGGCTGGTTCTCCTGCACATACGTGGTAAAAGACTGAAACCCGAAGCCCAGGTTGTTGCTCGCCTCCCATTTCTTCATGATGCGTACCGGCACCACCAATGTACCGTTCAGGTTCTTGAAGGCATCTACGTTGCGCTGGGAAAAGATAGTGGTGTTGGTTTCATTGTTCTGCACCGGAATCTCTGCAATGAAATCTTTGGTGTGCGCGTAACCTAGCGTGAGAATGTAGTCTTTCTTGAACGTCTGTGACACCTGGAACGAATGCGTGTACTGCGGCCGCAGGGCCGGGTTGCCTTGGGCCCAGGTGAGAGGGTCCAGGTAGAAAATGAACGGGTTCAGGTCATCGTACTGCGGCCGGTTGATGCGGCGGCTGTAGTTGTAGGTCAACTGGTAGTTGTCTGTCACTTTCTGCTGAACAAACAGGCTGGGGAAGAAATCAAGGTAACGGCGGGGCGTGGTATGCTTCAGGGTCACTGACCGGCCTTTAGACACCGTCTGCTCCGCCCGTAGCCCTGCCTGCACGCTCCAACGCTCGCCCAGGTTGGCACTGTAATTGGCGTAGCCCGCGTAAATGTTCTCTCTATATATAAAGTGGTTGCTGCGCTTGGAATCTGGCCGCCGGGAATTCCCCTCTACAAAATAGAACTGCAGCTCGTTGTCAGATTCCACGTAGCTGGCTTTGAGACCCGCCTCCAACTTGCTCTTGTTCTGGAATTTGCGGGTGAAATCGGCCTTGGCCGAGTAGATATGGAAAGTGGTAGGATTGTAGCTGCCCAACTGCTCCAGCCGGAGCTGCGGTGCCTGGTTCACGTACTGGCCGCTGTTGAAGAACCCGGCGTCATTGTTGTCGGTGATTTTCACGTAATCCACGTCGGCGGTGAGGGAACTGCCCAGGGTATCCAGTTTATAGGCGTAGTGCCCGTTTAGGGTGATGTTGAAGTAATCGGCGTCAATCAGGTTCCGGGCGCTGATGAGGGAGTCTTCCAAAGGATTGCTGTTGCGCAGGTACGTCTCCGTCACGAAGGAATTGTCATAGTCTACGGTCATTACATACGCCATCGCCCCAAAGCTGTGTTGGTCGTTCAGCTGGTAATCGGTGCCCAGCCTCACCGACGGAACATTTCTGAAAGTCTCCTCGCGCCCGCGCTGATCAAAGCTGGTGGGCTGGCCTTCGTTCAGGAAAAGCCGGGTCATGGTGTTGGTGCGCAGGTTGGGCCTGCGGCCGAAATCGGCATTCAAAAACGAATTCCATTTGCCGCTCTTATAGTTGATGTTGGTTCCCGCCGAGTAGCCGTGCAGTTTGTTGTACTGGTAGCCGGTGTACACGCTGCCGTTGAGTCCCGTCATCTGATTTTTCTTCAGGTTGATGTTGATGATGCCGGAGTTTCCCTCGGCATCGAATTTAGACGAAGGGTTGGTGATGATCTCCAGGTCCTTGATATTGTCGGCGGGCATGGACTGGAGCATGGTCTGCAGCTGTTTGCCGCTCATGTAGGTCAGCTTGCCGTCAATCATGACCCGTACGCCCGCCTTGCCGTTGAGCTGGATGTTGCCGTCCTGGTCTACCCACACGCCCGGCGATTTTGACAAAACTTCCATGGCGGTGCTGCCGGCGGCCATTACGGTGCCTTCCACGCTCACCACCATTTTGTCTGGGTGGTTGATGATGGTGGGGCGCATTGATTCTACGGTCACTTCCTGCAGCATCTTTGCATCCTGGGCCAGCGCCAGTTTCCCGAACTCTTTCTGAAAGCCCGCCTGGTTCACCACAAACGCCGGAGTCTCCAGCGTGCCATAGCCCATGGCGGTCACTTTCAGGAAATAAGTGCCGGGGGCGGGGCTCTTCAGCTTAAAATGGCCATTCACCTCCACGCCGGCCCCGTCTACCACGGCCGCATCGGCTTTCCGGATCAGGGCCACCGTTCCGTAGCTTAGCGGCTCGCCTTTGGAGTCTACCAACGTTCCGGTAATACCCGTTGAACTTTGGGCCAGGGCCTGAAAGAAACAACAGAGACTGAGACAAGCAAGGAGGAAGAGTTGATAGCTTTTTTTCATAAAGGGGAATGCTAAGGAGTTAGATCAGTTGTAGGAGTAAGGGGTCAAGCGCTTTGAAAGAAAAGATGTAGTTAGTTGGTGTTTGGTTGCTTCACTGAATCATTTTCTTTCTATAGGCTGCTTCCCGTGCTTCTATCGCACAGCAGCTGTATCCCGTTTGGCAAGATTCTGACCAAATGCTTTTAAACATGTCAATTATTTGATATACAATTGTTTGGGAAATTTATCAAAGGCTGCAAGTGTCCGGAATCGGACAGTAAGTGTGTGATAACCGGACAGGGTAAAAGCGGGAAAGAAAGTTTCTATGCGACAGCATAGACTGCTCTAAAAGGTTCGTGCCCTTTGCGTTTTTGACTGTTTTTGGAAAAACAGGCAAAAACAGCGTCTGCTTTTCCGGCCCTTCCTGATAAGGAATTCCCTCTTGTAAAAGAGTAACCTTTGCCCCTACGGGAGGGTATGGGTAGGCGAGGTTTAATTTATTTGACCTTTGTACCTTTGCCTCGCAAAACCATTCTTCGCCGTTCCCAACCAGCCGCACATGAAAGAAGTCACCTCCGCCAGCGCCACAAAGAAAAAAATTAGCCTGCCGGGGCTTTTGCAGCGCGTGGGGCTGGATACCTTTTTGCTGTTTCTGCTGGCCATGATTGTGCTGGCCTATCTGTGGCCGGAGTTGGGGGAAGAAAACGGACCTTTGCCGCTGGAGGAGGTTACCACCTACGGCGTGGCGCTCATCTTTGTCTTCTACGGCCTTCGGCTGAGCCCCGCCAAACTCAAAGCCGGCCTCAGCGACTGGCGACTGCATGTGGTGGTGCAATTGAGCACGTTTCTGCTGTTCCCCCTTTTGGTGTGGGGGAGCCACGCGGTAGCGCCCAACAGTGCCACACCTACGCTTTGGCTGGGCGCATTTTACGTGGCGGCCTTGCCGTCAACGGTGTCTTCGTCGGTGGTGATGGTGTCTATTGCGGGCGGCAACATTCCGGCGGCCATCTTCAACGCCAGCATTTCCAGCCTCATTGGCGTGTTCATGACGCCCGTCTGGATGAGTTTTTTCACCAGCACCAGCTCCGCCGCCGACATGGACCTGACCAGCGTGATCCTGAAACTCATGCTCCAGGTGGTGCTGCCCGTGACCTTGGGTATTCTGCTGAACCGGAAGTTCGGGGCCTTTGCCGAGGCGCAGAAAAGCCGCCTGAGACTCTTCGATCAGACCATTATCCTGCTCATCGTGTACTCGTCCTTCTGCGATTCCTTCGCCCGAAACATGTTTGCGGGGTTCAGCGCGCTGGACATCTTTCTGCTGGGCGGGGCCATGGTGGCGCTGTTCCTGTTGGTGACGGGGCTTACGTCTTTGATCAGTAACCTGCTGGGGTTCAGCCGGGAGAACCGCATCACGGCTATGTTCTGCGGCTCCAAGAAATCACTGGTGCACGGCACGGTCATGTCAAAGGTGCTGTTCCCAGATGCCAACACGGTGGGCATCATTCTGCTGCCACTCATGCTCTACCATGCCCTTCAACTCATCATTGCCAGTATGCTGGCGCAGCGCATGGCCCGGAAAGGAGCTTCGGCGCAGCCGGATACCAATGTTGGGTAGCTGGTTTTGCCCTGATTTCAGAAAAAGAGGCTATAAACGCAATGGCCCGGCCTTCAGAAGAAAGCCGGGCCATTACGTTAGGTAATTTTAGTAGGCGGAAATTAATGCGCCAGAAGTTCGTGATACGTTTCTTCGGCTTCCATGAGGCCGGCCGGGGTGATGTTGGTGAGGCGCACGTGCTTTTCCTCGTTCACCAGCACCGGGTCATATTTGGCCACCACGCGCACGTAGTTTTCGGTGAAGCCTTCCATATACCCATCGGTGATGTCAGCCTCGAAGAGGACTTTGCCTTCGTAACCGATCTGGCTCTCATAGTAAGCGCGCTTCTTCTTCTCTGACAGAATGCGGAGCATGTCGGCGCGGCGGTTGCGCTCTTTCTGGGGCACGGCACCGGGTAAATCAATGGCCAGCGTGTTGGCGCGCTCAGAGTACGGGAACACGTGCAGGTAGCTGATATTAAGTTCGTTCAGGAAGTTGTAGGTTTCCAGGAAATCTTCCTCGGTCTCGCCGGGGAAGCCCACAATCACGTCCACCCCAATGCAGGCGTGCGGCATGGCGGTTTTAATCCAGTCCACACGCTGGGCGTACAGTTCCCGCAGGTAACGGCGGCGCATGAGCTTCAGAATCTTGTTGCTCCCTGACTGCAAGGGCACGTGGAAGTGCGGCATAAACCGCTGAGAACCTGCCACGAACTGAATAATCTCTTCACTTAAAAGATTAGGTTCAATAGACGAAATCCGGAAGCGTTTCACGGTCTCTACCTGATCCAGCGCCTGCACCAATTGGAAGAAATTCTCCACGCGAACGCCTTCCTGCAACCCGAAATCACCGGTATTCACGCCAGTGAGCACAATCTCCTTCACCCCAGATAAACCAATTTCCTGCGCCTCTTTCACCACGTTGGCAATGGTGTTGCTCCGGGACTTGCCGCGGGCCTGCGGAATGGTGCAGAACGTGCAGGAGTAGTCGCAGCCGTCCTGCACTTTCAGGAAGGTGCGGGTACGGTCGCCAAAAGAATAGGCGTTCACGAAGGTATTGGCCTCAGACACCGCGCTAGCATGCACCTGCGGCGCGTCTTTTTTCTCAAAGGTCTCCAGAATGTCTACCAGCTGGAATTTCTCGGCGGCGCCTAGCACCGCGTCTACGCCAGGGATTTCGGAAATTTCCTTCGGCTTTAGCTGAGCGTAGCAGCCCACAATGGTAATAAACGCGTTGGGTGAATGCTTCAAGGCTTCCTTCACCACTTTCCGGCACTTCTTGTCGGCGTTGTCAGTGACGGAGCACGTGTTGATGACGTATATATCGGGCGTGTCGGTGAACTCCACCTTCTCAAACCCGCGCTCCTGGAAGATGCGCGACAGGGTAGAGGTCTCAGAGAAATTCAGCTTACAGCCTAGTGTATAGAAAGCTACCTTTTTCATAATCAGGGGGCAAAGGTACGGAGAATGTACATGAAATGCTTGCCTCAGCCATTGAGTTCCTGTTTTTGCCTGTTTTCAGAAAAACAGGCCAAAAACGCAGCCCAGCGCTAGAGCTTGTCAATGCCAAAGTAATAGGAGGCGGGGATTGGGAGAGGCAGAAACGCTCACACTTCACAACCCATGTTTCACTCAGCCTTTCAGGGAAAACGCCATCTATTTTTTAGCGGCGGCTCCGGCTAGTCCGGAGACCCGCAGCATCCGTTGTCACTGGACAAAGGTCTAGCGCCAGCGCTACTTCCCTTTCAATGTAAGCTAACCTGCTCCTTTAGAAGCCAGTGGGCCCCTCATAAAGCCCACAGAGGCGAGTTTTAACTTGTGACAACAGGTGGTCAGTGTCTCCAGACGGTAAGATTTATATTATACCATGCCTCTGAAGAGCAGGTATCAAAATTATTTGCGTTTTGGAGCTGTTTTTCTGAAAACAGCTCCAAAACGCAAACGGCTTACTTCTTCAGGAAATCAGCAAAGCTGGTTTGCATGTAGGCTTTTCCCTGTTCCACCTGCAGATCAGACACGGCGGAGTCTCTTTGAATGGGTTGTTTGGCCACATTGTCAAAGGTGACAGTGCCCTGCGGTGTGACCATGCCAAACCCATCATTGAAAACATAGAAGGCAAACGGGGTAGCTTTGGCGTCCAGCAGGTTCTTGCTCCAGGCGAAGTGGTCATGGGGTAACCCCAACTGTTGCAACAGGGTGGGCACCAGATCTGTCTGGGAGCCAATGTGCGTGACTACCGTATCTTTCACCGCCAAAGCCCCGCCGGCCAGAACCAACGGAACCCTGAATTTGCTGGGGGCGTCATTTTGATCCCGCCCAGGGAAGGGGTGTCCGTGGTCAGCGATCAAGACCACCAGTGTATTCTGCCACCACGGCTGCTTCTTTGCCTCAGCTATAAACTTGCCTAGCGCCCAATCTGTATAATAAAAGGAGTTTTTAAACTGGGTTTCCTCGTCCCTTCCCCTGAACTTGGCCGGGATGGGAATGTCATAGGGCTCATGGCTGCTGAGCGTGAAAACGGTGGTGAAAAAAGGCTGCCTGGGCTGCTGATGGTCCTGGAGCACCTTCTCAAACAGGATATGGTCATGCACGCCCCATTTTGAATTGTAACTTTCACGGGGGAAATCTGACTTCTCCATCAGGAAATCATACTGCCCGTTGATCAGGTAAGACTTGATGTTGGCAAACGCCAGCTCGCCGCCGTAGTAATAGCTGGTATGGTAGCCGACTTTCTTCAGTTCAGAGGCCAGCTGGGGCAGGCGCTCTGTCTTCTTGGGGGTCTTTATAATAGAAGTGGTAGTCTGCACGGGGTAGCCACTCAGAAGAGCCACCATGCCTTTTTCGCTGCGGTCCCCCGCTGCATAGATATTGGAGAAAAGCACCCCCTCTCTGGCCAGGGCATCTAAATTAGGGGTTACACCAACTGGCCCACCCAATGCGCCCACTAATTTGGCGGTGTAGCTTTCCATGATAATGAACAGGATGTTAGGCTTTTTCACCCGAAGCAGGGAAGGGACAGAATCTGCTTTTGGGGTGTACAGGTCCTGTACCAGCGCTGAAGCCTGGTTTTCCCCCAGGTAAAGGTACGGGTTCCTGGTGCTGTGGTTCTTCTTAATAAGGGAATGCATCACGTTCCAGGGAACATTGACCCCGGCGTGGTTGGCAAAAATCTTCTGGGAGAAATACACGTCGCTTTGGTTCAACGGAATCTGTTGCCAACCGCCCCTAATGGGTAACACCAGCAGCGCCAGCATCAGCAGGCTCAGCACGAGCTCCACCACCAGGTGTTGCCTTTTTTTAGGGGTAGAGAAAATCCAGCGGTTCCTGACAAACATAAAGGCAAAAGCGCCGGCGGCCCATAGCAAAACAAACAGGAGCAGTAAAATAAATACAGGGGCAGACGCCACAGAAGCGGCCATCTCTGCCGGGGTGTTCAGGTACTGCAACGGGGTAGAATCCAGCCTAAACCCCCAGGCCGAATACAGCTCCAGGTCAGAGATGACCAGGAGCACCATCACGGGCAGTAGTATAAGGGTGTAGGCAGAGACAACCTTTAAAAACACCGGCTTTTTAAAAGCTGCTTCGTTCAGGAAGAGCAGAAAGGGAATCACACTCAGGTAGGCCGCAAACGAGGCATCCATCCGGAGGCCATAGAGAAAGGTCTTGCTTAGTTCAGCGGCTGTTAATTCAGCGGCCCTGGCGTGTTGGTAGCTCAGGAACAACGCCCGGCAAATCAGAAAAAAGCCTGTCCAGAAGAGGAAGTAGGCCAAGGATCTGGCTATAATATTTTTCACAAAGCAAATATACTCTTTCTCCGTGTCCATTGGAGTGTCTCCCTGTAAAAGCTAACACCTGTTATTTTTACCCTCTGTGCAGGAAAAAACTATGAAAAATTGATAAAACACTGTCTGGAATAAGGGGTGTTAGTGATCAAACTGTTAATTTGGGTAAAAAACACCCTAAAAACAGAGGTTAATCTATTGTATGTTGTATTTCTTGTGCTACATTTGGTCATCTAAATAAAAAACTACAAACAAATCAATGGCCATTCTTCGTTTTAAGGCGCTTGAGTTGGTAAACCAACGGCCGCCAGTAGAGGTGAAGCAACCTTCTGAGAAAATCTCTGACTATTACGGGTGCAACGTTTTTGGACTGGAGGCCATGAGAGCCACCCTGTCTGGAGACTATTTCAAGCGCCTCCAGTTTGCCATTAGAACCGGCAGCAAAGTAGACCGCCATTTGGCTGATGCCGTGGCAGCTGCCATGAAAACCTGGGCGTTAAGCAAAGGGGCCACCCACTACACCCACTGGTTTCAGCCGTTAACCGGGGAGACCGCTGAAAAACACGATTCGTTCTTTGACCTCAGCTCAGACGGACGCGCTATTGAAAACTTCAAGGGCAGCGCCCTGGTGCAGCAGGAGCCAGATGCTTCCTCATTCCCCAACGGGGGCATTAGAAACACCTTTGAAGCCCGCGGCTATACCGCCTGGGACCCCACTTCGCCCGCCTTCATTATTGAGAGCACCGGTGCCAAGACCCTTTGTATCCCTACTATCTTTGTTTCTTACACCGGTGAGGCACTTGACTACAAGGCGCCCTTGTTGAAAAGCTTAACGCTGGTAGAGAAAGCCGCCGTAGATGTTTGCCAATATTTTGACAAAGACGTTTCTAGGGTAACCGCTACCCTGGGTATAGAGCAGGAGTATTTCCTGGTAGACCGTGCGCTGTATAACGCCCGTCCTGACCTGGTAATGGCCGGCAGAACCGTATTTGGCCATGCCCCGGCCAAAGGTCAGCAGCTGGAAGACCATTACTTTGGTGCTATCCCGTCACGGGTGCATGCCTTCATGGTTGAGTTTGAAGTTGAAGCCCATAAGTTGGGAATTCCGTTGAGAACGCGCCACAATGAAGTGGCTCCCAACCAGTTTGAGTGCGCCCCTACCTTTGAAGAGGCGAACCTGGCCGTAGACCACAATCAGATCCTGATGGATGTGATGGACCGCGTAGCCGAGAAGCACGACCTGAAAGTGTTGCTGCATGAAAAACCGTTTGCCGGCGTAAACGGCAGCGGGAAGCACAACAACTGGGCCCTGAGCACTGACACCGGGGTGAACTTGTTCGCGCCTGGCCGCAGACCAAAGGAGAACCTGCAATTCCTGACCTTCTTCATTACCACCATCAAAGCGGTTCACCGCTATGCAGATTTACTGCGCGCCAGCATTGCCTCTGCCAGCAACGACCACCGCTTAGGAGCCAATGAGGCCCCACCCGCCATCATGTCTGTTTTCATAGGTAAAAAGTTGACCGAGGTGCTAGATGAACTGGAGCGTACCGCCAAAGTTCCTTTAGACAAAGGCGACAACATGTACCTGAAGCTGGGCATTGACAAGATCCCTGAAATTCTGCTGGACAACACAGACCGTAACCGTACCTCCCCGTTTGCCTTCACCGGTAACAAGTTTGAGTTCAGAGCGGTTGGTTCCTCTGCGAACTGTTCTAACGCCATGACCATCCTGAACGCCATTGTAGCCGATCAGCTGATTGAGTTCCGGAACACGGTAGAGGCAGCCATTGCCAAAGGCAAGAAAAAAGAAGTGGCCATCATTGACGTGCTGCGCGAGTACGTCATCTCATCTAAAGACATCCGGTTTGAAGGAAACGGGTATTCTAAGGAGTGGGAGGAGGAAGCAGAGCGCCGCGGGCTGAGCAACATCCGGACTACCCCGTACGCCCTTGACAAACTGGTAGACGAGATGGCCGAGGAGCTGTTCACCAAGCACAACATCTTCAACAAGCGTGAGTTACACGCCCGTCACGAGATTTTATTGGAAGACTACATCAAGCGCGTACAGATTGAGGCCCGTGTGATGGGTGACCTGGCTGCCAACCACGTAATTCCAACTGCTGTGGCGTACCAGACCAAACTGGTGCAGAACATCAAAGGCCTGCGTGAGATTGGACTGGAAGATGATGAATACACCAAATCAACCCTTGACACCATCAAGAACATCTCCCGCCACCTCACCACCATCAAAACCAATGTAGAGGCCATGGTAGAGGCCCGTAAGGTAGCCAACAAGGTAGAAGATACCCGTGAGCGTGCCATTCAGTACAATGAGAACATCAAGAGCTACTTTGACACCATCCGGTACAGCGTAGACAAACTGGAGCTGATTGTAGATGATGAGCAGTGGCCACTGGTGAAATACCGCGAGATGCTTTTCAGCCACTAAGCGCTTGATCAAATTTGGTTTTTGCCGGCGAAATTGGGGGAAGGCTAGGTTCTGGTGAACCGGTTTATTGAGCAGCATAGCAGCGCTATGGTGCGAATAAATGGGGGTGTCAGTCTTTTGTAGTACCTTTTTTCTCAGCGCAAAAAACAAATAAAACATGCTTTAAGCCCTGATCACATTTCTGACAAACAAACAAAAAGGCCTCTACTACGGTAGAGGCCTTTGTTATGTATAGTGAAAGAGACAGCTGTTTTGGGGCTGTTTTCGAAAAAACAGCAAAACAGAACATTAGATAAACAGGGGCTGCTCCTCAGAAGTCCGGTTAGGGGAGAGACGCTGGCTAACCGTTTTGATTTTCTCTTTGATTGATTCTTGGGTGGGCACGTGCCGCTGCCAGCCCTGTTCCTGCCACCAGTTCTGCAGGGCAGGGTTCTGCCGGGTCAGCTCAAGTACCCGCTTCAATACAAACGGAAGCACCAGACCGGCAATAGACCCGGCCAGGGCATTTCTGATTCCTAGGTGAATGATCAGTTTTACCAGGAGTAATTCCTTCAGCTGGTCAAACAAAACTTGCGCGCCTTTCTCCTGCAGCTGTCCTTTCAGCACTTGCATTGCCTGTTGCACATTCCCTTTTTCCAACTCACGGGAGAGCCAGGTCTCTACAGTGGTGCGCGCCACCTCAATGGCCTGTGGTATCTGAGTGACAGTCAATCCCGCTTTGTGCAACAAACGGGCAGCGTACGCATGACTTTTCTGAAGGAAGGGGAGTGACATAAGGTGGGGGTTTAGTTAAAGGGTCGCCTTTTTTTTGGGGCTACGCGCAAAGCAATGACAGGGTTACGGGTTTCGGCAAAAACTAAGAAAAAAAATTTCCGTACGCTCATTTTTTACAGTCACCCCCTTATAACCTACTACCATTATGGATTTTGACATCAGTGACTTTAGACGGAAGCTGGACCAGCACCGGGCAAAAGGCGGCAGCGCCGCCGAATTTATACAACAAGAGATCAGGAAGGCCGAACAAGTAAAGGAAGGCATCTCAGAAGAAACAGACCATGCCGCCGACTTTGTGTCTGAAGCCATTAACCGGGTAGATACCTATGTTTTTCAGCTCCAGGAGATAGAGCAGCAATGCAATCCCGCTGAACTGGGTTTAGACCAGCAGACCAACCTACAGGACCAGGAAATGCGGGACCGGATAGGGGAACGCCTTGACCGCCTGCAAGAGAGGGGAGACGCCAACCTCAGCCTGGAAGATCCTAAGCTACGGGAGGGGAAACCGGAGAGCGGAATTTCGCCGGCCAGTTTTTAGCGCATCCGTTTATTCTAAACAGAAAAGCCACCCCGGGAAAGGTGGCTTTGGTTTTCGTTTTGGGGCTACTTTTCCAAAAACAGGCCTAAAACGCAAATTCAGGCAAAAGCCCGGTTGTCTGAGGAACTGTTGCCGGAGAAGGTCTGCCCAACCTCCTTATTTTGGTTTTAATGACTTCTTTGGTGGGCAGGTGTTTGCGCAGGTCTACATTTTCCCACCACTGTTTGAACTTGGGGTTCTTCTGCATCAGCTCCACCATCCTTTTTAAGATGAAGGGAAGAATCACCGTGGCCGTCTTAGCGGCAGTTTCATAATCCATCTCCTGCCGAATGATGAATTTGGCCACCACCAGGTCTTTCAGTTCATCAAAGAGCAACTGCGAGTCTTTCTCCAGTACATCTCCTTTGACCATCTGGAAAACCAACGGCAGATTTCCTTGCTCCATCTCCTGGTACAACCAGTTCTCAGCCGTTTCACGGGTGATCTGAATAGTATTCGTTATCTGTACGTTATCCATGCCTGCCTTACGCAGTAAAGCGGCCGCCTGACGTTTGCTTTGGGAAAGAAACAGTAATGACATAATGGGATGATGTTAAGGTATAGATAGTACGTAAATGGGAGGCAGGTGTTGCCGCTTTACCTATATCTATGGGCCTAAGGGGGCCTTTTAACCGTCTTTTCTGCCAATTATCGTAAGTTGAATCGTTAGATATCCCTCTAATAGAAGCAGTTATGATGTAAACCAGAGACAGTTGCTGGAGCATAAATTTTAACCTGCCTTAGAAAATCTTCAGGTAGCAACGGCTTGTGCCACCTCAAAAAAACCTCGTACTTTTACAAGCCGGGCGCTGAACAATCTGGTTTGGCCATTGGTTAACGTACTATGGAAACATCATTTCCCTTGAACAAAGATTCTTTTTCGCTGGAAGGCCTTTACTGCCCCAGCCTCACCAACTATACCCGCCGCCTCTCCCGTGAAGTAAAGATAGGCGACCTCGCCATGGGCGGAAACAACCCCATCCGGGTACAGTCCATGACCACCGTAGACACCATGGATACCTTGGGATCAGTGGAGCAGGTGATACGCATGGTGGAGGCCGGTTGCGAGTACGTACGCATCACGGCGCCCAGCGTGAAAGAGGCTGAAAACCTGGGTCTCATCAAGAAAGAACTCCGCGCCCGCGGCTATACCGTGCCTTTGATCGCAGATATCCATTTCACGCCCAACGCCGCCGAGCTGGCCGCCCGCCTGGTGGAGAAGGTGCGCTTGAACCCCGGCAACTACGCCGATAAAAAGAAGTTTCAGGTTATTGACTATACAGATGCCACCTACCAGGCCGAGCTGGACCGGATACGGGAACGCTTCACGCCGCTGGTGACCATCTGCAAGGAATACGGCACCGCCATGCGCATCGGCACGAACCACGGCTCCCTGTCTGACCGCATCCTGAGCCGCTATGGCGATACCCCGCTAGGCATGGTGGAAAGCGCCTTGGAGTTCCTGCGCATCTGCGAAGACCTGAACTACTATGACGTGGTGCTGTCCATGAAAGCCAGCAATACCCAGGTGATGGTGCAGGCCTACCGCTTGCTGGTGCAGAAACTGGAGGAGGAAGGATTACAACCATACCCGCTGCACCTGGGCGTAACCGAGGCCGGCGAAGGCGAAGACGGGCGCGTGAAATCTGCGGTGGGCATTGGCACCTTGCTGGAAGACGGACTAGGCGACACCGTGCGGGTTTCCCTCACCGAGGCTCCGGAACTGGAAGCGCCCGTGGCGAAAATGCTGATTGACCGTTACGCCACCCGCGCCGGCCATACGCCCATCAAACCCATCTGCCATCTGCCGTACAACCCGTTCCAGTACCACCGCCGTGAAACCCGCGAAGTGCTGAACCTGGGCGGCCACAACGTTCCGCGGGTAGTAGCAGACCTGAGCCGGTTGGAAGACATCACGTATGAAGACCTTCGGCCGGTAGGACATATCTATTCAGCTATGCTGGATAAATTCCACATGTCTGACCAGGGCGCAGATTACGTGTATACCGGCAGCTCGCCTATTTCTTTCATGCTACCCAACGGTTTAAAAGAAATTGTAGATTATACTGCTTGGCTGGAAGCCGAAAAAAGGGAGGAACGGTATCCGCTTTACACTGCGGTGCAATTTGAAACCGCCGATTCCTGGCACCCACAGCTCAACTTCGTGCAGGTGTCATTGGGGCAGCTCACCAATGACTTCATTGAAACGCTGCACAACCGCCCAGACGTGGTACTGATTCTGGAAACGGAGAACGAACACGCCATGCCCGAGCAGCGCAAAGCCTTCATCCGGCTCATGAACCAGGGACAGCCCGTGCCGGTCATCATCAAACGTTCCTACGAAGATCTCACCGATGAACAGGTGCAGCTCTACGCCGCCACCGACGTAGGAGGATTGCTTATTGACGGCTTCGGGGATGGTGTCATGCTCAGCACCCAGGACCTGAGCTACCGCAGCAAAGAGGAGTGGGGCTATACGCTGGAAGGGCTGAACAAACTGGCCTTCGGGATTTTGCAAGCCGCCCGCACGCGCATGAGCAAAACCGAATACATCAGCTGCCCCAGCTGCGGCCGTACCTTGTTTGATTTGCAGGAAACCACCGCCATGATCCGGAAACGCACCGACCACCTTAAAGGTGTGAAGATTGGCATCATGGGCTGCATTGTGAACGGTCCCGGTGAGATGGCCGATGCCGATTACGGGTACGTGGGCGTGGGCAAAGGCAAGATTGCGCTGTACCGCGGACAACAGGTGATCAAGAAATCGGTGCCTGAGGAAAGGGCCGTAGATGAACTGATTGAACTGATACGGGAAGACGGCAACTGGATAGAACCGGTGGGCGTGGAGGCGTATAATTAAATTATTTTAAATTAGCATGTCAGAATTTACATCATTAGAGATTTGTGCTGGGGCTGGTGGGCAAGCATTGGGTTTAGAACAAGCTGGATTTGATCATCTTGCTTTAGTTGAAATTGAGAGACTTGCCTGTGAAACTTTACGCCACAACAGGCCTAATTGGAATGTAATCAATTTAGATGTAAAAGAGTTTGATGCGTCCCTTTACAATGGAAAAGTAGATCTTCTTGCCGGGGGGGTCCCATGTCCACCGTTTTCAATTGCTGGAAAACAATTAGGGCACCTTGATGAGAGGGATTTGTTCCCAGAAGCCTTGCGCTTGATGGAGGAATGTAAGCCAAAGGCCATCATGTTAGAAAATGTTAAAGGAATTCTTAGTCCTAAGTTCAAAACTTATAGAAAAGAAATTTTGAGTACATTACGGGCTCATGGTTATAGTTTTGATTGGAAACTTGTAAATTCTTCAGATTATGGAGTATCACAGTTAAGGCCAAGGGCAATTTTGGTGGCTATGAAAGAAAAATATTTTCCATATTTTACATGGCCAAATAAAACTGAAAACAAACCTTTGACAGTTGGTGAATTGCTTTATGAAGAAATGTCACTATTAGGCTGGAGCAATGCTGATCAATGGAAAGAAAAAGCTAATGTAATTGCTCCAACCTTAGTTGGTGGTTCTAAAAAACATGGTGGGGCTGACTTAGGACCAACTAGAGCCAAAAAAGCTTGGGCAGAAATGGGGATTGATGGGCGCGGCCTAGCTGAATCTCCCCCCATCAATGGATTTGACGGTTTGCCAAGGCTTACGTTAAAAATGACCGCTTTAGTACAAGGTTTTCCTAAGGATTGGGAATTTATCGGAAAAAAAACTCCAGCCTATAGACAAGTAGGAAACGCATTTCCGCCACCAGTTGCCAGAGCTATCGGAAATTCAATAAAAGAAGCATTAGAAAAAGGTGAAAAAGAAATCTGAAAGTAAAGGCGCAAGAGCTCTTCTGCGAGAATTCTTCTTTAACCGTGTTGGTGAAGTAATAGATTCTGATACGTTAAGACAGGTAGCAGGCATAAGTGAGTGGGCAAGAAGAGTAAGGGAACTGCGGAATGAGGAAGGCCTAAATATAGTTACCCATAATGACAGGAGTGATTTAAAACCTGGTCAGTATGTTTTGATAAGCTTAAAGCCTTTACCTGCTTTTGAAAGAGGAATATCAAAAGAGACTCGGGCTTTTGTCTTAGATAGGAATGGTTTTACTTGTCAAATGTGCGGGGCTGCTGCTGGGGAACCACATCCAAATGACAATGGACGGAAAACCAGGTTACATATTGGTCATATCATTGATAAATCAATGGGAGGAACTGATGAACCTAACAATTTAAGAGCTATCTGCTCACTTTGTAATGAAGGTGCTTCAAACTTAACTCTAATCAGGCCGCAAGCAATAAAATTAATTGCGCAGATTAGAAGAGCTCCAGGAAAAGACCAGCTTGATGTATTACATTGGCTTATAAGTAAGTATCCTACACAAGCAAAGGTACTTATTGAAGAAGCGAACAGATAAAACTGATATGAAAGGACTATTTGATTTCACGGAAGTGGCCACTTACTTCTTCCGCAAAAAAGACCCCAACCGCAAGACTAATTTCAACTTGCGCACCATGCACACCATCAACAAAATCTCTATGCTGATGTTCCTGTGCGGCTTTATTTACCTAGTCTTAAGATGGCTTAGCTAGGCTCGGTGGTTTTGCCTGCGTTTCTGGCCTATTTTTCTGAAAAAATGCCAAAAGTGCTTCCCAATATTTTCTGCGTACAAAATATAAGAGGCCGGATTTTTCCGGCTTTTTTATTTCAACAGCTCCTGATTTTTTATTACTTTTCTTATCTTAGTAGACACTATTCCTTTATTTAATCTTTAATTAATTTATTACATGAGAAAAATTTACATTCTTGTCTTTCTTCTGTGTTATCTACCGTTCAGCTCATCTGCAGCCGAAACAGATTCGCTCAAAGTGTGGCGTGACAGCGTAAACGCCTCTTACCACTATCAAACAGGCACCATTGTCCTGAAAGAGGGGCTGGCTAAAATTACCGTACCCAAAGGGTACAAATTCTTAGATGGCAGACAAAGCTCCCAAGTCCTGACAGAGCTTTGGGGAAACCCGCCTAGCGAAAGCATGGGCATGCTGTTTCCGGTGGCCGCCGGCCCCGCAGATGCAGACACGTGGGCTATTGACGTGACGTATTCAGAAGATGGGTACATCAAAGACGATGACGCCAAAGACATTGATTATGATGAACTGCTGGAGGAAATGCAGGCAGATACGGAATCTGAAAATGAGGCACGTGAAGCAGAGGGGTACCAGCCTGTGAAGTTGATTGGTTGGGCGGTGCCGCCTTTTTATGATGCCGCCGCCCATAAATTGCATTGGGCAAAAGAACTTCAGTTTGGTGAAGAGCAAACGGGGGTGAACACTCTGAATTACAACATCAGAATATTGGGCCGCAAAGGGTATCTGCAGTTGAATGCCATTGGAGACATGAGTATGGTCAAAGGGATTCAGGCTGATGTTCCAGGCATTTTGGCCAGCGTGGAATTCAATGAAGGCAACCGGTATGCAGACTTTGACCCCGGGGTTGACAAAGTGGCCGCCTACGGCATAGGTGGGTTGATTGCTGGAAAAGTTCTGGCGAAAGTGGGTTTCTTTGCTGTTATCGCTAAATTTTTCAAAGTAATCTTGATAGGGGCTCTGAAATTCTGGAAGCTAATTGCACTGGCTATAGTGGGTTTGTTTTCTGGAATTAAGCGTTTCTTTGGGAAGAAGCGGCAAGAGGCTGCCTCAGAAGAACAAGACTTGGAGGCAGTGTCTATGGTTCAGGACACCAGTTATGAAGATGAAGTGTCAGTGCTGGAAGAAACCTATTCACCACCTGTAGCCGAAGTGGAAAGTGTAGAAAAATCAACCTCAGATGTAAAATAACATTTTTGATAACATTTTTCAATTAAAAGCGGCACCGGTCTTTCTTGGCGGGTGCCGCTTTTTTGATTAGTTTGGCCTTCATGAACATAGAGGAATTCAGAGACTACTGCCTGGCCAAGCCTCACGTAGAGGAAACCCTGCCTTTCGGCGAAGACACCCTGGTTTTTATAGTGGCCGGAAAGATGTTTGCCATGTGCAGCCTGAACAGCTACGCCGAGGGCGTGAACCTGAAATGTGACCCGGAAAGGGCGGTGGAGCTTCGGGAGCAGTACCCGGCCATCCAACCGGGCTACCACATGAACAAGAAATACTGGAACACTATTCTGCCTGAAGCTTTTCTGCCCATGGGATTGCTGCCAGAGCTCATTAACCATTCCTATGAACTGGTGGTGAAGTGCCTCCCGAAGAAAGTGCGGGTGGAGTTGGGGGTTTAGTTTCTGTCTGAAGCTAGCTCTATACAAGAATCAGTGTTTCCTTCCTCAAACTAACTCCTCCCTATAAGCCTAACACTGGGATATAGGGTGGAGGCTGCCTGTCTCTTTCCTCTAATTTTAGCGTCATGCCCATCAGCATCAAGATCTTAGACAACTCACATTCCAAAGAGATCATTGATATCATATTACCGATCCAGCAGCTTGAGTTTGGCGTACCCATCACGCTGGCAGACCAACCACATTTGCTTGATATAGAAGGCTTCTACATCCAAAAGGGAGGGGATTTCTGGGTGCAAGCGTAGAGGGAGAGCTTTGCGGGACCATTGCCCTTTTGCGTTTCAATGAAAAGGCCGGTGCCATCCGGAAAATGTTTGTCAAAAAAGAGTTTAGGGGAAAACATTATGGTGATGCGGCTCTCTTGTTAAAAGAATTGATCTGTTACTGCAAAGAAAATGGCATTGAGGACCTGTATCTTGGCACTGTTGATGTCCTGCAGGCGGCCATCAGGTATTATGAAAAGAAAGGATTTGTGCAGCTCCCTAAAGCGGAGTTACCTATTGATTTCCCGGTTATGGCCTCAGATAATGTCTTTTGTCACTTAGTTTTATACTAGGGGGTGAATTCATTAACAACTTCCTGAAAATCAAAACACCAACATCATCAGGTTCCACAGAAAATGCAGGAGAGCTATCCAGAGAAAAGGGTTGGCCTTTCTTTCCTGAAGCACTAAGAATCCCAGTGCATAGATAATGCCCATAGGGAATTCATAAAGAATATAAAGAGGGTTTTGAAAGTGAGCGAGGGCGAAAATGGCGGCAGAAAGCCAAATGGCCCGGGTTCTGTTGAGACCTATCCTTGGAGAATATTTCAGGACGAGGAACTGGCTGAAGAAAGTTTCAAAAAGAGCCGGAATCACCGCATGTCTCCAGACACTATAAGGACTTACCTCAAACGTGTTGAAATTGATTTTGCCCCCTAAGGCATAAAGGAGCAACCCCAGTAGAACAAAGACTGAGAATTTAATTAATAAAAGGAAACCAATGATGAAAGGAGTAGGCCAAGTGCTAAGCCTACAGATTGCTTTGTCAAACATAGGGGCCAATAAGCTATATTTTGAAATACATTCTCTTAGGTTCTTCCTCCTAATTAGCTCTTATCTCAATAAAAAACTGATTCTGATGTAAACTAAAAGAACAGCCTATAAGGCTGTTCTTTTAGTACATTCGTTTTTGACCTGTTTTCGAGAAAACAGGTCAAAAACGCTAAACTACTACGTTCACAATCTTGCCCGGCACCACAATCACCTTCTTCACCGGTTTACCTTCCAGCAGTTTCTGTACCTGATCAGACGCCAGTACGGCGGTCTCTACTTCCTCTTTAGGGGCTTTCAGGTCAAAGGTCATTTTACTTTTCACTTTCCCGTTGATGGAGATAGGATAGTCAAACGTACTTTCGGTGAGGAATTCCTCTTTCCAGGCGGGGTAGGCGGCGTACGTGATGCTCTCGGTATGACCCAAGCGGCTCCAGAGTTCCTCGGTGATGTGCGGGGTGTAGGAGGCCAGCACCACGGTCAACGGCTCCAGAATGGCGCGCTTCTTCATTTTCAAGGAAGACAACTCGTTCACGCAAATCATGAACTGGCTCACGCTCGTCCCGAAGGAGAAGCGTTCAATGTCTTCCTCTACCTTCTTGATAGTCTTGTGCAGCGACTTCAGCTCGGCGGGAGTGGGTTGCTCCTCAGTCACGGCCCAGTTGCCTTGCTCGTCAAAGAACAGTTTCCAGAAGCGGCGCAGGAACTTGTACACGCCGTCCATGCCGTTAGTGTTCCAGGGCTTGAACTGCTCCAGCGGCCCCAGGAACATCTCGTACATGCGCAGGGTATCGGCACCGTATTCCTCTACCAATTTGTCTGGGTTCACCACGTTGTGCTTGGACTTAGACATTTTCTCCACTTCCACGCCCACGTGATATTTGCCGTCTTCCAAGATAAATTCCGCATTAGCGAAGTCAGGTCTCCAGGCTTTGAACTGTTCTACATCCAGCACATCGTTCTCCACAATGTTCACGTCCACATGCAGAGCGGTGGTTTCGTACTGGTCTTTCAGGCCGAAGGAGACAAACGTGTTGGAGTCTTTGACACGGTACACAAAGTTCGACCGACCTTGGATCATCCCTTGGTTGATGAGCTTCTTGAACGGCTCATCTTGGTTCACCAGCCCGAGGTCAAACAGGAACTTGTTCCAGAAGCGGGAGTAGAGGAGGTGACCAGTAGCGTGCTCTGAGCCACCAATGTATAAGTCAACGGCTTGCCAGTAGTCAATGGCTTCCTTGCTGGCGAAGGCGGTATCATTCTGCGGATCCATGTAGCGGTACCAATACCAGCTGGAACCCGCCCAACCTGGCATGGTGCTCAACTCATACTCAAATTCGCCGCGGTATTTCCAGTCCTGCGCGCGGCCCAGCGGCGGTTCACCGGTCTCAGTAGGCAGGTAGGCATCTACCTCCGGCAACACCAATGGCAGTTCGCTCTCGTCCAGCAAGGCTGGAATTCCGTCTTTGTAGTACACCGGCACCGGCTCACCCCAATACCGCTGCCGACCGAAAACGGCATCACGCATTCTGAAGTTGATGCGGGCTTTGCCCACGCCCAGTTCTTCGGCGCGCTGAATACCGGCTTTGATGGCGTCTTTCACCTCTAGCCCGTTCAGGAAACCGGAGTTGATGATTTTTCCTTCCTTGGCGGCGTGCGCTTCTTTGGTCAAATCGCCACCGGCTACCACTTCCGGAATGGGCAGGTTGAATTTCTTCGCGAAGGCGTAGTCGCGGGTGTCGTGGCCTGGTACGGCCATCACAGCCCCGGTTCCGTAGCCTGCCAGCACGTAGTCGGCGATCCAAACGGGTACTTTTTCGCCGGAGATAGGGTTGATGGCGTAGGCACCCGTGAAAGTGCCGGTCACAGTTTTCACGTCAGACATACGGTCGCGCTCAGAGCGGTTTTTGGCCCAGGTCACGTATTCCTCTACCTCGGCACGTTGCTCCGGGGTGGTAATCTCAGTTACATATTCATGCTCGGGCGCCAGCACCACAAAACTTACCCCGAAGATGGTGTCAATGCGGGTGGTGAACACGGTGATGTGCTTGTGTTCGTGGCCGTCCAGTTGGAACCGCAGTTCCGCGCCCACCGACTTGCCAATCCAGTTGCGCTGCATTTCCTTCACCGGCTCGGGCCAGTCAATGGTATCCAGGCCCTGCAACAATCTTTCGGCGTAAGCGTGATGCGCATCATCCACTGCTTCATGAGCTTGCGCTCTACGGGGTAACCGCCGCGCTCCGATACGCCATCTTTTACCTCGTCATTTGCCAACACAGTCCCTAGCTGCGGACACCAGTTCACCACGGCTTCCGACAGGAACGTGAGGCGGTATTTCAGCAACAGGTCCTGCTGCTCTTTCTCAGAAAGGCGAGCCCAGGCATCAGCGGTCACGTGCGGTGTGTCTTCGTCGCAGGCGGCATTCACCTGGGTGTTGCCGCGCATGGCAAACTCGGCTACCAGCGTGTCAATGGGTTCGGCTTTGTCTGTATTGTAGTTGTACCAGCTGTTGAAGAGCTGCATGAAAATCCACTGGGTCCATTTGTAATAGCTGGGGTCTGAGGTGCGCACCTCGCGGTCCCAGTCGAAGGAGAAGCCCAGGTTGTTCAGCTGCTCAATGTAGCGCTCAATGTTCTGCTTAGTGGTCATGGCCGGGTGCTGCCCGGTCTGAATAGCATACTGCTCGGCCGGCAGGCCGAAGGAGTCAAAGCCCATGGGGTGCAGCACGTTGAAACCTTTGAGGCGCTTGTAGCGGCTCACAATGTCAGAGGCGATGTAGCCCAGCGGGTGCCCTACGTGCAGACCAGCCCCGCTCGGATACGGGAACATATCCAGCGAATAGAACTTGGGTTTGCTAGGGTCAATCTCGGTCTTGAACGTCTTGTTCTCACTCCAGAAGCGCTGCCACTTCTGCTCAATGGATCGGTAGTCGTACTCTGACATGGGTATGGTTTCGGTTGGAATGTGCTGTTACAATGGGCCGAACAAGGCCAAAAGCAAAAGTAAGGGAAATTCCGCAAAAAGGAGGAGTCTCACCTCATACAGGAGGATTGTTTCTGTGGCTGTTTTTGACCTGATTTCAGAAAAAGAGGCTCTAAACGCAATGGCGTAGACGCTCGCAGGTGCTGCGCACGCTACGAGGTCTTTTGAGTGGGCGGTATTGCGGTGGCAAACGGGTAGAATCCACCCCAACCCCTCCCTGGAGGGGAATTATCTGATATGCGTGCTCTTCTGTGTAAACGTACGCCCTAACCTGAGACGGAATCCTGTTTTCCCGTTTTCGGGCTGTTTTGAAAAAATGAGGCCAGAAACGGTATTCCATTTTCCCTAAATACTGGCGCGAGTCTCCAGACTCGTGCCTTGCGGTGGGTGGAGTCTCCAGACTCCTGTGTGTCTTTCCTGCTGATTAGTTAGTGGTTCCCGGCGAGTCTGGAGACTCGCATCATCCTTTGTCACGAGACTTTAGTCTCGCGCCAGCTTACCTCAACTTACTTTATAAACACATGACTCAGGACTCAGGACTCCCAAAGACCTCGTAGCGTCCGGAGGACCTGCGAGCGTCTGCGCCCATTACACCAGCCCCTGCAACGGATCCACACCATTCCAGGTGCCTTCGCTGTGCAGCGGTGTGAACCGGGCGAACAACTCCTCAGAATACCAGCCGCGGGTGCGGGTGTTTTTGATGACTTCGCGGTGGGCTTGCATGCGGTAGGCGTATTCCTTCATGCTGGCTTCGTCTTTCCAGAGGCTGAAGGTGGCTTGCCTCAAAAAAGGAGCTTCGCCTAGGCCAATGGAAGCCAACAATCCGTTCGCATTGTCCAAGCTGGCGCTGGCTTGCGGCACGTACTTCCAGAAATCCAAAGCTTTGGTGAGTTTGATGGAGGCGCGGGTGAGCACGGCAATGGGTTTATTTTCGGGAGCCGGGAGGGTTTGGGTGGTGAACGGGTTTTGTCCGCTCCAGAGGCCGTGCGCCTGCAACGGTTGTAAGGCCAGGTGATATTGCTCAAAGGTATGCTGGCGGTATTCTTCTAGAAGCGGGTGGCCCAGGAAAAAATCTTCGGCGGCGGCGGGGGAGGACCAGGTGGCCATGAGACCGTAGCGGTACCAGTTGGGGTTAAGGCTGAACCCTCGGCCCTGGCCGCTGCCCAACAGTTTGAAGAAGTTCAAGCCTTTCACCTTCTGCAACGGCCGCTGCGAAGTTCCCATTTGCGCCAAGCCCCAGCGCCAGTGACCGGGTTTTACACCAAACAAAGTAAGCGTGGTATGCGCAGGGGAAAGAGGAGTTGCCAAGGTTGATATGAAGTTTCTGTTTTTGAGCTGTTTTCTGAAAAGTAGCCCAAAAACACAAAACGGCCAAATGGCGGCTGCCTGCAAATGGGCAAGAAAAAAGGGAGCGTTAACTCCCTTTCTCTTGTATAACTACAGATTGATCTTTTTGTTTTCGCCGGGGTGGGGCGGCTCACCGGTGAGGGCGGCTTTCACCACGCCGTATAAATGTACTACGGCGCTGCTCGGTGAATCCCAGTACTCAGCCTGGTCAATGGTCACTTTCAGGATGGCGATGTTGGGGTCATCTTTCCCTTCGGGGAACCAGGCTTTCATGAACGGGTTCCAGAGGTCGTCAATCTGCTGCTGGTCGCGGTACACGCTGGCCGTACCGGATACTGACACATACAGTTGGTCACCTGGTTTGGCGTAGCTCAGGTTCACATGGCTTTCGTTCTTGATTTCATCGGCTTTGCCGGAGTGATGCCCGGTAAAGAAATAGATGTCGCCGCTCTCATCTACTTTCAAGTGCCGCATGGGACGTGAACGGATGGTGCCGTCCGGTTCCACGGTGCTGAGCATGGCGGTATTGATGTCGTCGATTTTCTCTATCAGGGCCTTCACATCACCCCGGTTTTGATTTTGTGCGTTTTCCATAGTTTGTGTTTGGATCTTTTTCTTACTGGAACAATACGAACATCTTGGGCCAGGGTTCCTGATGGGAATTAAGAATGGGGAATGGAGAATTAGGAATTGGTAAACGTACGTTTCAGGAGGAAACTGTAAATGGTAATCTGTTAATTTTTTAGGACACAAGCTTTTTCGGGTGTATGCGTTTTAAGGCTACTTTCCTGAAAACAGGCCAAAAACAGGAACTGCGTATGCCGCCAATAGCGCAACCATCAGCCTGAAACGAAGTACAACCCTATTTCCTATTTCCTATTTCCTATTTCCTATTTCCTATTTCCTATTTCCTAATTGAACTACCTGGCCCATTTATTTCTGTCTGGAGACGATGAAGACCTGCGTCTGGGCAACTTCATCGCTGATGGCGTGCGCGGCGCCAAACTGTTGCTGTATCCGGAGCGGGTGCAACAGGGCATTCGGCTGCACCGGCTCATTGACTCGTTCACAGATACGCACCCCATTGTGGCTGAAACCAAAGAACGGCTCCGCCCGAAGTACAGCAAGTACGCCGGGGTGGTGGCAGACATCTTCTATGACCATTTTCTGGCGGCTAATTTCCAGGCCTACAGTTCCATTTCCTTAGCGGCTTTCGCCGAACAGGCGTATGCTTTGGTATTGAGTAGGCCCGAGCTGCTGCCGGAGCGGGTGCAGGGATTTCTGCCGTACATGGTACAACAGAATTGGCTGGTGGGGTATGCGCAAGTGGCCGGTGCAGCCCGGGCATTACACGGTCTAAGCAGACGCACCACCTTCGTCTCAGGCATGGAAACGGCAGGTGAGGAGCTGCAGGTAAATTACACTTTTTATCAGCAGGAATTTGAACGGTTTTTCCCTGAGTTGCAAGCGTTTGTGGAGAAGCAAATTACTTTAATTGAGAATTAAGAATTGATCTACGCGTTGCGTCCCCCTTTGAAGGGGGTAGGGCGATGACAAAGGCCGTTGGAGAACCGTTTGCATTAGCTATAGAAACGGAAAAAATGATTCCCAGGAATGCGGATTCTGTATGCGTACATCTGCACGAGTAATCATCCCCCTACCCCCTTCAAAGGGGGACGGAATACGTAAAATTGCTCGGTGGTGTCAATTCTGTTTTTAACCTAATTTCCGGTAATCAGCCCAAAAACGGGTAAACCAACACCTTTCGCTGGCGTGAATCTCCAGACTCGTGCCATAGGATGCGGGGAGTCTCCAGACTCCCCTCGCTGCGCCGCAGCGACCGACGCATTCCAGAACTGGCTGATTTTTTGCAAATATTTCCCTTGCGAGTCTGGAGACTCGAAGCACTGCATGTCACGAGTCTGAGACTCGCGCCAGAATTGGTTAGAGTTAAAAACAAATAGCGGGATTTTTGAAATGCGTGTATCTACAGGCCTAAACATCTTCCTTTGTTCCCTTTCAATGGGGGAGTATCTGCTGGAATTATAAGTCACGGAAGTAACTTCAGCGCCATAGAAAGGATAAGAAAAGAACTAATGTAAAGGAAGCTGTTTCCTGAGCTTTCCGTTTTTGCCTACTTTCCAGAAAACAGGCCAAAAACGGAAAAAGGTGAGCGACACGGCCCCGCCTCTTTACCAAAAAAGAGAGCCAACCCCGCAGGATTGGCTCTTTCCATTCTGAATTCTTAATTCTGAATTCCCAATTAATTAATGATGGTGACCGCCGGCGCCGTGTACGTGGCCGTGCGCAATTTCCTCAGCAGAGGCGTCCCGCACGTCAATGATCTTGCCTTCAAAGTGCATGTCCATGCCGGCCAGCGGGTGGTTGAAGTCCATGAGCACATGATCAGACTCTACGCTTACAATGCGGCCCTGCATGTGGTTGCCTTCGTTGTCAGACATGGGAATGTAGTTGCCCACCTGCACCATTTCCTCATCAATCTTGCCGTCTACCTCAAACACGTTTTTAGGCACGGGTACAATGGCGCTTTCATCTAGGTCGCCGTAACCGTCTTCAGAAGAGACGGTGAATTTAAAGGTGTCACCGGCCGCCTTGCCAGCCAACTCCTCCTCAAATTTCTCAGGCAGACCGCTCACACCATATAAAAAGACCATGGGGTTTTCTTCTTCGGCGGTCTCTACCAACGTTGCTTCGCCTTCTTCATCTGTTACGCGCAGCTCGTAGGTGAGCGACACCACTTTGTTTTCTTCAATTTTCATCAGGTGTGGTTTTAATTGGTTTAGATGTACAAGTGGTTATGAAAGCTGAACTTCCAATCAAGCGCCTCTTCCCGTCTTAAACACTCTCATTTTTTATGAAAGTAGACAAATTTTTCATGTTTCTAAACCGGCACTTCAATTTTAAGGCTCCTGAAGCCCCCGCGCCGGGTAGAATTGGGAAAGGAAAAAGGCACGGCAGGAAGTAAACTTTACTGCCCTACCATGCCTCTAACGCAGTTTTAAAACGAAAGGATTTATTGAGGGGCTTCAGAAATCAGCTCCCAGGCGCTTCGGTAGGCCTCAATCTGTTCAGCGTATGCTAAGAACTTCTGGTAAAACGCATGCTGCCCCAGGGTGGCGCTGTCACCTACTATCACCATCTTTTTCTTGGCCCTGGTCATGGCCACGTTCATACGGCGCATGTCTGCCAGAAAGCCTATTTCACCCTCTGGGTTGCTGCGTACCATGCTGATGTAAATGATATCCCGCTCCTGCCCCTGAAAGGAATCTACGGTACCTACGCTCAGCTGCCGCCGCGCCATGAGCTGTGACAACTTGGGCTGGTGCTCTACCTGGTCTGTGAGGTAGTTGATCTGGGCCCGGTAGGGGGAGATGACGCCAATTCTGAGTGGCTTTCCGTTCAAAGGCTGGTCTTTGGGGGCAGGCTCATACGGCGTGAGTAGCGTTACCAGGTGCTTGATCAGAATATCGGCTTCCTCAGGGTTGGCGGTACTGCTGCCCTCGCCAATGGTCTGTTCATTGAACCCGCACCCGGCGGTGTCAATAAACTCCACCACCGGCCCCGGCTCAAACGCAGGAAAGGCGTCTGTGAGTGTAGCAGTTTTCACGCTCTCATGGGCCTGTAGTCCCCCCCCATAAAACTGCCCGTTGGAGAAGCCCATGATGTGCTCATGCATGCGGTACTGGGTCTTCAGCATCACAGCCGTCTCTGGTTGCCGCTCAATACATTTTTCAAACAGGGTACGGGAAAAGCCTCCGCGCTCGGCTACAATTGACTTCACCGTTGGTGGTAACTGGTAGTGGTCACCGGCCAGCACCACGCGGTTTGCCCGGGTGATGGGAATCCAGCAGGCGGGTTCCAGCGCCTGGGCGGCCTCATCAATAAACACCGTGTCATACTGCAGGTGCCTAATGGTGCGGTTGGCCGAACCCACCAACGTACAGGTAATCACCTGCACGTTCTCCAGCAGGTCATCTGTGATATAATCTTCAATGTCATCTGCCTGGTTCAGCGCCCGCTTGCTTTCCTCTTTGAGCTGCTGCCGTTGTGCCCGTTCCTGCGGCCCAAAGTTCCGCTTGAACTGGTGCGCCATAGACTTGTATTCCTCAGCGGTTTTGCGCAATTTCTTGAGCATCTTGTAGTCGCGGTGGTGCATAATCTGGGCGTCAAGGGTGTGCTCCAGCAAAACCTCAGACACCCTTGACGGATTCCCGATTCTGATGACATTCACACCCTGCTCGGCCAGTTTCTCAGTGAGCAGATCCACGGCCGTGTTGCTGGGGGCGGTAACCAGTAACCGTTTCTCACCGGCTGCAACGTCTGTAGAATAGCCTGCACCAGCGTAGTGGTTTTCCCGGTTCCCGGAGGACCGTGAATGATGGCCACGTCTTTGGCCTGCATGATGTTGCGCACCGCCTCGTTCTGCGAGTTGTTCAGCACCGGAACCGGGGCATACGGCTTCTCCCTTCTGAAAATAGCGGGTTCAGCGCCCAGCAGAATGTCCCGCAACTGGCCAAGGCGGGTTTTATCGGCCTCCATCACTTTCATGAGGGCAAACTCCATTTCGCGGTAGCTCACCTCATCAAAGGTAAGCTCCACGCCCAGGCGGGAACCGCCTTCCAGCCAATCAGGCAGGTCTTCTTTGGTGGTGGCCAGGCGCAGCTTGTTGCGTTTCACCTCCAGCACCACGCCGTTGAGCGTGCCGCCGTCGCCGTTGGTGAAGAGCGCCGCCGAGGAGCCGGCCTGGAACATGTGCAGCTGGTCACGGCCAGAGGTTCGCTCCAGCTCCACCACCATCTTATTCCCGAAACCCACTTCCTGCTTAGTCACATTCACCGGATACCAGCAGATGCCCAGGCGTTTGCGCTCGGTGATGCTGGTCTGTGCGTTGCGGAGTTGGTATTGTTTGCGTTCTTCTTCCTGCTCCAGCTTGAGCAGCGCCCGAACGTCTAGTAATTCATCTAAGATTTTGTTCATTCTAAATATAGTATCGCGTAACGCGTATCTCGTAGCAAGATTTTTAATTATAAAAGTAAGTCTTGATGCGTGATACGTGCTACGTGATACAATCTTGCTATGCAAAAAATGAATGGTTACAACCGGCACAGCCGTACACGGTGGTGCCAGCATACAGAACCTTTTTCCACCAGGATAAATTCCGGGAAGGAAGCACCTGTACAGACCCGCACCGCGGGCACGTCTGCGCCCGGTGGCTGTTTCCGGCTTGTTTTTCAGAAAACAGGTCTAAAACGGTCTGGGCCGCCGGCAGGTTCTCAGCGGCAATCAGCAACTGGAAATATAAACCCTCGCCAAACGGAAGGCTGGGGGGACCGCT
Source organism: Rufibacter ruber (assembly GCF_001647275.1). Lineage (GTDB taxonomy): Bacteria > Bacteroidota > Bacteroidia > Cytophagales > Hymenobacteraceae > Nibribacter > Nibribacter ruber_C. The sequence goes on along the minus strand of NZ_LRMM01000006.1, from coordinate 24,485 downwards.
GGACTTGACCAACGCCACCACACCTGCCTCCTTCAGTGCCTGGTAAAGCCCTATGGCTTCTGAATAGGAGAGGTATTGGGCAACCGCGGTCAGACGCTGGTTCATGCGTTGGCATGCTGCTTCTGCTTCTTCAGCTCACTGACCTGTGACCGCAGCCTAACAATAAGCCCAATCAGCACCAGGGAAAACATACCCAGAAATGCCGCAATGCCGTCATGCTCAAACTTGGCATCATTGGCAGCCTCCAGGCGCTCCTCCAGGTCTTTGATCTGCCGGTCGCGCCGGCGGTTCAGGTTTTGGGCATTGGCCAGTGAGGCTTTCAGTTCATAGATATTGTCAGTGACCACCCGTTTGTCGCCCTGCACCTGGCTGTTGAGCTTGCGCGCTTCGGCCTCCAGTTCAGCAGCCCGTTTGGCCACACTGCGGCGGGTTTCCAGGTTGGCCTGCTCCACGGCGTGAATAATCTGCTCGTCTTTCTGCAGCACTTCTTTGAGCGCCTCAATCACCGCCCGCATGTCTTCTTTAGAGGCTTTGCCCCAGAAGTTATTCCCCTGGGTTTTGAGGTAGTCATACTTGAGCACCAGCTGTTCCCGCTCTGTGATCAGGTTGTCAATCTTCACTGCCGAGGCCGACGGGGCCGGTAACTTAGGCGCCTCAGCGGCAGGAGCCTGAGAAGCCGCCGGTTGGGCCGTAGCCTGAACCGGCGGTGCCGCTGCGGCGGAAGCAGGGGAGGCTACAGGTTTGGGACTAGCCGCCGAGGCGGTGGGTTGCCCTTTGATGAGCGCGTTCACTTTGGCCGCCAAGGCAGGTTCGGCCTGCTTCTTTGGGGCTGCCGTTGCCGCTTTGGCCGCGCCTGGTGGCGGGGAGGCCAAGGTTTGGGCAGAAACAGCCAAAGGGAAAGACAAACTCAACACCATTATTCCTGAAACGAACCTCTTCATATGCTCTGTACGCTACTCGTTACTACTGAACTTGACCCAAGCCGCACCTCCTGTTTCCGGCTTGTTTTGGTAAAAATAAGCGAAAAACAGCAAACCTCTTCCTTGCATCCTGATCTTCTTTTTCTTTCTTAGGTCTCTCCATGTAGGCGGAAGGCATTCCCCACCCATGTTCAGCAGGGAAAGGAAACAGAGCACATCGCATAGAAATTAACTGGCTCTTTTCACGCAGGGGCTGCGTTTCTGGGCTGTTTTTCCAAAAACAGCCCAGAAACAGACGAATGGCCAGCGAAAAGACAGGTAAGCTTTTGTCTGGCGGAGCGACGGAAAAACGAGGCGTTTAACGGATAGGCAAAGACCTGGTGGCGTTAGTAGGCACGGAAGTAACTTCCGCGCCATAGTGGGGCAGAAGAAGGAGCCATAGAGGGCAGAGGTAGTGTGAGGCTGCCGCCCCATGTAAGCTTAAAGCTTCCGCCACCATAGGTCCAGGTTGGAAACTTGAACCAGAGAAAGCGACACACCAGCAGCAATAAATAAGTAAGCAAACAAACAACAATGAACACTTCTGCTAGTGGCACCTCTGTTAGATTAGCACTTCTGCCCCTGGCTGATGTGCGCAGCACGGGCTCGTCTCAGGCTAGCGGGACTACAGCACTAACCTGCAAACAATCTACATCAAGAAAAGCAATAGCAGCAAAGGAACCTAAACCAGTCCTGGGGGTGAGCGCCTCTGTTAATACGGTGCCGCACCAGCGGCAAGGCCGGAGGGCCTAGTTTTAACAGCAGTGCTCACCGCCAGGACGGAGCCCCGCGGCCGTGAGCGCTTACCGGAAAACATGAAACAATGCAGCTAGTAAACCAACGCATCAAGCGCCAAAGCCAGGGGAAACAGCAGACTACGCATTGCCCTGCAGTATTAAACAGCACCGCCAAGGGAACAGCAAACCAGGCCTTTCTATCTCCCAACATTAAAAAAGGAGCGCCTGCCGCATAAACGGCAGCGCTACACCCAAAATTATTTCTTCTGCTGCTTCGCCCAGCCCTCCATTTTCTTCTCCAGTAGCTGCAACGGCATATTCCCGTCCTTCAGCACTTCATCATGAAAAGCCGCCAGGTTAAACTGCTGGCCCAGATCCTTCTGGTACTTCTCCCGAAGTTCCTTGATCTTCAGCTGGCCCACCTTATAAGACAGCGCTTGCCCGGGAATAGCCATGTAGCGTTCAATCTCAGCAACGGCGCCGTCCTCTGTGATGGCCTCGTTGGCCATCATGTAGGCAATGGCCTCTTCGCGGGTCATGCCTTTGGTGTGCATGCCCACGTCTACCACCAACCGGATGGCGCGGTGCATCTCATCGCCCAGGGCGCCCATGTACTGGTACGGATCAGTGTAGAGCCCCAGCTGCTTGCCAAGGGACTCAGTGTAGAGCGCCCAGCCTTCGCCGTAGGCGCCGTACCAGCTGAACCTTCTGAACTTGGGCAACTGCTCGTTTTCCTGCTGCAGGGAGATCTGGTAGTGGTGCCCGGGAATGGCCTCATGCAGGAACAGCGACTCCATGCCCGAGGTGATGTTGAACTGGGTGGCGTCTAAGATGGGCACGTAGAAAATGCCGGGGCGGGAGCCGTCGGGGGAGCCCTGGTTGTATTCGGCAGAGGCCGAGGCGGCCCGGAAGGCTTCGGTTTGCCGAATTTCAAACGGGGTCTTGGGTGTTTTCCCAAACATCCTGTCCAAGTTGGGCTCTATCTTCGCCTGAATGGCCCGGAAAGCGTTGAGTACCTCCTCCGGCGTTTTGTAAGGCGTGAACCTGGGGTTGGAGCGCAGGTGTGTGAAGAACTGGTCCATGGTGCCTTTGAACCCTACCTGCTCCTTTACCTTCTGCATTTCGCCCTGAATGCGTTTCACCTCGCGCTGACCGGTTTCATAGATGTCGCCCGGGCTTTTGTCAGTGGTGGTCCAGTATTTCACGTAGTAGTTGTACAGGTCTTTGCCGCCGGGAATTTCACTGATGCCGGTGCTGGTGCGGGCTTTGGGCAGGTATTCGTTCTGGAGAAACACCGCCAGCTTCTGGTACGTGGGCACCAGCACGGTACTGATGGCCTGCTGGTATTCCTGCGTCAGGCGGGTACGGTCAGCGGCGGGAACCTCAGCGGGGAAATTCAGGATGGGGCCGTAGAACAGGCTTTTGGTAGGGTCAGTGACGACCATGCTCTTCAACTGTGGCACCATTTTCAGCACCAGTGTTTTAGGGAGTACCACGCCTTCGGCCATGCCTTGGCGGAAGTTGGCAATGGCGCTGTCTGCCCACACGCTGAAGCCTTTCACGCGGCCCAGCCAGTTCTCGTAGTCCTTGGTAGTCTTGAACGGCTGGTTGCCGGTGCCCGCGCCCAACTGGCCCATGCTCAGCGGCAGCCCCCAGAACTGCTGGAACGGGATAAACCAGGTCTTGTGCTTGAGAACGTCCAGCCGGGTTTGCATCTCATACTGGAAGATGTCATAGCTGATCTGGTCATTGGGGTTGAGGTCTTGCCGCTCAAACTGCTGCAACTTGTTTAGGTACGTCTGGTAGTACTGCTGTAGGCTGTCTCTGAATGATTTGGTGTTGTCATTGGGCAGCAGGTGGTTGTAGCGGTTGTCGCCCTGGGCGGTGGCCTCCAGCGGGAAATAGCGCGCGTTTTCGTCCCAGTATTTCTCAAAAAGCGTGGCCAGCTGTTGGTTATCTGGCGCCTGGGCGTTGGCCTGGCCCGTCTCTGATTTCTTCTGGCAGGACCACAGGAGGGTGCCCGCTACCAGCGCCATTAGCAATAGTTTCTTCATAGTTTTTCTTTGCAAGGTTTGGTGACTCAAGATACCTAAAAATAGAGCACCCACAGCTTCTCTCCAACGCGAGGCGCAAAACAGAGGTTGACCGGGTAAGTACTGAATTTTACCCTTTTACCCAGAGATGTCAGACGAAGCGGGGGTATCAAAAAGGCCTTGAGAGAATCTCTGTAACCTGTTTTCGGTCTGTTTTCAGAAAAACAGCCCGAAAACACATTTCTGATGTACTGACGGCGCCTTCTGGGAAAATGGTTCTTTCAGCAAGGACCTGCGTGTTCAACTTAAAAACAGGAGAAATACGGACCAACTTCTTCGGGAGCCGGGCGTACACCATTGTCCTGTTCAGGCTATCAGGAGCCAGGTGTGGAGCCGTTGGCAGAGGGGAAAGGCTCCTGCCTGTATGGGATTCTCAGAAACGAAGAATGGAGGGTAGCGCAATGAATTACAAATTGAACCCGGATTACAATACCATTGACTGGAAGAAGATGGATGACATTTTTGCCAAGGTGGGGTGGTCTGTGCGTCAGCCTGAAGACATCAGGGCTTCGTTTGAAAAGAGCTCCTACTCGGTATTTATCTATGACGAGGCAGGTGAAGTGGTGGCTTTCGGGCGGACGGTAGACGACGGAAAATACTACGCCCAACTGGCCGATATTGTGGTGGACCCGGATTACCAGGGCGAAGGCGTGGGCAGTTTTATTGTGGAGACGCTGGTAGACCAGCTCCAGGGCTACCATTTCATCACCCTCACCGCCGCCCCCGGCAAATCAGATTTCTACGAAGCCATCGGCTGGAAGAAACAGACCTCGGCCTACATCTGGCCCCTCACTGACAAGCAGAAACGCCAGCACACGGAAGAGAATTAAGAATTAGGAATTAAGAATTATAAAGCGACTTTGCTAGATGAAGATAAAGTCGTTTTAAGGTTTACCAGAAGAAAGTCTAATCACACATTAAGGTAATCTAGTGACGGTACTCCCCAATCGTCCCCCTTTGAAGGGGGTAGGGGGATGATTACTCGTGCAGATGTAAGCATTTCCGAGAATCATCTCTTTCATTTCTCATTGCTAAAGCTGCTGGTACTTCTTCCGCTTTTGTCATCCCCCTACCCCCTTCAAAGGGGGACGGAAGGCGTTAAAAACTCACAACCTAATATTGGTTTAGAAGGGGGAATCAGCTCTTGGCAAACGGTAAACCTAAAAAAACATTGTCTAGAAATACTCCCTGTTTTGGGGCTGTTTTCGAGAAGACAGCAAAACAGGAAATGATTTTCTCCAGACAACAGCGGCGTGCGGGGCTTGTAGGGGGGCTGTTGATAATTTCCGCCAAAAGAAGAACCAACCTGCAACGGGTTTTCCCTATCTTCATGCTTCCAATGGGCCCGCGCTCATTCCTAATTCTAAATTCCCAATTCCTAATTATTACAATGCAGGCTTACCTAGACTTGATGCGCCATATTCTGGACAACGGCGTGAAGAAAGAAGACCGTACCGGCACCGGTACCATCAGTGTGTTTGGCTACCAGATGCGGTTTAATTTGCAGGAAGGCTTCCCGCTGGTGACCACCAAGAAGGTACACCTCAAGTCTATCATCTATGAGCTGCTGTGGTTTTTGCGCGGCGAAACCAATGTGAGGTGGCTGCAGGAGCGGGGCGTGACCATTTGGGACGAATGGGCCGATGCCGACGGAAACCTGGGGCCGGTGTACGGCTCGCAGTGGCGCTCCTGGCCCACGCCCGACGGCGGACACATTGACCAGATTCAGCAGGTGATCAACCAAATCAAGAACAACCCAGATTCGCGCCGGTTGATTGTGAGCGCCTGGAACGTGGCCGAGGTGAACAACATGAAGCTTCCGCCGTGCCATGCGTTCTTCCAGTTCTACGTAGCCGAGGGCAAACTCTCCTGCCAGCTCTACCAACGAAGCGCAGATGTTTTCTTAGGCGTGCCGTTCAACATTGCCTCTTACGCGCTGCTCACTATGATGGTGGCCCAAGTCTGCGGGTTAGAATATGGCGAGTTCATCTGGACCGGCGGTGATACCCACCTCTACACGAACCACCTGGAGCAAACCCAGCTGCAACTGAGCCGTGAACCGCGCCCGCTGCCCAAGATGAAACTGAACCCGGAGGTGAAGGATATTTTTGGGTTTGAGTTTGAGGATTTTACGCTGGAGGAGTATACCTCGTGGCCGGGAATTAAGGCGCCGGTGGCGGTGTAAAAAAAATGTTATTAAGGATTTATTTAAAAATCCTATAGATAATTCATGTATAAAAAATCTACTAATGAAAATTAAAGGAAAAAATTTATTGTCTCAGTTTGATGAACAATTTATTTTATTAAATAACCTTAGAGTTAGCACTGAACAATTAATAAGGGTTTTATTGAATAAAAGAAATATTAATCCTCATCAAATCATATCAAGAGTTAAGGATAGAAAAAGTTTAGAACATAAAATTATAAACAAAAATTATAAATATGATTCAATTGAAGAAATAACAGATATAGTAGGTATTAGAATAATAACTTACTTAGAAGATGAGATTGATTTAGTTGCTAGCATCATTAAAGACGAATTTGATATTGATATTGAGAATTCAGTTGATAAAAGATTGTTAGATGCAGATAGGTTTGGTTATAGAAGTTTACATTTTGTAGCCTTTTATAATAATAGTCGATTAAAATTATCAGAGTATTCAAATTTTAAAAAAATAAAATTTGAAATACAAATAAGAAGCATACTTCAACACTCTTGGGCAGAAATAGAACATGATATCGGCTATAAAGGAGAATTTGAAATTCCGGATTCTGCAAAGCGAACATTTTTTAGAGTTGCAGCTTTATTAGAGCAGGCTGATATAGAGTTTGTAAAATTAAAAAATGAAATTGCAGAATATGAGTCTACTGTAGGAGAAAAAATTAAAAGTGTGCCATCCACAGTAGAAATAAATAAAGCATCGGTTATATCTTACTTAACAAATAGTAAAATTGTAACTGAAGTAGAAGATCGAATTATAAATGCTCGAAAAGATTTAGAATTAGACCCTATAGAAGAGCTTGATTACATTTTAGATGACATTCTAATAAAATTAAATGATAAAGGATTAAATACTATTTCTGATATTGAAAAATTATATATAGATAATAAAGATAAATTTATAGAGGAACAAATTGAAAGATTTAAAAATAATTATGACCTTATTGGTTTCATACAAGGTGCAACGCTATTATGGCTACTTAAATCTTAATTGATTATTTTGAAAACCAAATTCAACATAATTTAAAAATCATAATTATTGCAGTCATAAATTTTAATCTAAAAATTATTGTCCTGGCCCAATTTGCCTGCACCTCTTTGTGGTTTGCAGGCAATGCGGTGCTGCCTAACCTCATCCCGCAGTTTCACTTAGAAGCCAGCTCCGTGAGCCACCTCACCTCAGCGGTGCAGTTGGGCTTTATCTTGGGTACGCTAGTCTTTGCGGTGTTCACCATTTCAGACCGGTTCTCGCCGTCTAAGGTGTTTCTGGTGTGCGCGGTGGCGGGGGCAGTCTGTAACGCTAGCATACTGGCCGCCGATGGGCTTTCTACGCTGGTGCTGTCCCGGTTTCTGACGGGCTTTTGTTTAGCGGGTATTTACCCGGTGGGCATGAAGATAGCGGCAGATTACCACCGGCAGGGGCTGGGGAAGGCGCTGGGGTTTCTGGTGGGGGCGCTGGTGGTGGGCACGGCGTTTCCGCATTTGCTCAAAAGCCTTACCGAGGGGCTGCCGTGGCGGTACGTGATCTGGGCTACTTCGGGGTTGGCGGTGGCGGGAGGCGTGGCGTTGTTCTTGTTGGTGCCAGACGGACCTTACAGAGCCAAAAGCAGTCAGCCAGATTTTACCGCCTTTTTCCAGATTTTCCGGCAGAAAGACTTTAGAGCCGCCGCCTTTGGGTACTTCGGGCACATGTGGGAACTGTACACGTTCTGGGCGTTTGTGCCGGTCATGCTGGCTATGTACGCCGAGGCCAATCCGGAGCTTAGGCTGAACAATCCGCTGTGGTCTTTTAGCATTATTGCCGTGGGGGCGGTGGCCTGCGTGGCAGGAGGGTACCTGTCCCGGAGCATGGGGAGCGCCCGTACTGCTTTTTCGGCCTTGGCCGTTTCATTTGTCTGTTGCCTGCTGTCGCCGTGGCTATTTGCATTGCCGTTGGGGCTGTTTCTGGGGCTGCTATTGGTGTGGGGGTTTGCCGCGCCCATGGATTCGCCGCAGTTCTCTACGCTGGTGGCGCAGAATGCCCCGGCGCAGGCCAAAGGAACTGCGCTCACCATTGTCAACTCCCTCGGCTTTGCGCTTACTATTGTCAGCATTCAGTTTCTGCGGTTCATTCAAAGCTCTATTGATTCCCGCTATTGGTTTCTGTTCCTGGCCCTCGGTCCGCTGCTGGGGCTGCTGGCCATGCGCCGGCTGGTGCAGAAGAAAGCGTAGGGCAGGGTAAGCAACGAAAAAGAATGAAATCTCTCTTCCTCTTTGGCATCCTGAATGAATCTTAGGGAACAGGCGGCAAACGGCAGCAGCTACTGCCATTCCTTTTATTTTGCCGACTGTTCCCTCAAGTTGTATCATTTAATTTTCTATGTTTTTCTGCTCTGTTTTCGGCCTGTTTTCAGAAAAACAGCTCCAAAACAGAACCCCACGTATGAGGAAAATATCGGTTTTAAGGGTTGCGCCGTAGACATGGGTGACTTGAGAATCATTACCAGAACCTAACGCACTCTCTGTGGAATCACTTAAACTCTTCGCGCTTCTCATTGCCCTGTCGGCGGTGCTGGCGTTTATCAATATCCGTTTCGTGAAACTGCCCGGCACAATTGGCGTCATGGTGTTGGCCCTGCTGCTGTCATTGGGCATTCTACTGGCGGGGAGCTTTGCCGCCCCGTTGGTGGAATTTCTCCGCAATGCCCTGGTGGCCATAGATTTCTCTGATTTCCTGCTGGATTTTATGCTGGGGTTCCTGCTGTTTGCCGGGGCGCTGCACACAGATGTGAAGAAACTGCGCACGTCTACGCGGCCCATTCTGGCCTTCGCCACGTTTGGCACGCTGCTGTCAACGTTTCTGGTGGGCTACCTGCTGTACTGGCTGCTGCCGTTTCTGTACCAGCCGGTAGAATTGATCCATTGCCTCCTGTTTGGCGCTCTCATTTCGCCCACCGACCCTATTGCTGTTTTGTCTATCCTGAAGAAAACCGGTGTCTCAGAATCGGTGGAGACCAATATCACCGGTGAGTCCCTGTTCAATGACGGCGTGGGTGTAGTGATCTTCCTGACACTGTTTAACATTGCCCGGGAGGGCACCGGTGACATTGAGGCCGGGGAGATTGGGCTGTTGCTGCTGGAGGAAGTGGCGGGCGGCATTTTCCTGGGCGTGGCGCTGGGCTACGTGGCGTTTCTCATGATGCGCTCCATTGACCATTACCAAACCGAAGTGCTTATTACGCTGGCCCTGGTGGTGGGCGGTATGGTGCTGGCGCCCATGTTCCACTTTTCGGCCCCGCTGGCCATGGTGGCGGCCGGTTTATTCATTGGCAACCGCGGCCCCGAGTACGCCATGTCAAAAGTCACCACAGATTACGTGCACAAGTTCTGGGAAATGGTAGATGAGATCATGAACGCTATTTTGTTCGTGCTCATCGGGCTGGAGCTGATTATCATTCCCATTCACCACGCGTTCATTTACGTGGGGCTGGTGGCTATCTTCCTCATTCTGCTGGCGCGCATGGTGTCACTGTTTGTGCCCGCGCTGCTGTTCCGGTTTAAGAGCCGGTTCCCAGACCGTACGCTGGCCATCATGACCTGGGGCGGCCTGCGGGGCGGCATTTCCATTGCCCTGGCACTTTCCCTCACTGAGGCAATGGAACGCAACCTGCTGGTGGCGGTGACCTACATTGTGGTGCTGTTCTCCATCATAGTGCAGGGGCTCACGCTGGGCGGGCTGGTGAAACGCCTGAACCGGAAACAGCCGCTGGAAACCATGGATGTGTAAAGCAGCCGGTGATTTACAGGATTCCTGTTTTTGAGCTACTTTTCTGAAAACAGACCCAAAATAGAACGCATGAATGAACTCCTGCACACCCAGTACCAACTGGTGCAGAGCTCCCGCCAGGTGCTGTTCCAGTACTGCCAGCAGCTTTCGCCCGCAGAATTGGTGGGCTCGGTGGCCGGTTTCGGGCGGGGCAGCATATGCAACCTGCTGGTACACAACGCCAGAACCTACGCCTATTGGCTGGGAAAAATTGGCTTAGGGAAAGCCGAAGATATACCCGCGGAGGAGGCGTTCAGCACGTTGCCAGAAATAGAGCATTACTACCGCCACATAGATGAACTGGTGCTTGCATTCCTGGCATGCTACCGGGAGAAGTGGCAGGAGCAGAAGCCGTTCCCGCTGTACGGAAATGAAGTGATGGTAACGCCGCTCCAATTGTTCACCCACGTCATCACCCATGAATTTCACCACAAAGGGCAAGTCCTGAGCATGGGCCGGCAGTGGGGGTATGTGCCCGTTGACACAGATGTGATCCGGGTATAACTTTTATCATTTTCACAGCCCTGCTCATGAATTGTTAAAAATATTTAGGCTTTTCACCCCTAATCCTTTAAAATTAGGCTTTCTTTTCCTGAATCTTAAAGAATGCCGCTTCCTTACCACCGAATCATTGTCAAGATTGGCTCCAACGTGCTCACCCAGGAGAACGGCATGCCTGACCTTGCCCGCATGCAGCACCTGGTGCACCAGATTGCCTCCCTGAAACAACAGGGCAAAGAAGTCATTGTGGTGTCCTCGGGGGCGGTGGCCTCCGGCCGAAGCCTGATCTCCGTCTCAGAAAAAGCAGATGCCGTAAGCAGCCGCCAGCTGTTGGCTTCTATTGGGCAGGTCAAGCTGATTAACACGTACTCTGAGCTGTTCCAGCAGCACCAGTTGCTCTGCGCGCAGGTGCTGGTGACCAAAGAAGACTTCCGGGACCGTGGCCACTACCTCAACATGCAGAACTGCTTTAGGGTGCTGCTCCAGAACAACGTAATTCCCATTGTGAACGAGAACGACGTGATCTCGGTCACTGAACTCATGTTCACTGACAATGACGAGCTGGCCGGGCTCATTGCCTCCATGTTAAACGCTGATGCGCTCCTGATTCTCAGCAACGTGAACGGCATTTACAACGGCGACCCCAAAGACCCGGCTTCTGAGGTGATCAGAGAGATTGACGCCAGCACCACCGGCTTCTCCAGCTTTGTCACCACGCAGCGGTCGCAGTTTGGGCGTGGCGGCATGATCACCAAGTGCCACATGGCGCAGAAGGTGGCGCAGCTGGGCATTGCGGTGCACATAGCCAACGGCAAAACCGAAAACGTGCTGCTGGACCTGCTGGAAGAGAATGTGTTGAACACGCGCTTCCGGCCCGACAAAACCGCCTCTGGCAAGAAAAAATGGATTGCCCATTCCGGCACCTATGCCAAAGGTGTGGTGCAGGTGAACGCCGGCGCAAAAGCCGCCTTGAGTTCAACGGGGAAAGCCGTGAGTCTCCTACCGGTGGGCATTCTCCAAATCTCCGGTGATTTCAAAAAAGGCGACATACTGAAGCTGGTAGACGAGCAGGAGAAACCCCTGGGCGTTGGCATTGCCGAATACGGCTCAGATAAAGCGCAGGAGCGGCTGGGCCAGAAAAACCAGAAGCCCCTGGTGCACTATGATTACCTGTTCCTGAACCCTGAGCTGAATTAAATTTTCCGTTTTTGGCCTGTTTTGGCGAAAATAGATCAAAAACGGACTTCCAGAGGAAACTTAAAATTTAAATAGCACAGTGCTCACCTTCTTTTGTCCTCCTGAAAGGATCTTGTGGGCGAACGGTAGTAGCATTTGCCTTTCTAGTTTGCCACCAAGATTCTTTTAGAATGACAATACTATATTAAAGAGTTCAAGAATGTAACCCCATGCCGTACCAAGATATCTTTACCCAAACCCAAGCCGCCAGCCGAACATTCACCTCGCTCAGCGCAGAACAAATCAACTCCGTCCTGCGGGACGTGGCCGCAGCCGCCCTGGAGAACACGCCGTTCCTGCTGCAGGAAAATCAGAAAGACCTGGACCGCATGTCTCCGGCAGACCCCAAGTATGACCGTCTCAAACTAACCGAGGCGCGCCTGCAGGACATTGCCAAAGACATAGAGAATGTGACCACTCTTCCTTCGCCCTTGGGCGAAGTGATTTTTCAGAAAGAACTACCTAACGGTTTAAATATTAGCAAAATACGGGTGCCGCTAGGCGTGGTGGGCGTGATTTACGAAGCCCGACCCAACGTGACGTTTGACGTATTTTCGCTCTGTTTCAAAACCGGCAACGCCTGCATATTGAAAGGCGGCAGTGATGCCGAATTTTCCAACAATGCCATCATCAAAGTCATTCATGCGGTGCTGGAAAAACACGGCATTACTCCACACGTAGCCACGCTGTTGCCCGTGGAGCGCGAAGCCACGCAAAGCCTGCTGGAAGCGGTGGGGTATGTAGACGTCTTGATTCCGCGCGGCAGCCAAGGCCTGATAGATTTTGTACGGCAAAATGCTAAAGTTCCCGTTATTGAAACTGGGGCGGGCATTGTGCACACCTTCTTTGATGAAACCGCTGATCTGGAGAAAGGCACCGCCATCTTATTCAATGCCAAGACCCGCCGCGTGAGCGTCTGCAACGCCCTGGACTGCCTGTTGCTGCACCAGAAAAGATTGACAGACCTTCCGGCACTGGTGGCCCCAATGGCTCAGGCCGGCGTAGAGCTTTTTGCCGATGCCGCCGCCTACCAAGCCCTACGCGCACATTATCCTGCCCACCTGCTGCATCCGGCGCAGGAAGAGCACTTCGGCACAGAGTTCCTCTCTTTGAAACTGGCGGTGAAAACGGTGGGGGATTTGCCAGAGGCCTTGGATCATATTGCCCGCTACAGCTCCAAACACAGCGAGGCAATCCTAAGTGAAGACGCTGCCAACATAGAGGTATTCTTAAACGCCGTAGACGCCGCCGCCGTGTATGCCAACACCTCCACCGGGTTCACAGACGGGGCCCAGTTCGGCCTGGGGGCCGAAATAGGAATCAGTACCCAAAAGTTGCACGCCCGCGGCCCCATGGGGCTGGAGGAGCTCACCAGCTACAAATGGATAGTGCGCGGCAACGGGCAGGTAAGAGGGTGATTTTCTGTTTCCGGGCTGTTTTTGGTAAAATAGCCCGGAAACAGAAGCAATATAATCATCCCCTTTCTTCCTGGAACATAAGAGCTTGCTTACATTTGTCCTGGGTGCTGTAAAAGGGCGTCAACAGAAGTGACCTTTGCAGCGGCACTCCCTGGAATGCTGCTTGGCCCATCACATAACAATAGAAGAACCTTTTGTTTCGAAATTAAAAAAGGCAAACCATAGCCTGAAAAAGCTCAAAATTCAATTCCATCCCCGCCTCATGAAGTCTCTTTCCTCCTCTCTAATTGTTGTTCTCATTACCCTGCTGCTGGTGAGCGCCTGCCGCACCTCCCAGACAGTTTCTATTCCCAAGGGAGTACCGGTCGTGACCCGGAGTCAGTGGGGGGCTGCCACGCCCGTGCTGGAGATGAAGCAGCACGTACCCAACCGGATTACCATTCACCACACCGCCACCAACCAGAATGCCAGCCGTACGCTTGAGCAAAAACTGAAGGCGCTGCAGAAATTCTCCATGGAACGCAGCCCTCTCTCTGACGGGCGCATCAAGGAGCCATGGGCAGATATTCCGTACCACTTCTATATTTCAGTAGACGGGCGCATTGGCGAAGGGCGGGCGCTTCAGTACGTAGGCGACTCCAACACCCCGTATGACCCCACCGGCCACGCTCTTATTGTGCTGGAGGGCAATTTTAACAAAGAACAGGTCACAGAAGCCCAATACCAAAGCCTGCTGCTGCTCACCAAAGCCATAGCCAAACGTTGGAAAATACCGGCCGCCACCATTTCCGGGCATAAAGACAATGCCACTACCGCCTGCCCGGGAGAAGCTCTCTACAACCTGTTGCCCAAACTCAGAGAAGACGTGGCCAGTATAGAAAAATAAGAAGGGAAAGCCTGACTTAAACCGTTGCCGAACGCACAAACACTTCATATGAAAGCACTTATCTTAGTTGATATACAGAATGACTTTATTCCGGGCGGAGCGCTGGCCGTACCCGGCGGAGAGGAAATTATTGCGCTGGCCAACCAGCTGCAACCGAAGTTTGATCTGGTGGTAGCCACCCAGGACTGGCACCCCGCCCACCATAAAAGCTTTGCCTCCCAGCATGAAGGCAAGCAGGTCTTTGAAACCACCCAGCTGCAGGGGCTGGAGCAGGTGCTGTGGCCAGACCACTGTATTCAGGGAACCCCGGGGGCAGAGTTTTCCCCGGCTTTAGACATGACCAAAGTAGAAGCTATTTTCAGAAAAGGGACAAACCCTGAGATTGATTCGTACAGTGGTTTCTATGACAACGGGCACCTGAAATCTACAGCGCTTGCCCAGTACTTAACGGGAAAAGGCGTAACTTCTGTGTTTCTGGCTGGTCTGGCCGCCGACTATTGTGTGTATTTCACGGCGTTAGATGCGCTGCAGGAGGGCTTTACCACTTCCATTATTGAAGATGCCACCCGGGCCATTTCAGCAGACGGTTTTGCCCAGGCCCGGGAAGAGATTCTACAAAGGGGCGGGCATGTGATTTCCGGTAGCAGTATCTTATAACCTGAAGCTGGTTAGTGTCCTTGGTTTGCTGCATTGATGAAGTTTTGGCGGGTGCAGGCGTCTAAGGGGAGCCACGTTTTGGGCCTACTTTCCTAAAAACAGCCCAGAAACAGAAGCCTACTACCGTAAAATCCTAACAAAGCCGCTTGCGCCAGATATAAATGCCCTCCACAATTTTGCCTGACCGGGTTCTGATTTATCAGGAATAGCGGCAAGAGAGAAGTAGCGCTGAGGCGTTGCTGTTAGCTTACAGGCAGCACCAGGTGGGCAAGGAAGGGGCGATGGCGGCAATGCCAGTGCAGGCAAATTCAGGTATTCTTAAAACCTTCACTAATATAAAGCCCTTGCCGCCGCTTAATGAGGGGGAGCGTCAGGCTTGACAGCGGGCATGGTTCTTTTGATGAGTTATAGAACTCCTCTTACCCTTGGAAAGCAACTCCCTGTAAATGTGTTACAAAAGTTTTATTCAACGTGTGCAACCGCAGATACGCACCTGGCTCAGGTTCTATTTTCTCAATTTTTATTGTACCTTTAGACTAAGCAGCCCTCTGCCCGACAGACAACAACATTTTCCCATGAGATTTTTCCCCATTCTCGTCCTACTCTTCTTTTTAGCAGGGCAGGCTGTGGCCCAGCAGTCAGTGGTTGACAGTTTGCAGACCTTGGTGCAGAAAACCCCCTCAGATTCCTTAAAAGTAGTGTTACTGAACAAAATCAGTGAACAGTACACCAAGTTTGACCCTGAAAAAGCAGTTGCAACGGGCCAGCAGGCTGAAAAGCTGGCGACCAGGCTCCACTTCCTTTCTGGCCAAGCCGCTGCCCTTAATTACCAGGGGGTGGGGTACATGAACCTGTCTGAGTACGGGAAAGCCATGCGGTGCCACCAGCGGGCGTTACAAATTCGCCGCGAGCTGAAAGATTCACTGGGCATGGTGAGTTCTCTGGTGAACCTGGGGAATGTGAATTTCAGGAACAATGATTTTGACAAATCAATGGTTCGCTACCAGGAGGGACTGGTGATTGCTGAAAAGATTGGGGACAAACTGGGCATGAGCCGCCTTTATAACAACATGGGCAGCATCTATGAAGACCGGGGAGACAATGAAGGGGCGCTGGCCCACTTCCTGAAAGCCGCCAAAATGAAAGAGGAACTGGGAGACCGCCGGGGGCTTTCAGTGAGCCTTTACCATTTGGGAGTGGTCAATGCCAATTTAGGAAACATAGACAAGGCCTTCTCGTACCTGCACCAAGCCCTGAAAATTGATGATGAGCTACAGAACACGGCCGCCAAAGTGAGCAACCTGCGCAAGCTCGCGGAGCTTCACCAGCAGCAGAAGGATTACCCCGCCGCCATCAAAGTGGCGAAGCAGAGCCTTGAGCTGGCCAGTAACATGCACTCCACGCTAGATGTAGCCTTGTCGGCTGATTTGTTGCAGGATCTCTACGCGGCGCAGAAACAGTACAAAGACGCTTATGACCATCTGCTGATCAGAACTTTGGCCACTGATACGCTCCACTCAGAAAGAAGGCGCGAAATGGCGGCAGAGGCAGAGGCTGCCTTTGAGAACGAGAAAAAAGAACTGGAAAACCAAAAGCTCAAGCTGGAGCAGACCCGGCAGCAGCAGGAGCTGGCGCACCAGAAACAGGTGAAGTGGCTGGTTCTGCTGGCCCTGGGTGCCTCTCTGGGCTTAGCGGGGGTTTTGTTCTTTAGCAGACGCCGCTCCAAGATTCAGAACAGGGCGCTGAGGGAAATCAATGCCCGGGTTCAGGCGCAGAACTATGAGATTACGCTCCAGAAAGAAGCCATGGCTGAACAGGCCGCTGTCATGAAAAAGCAGCGGGATGAACTGGAGAAGCTGAATACCTTTAAGAACAAGATCTTCTCTATCATCTCCCATGACCTGCGCAGCCCGTTTGCCTCAGTGCAGGCACTTTTCTACCTGGCAGATGCCAATGCCATGAACGACCAGGAATTCAAACGCCTCTTCAAGATGCTGGGCAAAGATTATGAGAACGCCTCTAATTTGCTGGACAACCTGCTGATCTGGGCTAAAAATCAAATAACTGGCGCCTCTGTCCAGTATGAAAAGTTAAACCTGCATTATCTGGCCGGGGAGAATGTTTCGCTGCTGGCGCATAACGCTGAAATGAAGCAGATAGAACTGGTCAATGAAATTCCGGAAGGGCTACAGCTTTCCTCTGACCGGGAACGTCTCAACTTTGTCATCAGAAACCTGGTGATGAATGCCATTAAGTTTACCCAACCGGGAGGGACTGTCTGTCTACAGGCGAAAGAAGCAGACCAGAAGATTGTGCTTCAGGTAAAAGACACCGGTACCGGCATTTCACCCAAGGTAGTAGACAAACTGTTCTCTGAGCAGCGCTTCTCCTCTAAAGGCACCTACAATGAGAAGGGGACCGGGCTGGGGCTCATGCTCTGCAAGGAGCTCCTGGAAGGCATTGGCGGCACCATTTCGGTAGAGAGCCAGGAGGGAAGCGGCAGTACTTTCAGCGTGGCTCTGCCTAAAAAAAGCATGGCACCAGAAGAGCCGCTTTTGGTGGCAGCCACTAATTCCTGATTTCTGTTTTCGCTGTTTTCTGAAAAACAGGCCGAAAACAGAAAACCCGGCACCAGGTTACCCTCTATTAACGGGCATCATTCCTTGTGAGAGGCACCTTCTTCCCTAAGTTTCACAATAAGCGCCATCTTCTTCTCATGGAGTTGAGCCTCCAGCCCCACCTTGTAGATATGCGGGTTCAGAAACCTCCTGTACGTTTCATGCAGCAATGCCACCTGCCGGGCAGCCCGCTCCTGAATTTCCAGCAATGACGGAGAGGTGTAGGTTAATTTCCCTTTCTGGAAGACAGGGACCAGCAGGTCTTCAAAAGTGCAGTCATCCTGAAAGGTTTTGCGTTGGGTAGGGTCATTGGGGTGCACCATGGTAGAGGCGCCTGCACCTGTTGGGGTTCTGAGAAAATCATATCGCCAATGGGGCTGTTGTTCCGGTAGAACCTTCGCACCTGCAGAATTCCGGGCGTAGAGATTTTTACCAGCTGCTCAGAGAGCTTGAGTTTGTATTCCCAGTCTTGATCATCCTTTTTTAAAGCCGCCAGTTTATACACCCCTCCCAGCGCCGGTTGATCATATGCCGTCACCAGCTTGGTGCCAATCCCCCAGGTGTCAATCTTAGCCCCCTGTAGCTTCAGGCTTTGAATCAGGTGCTCATCCAGGTCATTGCTGGCCAGAATGGCCACCTTCTCAAAACCGGCGGCATCCAGCAGCTTCCGGGTTTCAATGCTTAGGTAAGCCAGGTCCCCGGAGTCCAGCCTGATGCCTCTCAACTCTCCGCCCTGCGCGCGCATCTTGCTGGCTACGGCAATGGCTTTCTTCACACCTTCCAGGGTGTTGTAGGTGTCTACCAGAAAAACAGAATCATGGGGGAACACGTCACCGTAGGCAGAGAACGCCTCTGACTCCCGTTCAAAGGACATGACCCAGCTATGGGCGTGGGTTCCTTTTACCGGAATAGCAAACAGCTTGCCCGCCAGCATATTGGAAGTGGCCTTTACGCCGCCTATAAAGGCCGCCCTGGCAGCACTTATTGCCCCGTCTGGCCCCTGAGCCCGCCGCATGCCAAATTCAATCACGGTGTCTCCCTGCGCCGCGTCTACCACCCGGGCGGCTTTGGTGGCCACCAGTGTCTGGAAGTTCAAGATGGTGAGCAGCGGGGTTTCCAGCAGTTGGCATTGCAGAATGGGTCCTTTTATGCGCAGGAGCGGCTCATTGGGGAAAACGGCCGTGCCCTCAGGAATGGCTTCCACGTCACAGGTAAACTGCAGCTCCCGCAGGTGCTGCAGAAACCCCTCTTCAAACAGAACCTGCCCTTGGCTTCCCTTCAACGAGCCCAGGTAGGCCACATCTTCTTCAGTGAACCCGAAATTCTGGAGCAAGTCAATGGCATCTTCCAGGCCAGCACAAAGGGTATAGCCGCCTTTGAACGGGTTCTTCCTGAAATAAAGATGGAAAACCGCCTCCTGGTCTGCCATGCCTTTCTTCCAGTAGCCCTGGGCCATGGTCAGCTGGTACATATCGGTTAACAGCGCGAGGGAGGTTCTGAAGCGTTGGGTAAGGCTCATACAGGTTGTCTTTTCTGTTTTCCCTCCCTTACGAGAAACGCTGGGGAAGGGCCACAAAGGTAGAAAACCTGTGCTCCCCAGAAAAGATGGGCAAAACTACTGGGCCCTGTGAAATCAAAACACCAAAACCCTTTTATTTTCAATTTTAACAACGAATGCAAATAAATAGGGTTAGCTATTTTGTATTTAAAAAATAAAATAATAACTTTTTATTATAATTTCAGTATAAAGAGAAGGCGCAGTTTTTTGGCTGCGGCATTCTTGAAGATGAAGGTGGAACAATTTAATTATAGATGATTATGAAAAAGAACTATTATCCAACGCTGATTTCATTAACCTTCTTCGCCGGAACATTTTTGATAGTGTTTACCTCCAGCGACAGCGATGTAGCTGCCTTCAGGTTCATCACCTATTTGTTCGTGTCTTGCTTCTTAGCGGTTTCTTATATCTACAAAGACGTTTTATTTAAAGCCAAGGAAAAACCTGCTGTCACCAAAATGGAGCATGTTCTGAATGACGCTGAAAAATTCTCCCAGGAATTTGGCGAGGTATATGTTTTAGCAGATAAACTGAAACAACAGCGTAAACAGAAAAAAGGCGCCATTGCTGCCAACAGGCCTGCCTGATCCAGCACATAAGGCTTGAGCAGTTATTGCAACTTCTGATTTCAATATTGCATTCCGGTAAATGCCTCCTCTCACAGGGAGGCATTTTTGTTTCTGAGTGACATCTTCTGCTGCCGTCTTTTTCATAGGCCTGGCCTTGACAATAGTTGTTGCCGTACATTAGTTCTTGTTGAAAGTGTCCTCCCCATTTAAAAAATTCTAATTATTTTTCATCAGTTGTATCTTCATTAAAGGCAATTTGCTTTTCGCCAGTCTTTGGGCTACCCCTACTTCTGACAGTAAATTCCTTCCTGTTTATGGCGCACCCATAAGTTCTAAAAAAGTTGCGTCTTCTGAAATAAATATTTTCCTCTGAAAAGTTATAATTCTAATAATAGAACTATGATCTAGCACAGAAAGCATTAAACATTTCAGGGAACTGTTTTCCAGCGGAAAGAATTATATAGGTATCCTGAGAGTTTAGGACTCCACTGCTTCAGGTACTGGAGACATTGTTTAAACTTAATGATCAGACGTCATGAAAAAGAGTTTTAGATCTTCTTTAGTAGCTATCGGTTTCTTTGTGGGCATTTTTGCCTTGACCTTGATTAGCCAAGACAGTGATATGGCTGTTTTAACTGTACTGACCTACATTGGCATTGCCAGTTTTTCGGCCATTGCTATTTATTCCCCTTTGGTGAATAATGAGGAGCCGGCCAGAGGTGTTTCCAAACTAGACCATCTGTTGCAGAATGCAGAGAAATTCTCTCAGGAATACGGAGAGGTGTATGTCCTGGCAGATAAATTGAAACAACAACGTAAAGCCAAACAAGGCACCGCTGCTGCCCATTAGTATTTGTTCACCATGAAGTAATCAGTTAGATGAAGCCTTTCCCGTTATGCCTACCCTAGAAGCCTCTCCTAATATGAGAGGCTTCTTTTATTATAGACAGATCTGTATTTAAAAAGGGGAAAGGTTTCTGTTTTTGGGCTGTTTTTCAGAAATCAGGCCCAAAACGCATTTCCTTTCCCCTTTTATTAATTCCTTTATTACTTTTAGCAGTACCTTCTCGGGTACCAAATGCAGAAGAAAGTAGCGTAACCGTACCTAAAAAGAAAGAAGATGGACAAGGTCAACCTGGCAGAGAAATTGAGCCTGTTCTCAGACCACTGGAACCCCAGAATAGTGGGGGAACTGAATGGGCAACACATAAAGCTGGCTAAATTTAAAGGGCCTTTTGTCTGGCACCACCATGAACACGAAGATGAGTTGTTTCTGGTGGTGCAGGGAACGTTGAAAATAGAGTTCAGAGACAAAACCCTTGAGCTGCAGGAGGGCGAATTTCTGATAGTGCCCAAAGGGGTGGAACATAGGCCGGTGGCCGAGGAAGAGGTAAGTGTGCTGCTCTTTGAACCTGCCTCTACGCTGAACACAGGCAATGAGCAAAACAGGCTCACCAGGCCTTCCCTGGAAAGCATTTGACACAGACGGGCTAGGGTGTTTCTGGCCTTCTTTTTGAAAAACAGGCAGAAAACAAAACCGCAGGTACGTTCCCGCGCAAATTTTACTTGGCAGTGGGTTTTGGCAATTGGCAGGTTTTAACTAAAATGAGGACCCAAACGCTTTATGAACTGCTAATTCCCTCATGATGTACCCTATGCTCCACCGTAACTTCACCAAGCCGTTTCTTGTAGGTTTGTCAGGTTTGCTCTTTTCCTGCTCTACCCCTTACCAAACCCTTCACCAGAAGGCGGTGCTGGTAGATACCCACAATGACGTCCTGTCGCAAGTAGTCTTTGAGGGGCACTCGGTTGAAACCGACCTCACCGGAAAGGCACACACTGACCTGGCGCGCATGAAGAAGGGCGGGGTAGATGTGCAGGTCTTTGCCGTGTTCTGTGATGAAACCTACGGCCCCGGCCGCGCCTTTCAATATGCCAATGACCAGATAGACACGCTGGAGGCCATAGTGCGGCGCAACCCAGATAAGTTGCAGCTGGTTTCTTCCCCTGCCCAGGCGCGCGCCGCGGTGAAAGCCGGTAAAATTGCCTCGCTTACCGGGGTAGAGGGCGGCCACATGATAGAAGACAACCTGGACAACCTGGACCACCTGTACCGCCGCGGCGTTCGCTACCTCACCCTCACCTGGAACAACAGCACGGCCTGGGCCTCTTCTGCCGCCGATGAAACCAAAGGAACCGGGTACAACGGCAAAAAAGGCCTGAATGACTTTGGCAAGCAGGTAGTGCGCCGCATGAACGACCTGGGCATGCTCGTAGATTTGTCACACGTGGGGGAACAGACGTTCTGGGACGCCCTGAACACTTCCGCCAAACCCGTGCTGGTGTCACACAGCTGCGCCGCAAAATTCAGTCCGCACCCCCGTAATTTGAATGATGCCCAGATACAGGCGGTAGGCAAGAACGGCGGCGTGATCCACATCAATTTCTTCTCTGAGTTTTTAGACAGCGCCTACACCAGAAGAATAAAGGCCTTCATGAGCAAACATGAGGCAGAAATCAAGTCACTGCGGGCGCAGGGAACCACTGGCATGGCGTTGAAAGACCTCCTTTTCAACAAGTACCCAGATGAGTCAAAGCACATCAACCCGCCCATTTCGCTGCTCATTGACCACATTGACCACGTGGTGAAGCTAGCCGGGATAGATCACGTGGGCCTGGGATCTGACTATGACGGCATTGGGGCCGCCCCCGTGGGCTTAGACGATGTAAGCACCTATCCGCTCATCACCAAAGCGCTGCTGGAGCGCGGCTACAAAAAGAAAGACATTGAGAAAATTCTGGGCGGTAACTTCCTGCGGGTCTGGGAAGCCAACCAGCCGCAGCCGGTGGCGAAGAAGTAAAATCTCTGTTTTCGACCTGTTTTCTAAAAAACAGGCCGAAAAACAGAAGTTCAACCAACTGCATTTCCTGCACTATATATGGCGCAAGCGTACCGTTGTGACCAGAGGAGCCTGTAAGAATTGATTGGGCAGGGCAGATGAAGCCGGCTAAAGAAGCCCCGCTAATTTTCTGCTTTGATTAGGTACAAGCCGTCTGCTTCTGTTTTTGGGCTCCTTTTAAAAAAACAGCCCGAAAACAGGACGTGCCTACCCTAGAAATACTTTTTCCAGTTTCGCCAAATGTTCCTCTGCTTGGGGTAAAGCCTGATGCTCTAGTGAAGCTATTGCACGCAATCCGGTTACATTTCCTGCAAACACTAGCTCAGCCTTCAGAAGGTCTTCCATGGGAAACAAGCCTTCCTGCGTCTGCCACTGGTTTTTCAGGGCCCAGGCCAGGAGCGACCGGCGCAGGACCCCGTTGAGGCAGCCGGTTGCAAGGGCGGGCGTAAACAGGGTGTTTTCTTTCACCCAGAAAAGGTTGGAAAAGGTCAGCTCGGACAGATTTCCGTGCGGGTCCAGTAACAACAGATCATCATACCCCTTGTGAGTTTTCTCCCGGCTCGCCAATATATATACGGGCGCGTTGATTCCTTTGAAAGATGAAAACGGGGAGGGAACCGTGCGCACGGTTTGGCATAGGCCCACCTGTAACGCTGAGGCAGCGGACAGGGGAGCCGGTTGGGCAGTGAGCAGCCAGTCAGCGGCATCTGTTGGGGGGGTATAGAGCCCTTCTCCGGAACGCCAGATTTTCAGCTTCACCCGGGCCAGATACCCGCATTGGTTCTCTTGGGCAAGAAAGAGAATCTGCCGGGCCAGGTTTTCCGCAGTGAGGTCTAAAGGCAAAGCAATCTGCAGAACCTGTGCCGCTTCCTGTATCCTTTCCCAATGCGCCGCCCAAAACCGAACCTTTCCCTGAGCCACCATAATGGTTTCAAAGAACCCGTCATTGTACTGAAACGCGCGGTTGCTGAGCGGCAGGCGCAGTTCATTTTCTGGAAGTAATTGGCCGTTGTAGAGCAGGAACACCTTCTTTAATTAGAAATTGAGAATTAGGGATTAAAGGAGCGCGTACAATTTACCGGGCATGGCTTTGATGAAGCCGCTCATCTCCAGCGTGAACAGCACAGATGAAAGCTGCCCCATGGTCAGGGACGTATTGCGGTTCAGGACGTCAATGTGGGTGGGGCCGGCCTGGTGTAAAATGCGCAGCACCTGCTGTTCATCTTCCGGAAAGCCCGTAAGGTCCAGGTTTCTGGCCGCTTTGGGCGCCGCAAAGGGAGCCAGGGCCTTGTCCCAGTTCAGCAGTTCCTCTAAGTCTTTGGGCTTGGTATAAGGAACCGCTTTCAGGCTTTTGATGAGTTGGTTGCAGCCCTGCGAAGTCTCTGAGGTGATAGGTCCCGGCACCGCCATCACTTCGCGGTCATAGCTGTGGGCAATGTCAGCTGAAATCAACGAACCGCCTTTGCTGGTAGATTCCACCACAATGGTGCAGTCGGCCATGCCGGCAATAATACGGTTGCGGGAGGGGAACCTAGGCGCATCTGGTTTCGTGCCGAAGGGAAACTCAGAGAGAATGCCCCCGTTCTGTACCATTCTTTCGGCATCGCGCTGGTGGGCGGTGGGGTAGACGGTCTCCAGGCTGTTGGCCATGACCCCCACGGTGGGCAGGCCCGCGTATAGGGCGGCGCGGTGCGCGAGAATGTCAATGCCGTACGCGAGCCCACTGACCACCAGGGCCTCATGCTGCACCAGGCTTTGCACAATCTGTTCAGTCACCACCCGCCCATACTCTGTGCATTGACGGGTGCCCACAATGCTAATGACTTTCTGCGCATTCAAATCTGCGGTGCCCTTGTAGTAGAGCAGGAGCGGGGCGTCTGGTACGTTCCGGAGGCGTTCAGGGTACGCCGGATTGGTGAAATACAGAAGTTGCACCTGTTCGGCCTCTGCCCGCAGAATGGTGGCCTCGGCTTCGCGCAAAGCTGCTGCTTTTTTTTCCAGGATATTTTTCAGCAGAATTTTCCCAATGCCAGGCACCGCGCTCAACTGCTCAGGCAGGGCAGTGAACACTTCTTCGGCAGAGCCGAAATACTTCACCAAAGTACGCGCCGTCCCGCCACCCACCTGCGGAATGATGGGGAGGGCCACCTGGTAGAGTAAATCCGAAGGATTTGAGTCCTGAATTCTGTGTCTAGAGTCCTGGGTCATGCCATTGGAAAGTTCTGAGTCCTGAGTCTTAGGTCCTAAGTCAGGAAATACGTAAGATTATGAAGAACCAGATGGGGTTGATTAACCGTTTCGGGCCTGTTTTTATGCAAACAGGCCCG
>NZ_LRMM01000059.1 GCF_001647275.1 Rufibacter ruber | reverse complement strand
TGCTGTTCGTTCTGTTTTGGCCAATTGCGAACAGCGAAAACAGAAATTGGTTGGCTAACTAAGTATTCCTTGATTCTTTTGACTTCTCATGTTTTCTTATGGCGCAAGCGTCCGCTTGTGCCTATAGGTATTGCAGACCAAAATCCGTGCAGGCACAAGCGGACGCTTGCGCCATGAGAATTCCTTAACTACAGAATTCCTTTAAATTCAGAATTCCTTGAAACCTCAATAATCCTTAGAATGCGTTTTCGGCTTACTTTTTCTGGAACTGGCCAAAAACAGGAAGTTCATGTACGCAACTGACGCTGCACGGTGGCAATTTCTTCGTGTACATTGGCTTCTAACGCCATGGCCTGGAGCTTCTGCAGGAGCTGTTGCAGGAACTGCTGGTGGGCTGAACTGTCAGGGTTGAAGGCGCGGTGGGTCAAGTCCCGCTGCACCTCTGCCCAGCGCTCCAGGAAATGGGAGAAGGCCTGGTCTGCGTACACGTCAATAAATTTCTCCCAAATATAGGTTTCTGCCATTTCTGACGGATGGATCAGGTCTGCGCCATAGAAGCGGTAATCTCTCAGGTCATCTAGCAGCAGCTCATAGGCCGGGAAATAAGAAATCATAGGGTGCTGCTCCTGCGCCAGGTGGGCCGCCAGCCGTAAAATGCTTTTACTCACATTGTTCAGCACCAGGGTGTCTTTCACGTGGCGTACCGGGCTAACAGTCAGGATCACTTGCAGGGTAGGGCAGTGTTCCTGCAGCAGTTGCAGGGTTTGGCGGGCGTCTTGGGTGATTTCTTCCAGGGTGAGCAGGCGCCGGCTGAAAGACCGCTGCGGTACCTTGTGGCAGTTGGCAACCAAGGTGCCGTTGTCATTGCGCTCGTACACATACGCGGTGCCCCAGGTCAGCAGCAGGGCCTGCGCCTGTTTAAGGAAATGGCCGGCCTCCTGCAGAGCCTCCCTGAGCATCTGGAGCAAGCCCTCCGGTTCTGCATGGCGGTAAGACGAATGGAAGTCATGGTGAAACCACAGGCCTTGCCGCTCCACCAGCCCATCTGCCAGGCCTGCGGTATCACCGGTAACGGCGGCTCTTATGAGTTTATGGGCCGAAAGCGGGTTGAAGATGGTGCCAAACGGGTTCACCTGTGCGTTGGCCTTCACCAGCCGGAGCTTGCGGCCTATGACCTCTGCAAAGCAGGAGCCTATGGTAAAGATGCCTTTGGTGCGGGAAAAACGAATGGGGGCGGGTGGAATGTGTATTTCTGTACGGAACTGCATGAACCAAAAAGAAGGTGCAGCTACAAAATACGTAAAAACCTCCTTAACCGTCTGGATTTAATAACGGCAGAAGCTGGGGGAGGCGGTCAATGGCAAACGTAGGGTTGGCTTTGTGACACAGGGCCGTGTTGCCGTACCCAAAGGTGGCCCAGCAGGAGGCAATGCCTGCGTTGTTGGCGAACTCCAGATCTGCATGGGTGTCTCCCACCATCAGGAACTGGTTGTTCTTTGCCTGCGGGTAGTGGGGCTGTATCACCTGGTGAAACGCCATGGGGTGGGGCTTTTTCTTGAGCGGCAGGGCCGGATTGTCCCCAATGACCAGGTCAAAATAGGGGCGCAGGTTGAATTTGAGCAGCGCATCTTCAATGGCCTGCTGGCCTTTGTTACTGATCACCGCACAGGCCAGGCCCAATTCTTTGAGGTTTTTGAGCAGAGGCTCAGCGCCGTCAAACAGGGTGGTGAGGCGGCCGCCGTCAGTGTCATAGATGGTGCGGTACAGGTGCACCCATTCGGCCAGCTCCGCATGTTTTTCTTCCTCCCGCAGGGGCGGGTGAAGGAGCGGCAGCATTTCCCAGAGATTGGCCCCGGTGCTAATGCCTTCTTTTACCTGCTGTTCTCCGGGCGGGGTCACCCCTTGGTGTTCAAACGTCTTCTGAAACGTGTAGAGGATAGAGTCCTGGGTGGCGCAGAGCGTGCCGTCAAAGTCAAAGATGAGCACCTGGTAGGGAAGCATGGCAGTAGGATAATGGGGTCTGGTGGGTGGCTGATCAGGTGAGAAGCCGGCGAAGTTTCTGTTTTCGGCCTGTTTTGGGCAAAACAGCGAAAACAGCTTTTAAGGGCCCTGCTAGAACCGGCTTAAAACAAAAACATCCTGCCGTTTTACGGCAGGATGTTTAAAAAGATCGTTGTGTAGGAATTAAGCTTCTACAACGTTGAAGCGAACCTGGTGCTTCACTTCTTTGTGCAGGTTCAGTGTGGCGGTGTATTCGCCCAAAGACTTCACCTCCTGGTCAAAGTCAATGCGCTTACGGTCTACCTCATACCCAAGGCTCTTCAAAGCCTCAGAAACTTGAAGGGTAGTTACCGCACCAAAGATTTTACCGGTTTCACCGGCTTTGGCAGGGATGTTCAACACGGTCTCACCAATACGGTTTGCCAGTTCCTGAGCATCTTTCTGGATTTTATCTGCTTTGTGGGCAGCCTGGCGTACGTTCTCCTCCACTACTTTTTTAGCAGAAGGGGTTGCCATTACCGCCAGTCCTTGAGGGATCAGGTAGTTACGGCCGTACCCTGGTTTTACGTCAACCACATCGTTTTTATAGCCAACGCCTTTCACGTCATCTTTCAGAATAACTTGCATCGTTCTTTACCTCCTTATTTTAAAGAATCCGTTACGTAAGGCAGAATTGCCAGGTGACGAGCTCTAGCCACGGCCTGAGCTACTTTGCGCTGGAACTTCAAAGAAGTACCGGTCAGGCGGCGAGGAAGGATTTTGCCTTGCTCGTTCACAAACTTCAATAAGAAGTTGCCGTCTTTGTAGTCAATATACTGGATTCCGTTTTTCTTGAAACGGCAGTATTTCTTGCGCGTGTCTTGCTTGTGGATTTTTTCGTTTACTAAACTCATGATGCTTGTGCCTCCTTCTCTTTTTTAGATGATTTAAACTCACCGTTTCTGCGGCGCTCATTGTAAGCAACAGCGTGCTTGTCAAGGGCGGTGGTCAGGAAGCGGATGATTTTCTCATCACGACGGAATGCTAGTTCCAGCGCGTCTACCACGGTAGAAGGGCCCTGGAACTCCATGAGGTGGTAGAAGCCGGTGTTTTTCTTCTCAATTGGGTAAGCCAGTTTTTTTAGACCCCAATTCTCCTCATGGATAATGTCGGCGCTATTTTCCTTAAGCACCTGTCTGAACTTCTCGACCGTCTCCTGCATCTGAACCTCGTTCAATAACGGGGTCATGATGAAGAGAACTTCGTAGTTTTTTAACGACATGGTTAAAATGATTATTTGGTTCGAAGCGGCAAAGGTACGCCTATTTCCAGCACAAAACAAACAAACTTTGCAACTGGTGCGGCTAAATAAATTCAGGTGACCGGATGCTCACCTGAAAGTGCGTTTCAGGCTGTCGCAAAACAGCCCTGAAATAAAGACTGGCCCTGATGTGAGGCTAGTGGTTTGGGGTATAAGATGCGCAACAGGGGTGGCACAGGCCAGAAGCAGGGAAGGGGATTCCCTATTTAATATTGAGTATGATGGGTTGGCACCTGAATGAAGAAGCCCGTTTTCTGTTTTTGGCCTGTTTTTAGAAAAGCAGGCCAAAAACAGAAACCAGACAATCAGAGAAGTTTCCAACTGGGGCTAAGCAGATATAAAATGATACAGGTCATGGGTGAAGAAAGGTGTTATCATCGCCTTGCGTTGCACCTTAATATAATAGGAGTGGCCAGAGGCCTAGGGAGGGGGCCTGAGGGGGCATAAGCGGGGCAGCTGCAGGAAAGACAGGTGGGAGAACGTAAAAAGGGGGCTGAAACGGGGTGTTTGCGAGCAAAATGACAGTAATTTATAAGAATTCTAAATAGGGTAAAAAGAGCCCTGCAGCATGATTTGAAGCCTGTTTATGAGGGCTTTAGTACGTGTTATTACTGAGGGAAAAAGAAGAAATATTGTGTTTGAATAATGGTTATCGGGTAGTAGATTTGTGCCCGTAATGTACTTTCAATATACTAACACTACATTTAAGCTATGATTAGCTGTAAAAAGAGAGCAAAATCTACCTTCCTACTCCCTTTTATCTTTATCTTCTTTGTGGTTTCCAGTGCTTTTGCGCAGGAAACGGCACAGGTAGGTACTGCGGGTGTAACGCCAGGTTCTGCTGAGGCGGCTCCGGCTGCCGGGGGCGGTGGTGGTGCTGATGCGGCTGTAATTGATGCCGGGAGTACCCTTTTCAAGAATAACTGTGCGCAGTGTCACGCTGTAACCGCAGAAGTTGTAGTAGGTCCTGGTCTGAAGGATGTGCACAAGAGAAGATCACAGTCTTGGCTGCAGAAATGGATCAAGAACTCAAGTGCTCTCATTCAAAGCGGCGACAAAGATGCGGTAGCCGTTTACAATGAATATGCTAAGCAGCAGATGCCTTCTTTCGCCTTCTCTGATGATGAGCTGAACGCCATCATTGCTTACATTAAGCAGGAAAGTGAGAGTGCGGCCACTGACATGGCGCCAAGTGGCGTGCCGGGTGCTGAAGCTGGCGCTCAGGTTGGCACTAACGCTCCTGATGCGGTAGGCGGCTACGTAGACATGCTCTTAATAGTGCTGGTAGTGGTGCTGATTGTACTAGTGATCACGTTGCTGATCATTGCCTCAGTTCTGAAGAACTACCTGAAGAACAAAACAGACCTTACGGGTGCTGAGCAGGAAATGCTGGAGCGCCGCACCAACTTTGCCAATATCTACAAGTCAAAAGCGGTACGGGTGATTGTGGGTCTGATCTTTATAGTAGTGTTGGTGGATATCTCCATTGATAAAGTAATGGGAGTGGGTATTCAGCAAGGGTACGCTCCCAGACAACCTATAGCTTTCTCCCATAAACTGCACGCCGGTGATCACCAGATCAACTGTAACTACTGCCACACCTCGGTTTACAAGAGCGAGAAAGCAAACATTCCTTCGGCAAACATCTGTATGAACTGCCATAGCCAGATCAAGAAGGAGTCTCCAGAGATTCAGAAAATCTACCGCGCTATTGAAAATAACAAGCCTATTGAGTGGGTACGGGTACACAACCTGCCTGAGTTGGCTTACTTCAACCACTCTCAGCACACTAAAGTGGGTGGGGTGGAGTGCCAGACGTGCCACGGTCCTATTGAGACCATGGAAGTGGTAGCCCAGTACTCGCCATTGACCATGGGCTGGTGTATTGACTGTCACCGCAACACTCCTCTGAACACAGAAGGAAACGCTTATTATGACAACTTGGTGAAGTTGCATGAGAAGCAGTCAAAAGGCGCTTTCATTGTGGCGTCTAACGGTGGTACTGAATGTTCTAAGTGCCACTACTAATCAATTCCATATCCTGAATTTGAGTTTTTGAGATATATGCAAGAAACAATTAAATACTGGAGAGGGGTAGAGGAGTTAAACAACACTCCGGAATTCCAGCAGCATGCTCATAACGAGTTTCCTGAGTTCCTGCCAGTAAGTGAAGCCAACGGAGATGATTCTTCCTCTCCTGTAGCTCCAAGACGTGATTTCTTAAAACTGTTGGGTTTTGGGATGGCAGCGGTTACGCTAGCCTCTTGTGAGGCCCCGGTTCGTAAAGCGATCCCTTACCTGCATAAACCAGAAGAAGTAGAGCCGGGTGTAGCCAACTGGTATGCCTCTACTTACTTTATGGGGGATTTCTACAACCCCGTGTTGGTGAAAACAAGAGAAGGGCGTCCAATCAAAATTGAGGGGAACCCGCTTTCTCCCATCACCCAGGGCGGTACGCACGCCCGGTCACAGGCTTCTTTGCTGGGACTTTATGACCAGTCCAGACTGAAAGGCCCAATGGCTGGCGGCAAGGAGGTTTCCTGGAAAGAGGTTGACCAAAAAATCAGAACCCGCCTCACCGGCGTACAGGGGAAAGTGGTGTTGGTGTCAAACACCATCATCAGCCCGAGTACCAAAACGGTGATCAGGGAGTTTGGAGCCCAGTTTCCTTCGTTTGAACACGTAACCTATGATCCAAAGTCTGCTTATGGCTTGTTACGTGCTAACGGTGGTCTGGTACCTGGGTACGATTTCAGCAAAGCCAAAGTCATTGTTTCTGTTGGCGCTGACTTCTTAGGATCCTGGATCTCTCCGGTAGAGTATTCAAAACAATATATCATTAACCGGAAAGTGACGGCTGAGAACCCTACCATGTCTCGTCACATCCAGTTTGAGAGCTTCTTGAGCTTAACCGGGGCCAACGCCGACGTGCGGGTACCGGTGAAGCCCTCTGAGTATGGGGCGGTGGTAGCTGCCTTATACAATGCAGTAGCCAGAGGTGCCGGTGCAGAGGCAATCACTGCTCCAAATAACGCCTATGCGAAACAGGTAGAAGCGGCTGCCAAAGAATTGTTGGCTAACCGTGGCGCTGCCTTAGTGGTATCTGACTCTAATGATGCGTCTGTTCAAGCGTTAGTGGCCGGTATAAACAGAGCATTAGGCGCAGAAGGTAGCACTATCAATACCGCTGCCCCTTCTTATGTGCGTCAGGGAGATGATGCCCGTATGCTTCGTCTTGTTCAGGACATGAACAACGGCGGTGTAGGGGCTGTGATCTTCTATGGTGCCAACCCTGTTTATGATCACCCGTTAAGCCAGCAGATTGTAAGCGGGCTGAAGAAGGTGGGCGTGAAGATCTCCTTTGCTGACAGAGCTGATGAGACCGCTTCCTTAGCTGACTATATCTGCCCAGACAGCCATTTCCTGGAGTCCTGGAATGACTACGAGCCCAAAAGAGGTTTCTTGAGCTTGGCTCAGCCAGCTATCACGCCAATTTATAACACCAGACAGGCCCAGCAATCCCTGTTGGTATGGGCCGGCTCTACCACAGACTACTACAATGTGATTCAGAGAACCTGGTCAGGTGTAGTGGGAAGCGCCGCCGGATGGGATAAAGCCGTTCATGATGGTGTTGCGCAAGGAACTACCGGTTTGAACGAGCCAACAGCCGCTGTTGCTCCTGTCACCTTGGCGGGTGCCGCGGTAGGCATTAACAAAGCTGCCCGCGCGGCAGCCGGTAAAGGTGCCTTTGAGCTTGAAATTTACGAGAAGGTAGCTATTGGAACTGGCCAGCATACCAACAACCCATGGTTGCAGGAAATGTCTGACCCCACCACCAAAGCAGTTTGGGATAATTACGTTACCATCTCCCAGGCAGATGCCAAAGCACAGGACATTGAACAAAATGATGTGCTGCGGGTAACTGCAAAAGGTAAAACCATTGAATTGCCTGCCTTGATCCAGCCCGGCCAAGCAGTGGGGACTGTTGGTATTGCCGTTGGATATGGCCGTACCCATGGCGGACAGGCTGCTAACAATGTTGGCGCTAATGTGTACCCGTTGGTAACCGTTTCTGACAATGCGTTACAGTATACCAATACTGTCACTATTGAAAAGGCGGGTACTGATAAGCCTATTGCCCAAACCCAGACCCACCACACGGTAATGGGCCGTAATGTGGTTCAGGAGTCAACCTTAGGCAAGTACAAGCAAGATCCTAAGAGCGTAACAGAGTATATTAAAATTGCTACGCCAGACGGACCTCAAAAGCCGCAGAAAGTATCTCTTTGGCAAGATTACGAATATAAGAACCACCACTGGGGTATGGTCATTGACCTGAACTCCTGTATTGGTTGTGGTTCTTGTACAGTAAGCTGCCAGGTAGAGAACAACATACCTGTAGTAGGTAAGCAGGAAGTATTGAACCGCCGTGAAATGCACTGGCTGCGTATTGACCGCTATTATAGCAGTGATGCTACCCGTGAAGACGGTGGGTTTGAGAAAATGGAAGACCCGTCTGCTAATCCTGCAGTGGTGTTCCAACCAATGCTATGCCAGCACTGTAACCATGCTCCGTGCGAGACGGTTTGTCCGGTGGCTGCAACTATGCACAGCACTGAGGGTATCAACCAAATGGTGTACAACCGCTGTGTGGGTACCCGTTACTGCGCAAACAACTGCCCATATAAAGTACGTCGCTTCAACTGGTTCAACTATGCGAACAATGAGAAGTTTGACTACAACATGAACAACGACCTAGGTAAGATGGTGTTAAACCCAGATGTTACCGTTCGTTCGCGTGGTGTAATGGAGAAATGCTCGTTCTGCGTACAGCGTATACAGGCAGGTAAGTTAGAGGCCAAGAAAGAAGCCCGTCGTCCTAAAGATGGTGAGATAGTTACTGCTTGTGCCCAGGCTTGCCCAACCAACGCCATCATCTTTGGAGATATGCTGGATCCTAACAGCCAGGTATCACAAATCCTGAAGCGTGAAGAAGGGGAGCGTGCGTTCCACGTGTTGGAAGAGTTGAACACTCAGCCAAACGTGACTTACTTAACCAAAATCAGAAACCAAGCTTAATTTAACACAGAAAGATATATGCAGCACGTATCTCCGATAAGAGAACCCTTAGTAACCGGAGGGAAAACTTATGCAGACATCACGGAGGACGTTTGTCGGCAGGTGGAAGCCAAGCCGAACGTCCGTTGGATGGTGGCCCTGGGGGTTTCTTTGGTATTTCTTGGAATCTTTATTTACTCTGTATACCGTACCTTGTGGTTTGGGATTGGGGAATGGGGACTCAACAAAACAGTAGGTTGGGCTTGGGATATCACCAACTTCGTATGGTGGGTAGGTATTGGCCACGCCGGTACTCTGATTTCGGCCATCTTGCTTTTGTTCCGTCAGAAATGGAGAACCTCTATTAACCGCGCCGCTGAGGCGATGACCATTTTTGCGGTAATCTGTGCGGCCATGTTCCCTGTTTTACACATGGGCCGACCTTGGTTGGCGTACTGGGTATTGCCTCTTCCAAACACATTTGGCTCCCTGTGGGTGAACTTTAACTCCCCACTTCTTTGGGACGTGTTTGCCATCAGTACCTATTTCTCAGTGTCACTGGTTTTCTGGTACATAGGTTTGATCCCAGACTTTGCAACCATCAGAGACAGAGCTACCGGTCCAATTGCCCGCAGAGCGTATGCTTTGTTAAGCATGAACTGGACAGGATCTGCCAAACACTGGTCTCGTTATGAGACAGTGTCATTGATCTTGGCCGGCTTGGCAACGCCACTGGTACTTTCAGTGCACACCATTGTATCAATGGACTTTGCCACTTCGGTAATTCCTGGTTGGCACACCACCATCTTCCCTCCATACTTTGTGGCTGGAGCTATCTTCTCAGGGTTTGCCATGGTATTGACCTTGATGATCATTACCCGCAAGACTTTCAAACTGGAAGATTATATTACCCTGGAGCACGTTGAGTCTATGAACAAGGTAATCACCTTAACAGGATCAATTGTAGGGGTGGCTTATATCACAGAATTCTTTATCGCCTGGTATTCAGGGGTGGAGTATGAGCAATATGCATTTATCAACCGGGCTACAGGCCCATACTGGTGGGCATACTGGTCTATGATGACTTGTAACGTAATTACGCCTCAGCTTTTCTGGTTCAGATCAATCCGCAGAAGCCTTACCGCCACCTTTATCATCTCCATCTTTGTGAACATTGGTATGTGGTTTGAGCGTTTCGTGATCATTGTAACGTCTCTGCACCGTGACTTCCTGCCATCCAGCTGGGTAATGTTCTCCCCAACGAGTATTGACATAGGCGTCTATGTAGGAACCATGGGCTTGTTCTTTACTTTATTCCTCCTGTTTGCCAAATTCTTCCCAGTGGTGAACATGGCAGAGGTGAAATCTATTTTGAAGTCGTCTAGAGGGGTAAACCACACCCACAACCCTGACGCATCTATGCATGGCACAGCTCCTAACACCCACAAACATGACTAGTAAGAAATATATACTCGGAGTATTTGATGACGAGGATGTGCTGCTGAACGCCATTGAGAAAACACGCGCGGCAGGCACCAGAATCTATGATGTATTCTCGCCCTATCCTATACACGGCATTGATGATGTGTTAGGGATTCAGCGGTCAAGACTGCCTATTGTGGCCTTCTTGTGCGGCTTGTGTGGTACCTCTTTCGCCCTTTGGATGCAGATCTACATGCTGGGCTTTGACTGGCCAATGATAATTGGTGGTAAGCCGCACGTAGCCCTTCCTGCCTTCATTCCGGTTACCTTTGAATTAACTGTACTTTGTGCGGCGTTTGGTATGGTGATCACATTCTTTGTGATTAGTGGTCTCCGCCCAACGTTGAAAGTGCCAGTGATGGATGTTCGGTCAACTGATGACAAATACGTAATGGCCATTGAGTTGAAAGAAGGAACAGATATTAATAAACTCAATGATCTTCTCCGTTCAAACGGGGCAATCGAAGTAAACGAGAAGGAGGTAGTTAAATAATGAACAATATCTTCAGAACTGGGGCTAAAGCCTCTTTGATTCTTCTTTCTTCTGCACTCTTTGCTTCCTGCGGACAAGATACGCAGGATCCAGGCTTGGAGTATGCGCCTGATATGTACTATCCGGTATCATATGAGCCGTTGAAACAACTGGAAGGAAATAACAACGCCATTAACCCCGGGGGGTTGAATATGCGCGTACCTGCTGCCAATACTATTGCCCGCGGTAAACTAGGGTTCTATACCCATATTTCTAAAGACAGTGCTGAGGTGGCCGGACGTGAATTGTCAAATCCGTTACGGGCGAACCAGAAAAACCTTGAAGAAGGAAAAGTGTTATACCTACGTTTCTGCTCGCCTTGCCATGGTGATTCTGGAACAGGGGACGGGTTAGTGGGTGCTAAGTTTAAAGGTGTACCCAATTATACCCAGGGCCGTTACGCTGCATTGCCCGCTGGCCACATTTACCACGTGATTGTAAACGGTCGCGGACGTATGATGCCTCACGGTACGCAGGTAAACCCGGAAGAGCGCTGGAAGATTGTGATGTATGTGCAGCAGTTGCAAAAGGGGAAAGTTGATGTAGAGGCAGACACCGAAGCAGATACCGGATCTCTCGTACAAGACGCTCCTAACGGCCCCAGCACCAATGCAAACACCAACGAGGTGACCGGAACCACTGTTCATCCTACTAAGGATATTCGTAGTAATTAACCGTAAAAGGTATTTTTGAAATGATAACTGAAGAAAGACTTAGTATCTCAAAAAGAACCACCAACAGGTTCTTCTTCATGATAGCTATAGGGTTGGTGCTGCTGGTTGCCGGTCTTGTGATTGCTGCCAATTTTAGCGGTGGGCATGGAGATGCCCACGGAGCTGAAACTGGTGGGCATGGAGCTGGATGGGTACAGCGTTTAATGGCCAACCTATGGATGAACAATGTGTATTTTACAGGAATCTCTGTTGTAGGTATACTATTTGTGGCTATACAATATGTGGCTTACGCAGGTTGGTCTGTGGTGATTAAGAGAGTTCCTGAGGCACTTGGCAGCTACCTGTTAGTAGGTGGAGTCATCATGCTTCTTGTGTTCCTCCTTCCTATCATCTTTACAGGGCACAACACCCTCATGCACTGGACTGATCATGCACTCACTGAGGTGGGAAACCCTAAATATGACCCTGTTATTGCGGGTAAATCTGGTTTCCTGAACGTTCCGTTCTATACTATCAGAATGATCGCCTATTTCACGTTGTGGTTCTTATTTTTCAAGTGGTTGAGAAAAGAATCATTGGCAGAAGATCTGAATGGCGGGTTAAACCATTATAATAAGAGCATTAGATTAGGAGCAACCTTTCTGGTTATCTTTGGGGTAACGTCTTCCATGTCTGCCTGGGATTGGGTGATGTCAATTGACACTCACTGGTTCAGTACCATGTTTGGCTGGTATGTGTTTGCCAGCTGGTGGGTTTCCGGATTGGCTGCCATCACCTTGACCGTAATTTTCCTGAAGCAGAATGGCTACCTGAAAATGGTCACTTCCAATCACCTGCATGACCTTGGTAAATTTGTGTTTGGTTTCAGTATTTTCTGGACGTACATCTGGTTCTCCCAGTTCATGCTGTACTGGTATGCAAACATTCCTGAAGAAGCCATCTATTTCATTGAGCGTTTAGGAGGTAATAACAACCATTACACCTGGATTTTCTTCTTCAACCTGTTTATCAACTTTGCTTTCCCGTTCCTGGTTCTGATGACCAGAGACGCAAAGCGACAGATGCTGGTTCTGAAGATTGTATGTATTGCCATCTTGATTGGACACTGGTTTGACTTCTATATGATGATTATGCCGGGAACTATGCGTGCCGAAAGTGGTTTTGGATTAATAGAGATAGGTACTGCTTTGACTTTCCTGGGAATCTTCCTGGTAAGATATACTAAAGAGCTGACCAAAGCCTCTCTGGTTCCAGTGAACCACCCATTCCTGGAAGAAAGTGTTCATCATCACGTTTAAGACTCATTTTAAAAGATACAGATAATGATTACGATTGCTGTAGCACTATCAATCATCCTATTACTGGTCACGCTCTACCTGTTATTTAGAATCCAGATTCTGGCTTCTATCTTCAAGGGTAGCTATAGACGTGATGTTGGCAAAAGCAACAAAGTGAATGCCGTTCTTCTATTGGTATTCTTCTTTGTGATGGGAGGGCTTTTCATTTGGTCTTTTATGGATGCCAAAGAAGATATGATTCTTCCTAATGCTTCTGTACATGGAATTGACATTGACCAAATGTTCTGGTTAACCATGGCGGTTATTGGAATTGTGTTTGTCATCACACACATTCTGCTTTTTGTTTACTCCTACAAGTACCAACACCAAGATGGCAAGCGCGCGTATTTCTATCCGCATAACAACAAGATCGAAATTATCTGGACAGTTATTCCTGCGGTTGTAATGGCGTTGCTGGTTTTCTCAGGTTGGAAAACCTGGGCAAAAATTACCAGCCCGGCCCCTCAGGATGCTGTGGTGGTGGAGATCATGGGTAAGCAGTTTAACTGGTTGACCCGCTACCCTGGGGCAGACAATAAATTGGGTGTGGTTAAACATACTTTGATCACTGCTGAAAATGAATTTGGTATTGATTTGACTGATCAGAATTCAGCAGATGATTTTCCGGGTGAGCCAAGTGCTTTCCACGTTCCTAAGGGCACGCCGGTATTATTGAAAATCAGATCAAGAGATGTGATTCATAGTGTGTTCCTTCCGCACTTCAGAGTAAAGATGGATGCTGTACCTGGTATGCCTACATCTTTCTGGTTTATCCCAACCAAGACTACCGCTGAAATGCAGACAGAGACAGGTAATCCTGATTTCCAGTATGAACTGGCCTGTACTGAAGTGTGCGGACGTGGTCACTTTGCCATGAAAACTATCCTTGTGGTTGATGAGCCTGAAGAATATAAGAAGTGGGTAGAGGCTCAGTCAAAGAAAACATTTGCTACCACCTTGCAGGGAGGTGGCTCTGACAGTGCAGCAGTTGCTGTAAATTCAGAAGCCGGTGCTGCAAGTCTTGCTACAAAACAATAGTTATAATCTCTTAACAGTATTGTATGTCTAGTACAGATATTTCATTACATAAAGATGTGCATCTAGAGCACGATGATCATCATGATGACCATCACAATGAAAGCTTCATTACGAAGTACGTCTTTAGTCAGGACCATAAGGTAATTGCCAAACAATTTTTGTTCGCAGGTATTTTCTGGGCAATTATTGGTGGAACCTTATCTAGCCTTTTCCGGATGCAGCTTGGCTTTCCGGAAGCAACTTTCAACTTTTTAGAGCCCCTGCTAGGTAAATGGGTAGAGGGGGGAAAGTTGAATCCGGAGTTCTACCTGGCATTGGTAACCATGCACGGTACCATTATGGTGTTCTTTGTATTGACTGCAGGATTGAGCGGTACCTTTAGTAACTTCTTGATTCCTCTTCAGTTAGGAGCCCGTGACATGGCCTCTGGTTTCATGAACATGTTGTCCTTCTGGTTCTTTTTCTTAGCCAGTGTGATTATGTTCTATTCTCTCTTCTTAGAGACTGGACCTGCAGGTGGTGGCTGGACGGTTTATCCGCCGTTGAGTGCTCTGCCACAGGCCATAGCTGGTTCTGGAACAGGGATGACAATGTGGTTAATTAGTATGGCGCTGTTCATTGTATCTCAGTTGCTGGGTGGGGTGAACTACATTACTACGGTTATCAACATGCGTACCCGTGGTATGTCTATGTCAAAAATGCCTCTTACTATTTGGTCATTTTTCCTGACTGCCGTTCTTGGTCTGTTAGCGTTCCCGGTTCTCTTCTCCGCTGCTTTGTTGCTGATTTTTGACCGTTCATTTGGAACCAGCTTCTTTTTATCTGATATCTATGTAGCGGGGCAGGCGCTTTCTCACACGGGAGGTAGCCCAGTGTTGTTCCAGCACTTGTTCTGGTTCTTAGGTCACCCAGAAGTGTACATTGTAATACTTCCAACATTTGGGATTGTATCTGAAGTCATCACTACCAATGCCCGTAAGCCAATTTTCGGTTACCGTGCTATGATTGGTTCTATGTTGGGTATTTCCGTTCTTTCCTTTATTGTTTGGGCTCACCACATGTTCGTTTCAGGTATGAATCCATTCCTGGGATCTGTGTTCATGTTCCTGACCCTCATCATTGCAGTTCCTTCTGCGGTGAAAGTGTTTAACTGGTTGGCTACGCTTTGGAGAGGGAATATCAACTTCACACCAGCCATGCTGTTTTCTGTGGCATTTGTGTCACTGTTTATTTCTGGTGGAGTAACTGGTATCATTTTAGGTAACTCGGCACTGGATATCCAGTTGCATGATACCTACTTTGTGGTAGCTCACTTCCACTTGGTAATGGGTAGTGCCGCATTCTTTGGAATGTTTGCCGGGGTGTACCACTGGTTCCCTAAGATGTTTGGTAGAATGATGGATGAGAAGCTTGGCTATGTTCACTTCTGGATTACTTTCATCTGCGCCTACCTGATCTTCATGCCAATGCACTACATGGGTATTGCTGGTTTCCCAAGAAGATATTATACCTGGACTGGATTTGATACCTTCAGCACCTTCCTGGATATGAACTCCTTCATTTCCATTGCTGCTATCGCTGTTTTCTTTGCACAGTTGTTCTTCCTGTTTAACTTCTTTTACAGCATATTCAGAGGAAGAAGAGCTACGGAGAACCCATGGAAATCAAACACCCTGGAGTGGACTACACCGGTAAACCCTGGGCATGGAAACTGGCCTGGACCGCTACCAGTGGTTTACAGATGGCCTTATGACTACAGCAAGCCGGGTGCACCTGAAGATTTTATTCCTCAAAATGTGCCTTATTCACAGACACAGTCTTCTAACTTGCCTCACGAGAGAGACGAGTTTTAACGAATGGGAAAAGAATCTTTTAGAAGTAAAAGGTTTAGAAGTATAGGGGTTTTAACCATTGCTTCTGTTTATTTTCTAATACTAGTAGGGGGGATCGTCCGTAGTACTGGGTCTGGCATGGGTTGCCCAGATTGGCCTAAGTGCTTTGGAACGTGGGTCCCCCCCACTAGTTTAAACGAGCTGCCTTCTGATTATCTGGAGGTCTACAAAGAGAAACGCATACAGAAAAATCAAAGAATAGCGAAGGTGCTGGAAAGGGTAGGTTTTTCTGAGGTGGCTCAGGAAATTTTTGCCCATCCTTCCCAATATATAGAATCCGAATTCAACGTCACCAAAACCTGGATTGAATATATAAACAGGTTAGTGGGAGTGGTCATTGGGATTTTAATCTTCTTAACTGTTCTTGCCGCATTTCCTTTTTTAAGAAATGACCCAAAGTTATTTTGGGGTGCCGTGGCTTCTTTACTTCTGGTTGTTTTTCAGGCTTGGCTTGGATCGTTGGTTGTGTCAACAAACCTTTTGCCAGAAATGGTGACCCTGCACATGGCATTGGCGTTGTTTTTGGTGGCTCTTCTCATTTATATTGTGGTGAGGGCGAAAAGGCATGAAGTTTATCAGCAGCCGGTTCTATCATCTGGATCATTAAAATGGATGCTAGGCGGGGCATTGCTTCTGACTTTTGTACAGGTAATTCTGGGTACACAGGTTAGGGAGCAGGTGGATATAGTAGCTTTCAATTTAAGCAATCAGCAGCGGGAGACGTGGATCAGCCAATTAGGAGCATCTTTCTACGTGCACAGGTCGCTCTCCATTTTGGTGGTATTGCTAAATGTGGCGCTATTTTATTTTGTGAAGCAGTTAGGGCACAGGGGAATGCAAAGGATGGCAGTATGGATCTTAACTTGTATAGGGGCGGAAATATTATTGGGTGTGGTGTTGGCTAATTTTGCGATCCCGGCGGTTGTACAGCCTCTACATCTCTTATTTGGAACCGCTCTCTTTGGGGTTCAATTTCTGCTGCTCATGTATTACTTCTATGCTCAGAAACCTAAACGTCAACCAGCGCAGCTGGTGGCATAAACTAGTTTATGTTCGTACAAGAAATAGCATCAAGTACGCAGGCATCAACGGCCATGAGTAAAGTATCTGCCTATATACAGTTATTGAAGTTGAGGCTATCTTCAGTGGTGGCTTTTTCCAGTGCCATTGGATTTCTTTTAGGAAGACCAGATGGGCGTTGGGTAGATACTTGCCTGGTCATGTTAGCCGGTTTGTTAGTGACTGGTTCTGCCAATATTATTAACCAGATTCTGGAAAAGGATCTGGATAAACTGATGAAACGCACTGCAAAAAGACCTTTGCCAAAGGGTATTTTGACAGTAACAGATGCTACCGTGTATTGTCTGGTGTTAGGAGTTGCCGGAATAGCCCTGTTAGGGTTTTATTTCAACTGGCTGTCTGCCATGCTCTCCTTTCTGTCTCTTTTGTTATACGGATTTTTTTATACCCCTTTAAAGCGTATTTCGCCCATTTGTGTATTTGTGGGGGCCATACCAGGGGCGCTTCCTCCTCTGATTGGCTGGGTAGCGGGAACAGGTTATGTAGGGGTTGAAGCTTTAATCTTGTTCGGAATACAGTTTATCTGGCAGTTCCCCCATTTTTGGGCTATTGCCTGGGTGTTAGATGATGATTATAAAAAGGCGGGTTTCAAAATGCTCCCCATGGCGGGTGGTAAAAACTTGAAAACCGCTATTCAGATCATGATCTATACTTTACTGCTGATTCCGCTGGGGCTGTTGCCTTTGCAGTTTGGGATGGCCGGTAAAACGTCTGCTTTTGTGGCAGTGGTATGTGGGGTTCTTTTTTTAATGCAGACTTTCTATCTCATGCATACCTGTTCTAAACGTGCGGCCATGAATATTATGTTTGGGTCATTCCTGTACTTGCCCATAGTACAGATTGCGTTTGTGGTAGATAGACTTTAAGAGTGTTTTAACATGGTAGCTAATACAGAAATACAAACTGAACACAGACGGGTTAATCCGCTTAAATTCATTCTCTGGTTGCTTATTGTAAGCATCCTGATGATGTTTGCAGCCTTTACCAGTGCCTATATTGTTCGGCGGGAAGAAGGCAACTGGCTGGAGTATGACCTTCCATCTGTCTTGTTGATCAATACCTTCATTTTGATTTTGAGTAGTGTGTTCATGCAATGGGCCTACGTGTCTGCAAAGAAAGATAACATCAAAAATGTTAGACTGGGGCTCATCCTTACTTTTATTGCCGGAACCGCTTTTCTCATAGGACAATGGGAGGGATGGGCCGAGCTAGTGCGTAATAACGTGTTTTTTGGGGGAAGTACCTCCAACCCTGCGGGCTCATTTCTGTATGTATTAACAGGGGTGCACGCATTTCACCTGGTCACTGGCTTAATTTTTCTAATTATTGTAGTAATTTCGGCGCTCAGGTACCGGGTACACTCTAAAAACCTTACCCGAATTGAACTATGTACCATCTACTGGCACTTTTTAGGGGCTCTGTGGATCTACCTGTATATTTTTCTAACGTTGAACCATTAATAATTCTCTAACACATATGTCGCAAACAACAACATTTGAGCAGCCTAAAACCGGCACTTGGGATGGAGGTAACGAGCCCTTTAAGGCGAGTTATGGGAAACTGATGATGTGGTTTTTCCTCTTGTCAGATGCCTTTACCTTTGGTGCTTTTTTGACTACTTACGGGCTTGCTCGCCATCGGCACCATGCCTATGAAGGTACGCCAGAGGCGTTCACTTTCTCTACAGAATGGTGGCCAATCCCTGAAAAAGTTTTCAACGCGTTTCCTTTTTTCCATGGGGTAGACTGGCCCTTAGCGTTTGTGGCCCTAATGACCATGATCCTGATCCTTTCTTCTGTTACCATGGTGTTAGCGGTTGAGGCAGGTCACCGTATGGACAAGAATGATGTGCAGAAATGGTTGTTGTGGACCATCTTGTTTGGTTCTATGTTCCTTGGTTGCCAGGCATGGGAGTGGAGCCACTTTATTGCCGGAACAGATGAGGGTATGAAACTGGCAGATGGAAGTGTGATTTATGGAGCCAACCTTATTGTGAACCAGTACGGCCCCCCGTTGTTTGCTGACTTGTTTTTCTTCATTACTGGTTTCCACGGCACACACGTATTCAGTGGGGTAGTATTGTTGATCCTGATTTTCTTTAATACTGTGAACGGTGTTTACCATAGAAGAGGACACT
Source organism: Rufibacter ruber (assembly GCF_001647275.1). GTDB lineage: Bacteria > Bacteroidota > Bacteroidia > Cytophagales > Hymenobacteraceae > Nibribacter > Nibribacter ruber_C. Next base: position 16,163 of record NZ_LRMM01000059.1, on the reverse strand, counting down.
ATGAGATGGTAGAGAAAGTTGGTCTTTACTGGCACTTTGTAGACTTGGTGTGGGTGTTTGTATTTACCTTCTTCTACTTAGTGTAATTTGTTTGACTTGATAATTTGACTAGATATGGCAGCACATTCTCATCATAATGAAGATCATGGTCATGTAGGAGACATTCCTAAAGCACAGACCAAAGCTATCTGGAAGACCTTTGTCATCCTTTGCGTCATTACTGCAATTGAATTTGCCTTCGCGTTCATGATGGAAGCAGGTACGTTGCGTAATGCCATCTTTATTGGCTTAACTATCCTGAAGGCGTTTTACATTGTTGGGGAATTCATGCACTTGAAGCATGAGACTAAAGGCTTAATCTGGGCTATTCTGGTACCAACCATTCTTTTATGCTGGTTACTGGTGGCTCTTTTGGTAGAAGGCACTTTCTACGGAGATTCAGTGTACAATTACTTCAAATAAATGAGTCCAAAAAAAGCCCTGATACTTGGTGCTGTTCTATTGGTACCGGTATTGGCCTTTTTATTCCTTAAGATGTTCGGAGTGAATAGATATTCACTCCGAACTTATTTTCCGGCAACGGTAGATTCAACTTTGGTGCAAGGTCAGTGGCAGTTTGACACCCTCTACCACAAAGTTCCCCCCTTCTCCTTCACTTCCCAGACGGGCGCCTCTTTCTCCCAAAAAGAACTTCAGGGCAAAGTGTTTGTTGCCAATTTCTTCTATACTTCCTGCCAGGGTATCTGTAAACAGGTCAGCACCCAGCTGGCGCGTGTGCATGATGCATTTCGGTTGCAACCAGATGTAAGGCTTGTTTCTTTCACCGTAAACCCTGAGCAAGACCAGGTCCCGCAACTGAAAGAATACAGTGACAGCTTTCGGGCAGACCCCTCCCGGTGGATTTTTCTCACAGGGCCTAAACCCCAAATCCAGGCCTTAGCTGCTCAAGGGTTTAAGCTGCCAGTTGTAGCTGCGGCGGGAGACAGTGCTGAACTGGAACTGCACAAACAGTTAATGCTGGTTGACAAGCAAAAGCGGATACGCGGCATTTATGATGGAACCAGCGCCAAGGAAATTGACAGATTGATTACAGAAATTAACGTGCTCCTTTCAGAGTACGAAACAGACCATGGAAAATAAAACCATTCAACACCCAAACGATTCCCGGTACTTGATCCTGATTGCCATTCTTTCAGTAGTGGTGCCGTTGCTGGTGGCATTTTTGCTTTTTATGCCACAGACAGGCAAGTTAGGAGATCTGGATGTGTCCTTCCTTCCTAAACTGCATGCGGTCCTCAATTCTTTAACGGCTATTTCACTGGTAGTGGGGTACCGGTATATTAAGAAAGGGAACAGAAGGTATCACCGGTTTGCTATGACCACAGCTTTTGTGCTTTCTGCTTTCTTTTTAATCTCTTATGTAACCTATCACTATCAGGCTGCTCCTACGCCTTACGGCGGAGAAGGGCTTATCAAAGGCATTTACTATTTCATTCTGATTACCCATATTGTTCTGGCTGCCGTCATTGTGCCATTGGTACTACTGTCAGTGTATTTTGCGTTATCTGAACAGAACGCCAGGCATAGGAAGGTTTCCCGCTGGACCTTTCCGTTATGGTTATATGTGGCTGTAACCGGTGTGCTGGTATATTTGATGATTTCACCTTATTATGTGTGAAACTTCTGATGGCCGCTCGTGTTATTGAGAAAGATTAAAGGGAAGCGATGATGAACAGAAACTATATCTATTATTTAACAGGCGTAGTGGTGGTGATGGCCCTGTTGCTAAGTGTAACCCCGGCAGAGGCGCAGTGCGCAATGTGCCGGGCCTCAGTTGAGTCATCTAGCGGCGGTCCCACAGACACAATTGCGAACGGGCTGAACAAAGGGATCCTGTATTTAATGGCTGTGCCGTACGTGTTGATTGGGTGCGTAGGCTTCTTTTGGTACCGTTACAGCAAAAAGAAATAATGGGTGCCGGGGAGCATGTGAAGGCCGGCTTGGCAATGCGTTGCCCCAGATGTCACCAAGGTGAAATGTTTACGCATTCTGCCCTGAACCTTAAAAAGTTTGACCAGATGCCTGAAAAATGCCCGTTTTGTGGCTTCAGGTATGAGATTGAACTGGGCTTTTATTGGGGAGCCATGTATATGAGCTATGGCCTTTCTGTGCTGATTGTGCTGATAGTAGGAGTGAGCCTTTATTTTCTGGCCAATGACCCGCCTACCTGGGTTTATTTGACGGCTGTAGCCGGTACCGTGATTTTGCTAACGCCTGTGCTTTTCCGGTATGCCCGCGTGTTAATGCTTTATTTATTCGGGAGCGTCTCCTTTGACCCCAAATATAAACGATAAGCCTTCGTTTAAATGTAACGGTCACACCAGGGCTTGCGCAGAGCTTTTCCTGATTTGCGTTTTTGGCCTGTTTTCTTAAAAACAGGCCAAAAACAGAAAGCTGCTGCAGCTTAATTCTGTTTTGCGGGTGACTTCTGAGCATTTTGCCCGTAATATGGCTAAATTCGGAAAAAAAGGCGGCCTTGAAGTTTACTCGTAATATTCCTTTTTTCTTCTTGTTTGCTGCGGTGCTGTTTGGCGCGGTGGGTCTTCTTCTGCAGGTAAGTGTGCAGCGGGAGCTGTTAGAGGCACCTGAGCGGGAAATGGCCAGAGAGGTGCGGGAACGGGTGCAGAACCACGTGGAACAGGCCAGGCAGGAGCTCACCCAATTAGCCAGTGCCCTGCCGGTAGAGACTGGTTTTTTTTCCAAAAACCTGGTGAAAGCCAGTTTGCCGGTTTTTATCTTCCAGAAAAACAAACTTGTCTTCTGGTCTGACCATACCCTGCGGCCAGAGCTTGATCTCAGAAACCTGCGGCGCGAGGTGGAAATGCATGCAAACCGTTTCGGGCGTTTTCTCACCGTGACTTACCGTCCTTCTGACACCTATACCCTGGTGGCAGTAATTCCCCTGGAAATTAAGTACGGGATTAGCAATACCTTTCTCCACAACGGGCTAAACCCGGTAATCTTTGAAGACCATGCCGCCTCTCTGCAGGCTGAGCGGTCTAAAAATGCCGTGCCAGTGGTAGATGCACAAGGGAATTACCTGTTCTCCATCATTGTCATGGACCCGGCAGATTGGCTGCACGCCAGTAAGTGGACCTTTGCCTTGTATGCGCTGGCCTTGCTGATGGCCCTGCTCTTCCTGCTGACCCTGCGAAGAAGATGGAAGCAGGAAAGGCATCTCATGTGGTCCCTGTGGAGTTCTATCATTGGGGTAATTGCCCTCCGGGGAACAATGCTCCTGTTTAATTTCCCCAACAGCGTGCTGGAGATGAACCTCTTCAGCCCCCGGGTATATGCCGCCGGCTGGTGGTCCCCGTCTTTAGGTGATCTGCTGTTAAACGAGCTCTGCCTGTTGGCCATTGCCATGCAGGTGTATTGGTTTTGCCGGGCCATCCGTTTTCAGCCTGATTTTCAAAAAACAGGTCAAAAACAGATTTGGGCAAGTATTGGCCTGGGCACTCTGATCACCCTGGTCATCATTAGCTGGTATGAAACCTATAGCAGCATTGGGATCAATACCCAGCCTACCTTAGATATTTCAAAAAGTGTCTCCTTCAGCTTAGAAAAAACCGTGATCTTTCTGGTCATGGTGATGCATACCTTAGCTTTAAGCTGGATGCTGCGCCTGTTGTTGAACTGGCTGCCGTTCAGTCCTGGCGGCAAGCGCGCTTTTGCCTTTTCATGGGTAACCGTATTGGCCATGGCCTTGGTATGGGCTTTTTGGCGGGATACCCCCAGTGGCAATTGGGTGGTTTTACTGGCCAGTGCCGCCTTGGTGGGCTGGGAGCAGTTACACAGAGAATTAGGCAAGCGTGCCGGTGTTTATTCCAGTGTATTTCTGTTGAACATTCTGGGGGCCAGTCTGGGCGCAGCCGCGTTGTATGACCTGCACGCCCAACAGCACCGGCAGGACAAGCAGCGGGTAGTGAGTCAGCTCTTGAAAGACCGGGATGATGAGGCAGAGTATTTTTTAGCGCAGGCCGCTGAGGAGATTGGGAAAGACCCCATGATCCGGCACGTGTTGCGGGCCCCCTGGATCAACCTGAATTTCCTGGACCAGAAGATAAGGAGGCAGTATCTGCAGAATCTGGAGGAGAATTACGCCATTACACTTCGGCTGTTTGATATCAACGGTCAGGCGCTTTCCTTTACAGATACCCTGACCAACTGGCATTCTTACGCCCGCTACTGGGCCCCAAAAGCAAAAAACACAAATCAGAAAGGGCAGTTGCTGATTAAATCTGAGACGGAGCCAGGCAAATTCACCTACCTGCAGGAAATCAGGATGGCGGTGAACCCGGTGCAATGGATGACCCTGGTGCTGGAGGTTACCCCTAAATTAGCCGCTCCCAACAGTGTCTTGCCTGAGTTGCTGGTAGAACGTAAGAGTTCACAGCCTAATTCTATCCCGGGGAGCAGTTATGGGCTCTGGCGAAACGGTCGTTGGCTCAAGACCGAAGGCTACTTTGAATACAGCCGGTACTTCTCTCCCCAGCTGTTTCAGGTGCCGCTGCTCTTTAGCCAGGGGCTTACGTTGGCAGATTACCACCACCTGGGGGCTGTTTCTGGAAACGGGACGGTGGCCGTGGTGAGCACCCCGGCCTATGGTTTCCGGTCCTGGCTTTCAAATTTCTCCTTTCAGTTTCTGGTCCACACCCTGGTGCTCTTTGCCTTGCTGGCCGTGGTGATCTTGTACCGTGGGCGGCTGGTGCAGGTGATTGCCTCTACCTTCGGAACAAAAATTCAGCTGTTCCTGAACCTGGGCATTCTGGTGCCCTTGGTGATAGTAAGTTTGACCATTGGGAGTCTGGTGACAGATTCTTACCGGCAAGACATGGTGCGCAGCTACCTGGAGCAGGGGGAGTTTGTGCGGCAGAACATCCAAACCAGCAACTGGGGGCATACGCTGTTCAAAAGCAGGCCAGATTCTTTGAGCCGAAGGGTTAGCCGGTTGGCTGCCCTGGCGCAGTCTGAATTGAATTTTTATGACGCCCAGGGGCAGTTGAGAATCTCCAGCCAGCCTGCTCTGTTTGAGGCCGGGGTAATCTCCACCCGCCTCAACCCGCAAGCCATCAGTGTCTTGAAAGAGCAGGGACTCAACCGGGTGCTGCTGCAAGAGAAAGCCGGCAGCCTGCCTTACAGCGCCATCTATGTGCCCTTGCGCAACAGCCCCACTGAAAGCCCCCAGGGGTATCTGGGAATACCATTTTTTGACGCAGAGAAAGAGCTCAATGCGAAGCTCATCCAGCTCATTACCACCATCCTGAACATTTTCACTGTCTTGTTCCTGGTGTTTGTGCTGGTCAGTTATGCCGCCACCCGCGCCCTGACGGTGCCCCTGAAACTACTCACTGACCGCCTGAAGCGCACCACCCTCACCGGCCAGAATGAGAAACTGGTGTATGAGTCATCAGATGAGATTGGGTTGCTGGTGCGGGAGTACAACCAGATGCTACAGAAGCTGGAAGAAAGCAAGCAGGAACTGGCGCTTCGGGAGAAAGAGGCCGCCTGGAAAGAGATGGCCCGGCAGGTGGCCCATGAGATAAAGAACCCGCTCACGCCCATGAAGCTTTCATTGCAGTACCTGAGAAAGGCCATGCAGGAGGGCCGCAGCAACATGGAGGAGCTGGTGGAGAAGATTTCCAAGACCATGATCACCCAGATTGATGTTCTGGGCGATATTGCCACCTCATTCTCCAACTTTACCTCTATGCCAGACCTCAAACTGGAGGTGCTGGAACTGAATGACCTGGTAAAGAGGGCCGCAGACCTGCACCTAAACCCCCAGCAGCACCGGGTGCAGCTGGAGATGCCGCCTGCAACTATTCTGGTAAAAGCAGATGAAAACCAGCTCATCAGGATCTTCAACAATTTACTGTTGAACGCGTTGCAGGCGGTACCTTCTTCCCGCAGGCCAGAAATTCAGGTGCGGGTGCAGCCCTCAGAGCCGCACTGGGTGCTGGTGGCGGTACAGGACAACGGCTCTGGTATTCCACCGGAGGTGCAGCCTAAAATTTTTGTCCCTAATTTCAGTACCAAGTACTCCGGTTCAGGCATAGGGCTGGCAGTGGTGAAGAAAGGGGTAGAAGCCATTGGCGGTTCTATCTGGTTTGAGACCGAGGAGAATGTGGGGACCACATTCTTCCTGAAACTGCCGGTGGTGCAGCCATGAGGTACGGGTGGGGCATTGTGCTGTTGCTGCTGCTAAGCCTGGCAGTAGCTTCCTCCACGCAAGGGCAGACACTTTCTAACCAGCGGTGCAAGTGGGTACTGCTGCAGGAGGGGGCCTTTCAGCTGGACTCCTTGACTATTGCTGAAGAAAGCGTGCAAATCTTTGACAACCGGCAGGTGCTCCGGCCTATGTCCTTTCTCTATGACCCGACCTCCGGCCTGTTCCAGTTCATGCATCTGCCCCCGCCTGCCGTCACCCCCAGGCTTTTCCCAGATTCGCTTATTGCCCGGGGAGAAGGGGCGTTTTTGGCCCGTTTTCCTGAAAACAGGTCAAAAACAGACTCTGTGTTGGTTTGCTACCGGGTGCTGCCGGTGAACCTGGCGGCGGTAAAATTTAAACGGGACGTCAGACTGCTGGATTCAGCAGAGTTTGAGCGGCAGAATGTGTTTGAGCCGCAGGCGGCCCGGGAGGAGCTGTTCAAAACACCGGGTCTGAACAAAACGGGTAGTATCTCCCGCGGCGTATCAGTGGGGAACACGCAGAACGTATTTGTGAATTCTGCCCTGAACCTGCAGCTGGAAGGCAAACTGACTGAGGAGATTGACATCACCGCCTCTATCACTGACCAGAACATTCCCTTTCAGCCCGAAGGCAATACCCAGCAGCTACAGGAGTTTGACCGGGTTTTCATCACGCTGCAGCACCGGCTCTGGACGTTGACCGGCGGTGATGTGGTCCTGAAGAACCGGCCGGTGTCCCATTTCCTAAGGTTTTACAAAAACGTACAGGGAGGGGCCCTGGAGGTGAACAGGGGCAAGAAGGGTTGGGAGAGCTCTACGGCGGTGGCGGCGTCAGTGGCCAAGGGGAAATTCGCCTCAGAGATCATCACGCCGCTTGAAAGTGTGCAGGGGCCGTACCGTCTGCGCGGGCCCAACGGGGAACGGTTTATCATTGTCCTGGCCAACTCAGAACGGGTTTACCTGGACGGGAAACTGCTCACGCGCGGCTTTGACTATGACTATGTAATTGACTACAACCAGGCTGAGATTACCTTTACCCCAAAGTGGATCATCACGCGCAACTCCCGCATCAGGGTTGATTTTGAATATTCAGACCAGAATTACACCCGCACCGTGCTGCACGCCAACCATTACCAGAACATGGGCAGGTTCAAGGTGTACGGTAACTTCTACAATGAGGCAGACAACCAGAACAGCCCGCTGCTGCTGAACCTGAACAATGACCAGAAGCGGCTGCTCACTCAAATTGGAGATGACCTGCAGCAGGCGGTCTCCTCTGGGGCAGAGCAGGTGAAATACAGCCGTAACCAGGTGCTCTACCAGCTAAAAGAGGTGCAGACGGCTAGTGGCAGTTTCAACATCTATGAGTACACCACAGATTCAACGGTAACTCTGTATGCCGTTAGTTTTACTGAGGTAGGGGCTGGGCAGGGCAATTACAACCTGCTGAACACTACCGTGAACGGACGCGTGTACCAATGGGTGGAGCCGGTGAACGGGGTGCCGCAGGGGCGGTATGATCCGGTGCGTATTCTGCCCACGCCCATTCAGAAGCAGATGATGACCCTGGGCGGGATCTGGTCTGTAGACCCCAAAGCAGAAGTTTTTCTGGAAGTAGCGGGTTCCAGGAATGATCTGAACCGCTTCTCAAAACAGGATTCTGAAGATGACCAGGGCAAAGCCCTCAGAGTGGGCTATCAGGTAGGTGACCGCACTATAAAATTTCTGGGGCCGTACAAACTGCAGAGTGCGCTGGCGTATGAATACACAGATCCTAACTTCGCGCCCATAGACCGCTACCGTGACATTGAGTTTGACCGTGACTGGAACAGCCCCACCAACACCACCTCAGCCCGGCAGTCCAGAATTGAAGACCATATTCTCTCTTTCTCAGTGGGGGGCGTGCGGGATGCCAGAAATTATCTGAACTACAAGCTCAACCGCCGCTACCGGCCCAGTGAGGTAGATGGCACCCAGCATCTGTTGGAACTAGGGCAGACCGTGAAAAGGCTGGAACTCAGAACCAACCTGTTTCTCATGAACAATGAGCTGGTTGATACCAAGGCTGAATGGGTGCGCGGAGAGATAGGCGTGCAGTACCCTACCCGCTTTTTCACCCCCGGCTACGTGTACCGCTTTGATAAAAACCGGGTCACGTCTAAACTGAATGAACAGCTGGTTGCCTCTGCCAACTATTTTGATGACCACCTGTTTTTTCTGCAGAGCGCAGATACGGCAAAGGTAAAATTCAGGGCCGAATACAGTCGCCGGGTAGATTGGCGGCCAGAGAACGGGGAGCTGGGCAACAAGCAGATGGCCAACACCTACAACTTCAGCGCCAGTACCATTGTCAGGAACAACCACCAGATCAACGCGCTGCTCACCTTCAGAAATGTGCAGGCCCGTGACAGCCTGCCAGAAACCAGCGTGCTTTCTAAAATTGACTGGGTGGGAGACTTCTTTGACCGTAACCTGCGCTCAGAGTTAAGCTACGCCATTGGCACCGGTAGGGAGCTGAAGCGCGAATACCAGTTTGTGGAAACGGTGCCGGGGCAGGGAACTCATTATTTTGAAGACCTGAACCAGGATGGGCAGCAGGACCTGAATGAGTTCTTTGAGGCCCAACCCACAGATCCGCCGTACCGGCGAAATTATGTGCGGTTGTTCATTCCCACAGATGAGTATGTGCTGGCCTACACCAACAATTTCACCTACCGGCTCAACAGCAGTTTGCCCCGGCAGTGGCAGCGCGCAGAAAGCTGGGTAAAGCGCATGGCCTCCAAATTCTCTGCCCTCTCTTTTGTGGCCATAGACAAACGCACCACAGATGATGACCTGCGCAGCCGCTTCAACCCGTTCAGCCTCAATTTTGCTGATACATCGCTGCTCTCGCTGACCCGCTCTTACCGCAATACATTATACTTTAACCGGAGCAACCCCAAATACGGGGTGGAGTGGACGGTGCAGCAGAGCCTGCAGAAAATCCTGCTCACCAACGGCACAGATGTACGCCTCAACAGCAGCCAGCAAATGCTGTTCAGGGTTAACCTGACGGAGGTTTTTTCCAGCCGACTCAACGTGACCCGCTTTAAGCGGGAGAGCTCCTCTAATTACCTGACCACCAAAAATTTCCTGATCAGGTCCTGGGAGGCCACGCCTGAGCTGTCTTACCAACCCAACACAAAGATCCGGTTCACCGGCACCTACCAGTGGATGGACAAGGAAAACGAGCAGGGGGCGCAGGAGGAGGCCCGGTTTCATGAGTTCGGCAGTGAGGTGCGGCTCAGCCAGGTAGGCAAGCGTACAGTGGCCGGCGTGGTGAAATACATCAAAATTAACTATACCGGCCAGATTAACTCACCGGTGGCGTTTGAGATGCTCAACGGTTTCCAGCCCGGCAACAACCTCACCTGGAACCTGGCCGTACAGCAGCGCCTCACCAACGGCCTCAACATCACCCTGGACTATGACGGCCGCAAACCCCAAGGCGTCAGAACCATTCACACCGGCAGAATGCAGGTATCAGTGCTTTTTTAATTAGGAATTAGGAATTAGGAATTAGGAATTAGGAATTAGGAATTAGGAATTAGGAATTAGTTTTCCCTAACCGCATGCTTCCTTCTGTTGTGCTGTTTTCTTGAAAACAGGCCAAAAACAGAAACCAATTTTCAATTTTTTATTCCCAATTCTTAATGAATTACGTGGTGGTATAATGCCGTCTCAGCCATGCACTGATGCCGGTTAACCCAGGGAACAGCACGCGCTCGGTAATGTTGGCTTGGTCCAGTTTGTCCCGGATTTCCCATTTCAGATAAGTGGGAATGATGAGCCGGTAGTACAGTTCAGGCTGCTCTGCGAGCCAGCGGCAGAGCAGGGCGTCTGGGGTTGACATCATGGAGAACAGGGCGTACTGGTGCACAATGCGCTCATCTAGTGACGGCGGCTCCAGAAACATCACAAACGGCTCTGTCTGAAACTCGCTCAGGCTTTTGAGGGTGGGGGCCACGGGCTCCAGCACCTCGGGGGTGAATACGTTAGAGCCTTCCTGCCTAATGGCCTTCTTCAATTCCTCTGGCAGGTAATCAGTTGACTTTACGTAGTTCACGCACCAGATCACCCCGTCTTCATGAAAGTTGTTCAGGTCTGCCGTGGCAAAATGCAGCGCCACGTACGGCGAGTACGTCCAGTCCAGCAGGCGGGTGGGCAGGCCGTGGTGCTGGGCAACGGCCAGCCAGTTCCAGATAGACTCTCCAGACTCGGTGAAGCTGGTGCCACGGGCGTATTTCCTGAAATTCCGGAGCAGGTGGGGCTCCAGTTTGGGGTAGTCGCCGCCAATGCGCATGAGGCTGGTCTTGAGGCCGTAGTTTTTATTCCATAGCCCCCGGAACACATACGGGGAGCGGTACCGGTTGATTTTGTCATCCCAGGAATCACGGAAGAGCTCGCGCTGTAGTTCTTCCCAAGACTCTACCCGTACATCATTGGGCATTTCCAGGTAGGGGGATGTAGTGGGAGTGGTCTCTGAGGTCATGGCCTTTCTACGGAAATTAAGGGGCGTCTTGTTAAACCAAATACCGGGGCAGAAGAAAAATCAGTAGTTATACGAGCAGCTACCGCCAGCTTTGCCTTCTCCAAACACATTGCCGTTTTAGGGCTGTTTTTACAAAAACAGCCCTAAAACAGCTGCGCGCCTACTATGGGTAGGCGCGCAGCTGATAGGTCTAATAGTAAGCGTTTGAGGTGAGGTAGTTCTGAACGTAGTCCTGCACCCCTTGCTCCAGCGTATGAAAAGGCTGGTCATACCCAATAGACCGCAGCTTGTTCATGTTGGCCTGGGTAAAATACTGGTACTTGTCTCTGATATCCTCCGGGGTGTCTTTGAAGTCAACGTTGATTTCCCGGCCCATGGCCGAAAACGTATTGAAGGCCAGGTCCAGGAACGTACGCGCCTCCCCGCTGCCCAGGTTGTAGATGCCTGAGTTTTTGCGGTGGTGCATGAGCCAGTACATCACTTCAACCACGTCTTTCACGTACACAAAATCCCGCATCTGCTTTCCGTCTTCAAAATCTGGGTTATGTGACCGGAACAAGGTGAGGCGGCCAGAGTCACTGATGGAGTTGAAGGCGTGCATCACCACAGAGCCCATGCGGCCCTTGTGGTACTCATTGGGGCCATACACATTGAAGAACTTCAAGCCTACCCAGAAAAACGGTTTGGCCGTCTGTTCCAGTGCCCATTTGTCAAAGTCGTTCTTAGACTCGCCATACGGGTTGAGCGGCTGCAGCAACGGAATCATGTTCTCGTCATCATCATAGCCCAGCGTGCCAGAGCCGTAAGTAGCCGCAGATGAGGCGTACACCAGCGGAATCTGGTATTCGCAGCAGGCGTTCCAGACTTTTTTAGAATAGTCCAGGTTGAGCAGGTTGAGAACCTCGTAGTTGAACTCAGAGGTATCTGTGCGCGCGCCCAGGTGAAAGATGAACTCCACCTCCTCGTAGTTTTTGTCCAGCCAGTCAAAGAAGTCGTTTCGGTCAACAAACTCCTTGATTTTTTTCCCCTCCAGGTTGGCCATTTTCTTGGCAATGGAGAAGTTGTCTACTACTACTATATCATTGAAGTTGGCGAGGTTGAGTCTGGTGACCATGCAACTCGCTATAAAGCCGGCGGCTCCGGTTACTACTATCATGGTGTTGTCTTTATTTCAAAGCGTAAAGCTAGCCAAAGGTACGAAAGTTTCAGCGGGCGAGATGTTGCGGGGAGGGCGGTGCCCACCTCAATTCCTGTTTTGGGGCTGTTTTCTGAAAAACAGCCCCAAAACAGGAATGTACCTGCATGGGGTTTTTCAAGAGTTGCCCTACTCGCCCCTAAAAAGGGGCAAAAAGAGGTGTTCAGACCAGCTGCACTACGCATTTCTGCTCCTTTCCCGCCTGGGGGCGCTACGCTAAACGAAACGTTCTCCGTCAGAATGTGGGAACTTCCCTGGCCCGTTATTCCTAAGAGCAGGTGCGCCCTCTCCCGTTCTTTCCAAACCTATGGGGGTTAACCTCGGCCGCCTGCCCGTGCTCCCGTTAAGTTCCTGGGGGGCTGCGGCTTCTGCGGAGCAAGCTCCCGCAGGAGGAGGGAAGTAGTATTCCCATTGGGGAAAATCTGGCATGGGGTTCATGTTCCAGACAGGGTACTTCTCTTGAAGCAAATGCTGTATCTTTGGGGCTTACCCTGAATTTATAGTACCCACGTGAAGTATCAGATTATCTATAAGGCGAAGAAAAGCCTGCCGTTGTATGCGTTGTGTCTGGCGTTGTTTTTCGCCTGTGAATCTAAAACGCAAGGCCCTGCTACGTCTGCTGACGCCACCCTGCACACGGTGACAGATGATTTGGGCCGTAAGGTGACGCTACCGGTAAAACCGACCCGTATTCTGGGGTTGGCACCGTCTATGACTGAAATGCTGTTTGCCGTGGCTGATACCGGGACTATCATTGCCCGAACCCAGAACTGTGACTATCCGGCTGCCGCCCTGGCCAAGCCGGTCCTCAACAATTACCCCATGGACTATGAGCGGCTGCTGGCCCTGAAACCCCAGGTGGTGTTCGCCACTGAAGGAATCATCTCAGCAGAGGTGGCGGCGCAGGTGGAGAAGCTCCACATTCCTATCTATTACCAGGCGTATGACAGTGTGGCAGATGTGCTGCGCGGCATACGGGACTTGGGGCGGTTGCTGCAGCGGGAGCAGCAGGCAAACGCAGTGGCAGACTCGCTGCAGCTACGGCTGAAGGCGCTGGCGGCAGATTCAGGCCGGGCCCCTAAGCCCCGCGTATTGGCTATTACATGGCGGGACCCTATTTACGTGTATGGCCGCAATACTATTTTGACAGACAAACTTTCCTTTGCCGGAGCCAGAAATGCCGTAGAGGAAAAATTTGCGCAGGCTTTTCCGGCGCTTACCCGGGAATATATCCTGAAAATGAACCCAGATGTGATCATTGGGGGCAGCTTTGACCATTATGAGAAGACATTTTTCTCGCTGTACCCAGAGCTTAGGCGCATTAACGCCTATAAGAACAAACGCATTTTTGAGGTAACCGATGACCTGCTGGCCCGCCCCAGCCCACGGGTGGTGCAAAGTATTGAGGAACTAAAAAAGGTGCTGCCGTGAGAAAAACAGCCTGGGTATTTCTGTGTTTGCTGCTGTTGCTGACCCTGGGGTTTTTCCTGAGCCTGCGGGTTGGGAGCATTAACACGCCGTTCAGCACCATTCTGGAGGCGTTTGTTTCATATGAGGCCAGTGATGCGGCGCATTACAGCATCATACACCTGCGGTTGCCGCGCCTGCTGTTAGCGTTTCTAACGGGAGCCTCCCTGGCGTTTGCGGGTTACCTCATGCAGGCGCTGGTGAACAATGCCCTGGCCGACCCCTATTTGCTGGGAACAGCGTCTGGGGCATCACTGGGGGCTTCCATCAGTTTTTACCTGTTTGCAGATCTAACTTTTCTGGGGTTGTACATGCCCCCATTTTTTGCGCTGCTGGGCTCCTTTGGGGTAACGCTGGTGGTGGTGGTGCTGGGGTCGCGGCGTGGGCAGCTGGTTCCCAGCCAGATGCTGTTGGTGGGCATTGCCTTGAGTTCGCTGCTGGTGGCGCTGGTGAGCCTGATCATGTTCCTGTCTGAGTCTGAGAGCCAGCTAAAATCTGTGGTGTTCTGGAGCATGGGCGGGTTTGAGAAGGCAGATTGGACCAACCTGGGATACCCGGCCACGGCGCTGGTGCTCTCCCTTGTGCTGTTCTTTTTTCTGCAGCGCCACCTTAATGTATTGCTGCTGGGCACCGAGAGGGCAGAGACGCTGGGGCTGGATGTGCGCAGGATCAGATGGGTGATGCTGGTGACGGTGTCTGTGGTGACAGGCTTTGCGGTGGCTTTTTCCGGCCCTGTGGGGTTTGTGGGGCTCATGGTGCCGCATGTAATACGGGCCCTGCTGGGCACCACCAGCCGGTTGAACCTGGTGGCCTGCGCGTTAGGGGGCGGCCTGTTTCTGGTAGTGTGTGATTTGATCTCGCGGCTGCTGTACCCGCCAGCCGGTTTACCGGTGGGCATTGTGACTTCGTTCTTTGGTGTGCCTTTCTTCGTATATTTGCTGCGTAGAAAGAATTACCGATTCAATTAATGGTATACGTAAGCCGGTTAGAGCATTTTAACGCAGCACACAAGCTGCACAACCCCAATTGGTCTATGGCCAAGAACAAGGAGGTATTTGGCCCGTGCGCCAATACCAACTGGCATGGGCACAATTATGAACTGATAGTAACGGTAAAGGGAAAGCCTGACCCGGAAACCGGTTTTGTGATAGACCTGAAAAAACTGAGCCTTCTCATTAGGGAGCACATCATTGAGAAGGTAGACCATAAGAATCTGAACCTGGACGTGCCGTTCATGGAAGGCAAGCTGGCAAGCACTGAGAATCTGGTGATGGAGTTCTGGAACATCCTAAACCCCCAGATTCCCCGTATATCAAATGCGCAACTGCACAGCCTGAAACTTTACGAGACGCCCCGCAATTTTGTGGAGTATTTTGGGGAGTAAGCCCGTGGTGAAAGGGGATTTGGAGTAGAAGTTGGAGGAGTACAGAAGGCTTACACGCTTGAAGACTGACACTTTTGCCCAACCGGGCAGGAACACCAAACCTGCCACACGTTGAACTGCTCACCCATAACTAAAAAAGAAGCCTGGTGGCAGGCTGCTATTTTCTGATGAAGTACTATATCATTGCCGGAGAACGGTCCGGAGACTTGCACGCCTCAAACCTGATCAAGAAATTGCACCAGGAAGATCCGCAGGCGCACATACGCTGCTGGGGCGGTGACATGATGGAGGCGGCAGGTGCTCAGCTGGTGAAGCATTATCAGGAAATGGCCTTTATGGGCTTTCTGGAAGCGGCCACCAACCTGCTCAAAATCAAGCGTTTTTTAAAGGAGTGCCAGCAGGACCTGCTGCAGTACCAGCCAGATGTGGTCATTCTGGTAGACTATGCCGGGTTTAACATGCGCATTGCCAAATTCGCCAAGGCGAACGGGCTGAAAGTCTTCTATTACATCTCGCCTAAAATCTGGGCCTGGAACCAGGGGCGCGTGCATACCATCAAGAAACTGGTAGACCGCATGTTTGTCATCATGCCCTTTGAGAAAGACTTCTACCAGAAGTTTGATTACCACCAGACAGACTATATTGGCAACCCTGTGTCTGACTCTGTGTCAGCGCACGTGGTGAACAAGAATTTCAGGGAAGAAAACGGGCTGGATGACCGGCCTATCATTGCGGTGCTGCCGGGAAGCCGCCAGCAGGAGATAGAGAACATTCTCTACATCATGCTGAGCATTCTGCCACCGTTCCAGGATTACCAGTTTGTGGTGGCCGCGGTGAGCAACTTTTCTAAAGAGTACTACGAGCACTTTAACCGTGAGCCGTTCATCAAGATTGTCTATGACCAGACCTATGACCTGCTGGCACACGCAGAGGTGGCCCTGGTAACCTCTGGCACCGCCACGCTAGAGACAGCCCTGTTTAACGTGCCACAGGTGGTGTGCTACCGTACCAGCAACATCTCTTACTGGATAGGCAAGGCGGTGATCAAGGTGCCTTATATTTCTCTGGTAAACCTGATTGCCAATGAGCGGGTGGTGCCAGAACTCATTCAAAGCGATTTGAATGCGCAGAACCTGGTCAAGGAACTAAAGAATGTATTGGAAAACCCTGCCGGCCGTGACGCGCAACTCAAAGGGTACGCCAAAGTGCGCAAGTTGATTGGTGACTTCAATACCTCTGAGACAGCCGCCAAACTGATGGTGCAATACCTAAAGGAGGAGAAGAGCAATTAAAGATTTCTGTTTTGGGGCTGTTTTTAGAAAACCTAGCCCGAA
>NZ_LRMM01000058.1 GCF_001647275.1 Rufibacter ruber | reverse complement strand
TAAACCTCCCTTTGGGTTTGGGTTGATTTAAATGAAAACAGCACAAACAGGGGGAAAGGTAAAAAAAAAGGCTGTATTTAAGCAACGGCTACTGTGGCCTCTGGTCTTGCAAGCGCTCCAGCAGGTACAGGATCACCAGTGCCAACAGGTTTACCGAGACAAAGGAAAGGCCTGTGCCCGCATTAAAACTGAAGCTGAAGGAAGACAGTGAAAACCGGAACTTGAAAAGCCAGCTTTCCAGAAAGTCAATGCCCACCCCAATCTTTACCCCCGCCACATAATTGTACGCCACCCCCGCTATCCCGAAGCTGAAGATCTGCAGTATCTGATTGGCCAGGGACAGGTTAAACGCCAGCCGGGTTCCTTTTAGGAGCAGAAAGCCACAGACAATAGAGAAGAAATAGAGGATTGCCGCCACCGCTATTCCCACCCAGGTAGAAGAAGAAGGATTCTGCAGCTGCGGTAGCAACTTCAGGAACAGGCCCAGTCCAATAAAACCCCCAATGAGTTGGTAAAGGGCAATGCCGGTGAGCAGCGGGCGCTTTTTTAAGGTTGGTGTAGCATTCATAAGGTTCATTGATAAGGAAAGTCAACGCAGTGTGGGGCAGGCTGCCAATGAAGTTGCTGATCACAGAAGCAGGGCTCTCTCGGTTTCTGTTTTCGGCCTGTTTTTACAAAAGTAGCTCAAAAACACAGGCGGGCTGATAAACGGGTTGGTAAGAAAAAGCCCTGGCTCCCAGAGCCAAGGCTTTAGTAAAACACGCACTACTATACATAGAGCGGGTGGTTCCTGTTTTGGGGCTGTTTTCTGAAAAACAGCCCCAAAACAGGAATGGGGTTAATTATGGTCAAAGTCAATGCCTTTGTGACGCTCCCGCAGTTCGGCCAGGCCTTTCTTGCCGTAGGCCAGGCGCGTAATCACCACGTAAAGAACTGGCACAATGAAGATAGCCAGAAACGTAGCGGCCAGCATACCGCCAATTACCACCCAGCCAATGGTCTGGCGGGACACGGCCCCCGCCCCAGAGGCCAGCACCAGCGGCACCACCCCCAAGATAAAGGCCATTGAGGTCATGATGATGGGCCGTAGACGAAGTTTCACCGCCTCAATGGTGGCTTCTATCAGTTCCATGCCGCGGTCTACGCGTTCCTTGGCAAACTCCACAATCAGGATGGCATTCTTGGCCGCCAGACCAATCAGGGTGATCATACCAATCTGGGCATACACGTTGTTGTCCAGTTTAGGCAGGAAAGTCAACGCCAGAATGGCCCCAAACATACCCAACGGAATGGCAAACAGGATGGAGAACGGCACTGACCAGCTTTCATACAGGGCGGCCAGCAACAGCAACACCAGCACAATGGAAAGGGCGAAGATGTAGATGGTGCTGTTTCCGGCGGCTAGCTCCTCGCGGCTGAGGCCAGAGAAGTCATACCCGTAGCCTGCTGGCAACACCTGCTGGGCCACTTCCTCTAACGCCTGCAGGGCCTGCCCGCTACTGTAGCCCGGCGCGGCGCTGCCTGAAATCTCAACCGACCTAAACAGGTTGTAGTGTGAAATCACCGCCGGGTTCTCTACCACCTTACTAGACACCACCGCACTCAGCGGCACTGATTCTCCGGTGCGGTTCAAAACGTAGTATTGGCCCAGGTCTTTGATGTCCATGCGGTACGCGGTGTCTGCCTGCGCTACCACGCGGTAGTTACGGCCGTAACGGGTGAAGTCATTGATGTACCGGCTTCCCATGTACGAGGACATGGTGGCAAAGACATCAGTGAGGTTCAGACCCAGCTTTTTCACCTTCTCGCGGTCCACCTCAACGTGGTAACCGGGGGTGCGGGTGTTGAAGAAGCTGTAGGCCATGGCAATTTCAGGCCGTTGGTTGGCCGCGCCCAGGAACTGGCCCATCACGCGCTCCATCTCCTTGATGTCACCCGCGGTGCGCTGCTCCAGCATGAAACTGAAACCTCCTGACTGGCCCAGACCCGGAATAGCCGGCGGCGCCACCACAATAATGTTCGCTTCCTTGATCGCTGAGAAACGCTGGTTAAGCTCACCAATCACACCCTGCAGGCGCATAGATTCCTCCTGGCGCTGGTCCCACGGGTGCATCTGAATGAAGAACGTACCGCTGTTAGACTTGAACGAGAAGTTAATGGCGTTCAGACCCGAGATGGAAGTAGCGTTTTTAATGGCTTTCACTTCGCCAATGATGCCTGCCATCTGCTCCAGAATCGCCTGCGTTCTGTTAGCCGAGGAGCCTTCTGGCAACTCCACCGAGATAAAGAGACGTCCCTCATCTTCGGTAGGGATGAAGCCGGTTGGCTTCTTGGCGAACAAGCCCACCGTACCCACATACAAGCACACCAGCAGAATCAACGCCAGCGGGGCCGCCTTGATGCTCTTGCGCACCCCCACCGAATAAGACTCAGTGGTACGGGCGAACCAGTTGTTGAACTTGTAGAAGAACTTGTTCAAGCCCCGTGATTCACGGTTCACGTTCATAGGGCGCAGCATGAGCGAGCAAAGTGCCGGGGTCAGGGTCAAGGCCACAAAGGCCGAAATCAATACCGAAATAGCGATGGTGATAGCGAACTGCTGGTACAGACGACCCACAATACCCGGAATAAAACCTACCGGAATGAACACCGCCGCCAGAATCAAGGCAATGGCAATTACCGGTGCCGTAATGTCTTTCATGGCCCGGCGCGTAGCCTCCCTTGGCGAAAGCCGCTCATGGTCAATATAGTGCTGCACGGCCTCTACCACCACAATGGCGTCATCTACCACAATACCAATGGCCAACACAAACCCGAACAACGTGAGCGTATTAATGGTAAAGCCCAGCGGAATGAAGAAGATGAACGTACCAATGATAGATACCGGAATAGCCAGGATAGGCACCAGCGTGGCACGCCAGCTCTGCAGGAACAGGAACACCACAATAATTACCAGCACCAGCGCCTCTAACAAGGTATGTACCACCTCATTAATAGACACCTCTACCACCGTTACTGACTCAAACGACACAATGTAGTCCACATCTGCCGGGAAAGTTTTCTTCATCTCCGCCAGGGTGGCGTAGATTCCTTCTGCGGTTTCAACGGCGTTAGAGCCCGGGGCCTGGTAAATCAGCATCATGGCGGCCGGGTTCCCGTTAATGGTAGATTGGCGGCCGTAGTCAAACTGCCCAAACTCCACGCGGGCCACGTCTCTCAGGTACACCAAAGAGCCGTCTTCCGGATTGGTACGGATGATGATGTTCTCAAACTCCTCCTGGGTAGCCAAACGTCCGCTTACCGTGATGGGGTACTGGAACGCCTGGGTGCTGTACTGCGGGCGGGCACCTACTGTACCGGCGGCCACCTGCATGTTCTGCTCCTGAATGGAGGCCACCACCTGGTTTGGGCTCAGGTTGTACTGGGCCATTTTGTCTGGCTGCAGCCACAGACGCATACTGAAATCCTGCCCAATGGCGGTCACGTCACCCACGCCTTTTACGCGCAGCAAGGCGTCTTTCACGTAGATGTTGGTGTAGTTGTCCAGGTACTGGATGTCATGGCTTTTCTTGGGCGAATAAATACCCACCACCATCAGGATACTCGGGTTCCGCTTACGCACGGTCACCCCTAAACGGCGCACCTCTTCAGGCAGGCTGGGTTCAGCCACGCTGGCGCGGTTCTGCACGTCCAGGGTGGCAATGTTAATGTCAGTACCCACCTCAAAAGTCACGGTCATGTTCATTTGGCCGGTACTGGTGTTGGTAGAGGTGAGGTAGGCCATGCCCGGCGTACCGTTGATCTGGGTCTCAATGGGGGTAGCCACCGTCTGCTCTACCGTCTGGGCATCTGCCCCCGTATAGTTCGCTGATACAGATACCGTAGGCGGCGAAATGTCTGGGTACTGCGTGACGGGCAAGTTCATCATGGCCAGCGTTCCCACCAACACTATCACTATGGAAATGACAATGGAGGTGACGGGCCGTCTTATAAATACATCAGATATCATGTCTCTTCTGAAAAAGCTACTGTAAACGATTGTTGATTATCTGGCCCCGGCCGGAGCCCCAGCACCAGGTGCCGCAGGGGCTCCCACTTGGATCTTGGCCCCCTGGCGGAGCTTCTGAATGCCTTCCACTACAATGGTCTGTCCGGCTTCTAAGCCTTCACGGGCCACAATCTTGTCCTGGAAGCGGGTACCCAGCTGAATGTTCTGCTGGACCACAGAATCTCCCTGCACCCGGTACACAAAGTATTCGCCTAACTGCTCAGTCACCGCTTTGAAAGGAAGGGTGATTTGCTGGCCTATATCCTGGTTCAGCACGTTGACGGTTACCGTCATGCCGGCTACCAGCTGCCGGTTGGGGTTAGGGAAACTCACCCGCACGGTGATGGTACCGGTTTGCAGACCCACCGCCCGGTCAATGGCGCTTAATTTACCGGTATGAGCATATCGGCTGCCGTCTGCCAGGGTGAGCGTGAACAGCGAATCTGGCTGCTTGCCCTGCTGCAACCGGTTAAAGCGAGGCAATTCCTGCTCATTGATCACAAAATCAACCCCCGTGGGGCCTTCAGACGAAATAGTGTTCAGCAAGGTCTGGCCCGGGCTCACCTGCGAGCCCACCCTAACCTGAGAAATGCCAATGGTGCCGGAGAAAGGCGCTGTAATAATAGAGTAGCCTAAATCTGTAGCGGCGCTGGCCACCTGGGCGCGGGCAACAGCTACCTGAGAGCGGGCGGTTTCCACATCAGCGCGGGCGTAATCTACCCGCTGGCGGGCAATGGCGTCTTGCTTGGCCAGGTTCTCATAGCGCTCCAGGTCTTTTTGTACCCGGTTCAGGTTGGCCTGGGCGCTGCGTACGTTGGCCTGTGCCTGGTTGTACGCCGCCTGGTATTTGGTACGGTCAATTTCATACAGCTTCTGACCCTTGGTCACGCGCTGACCGTCTTTTACAAATATCTGGCTGATGTAGCCGCTCACCTGCGGACGCAACTCCACTTCATTCAAGGGAACCACGGTGCCGGGATAGCTGTCAGTGCCTACTACGTGCTCCTGGGTAACGGTATAGGTGTTTACGGGTACCGGACCGCCCATCATAGGGCCTTGGGGGGCAGCGTCCTTTTTGCCGCAGGAAACCAGCAACGCCGCACACAAAGCAGCCGCCGCTAATGGGGAATAAGTTCTTTTCATTATAGGGAAGTGATTTTCAGTTCTATTCTGTTCATTAATCTACGGCAATGGTACCCAGGGCCCGTTGCACATCCAGCTTGCTGGAAAGCACACTGTACAGTGCGTTGTAATAATTAAGCTGCGCCGTTCTGAGGTCCGTTTCTGCTACAATCAAGTCCAGGTAGGTTTTGATGCCTTCATTGTACTGGAGCTTGATCACGTTGTAGACCTCTTCAGCCAGCTGCAGGTTGCTCTGGAGCGTGATCCAGTCATTGTAGTCACTCTTGTAGTTCGCCAGAGACGTTTGATACTCAGTGTTTATGCGGCGCTGCAGGTTTTGTAAGTCTAGGTCCAGCCGTGTCTCCCGCAGTTCAGAGATGCGCATGTTCTGCAGCCGTTGCCCCCCCTGAAAGATGGGGATGGCTACCTGCAGCCCCACCTGTGAGGTAGGGTACGCTTTGCTGTACAGATCAGAGAAGTTGTCACTGAAGAACAGCGGGTTGTAGTTGCCGTAGAGGGAGGCGTTTGGCAGAAACCCCCAGCGGTAGTAGCGGGTATTCAGCACCTGAATCTGGCGCTGGGTCTGCAGCTGCTGAAATTCCACCCGGTTGGCAAATGACACTTGCTGGGTGGTGTCTACCTGAATGTTCTGCTGCATCTGGTTGTAGTCATACGCCAGCTGAAGGTCAGACCCTACCGGTACACCCATCAACTCCTGCAACACCGCGGTGCGGGCTTTAATGTTCTCCTGGGCGCGCTTGCGGTCGGCACGGGTGCTGGCCAGGGTGATGCTGGCCCGCTGATAATCGGTTTTATCTACCAGACCTTGCTCATACTGGGCGCGGGCATCCCTGAACTGCTTTTCCAGCCTGATGATGTTCTCATCCAGAATGCGGAGCTGCTCCTGCGTTAGCAGTACATTGAAGAACGCCTTGCTGACATCCACCACGGTGTTAATCTTAGTGGCTTTGGTGTTCTGGTCCAGGACGGTTCTGGTAAAATTGGCGGCACGTGACGCCAGGAGCAAGTCATTGCTGTACAGGGTCTGGTTGGCCTGGAGCAGCACGTTAGAGGTGTAGTTGGTGCCAATGGGGCGGGCCACTCCCTCAAAAACCATTTGCTGCCGCTGAATATTGTGCGCCGCAGCAAACTGGGCGGTGATCTGCGGGAGCCAGCCAGACAGCTGCGCTTTTATCTGCCGCTCGCCAATCTCCTCGTCTAGCTGAGATTGCCGTACCTGGGCCTGGTTTTTTAGAGCATACTCTACGCACTGCTGGAGGGTGAGGGTGCCATTAACCGGCGGACTTTGGGTGCTTGTGTCTTGTGCCATTGCGCCTAGCGGGACCAGCAGGTACACTAGCAGCGCAGACACCAGAAGCGTTACTCTCTTCATGTGGGAATGTATTACAGGTAGTTAAGGGGGAATTAATTAAGTTTGATGCCGTCCCAGACCATTTGGGCCAGTTGCTGCAGCTCTTCTTCGCCCAGGGAGACTTGGCCGGCCAACTGGATTTTTGCAGCGGTGAGGGCGGTGCTGTGCATCATGATGCACATGAGGCGCTGATTCATAGGCTTGAGATATTTTTGTTCAATGCCGCGTTCAATAAACTGGAGTACTTCTTTCTGGAAACGCTCATTCTGTTCCCGGGAGCAACGGTTGTTATACGGTGAATTCACAAATTGCTCCATAAAGCAAAGGGCGTCAGGGTTTTCTATGTAAAATTGACAGCGGCTCATCCAGTTGCTGAAAAAGAGCGTTTTATAGTCCATGTCTTCCCGGCTGTTCTCGCGCATGGCGTCTAACACCCGGTACTGGGTATAGAGGTACAGCTCCATAATGAGCGTATCTTTGCTGTCAAAGTAATGGTAAATGGTACCAGCCGCCACTCCCGCTTTTTTAGCTACCTGGCTCATGGGGGTTCCATGAAAGCCGTTCTCTTTCACAAGTTTGAGCGTACTCTCCAGAATAGCCTTTTTCTTCTCTGCAATCTTCTCCAACTTCTTCTCCGTTATTGTCTATTGAACGTTCATTCGGTCGCGCAAAGAAACGGTGTAACCGGTGGAGAAAACAATTTAATTTTTCAGGAAATAGACAGGAAGCGTTTTTCTGTTAGTTAAGTGCTTGAAAAAAAGAATTTTACAGATAATGTGAGATCTGGTTTCTTTGGAGAAACCTTCTAATATCCCACAGAAACTTGTGATCCTTAGTTTTTTGCAGGGAAGTGGGGTTTACTCGGTAGTGAAGAAGGGGGTTAGCGGTATTTTCTTTTCCAGAACTGGTACCAGTTTCTGTTGGCGGGATACCTGCGGTGGGCGGTGGCATTGTTCACCACCAGCGCCACCAAAAGTAAGATCAGCACCCCGGAGAGCACCGGCGAAAGAATAAAGAAATAGCCCAGGGCGTGTACTTTGGCAGAACCAATGTTGGCAATCAAGGCCGTAGCGCCACCCGGCGGGTGCATGGTTTTGGTAATCTGCATGACCACAATTGACAAAGACACGGCGAGTGCCGAAGAAAGCCAGGCCACCTCCGGGAGCAGGTGGTAAACAGACACGCCCACCAAAGCACTCAAAACGTGGCCGCCAATCAAATTGCGGGGCTGGGCCAGAGGGCTGTTGATCAACCCGAACAGGAGTACCGCGGTCGCCCCAAAGGAGCCAATCAGAAACAGGTTGTCGCTGGAAGGCAGAAACTGGCTGTTCAGCAGGCCAATCAACCCAATGCCTGCAAAGGAGCCCAGGAAAGTCCAGAAATGTTCCCTGTGGTCAATGAGGGTTTCTTTGTAAAAGATGACGCGGGCAATTCTATACTGTTTCCTGAGTCTTTTTCTCATGGCGTAAAAAGCGGGCAAGAGCAAAAGGATTAAACTATAAAACCGTACTGCATGAGGTGGTACGGCCACAAAGAAAAGAAAATTGTGGCTCTGGTGTTATTTTGACTTCCCATTCAGGCAGTACCGGGGCGCTTCTCCGGGTTATGAAAATTCTGTTTTCGGGCTACTTTTTGAAAAACAGGCCGAAAACAGGAAAAATCAAAGAGCAGGACGCTGGGCCAGAATGTGGGAGATGATTTTTGCGGCGTGGTCGCGGGAGTTTTCAATGAACCACAGGTGTGTGTCCATGCCGCCGCAGACTACGCCCGCCAGGTACAACCCGGGCTGGTTCGTTTCCATGGTCTCAGGGTTGTGTTGCGGGTACAGCTTGTCATCTGGAGACAGTTCTACGCCAAACCGCCGGAGTAAATCAAAATTAGGTTTGTAGCCGGTGAGCGCCAGCACAAAATCATTGGCCAGGGTCACAGGGCCGTTTGGGGTGTTTATTTCCACCTCGCCCGGCCTAATGGCCGTGAGGGTGGAATTGAAGTACGCTTTGATGCTGCCCTCCTGTATGCGGTTTTCAATGTCTGGTTTCACCCAGTATTTTACCCGCCTCCCAATCTGCGGCCCCCGCACCACCATGGTGACGTCGGCGCCTTTGCGGTAGGTTTCCAGGGCGGCGTCTACGCTGGAGTTGCTGGCGCCCACCACCACCACTTTCTGCAGCGCGTAGTAATGCGGGTCTTTGTAGTAGTGGGTCACGTGGGGCAGGTCTTCGCCGGGGATGTTCATGAGCGCGGGTAAATCATAAAAACCGGTGGAGACAATGACCTTGCGGGCGCGGTAGGTGCCTTTGGCTGTTTCCACCAGAAACCTGTCTGCCTCTTGCTGTACGCTCATCACCTCCTCAAAGAGCCGCACGTTCAGGGTGAACTTGCCCGTGACGCGGCGGTAGTACTCCAGCGCCTCATTGCGGCGGGGCTTGGGGTTGTCTGAGATGAAGGGCACGCCGCCAATCTCCAGTTTCTCTGAGGTAGAGAAAAAAGTCATGGTCACCGGATAATTGTACAGCGAGTTCACCAGGGCCCCTTTATCAATGATCACGTAAGAGAGCCCTGCTTTCTGCGCCTCAATGCCGCACGAAAGCCCTATGGGCCCCGCGCCAATCACCACTATATCATATTCAGATGTGTTCCGCATGCGGCAAAGGTAAACAATGCGTGAAAGAGTGAATGCTGGAAGAATAAAGAAGGTTGTACGGTACTTGCTGTTTTTGGCTTACTTTCTGGAAAACAAACCGAAAACAGGAGCAGGGATTGAACTGTGTTCTTGAGTCAATCTCTGCATGCTGTTTTTCCGTTAAGAGGACATGATTGAAAAGACGTTTTCGTGCTGATTTCCGGAAAACAGGCCATAAACGCATTTTCAAAGCATCGGCGTAGCCGGATAAATTAAAAACATTTTAATCTGATTGTTCTTCTGAAAGCAACCTGCGGACGAACTCAGCTTTTTTGGAGTATGGGTGTTACCGTTCGCTGCCAGGGTTCTTTTAGAATGACAGAAAAGAGAAGATATGCCAAAGTTGTTTGCCCTGTTTTCAATCTTGTTAAGCCTAATGCATACCTTCCAGAGCACATTACCCAATTGGCAAATTAAAAAATCACTCCTTCACCCATTCACTCCTTCACTCCTTAAAAAATGAACAAAGTCCGGGAACTACAGTCTTTCTTTTACGGTCAGAATTTTGCCGATGGCATTAGGGTGACCATTGGGGTGCTGCTGCCGGCGCTGCTGTTCTCTTACATGGGGCAGCTGTTGACGGGGATCACCGTCTCCCTGGGGGCGGTGGGGGCCAGCCTGGCTGATTCGCCGGGGCCGGTGGTGCACAAGCGCAATGGCATGCTGGTGGCCATTCTGCTGTGTACGGTGGTGGCAATGGTGACCGGGTTTGCGCAGCGGCACGTGGTCACCATGGGGCTGGAGATTGGGGTGTTCTGCTTTCTGTTCTCCATGCTGCTGGTGTACGGCATGCGGGCGTCCCTTATTGGGCTGGGTGCCCTGCTGGTTATGATTTTGAGCATGCACCGGCCCCTCACCAACGTGCAGGTGTTCCAGTACGCGGGTCTGGTGCTAACCGGCGGTGTCTGGTATTTGCTGTTGAGCCTGTTGTCTCACCAGATGATGCCTTACCGGCCGGCCCAGCAGGCGCTGGGCGAAAGCGTGCGGGAGGTGGCCAAATACCTGCGCATCAAAGCCTCTTTTTACCGGTCGCCAACAGACATGGAGCCGGAGTACCGCAGGTTGGTGGCGCAGCAGGTGCTGGTGAGTGAGAAGCAGGTTGCCGCGCGCGAGGTGCTTTTCAAAAGTAGGCAGATGGTGCAGGAGTCAACAGACACGGGTAGAACGCTGGTGATGATCTTTGTAGACCTGGTGGATCTGTATGAGCAGATCACTTCTATTCACTATGACTATGCGTCCATTAATGAGAAGTTTGCGGGCACGGGTGTTCTGAGAGACATTTCTGAGATCATTGAGCGCCTGGCAGATGAGCTGGACCGCATTGGGCTGGCGCTGCAAGCCAACTACCAGCCGGGCACGCCGCTGAACGTACTGCCGCAGCTGGAAAGCCTGAAGCAGAAGATAGAGGCAATAGATGTGCAGGAGCCTACCGCCCACACGCTGGTGCTCAAGAAGATACTGGTGAACATTAGAGGCATTGTGCAGCGGCTCACAGATATCAGGTCTTATTTCAACACGGAGGCGGCGCAGGAGGCGTACCAGAACCGGGAGCTCCAGTTTTCGCTGTTTGTGACCCGCCAGAATTTTTCGCCCCGGCTGCTGTGGAGCAACATGGGCCTGTCTTCTTCTGTGTTTCGGTTCTCGCTGCGCATGGCGCTGGTGGCCGTGGTCGCCTTTGCCCTTACCCGGCTGTTCCCGTACGGGGAGCACAGCTACTGGGTGTTGCTCACGGTGGTCTTCATCCTGAAACCTGCCTTCAGTTTGACCAAGCAGCGAAACGTGCAGCGTATCATTGGCACCGTGCTGGGGGGCGCCATTGGGTTGCTCATTCTGTACCTGTTTAAAAATGAGACCATCCAGTTTGTGTTCATGGTCCTGTTCATGACCGGTTTTTACACGGTGCAGCGCATGAACTACGTGCTCAGCGTTACCCTCGTGACGCCGTTCATGCTCATCCTGTTCAGCTTTCTGGGGGGCGGCGGACTGGCCATTGTGGAGGAGCGCCTGGTAGACACCGTGGCGGGCTGCGCCATTGCTTTTGCCGCCACCTACCTGATTCTGCCCAACTGGGAGTCAAAACAGGTGGGGACGTTCCTGCAAAACGCGTTAAAGGCCAACCTGAACTATCTGCAGGTGCTGGCGGGGCTGCTGGCAGGAAACGCCGTGTCAAATGTGCAATACAAGCTGGCCCGCAAGGAAGTCAACGTGAAGTCGGCAGACCTGTCGGCGGCGTTTCAGCGCATGGCCGCAGAGCCAAAGAGCAAGCAGCTGCACAGCCGGGAGATTTACCAGCTGGTGGTGCTCAACCATGTGCTGTCGTCTTACATTGCCACGGTCATTTCCGGCAAGATCAACGCCCAGCCCTGCCTGTACCCAGAGGCCATCCAGAAGAATGTGCGCCGGTCGCTGCATTTGCTCACAGAGGCTATCAGGCACTTAGACCCCGCGTTCCAGCTTCATGAGGCCGCCCACAGCTCCGGGGAGCCTTCTACTGACCCGCCGGCAACCCTTTCTGCAGATGACAGGCTGCTGGCAGAGCAGTTAGAGTTCATCAGAAAAGTGGCGGCAGACATCCATAAATACACATCGCCATGGCCGAACCCGGGGAGGGGAAAGAGTAGGAGGGTTGGCTGCTGGTTTCAGAAAACAAAGCCCTTTAGGCGGTAGCTCCCATTGCAGGGCAGGTAAACTGCTGTAAACCAGAAGGCATTGACAGCAGGGGCAGATGGCCGGTTTGGGCCTGATTTCAAAAAAACAGGCCAGAAACAGAGAATTTGTTTGGAGCGGAAAGCTGATTTCTTTATCTATGTAGGTACATTAAATGTTTTAACGGTAAATCAACCCGAAGCAGTGGGGATCGTATACCTTAGCTCGGGCCGCAAACCATCAACTAACAATACAACTATGGCAACTACCAAATGGTCTCTGGACCCCACCCACAGTGAAGTGCAGTTCAAGGTGAAGCACTTAATGATCACCACCGTTACCGGTTATTTCCAGACGTTCAGTGTAGAGGCTGAAACCGAGGGGGACGATTTTGACAACACCGCCAGCGTAGTGTTCACCGCCGATGTGAACTCTATCAACACCAACAACGAGCAGCGCGACACCCACCTGAAATCCCCTGATTTCTTTGATACTGCCAACCACGGCGAAATCAGATTTGTGGGCAACCGCTATGAGAAAACCAGTGGCGACTCTGCCAAGCTGCACGGGGACCTCACCATCAAAGGCAATACCCACCCGGTAACCCTTGACGTAGAGCTGGGGGGGATTGTGGTTGACCCGTATGGCCAGACCAAAGCCGGTTTCACTGTTACGGGCAAGATCAGCCGCAAAGAGTTTGGGCTGACCTGGAGTGCCGTGACCGAGGCCGGAAGCGTGGTGGTGAGTGATGAGATTCGCCTGCACGCTGAGATTCAGCTGGTGAAACAAGGCTAAGCCTCTCACCGCTGAACCAGTTTACCGTTTTCTGGTTTTCCTGTTGTAAAAGCGTTTTAATCAGCGTAAAACTTGCCGGTGATAACGTTTTAGGGCTGTTTTTCAGAAAACAGGTCTAAAACAGAATCTCTCCAGAGGCCTAGGCAGCCGCTGTGCCAGAGACAAAATCAGAAGCCCTACCGGCTTCCACCCTAAAAAAAGAGCCAGCGGGCAATGCATGCGCCGCTGGCTCTTTTTGTTTTGGCCAAACTATCTGGCAAGGCTGTTTTGGAGCTGTTTTTCTGAAAACAGGCCAAAAACAGGAAATGAGCCGCCCGGTGAAAATGGCACTATCAATCCAGCAGTTCGGCCACGTGTTTCCTGATGTTGGTGCAGATCTGGTCTAGCGGCAGATCATTGTCATCGGTCCCGAACGGGTTCTCAATTTCCTCAGCAATCAGCTCCAGGCTGGCCATGGCGTACAGAATGAGCATGACCACCGGAATCACATAATACCCCATGCTGAACGACCACCCAAACGGCAGCGTCATGACATAAAAGAAGATGAACTTCTTGATGAACACGCTGTAGGTAAAAGGAATGGGCGTGTTCTTGATCCGTTCGCTGGCGCCGGTAATTTCTGTTAAGGTCTTGATTTCTTCATCTAGCACCAGCAGCTGGGCGGTGGTGAGGGCGCCTTGCTGGTGCAGGGCGTTAACTTTGTCAAAGAGTGCGCAGGCAATCTGGTTGGGCAGGTGCTTCTCTGGTTTTAAATCTAAGACCGGGTCCAGCTCCTGGTAATCCTCATTTTCACGCAGGTGGTTTTTTAGGGCGAAGGCGAAGTTGGGGATCATCTGCCGGAAATAACTCCTCGTCTCCTGGTCCTTCACGCACGCCTGCAGCTTAAGCGCTAAATTTCTGGAAACGTTGGTGAGGCTGCCCCAGACCTTTCGGCCTTCCCACCAGCGGTCATAGGCGGTATTGGTTCTGAACACCAGCAATAGCGATAGCACAAACCCCAGCACGCTGTGCATGAGCCCCACATTCTTGAGGTTGTCATTCTGCGACAGCTGCAGGTAGTGGTTCTCCAGAAAAGAGATGAAACCCGCGTAAATGCCCACCATAATCAAAAGCGGAAGCAGTTGCCTGAACGTGTCTGACTTGGAGAACCTGAAGATGAAGATGAACCAGTCTTTGGGGTTGTAGTTGATCATAGGTGCTAATTTTCAGGGGCAGATACATCTCACCTGTCCGCTGCCCAAAGATAAGGCGAAACCGGAAGAACTTTGGCCAGACAAGCCGTGACCAGCCAGAACTGTTATGGTACTTTAAACCGCGCCCCGCGGAGGGTGGAAGGGGGTTGAAGTTTTTTAGTGTTGACTTTCAGAGGGTTATTGCGGGTAAGATCCCTGATGCAGCCATGGAACGCCTGCCTGAAAACGGCTACAGGGCGTTTTGGGTCTGTTTTCTGAAAAACAGGCTAAAAACAGAAAGTACAGCGGCAATGGCAGTCTGCAAAGAAACCAGCAGGATTTTTCCAACGGAATCTACCTCTCCCCGTACACCTAAGAAGTGCGCAGCCGGCGAAATACCGCTGTGAAGTTGATATGAGCGTTTGAATTTTTGATGATGCGACGAGCTTTAAGAATGAATATTATTCCTGAGAATGATCAGGAACGGCTTACCAAATTACACGAGTACCGCATTCTAGATACCAACCACCCCAACCCGGTTGATGCAGAAACAGAGGGCACCCTGCGGCATGTGGTGTCTTTGGCGGCCCACCTGTTCAAAGTACCGGTGGCCATGATCTCTTTTGTAGACAGGGAGCGGGTCTGGTTAAAGGCGCAGGTGGGGCTGGACGGGATTACTGAAGTTGACCGCGGCAGCAGTTTGAGCGGCCTGGCCATTCTCAATGAAAACCCAACCGTGTTTCCAGATGCCCTGGAGCAGCCTTCTTTGCTGGCCAACCCGTTTGTGGCCGGCGAGTTCGGGCTCAGGTTCTACGCCGCGGCTCCCCTGAGAACGCATGACGGCTTTCAATTGGGCGCGGTGTGTCTGGTAGACAGAGAACCCAGAACGTTCTCCCTGGAAGACCAGCTCACCCTGAAATACCTGGCCAATCTGGTCATGGAAGAGCTGGAACTCTGGAAGTATAAGGCCCAGCTAAGGGAGGAGGGCTACTTTCTGGATACCTTAATGGCAAGCTGAGAGTTTTAGGGGAGGGGGTATCCTATTTACCTGCTACAGGTTTCCCTATGCCCAATTAAACCACTCTTGTGCAGATCAGTACCCTATGAATTAGACTGCCTGTCTAGTGTCACCCGTTTATTGAAGAGATGATCTTTTAAAACCATTGTAAGATGGACCTATTCATGTTCATGCGCTTCCGGTTGGGGTAATTCCCGGGCCGCTTGGGCCAGCAGGGCTGTTGGTAACGGGGGTGCTGTCATTTCTCCAGCCATCTTGTGAGGGCATCAAAGCTCCAGGCGGTGGCCCAGCCAATGAGCGGCCTGAATAAAATCTTATCTACTACTTTCCCTACAAATCCATATCTGGTTTGGTAATCAAACCAAGTTATAAATTTCACGCCGCTGGCGATAGGAATATAGTTCCAGTACCCAGAACCTGTTTTGATAAGCGAAATTTTCTCGTCTGACCAAAATTTTAAGGCAGACGTGCTTTCTCCGGTTACTTTGCTGTGGGTCCCGGTGCTCTTGCCTTCGCCATATTACTTTTAACCAAATCCAATTTGCGTTTGGTACAGAAACCGCTGTGGTTCGTCTTTAGAGTGCTTGGGTAAATATGCTATGAAATGGAAGCGCAAGTCCCATTCCTGATGCATTTCTGGGGCTGGGTAAATTCCCATAGTCGCTCCAGGGAGGTTTCTATGTGTGTTTCTACATATATGGGGTTCGGTTTCAACAGTGTTAGGAGAGAAGTGTTGCGACTGCTGAAGGTAAGGATGATATGAATTGGCAGAAGCTGTAAGATCAGATTTTCTTAGGGAAGCAAAGCGGTATTTTGTTTCTGGCCTGTTTTTTAAAAAACAGGCTAGAAACAGCGGAAGCGCGTTCTGGCAAGAACCGGATGTCTACTCTCATTTACCCAGTAAATCCGCCAGTTTCTTTTTATTGGCCAATGGTGAAATAATGATTGCCGGAATGTCTTTTTGCGTCTCCAGAAGTAAGCCTGCAGGAAGAGATTCTTCAAAATTGATCCAATTCCCTTGCAGAATGTATCTTCCAAATTCAGTAATGGCTGCTGAGCCTAAGTAGGTGTCTAACTGGTCCTGAAAGACAGTATGGTTGAATTTGAAGTCACCACTTTTTTTGGCTTGGGCCATCAGGTTTTTCATGAGATTATCCAGGCTTTTCTTACCGTGGTATTTCTTTTTTAGCTGGCTGTCCAGGAGCAGGGCATAGAGCAGGCCTCGCCGGTAGGGGAGTTTATTGTATTGCCTGTCAGACCAGAATTTTTGCTGCGTGAGTTCTGAGTTGGGGAGGGTTCTGACCGGTGACTGATAATGAGGTGCCAATACCTCTTTGTTGATCACGTCTAGAAAATCCTCCAGGCTGATCTGCTTATTCCTGAGCATGAGTTTATAGGCGTAATAGTCAGTAAATCCTTCACTGAACCAATACTGTTTTTCCTCTTCCTCATTAACCAGGGTTTGGCCAATCCAGCGATGAAGCAGTTCATGGTTATAGAGCCAGCGCAACATCTTGAGCTCTGTGCCTGGGTTGTTAGAGGAGAAGGAGATAAAGGAATTCAGCAAGCCGCTCCCGCCCAGAGAGAAAGACTTGGAGGAGTCTGTCCACTCCTCAAACGTGGGGAGCAGGCTTACCGAAAAGGGCGCGTCTAGTCTGTCTTTCCAAAAAACCATCTGTGCCGGAATGGTGGCTTTGAGAATATCCAACACCTGCTGGTCTGTGAATGAGGACCAGTTACCCCGGGTGACCAAGTAAATGGTCTGGTTTTTCCAGCTATAACTGTACCTCCTGAAATCGCCACCTATAAAAAATGTAGAATACAGCATGTCTTTGGTCAGGTTCGCCTTCTGCCGGAGGCCCGGCCCAAAGTTGCTGTGGAAGATATGGCCAGCCGCTGGGGCAGCCCAGTTGATTTCAATCCTTGCTGAATCTGAGTCGCTTTGAAACAGGTTTTCAGGCACCAGAAACAGGCGCATCCCTAGAACATGAAAGTACTCTTTCTGAACAATTGGGCGGTACCGGTGAACGTTTTTGAGCGTCACATTGAAATCTTGCCTAATGGCGTACCGGACCTGCAATTCCTGGTTAGGTTGCGCTATTATTTTGATCAGGCTGCTGTCTGGCAGCATTTCAATGCTTTGCGGGGCTGGGCTTACGGTAAGTCCCGTCAGGCAGTTGAAGAGATCCCTGTCGCCCCAGGAATTGTTCTCAAACCTGAGCACCAATTTACCAGCCGCGTTGCTTCTGTATTGAAAGGAAACCTGTAAGGCCGCACTGTGGGGGAGCAAAGGCTTGACGAGATAGAAAATATCAGTGCTGGCCCCCTGCGCAAGAGGAGAGGACGTGAAAGGGAAGGCGAAAGAAAAGAGAGCAAAGACGAGCAGGAGACGGAGCATGGAAATAATTTGAGGATTCTGTTTATAAAAGCCTCGGCTGTTCTTTTGCCGGAAGTTAGGCCAGGTACCCTGAACACCAGACCAACAAAGACATGCCGCGCCTTCAAACAGCTAAGTCAAGGGCTATGCCAGATTTATAATCAGTTAATTTCCAGGAACTAATAAAAACCCCATAAGTCTACTTGTTCAGTGGTGAACAAGCAAGTGTTCACTACTGAACAATTTCTAGCCACGGCCTGAACTGAGAACGAATAGACGTGGCGGTGCTCCTCAGTATTGACTGGCTATGGCAAAGCGGAACCTCTGTTTTTGCCTGTTTTCCAAAAAAGGGGCCAAAAACGTGAACTATTTCAACCGGCCCACTTTGCGGCGCATGACCTCCTGTACCGGAATATTCTCAATCTTGCTTTCCAGCCAGGAGATAATGTCAAGGTACAGGAAGGGCCGCCGCTCATAGGGGTTCTGCGAAATCTGGATCAAACGTTCCTTTAATTCACTGAAGGCGTCTCTCACCTGGTGCGGGGCAATGCCGCCCACCTTGCGGAGGAACTTGAAAATCTCCACCTGCATCTGCTGCTGGTTGTCCATTTTGCCCAGAAAGTGGTAGACGGTCCTGATTTGGTAATCCAGGGCGTCATCATCATAACCGGCCTCGTAGTGGGCAATGAGGTTGAGAATGCGGGCGAAGCACTGCAGGTCTTCGCGCAGGCTGGTGTTGCGGTGGTGAATGACCTTGTTCAGGTACTCAATGGCTTTCCTGAAATTGCCGCTGCCAAAGTACAGGCTGGCAATCTTGTAGTAGAAAACCAGCATGCGGTGCGGGTCTAGCTGCGCCTGAAAGCCTTCCAGGTTCTGCAATACGCCGGGTATGATCTGCAGCCCCTCAGTGAACTTGCCTTCTAAGAAATAGGCGTTGATCTTGTTCGTGTAAATGTACAGGAACAGAAGAGTGTCAATGTTGGGGGTAGACCGGCGCTTGGGGTCATTGGCAAAATCCTCTAACTGCTGCAGCACCTGAATGAATTTGGAGTGGTACAGCAGGTTGTAGAGCGCGTTGAGCAGGTTGTGCATGCCTTTGATGTACAACACCGGCCGCCGCTCCTTCATGTGCGGGTACTGGTCAAACAGGTCTACCCATTTCTGGGCGAAGCGGTAGCAGGCTTTCAGGTCCTGGGTCATGAGGTGGTACCACACGTGGGCCTGGTAGAAGTACAGCTTCTCATAAAAGCCCGCCTTCTGCAATTCAATCACCGGCAGGTTCTCCTGGAAGAAAGCGGTAATGGAGGCATAGTCTTCCTGGTTTCGGGCAAGCCCGACTTTGAGGTAATGGCCATAGAGCCTGAGCGCTACGTTGGAGAGCTGGTGCATTTGGGCCAAATGGGTAGAGACCGAGGTGGCCTCCTGGGTCAGGCTTTCGGCGCGGCCGCTCAAACTGCGGGTAATATATTGGCTCTCAATTAGTTTTTCCAGGTCAATAGCGGTGAGGGCAATGTGCGGCAACTCTGACTCCAGCGCCGCTACCTTTACTTTGTCCAGCATTTTGAGGCTTTGCTGGTAGAACCCTTTGTTATAGAGTACGCGGGCGTAGTCCAGCTGCTCGTGCAGCTGAATATCCAGGTTCTGGGGAGCATGGTAGGCCCGTAGGCTGGAGAGCAGGTGCTTGTACAGGTTGCTCTTAAGGTTGGCCAACTGTGCCTTTTTAATGCTGGGCACCTGTTTGAGAATCTGGATTTCGTTTAGGGTTTCCTGCTGGTCCAGGGCATCAAACAGCTGCAGAAACTTCAAGTCTTCACTGGAGCCGCTCTTGTTGGTAAACAGCCTGAAGTGCCGTTTCTCTGAGGGCGAGAGTGATTTTATCAATTGAAAAATGGGGTCAATATTTTGGTTGGGCATTGTAATGAAAAATGTTTTAAAATATTGATTTTCAAATTGATGTGAATTGAAAAGAGGCGCTTGGAAATAGTAGACTCGTTTAAAAAAGTTTTTGGCCTCAGTAAAAGTACTGACTTCTTTGTAACGAATAAGAAGCCAAAATAACGATGTCAGCTCAGAAGATACAAATATTTGATACCACGTTGCGCGACGGCGAGCAAGTGCCCGGCTGCAAATTAAACATGGATGAGAAGTTGGTTATTGCGCGGCAACTGGAACTTCTAGGTGTAAATGTAATTGAAGCTGGCTTCCCCGTTTCCAGCCCCGGCGACTTTGAAGCGGTGCGCGCCATTGCGGCCCAAACCAAAGAAGCCACCGTGTGCGGCCTGACCCGAGCGGTGGAAAATGACATAAGAGTAGCGGCTGAGGCCTTGAAAACCGCCCGTTACCCCAGAATCCATACGGGTATAGGTACCTCAGAATCGCACGTGAAATTCAAGCTGCGCACCACCCAGGCCGATGTGATTGAACGGGCCGTGGCGGCCGTAAAGCTAGCGAAAAGCTTTGTAGAAGACGTAGAATTCTACGCCGAAGACGCTGGCCGCACCGATAATGAGTTCCTGGCCATGGTCTGCGAAGCCGTCATCAAAGCCGGTGCCACTGTGTTGAACATTCCTGATACCACCGGTTATTGCCTGCCGGAAGAATACGGAGCGAAGATTAAGTACTTATATGAAAATGTGCGCGGCGTGCAGAATGTTACCCTTTCTACCCACTGCCACAATGACCTGGGTTTGGCTACCGCGAACTCTATTGCCGGCGCCATCAACGGTGCCCGCCAGATTGAGTGCACCATCAACGGGGTAGGGGAACGCGCCGGCAATACGGCCCTGGAGGAAGTCGTGATGATTCTCCGCCAACACCCTTATTTGAACCTGGACACCAGCGTGAATACCCGTCTGTTGACCGAAACCTCTCACTTGGTATCACACATGATGCGCATGCAGGTGCAGCCCAACAAGGCCATTGTGGGAGCCAATGCGTTTGCGCACAGTAGTGGTATTCACCAGGACGGCGTGATTAAGCACCGCGAGACCTATGAAATCATTGATCCCAAGGAGGTAGGTGCCGAGGATTCTTCTATTGTGTTAACCGCCCGCTCCGGCAGAGCCGCCTTGGCGTACCGCATGCAAAAGTTGGGTTATGCCTTGGAGAAAGCAGCCTTAGACAAAGCGTATGCCGCCTTCCTGGAAGTAGCCGACAAAAAGAAAGAAGTAGTAGACGAAGACCTCCATTTAATGGTGGAACAGGATAATCTGGTTTCTGCAAATTAATTACCCGCTGTCATCTTGAATGAACACGGCAAAAGTGAGAAGGGAAAAGTAGAAGAGAGCAGCCTTACCAGATGACAAACGTGACAACTATGGCAAAGACATTATTAGATAAAATTTGGGACGCTCACGTGGTGAAGTCCATCCCGGGTGGGTTAGATGTATTTTACATTGACCGTCACCTCATACATGAAGTAACCAGTCCACAAGCGTTTGATGAGATTGAGGCGCGGGGCTTGCCGCTGTTCCGCAAAGAGCAGATTGTAGCCACCGCCGACCATAACGTACCTACCAAAAACCAGCACCTGCCCATTGAGGAGCCGCTGTCTAGGTTTCAGGTAGACAAACTCACTGAGAACTGCGCCAAGCACAACATTGAACTGTACGGCCTTGGGCACGAAAGACAAGGTATTGTGCACGTAATGGGACCGGAACTGGGCATCACCCAACCCGGCATGACCATTGTGTGCGGTGATAGCCACACCTCCACCCACGGCGCCTTTGGCGCGATTGCGTTTGGAATTGGTACGAGCCAGGTAGCACAGGTAATGGCCTCACAGTGCTTGCTGTTGAGCAAACCCAAGAGCATGCGCATCACTGTTGACGGTGAGGTGAGACCCGGCGTAACCGCCAAAGACATCATCCTCTACGTGATTTCCAAACTAGGTACCGGCGGGGCAACAGGGTACTTTGTAGAATACGCGGGCAGCGCGTTCCGCAACCTGAGCATGGAGGGCCGCATGACGGTCTGCAACATGTCTATTGAGATGGGCGCCCGCGGAGGAATGATTGCCCCCGACCAAACCACCTTTGACTACCTGCAAGGCCGCGAGTTCGCGCCGAAAGGAGAGCGCTGGGAGCAGGCGGTGGCCTATTGGTCAACCCTATTCACCGAAGAAGGAGCTCAGTTTGACAAAGAACTGAGCTTTGACGCCGCTGACATTGCGCCTATGATCACGTTCGGGACCAACCCGGGCATGGGCATGGCGATTGACGCGTTGATTCCGACTGATGTACCGGTGAGCGAGCAGGCCAGCTACAGCAAATCCTTGCAGTACATGGGTTTCCAGCCAGGCGAGTCGTTGTTGGGCAAGGAGATTCAGTACGTGTTCATCGGGTCTTGCACCAATTCCCGCATTGAAGATTTGCGCCAGGTAGCCAGGTTTGTGCAGGGCAAGAAAAAAGCCGCGCATGTTGAGGCCATCATTGTTCCTGGTTCAAAGCAAGTGGAGAAACAAGCCATTGAAGAAGGCATTGACAAAGTATTAGCCGAGGCGGGTTTCGAGCTACGGGAGCCAGGCTGCAGCGCCTGCCTCGCCATGAATGAAGACAAGATCCCGGCCGGCGCTTACTGCGTCTCTACCTCTAACCGCAATTTTGAGGGCCGTCAGGGCCCCGGCTCCCGCACCTTGCTGGCCAGCCCCTTGGTAGCCGCCATCACCGCCGTGGAAGGAAAGATTGTGGACATTACCCAATACCTGAATTAATTTTTAGGTACGCATACCTGGTCGTCCCCCTTGGAAGGGGGTAGGGGGATGACAAAGGCAGTTGAAGAACCATCAGCTTCAACCCAGAAAAAAGAAATATTGATTCTCGGGAATGCGAACATCTGCACGAGTAATCATCCCCCAACCCCCTTCCAAGGGGGACGATCATATAAAGAATTGTAAAGTGCACTTGTGGCACATAAAGCAGTTAAATGGAAAAGTTTGAAGTGCTTCAATCCACAGCGGTTCCGCTGCCGATTGAGAATATAGATACCGACCAGATTATCCCGGCCCGCTTTTTAAAGGCCACCTCCCGCGAGGGCTTCGGGGAGAACTTATTCAGAGACTGGCGCTTTGACAACGCGGGTCAGCCCAAGGCAGATTTTGTCATGAACACCGGCCGCTATAGCGGAAAAATTCTGGTGGCAGGCAAAAACTTCGGGTGCGGCAGTAGCCGTGAGCACGCTGCCTGGGCCATTTATGATGCCGGTTTTAAAGTGGTCATCTCCAGCTTCTTCGCTGATATCTTTAAAGGCAATGCGTTGAACAATGGCCTGTTGCCACTGCAGGTGAGCGATGAGGTGCTGGCAAGATTGCTGACTCAGATTGAGCAAGACCCGCAGACTACGTTGGTGGTGAACCTGGTGAACCAGGAACTGGAAGTGCCGGTGTGGGAAGAGAAAATCCCCTTCGCCATTGACGCCTACAAAAAAGAGTGCATGATCAATGGCTACGATGACATTGATTTTTTAGTGAACCAGAAAGAAGCGATAGAACAATACGAAAGCAACCGACCATGGGCGTATTAACTAAAAGAATAGCCGTTTTACCCGGCGACGGAATCGGGCCGGAAGTTTGTACCGAGGCCCTGAAAGTGCTGGAGGCGGTGTCTGAGCGTTTCGGGCACCAGTTTGAGCTGGACGTGCAACTCATGGGCGCCTGCGCCATTGACGCCACCGGCGACCCGCTTCCGGAGTCAACCCTACAGGCTTGCTTTGAGGCCGATGCCATCTTATTGGGCGCCATCGGGGACCCGAAATATGACAACAATCCTGCTGCCAAAGTACGTCCGGAGCAAGGGCTATTGCGGCTAAGAAAGTCATTAGGTCTGTTCGCCAACATCCGTCCGGTGACCGCTTATGATGTGTTAATTGAGCACTCACCGCTGAAGGCTGACCGCATTCAAGGGGCTGATATGTTGATTTACCGCGAGCTGACCGGCGGTATCTATTTCGGGGAGAAAGGCCGTACCGCCGATGGAGCGTATGACCACTGCACTTATTCCCGTGAGGAAATTGTACGTATTGCACTCTTGGCGTTCCAATCGGCTACCACGCGCCGCAACAAACTGACTCTAGTAGACAAAGCCAACGTGCTGGAAACTTCCCGTCTGTGGCGTGAAGTGGTGCAGCAGATTGCCCCGGAATATCCTTCTGTTGCAGTTGATTACCTGTTCGTGGACAACGCCGCCATGCAGATGATTCTGAACCCCAAGCAATTTGACGTGATTCTCACCGAGAACATGTTCGGCGATATAATCTCAGATGAGGCATCGGTGATAGCCGGTTCTCTGGGCTTGTTGCCTTCGGCCTCAATAGGAGAAACCGCAGCGTTGTTTGAGCCTATTCACGGTTCTTTCCCGCAGGGCAAAGGCTTAGGCATCGCCAATCCAATCGCCACAATACTTTCAGTGGCCATGATGCTGGAGCACTTCGGGATGTATGACGAGGCAACCCTGGTAAAAGAAGGCGTGGATTATGCCCTCAGAAGAAAAGTGCTAACCCCAGAACTGAACAGCGATAACCCTTACACCACTGAGCAAGTCGGCTGCTTCATTGCCGACTATGTGCAGGAGGGCGGCGAGTGTTTCCGGCATTTGAAAAACCTGGAGTTGGGGCTAAGTACTATTATTTAGGACCTCACCCCTCGGCCCCTCTCCCACGGAGAGGGGAGAACGGAAATGCGTTTTTGGCCTGTTTTTCAGAAAATAAGCCGAAAACGG
This sequence comes from Rufibacter ruber, assembly GCF_001647275.1. Taxonomy (GTDB): domain Bacteria; phylum Bacteroidota; class Bacteroidia; order Cytophagales; family Hymenobacteraceae; genus Nibribacter; species Nibribacter ruber_C. The sequence continues at coordinate 11,895 of NZ_LRMM01000058.1, read as the reverse complement.
AAAATGGAATGTAACCTGTTTACTATGGGCGCGGGAGTTACTTCCGTGACTAACAGAATAAAATTTTTCTGTTTCCTTGGTTTATCCCCTGACAGACCGAGGAAGATGGATAAACCAATATGTTTTCGGGCTGATTTCCAGAAATTTGACCAAAAACGGAAAATAAACTAATCCCCAATTGTCGCGAGACTCCGGTCTCATATCAAGAGATAAAGCGAGTCTCCAGACTCGTCGGGAAACAAAAGTGGAGCACTGGAGTCTGGAGACTCGCACCAGTTAAAATTAAAAGAATTCGTTTCCGGCCTGTTTTTTAGAAAGTAGGCCAAAAACGCAATAACATTTAAAAAATGCTTTACCGCTTAGCTCCCCTCTCCGTGGGAGAGGGGCCGGGGGTGAGGTAAAAATAGCAAACCATGGCTCTAAATAAATACAGCGGCATCTACACCAAAGACGACAGCCTTCCGGCCTCTCAGGCCATGCTAATTGGCTCAGGGGTGAAAGAAGAAGACCTGCGCAAACCGTTTGTGGGCATCTGCTCTACCGGCTTTGAAGGGAACACCTGCAACATGCACCTGAACGGCCTCGCCGATGCCGTGAAAATGGGCGTGCAGGCCAACGGCATGGTGGGCCTGCGGTTCAACACCATTGGCGTGAGCGACGGCATCACCAACGGCAACGCGGGCATGCGCTATTCGCTGGTGAGTAGAGAGCTGATTGCTGATTCCATTGAAGCCATGGCCGGTGCGCATTACTATGACGCAGTGGGCACGGTGGTAGGCTGTGACAAGAACATGCCGGGTGCCTTGATTGCCATGGCGCGCTTGAACCGCCCCTCGGTGATGATTTACGGCGGTACCATCAAAGGCGGCGAGTACAAAGGCCAGAAGCTGAACATTGTTTCCTGCTTTGAAGCCTACGGCAAGAAACTGAACGGCACTATCTCAGACGAAGATTACCGCGGCATCATCCGGAACGCATGTCCGGGTCCGGGTGCCTGCGGCGGAATGTACACCGCCAACACCATGGCCGCCGCCATTGAGACCCTGGGCATGAGCCTGCCTTTCTCTTCCTCGGCCACGGCCGTGAGCCCAGAGAAAAATCAGGAAGCCTTGGACACCGGGGCCTACATTCTGAATTTGTTAGAGAAAGACATCAAGCCCAGAGACATCTTAACCCGCGAGGCCTTTGAAAATGCCCTGGTCATGATTACGGTACTGGGCGGCTCTACCAACGCTGTGCTGCACCTCATCGCCATTGCCCACGCCGCGGGCGTGCATTTGACCATGGAAGATTTTCAGGACGTGAGCAACCGCGTGCCGGTGTTGGCTGACCTGAAACCGAGCGGCAAGTACCTCATGGAAGACCTTTCCGCCTTAGGCGGCGTACCGGCGGTGCAGAAAACGCTGCTGGAAGCGGGTTTGCTGAACGGAGATTTATTGACCGTTACGGGCAAAACGCTGGCCGAAAACCTAGAAAATATAAAACCGCTAGGCGCGGAGCAGGACTTGTTGAGACCGCTTTCCAACCCCATCAAATCAGACGGCCATATCCAGATTCTGTACGGCAACCTGGCCTCTAAAGGAGCGGTGGCTAAGATTTCGGGCAAAGAAGGACTGCGATTTGAAGGCCCTGCTATAGTGTTTAACTCTGAAGAAGAACTGAATGAGGGCATCGCCGCCGGCAAAATTCAACCGGGTCAGGTCGTCGTCATTCGGTACGTGGGGCCCAAAGGCGGTCCGGGCATGCCCGAAATGTTGAAACCCACCTCGGCCATTATGGGCGCGGGTCTAGGCGATAAAGTAGCCCTCATTACAGATGGTCGTTTCTCGGGCGGAACCCACGGGTTTGTGATAGGCCACGTGAGCCCCGAAGCCTACGACGGCGGTACCATTGCCCTGGTAGAAGACGGCGACTGGATTGTGCTGGACGCCTCCACCAACACCATAGACGTGCAGCTAGACGAAGCTGAATTAACTGCCCGCAGAAGCGTGTGGCAACGCCCGAAAGCCAACGTGCAGAGCGGGGTATTGTTGAAATACATTAGAACGGTAAGTGATGCCAGCCACGGTTGTATCACCGATTTACAAGACGAAGCTTATGTTAACGCAAGAGAAACAAGCCCCAGCCTTGCCTGAGACAGACACCATGTTGAGCGGTAGCCAGGCGCTACTGCACGGTTTCGTGGTGGAAGGTGTAGACACTATCTTCGGCTATCCGGGTGGAGCCATCATGCCCATCTATGATGCGCTCTATGACTTTGAAGGCGACTTGAAACACATATTGGTGCGCCACGAGCAAGGCGGCATTCATGCCGGTCAGGGCTACGCCCGAAGCTCCGGAAAAGTAGGCGTGGTGTTCGCCACCAGCGGCCCAGGTGCCACCAACTTGGTGACCGGCCTCGCCGATGCTTTGATTGACAGCACACCCTTGGTCTGCATCACAGGTCAGGTTTTCGCGCACTTACTGGGCACCGATGCGTTTCAGGAAGCCGATGTAATTGGCATTACCACACCGGTCACCAAATGGAATTATCAGGTCACTGATGCCACCGAGATTCCGGAGGTGTTGGCCAAGGCTTTTCACATAGCCCGCAGTGGTCGCCCCGGTCCGGTGTTGATTGACATTACCAAAAACGCCCAGCTGCAAAAGTTTGCGTTCAAAGGCTACACGCCGTGTGACCACATCCGCAGCTATCGGCCCAAGCCCATTGTGCGCAAAGAATACATTCGCCAGGCGGCGGAATTAATTAACAAAGCCAAGAAGCCGTTTGTGCTTTGGGGGCAGGGCGTGATGCTCGGCTCCGCCGAACAGGAGTTCAGGGCTTTCTTGGAGAAAACCGGGATTCCGGCGGCGTGGACCATCATGGGCGCGGGTGCCTTGCCTACTGATCACCCGCAGAACGTAGGCATGTTGGGCATGCACGGCAACTACGGCCCCAACGTGATGACCAATGAGTGCGATGTCCTGATTGCTATAGGCATGCGCTTCGATGACCGTGTGACCGGCCGTCTGGACAAATACGCCAAGCAAGCGCAAGTCATTCACCTGGACATTGACCCCGCTGAGATTGACAAAAACGTGAAGACCACCGTCCCCGTGTGGGGCGACTGCAAAGAAACCTTGCCGTTGCTCACCCAAATGGTGGAAACCAAGCAGCATACCGAGTGGCTGGCCAAATTCCGGGAGTTCGAGCAGAAGGAGATTGACGCGGTGATTCGGGAAGAGCTGTTCCCCACCAGCGATGAGATGACCATGGGTGAGGTGATTCAACAACTGAACGAGCTCACCAAAGGCGACGCCATTATTGTCACCGACGTGGGGCAGCACCAGATGGTGGCCTGCCGCTACGCCAAACTGAACCAGACACGCAGCAACATCACCAGCGGCGGTTTGGGTACCATGGGCTTCGCGTTACCAGCGGCCATCGGGGCCAAGTTTGGGGCACCTGACAGAACCGTGGTGGCCGTAATTGGCGACGGAGGCGTGCAGATGACCATTCAGGAACTGGGCACCATCATGCAGAGCGGCATAGACGTGAAAATCCTGATTCTGAACAACCAGTTTCTGGGCATGGTGCGCCAGTGGCAGGAGCTGTTCCATGAGCGCCGCTACTCGTTCGTGGACATCACCAGCCCAGATTACGTGACGGTAGCCAAGGGCTACGGCATACCGGGCCGCAGCATCAATCAGCGCGAAAACCTGGTGGAGGCGTTGCAGAAAATGCTTACCAATCCTGGTTCTTTCCTGCTGGAAGTGATGGTGACCAAAGAGAACAACGTGTTCCCTATGGTGCCACAGGGCTGCAGCGTGAGTGAAATCAGATTGAAATAACCTTGCTAAACCAAGAAGAAGATGAGTGAGCAAGCGCCAATAGAACGGCAGGAATACAACATCACGGTGTACACAGAGAACCAGATTGGGTTGCTCAACCGCATCGCCATGATATTCTCCCGCCGCAAGATGAACATTGAAAGCCTCAACACCTCGCCCAGCGAAATTGAGGGAATCCACCGCTTCAACATCGTGGTACACGAAACTGAAGAGGTGGTGAGCAAAATTGCCCGCCAGATTGAGAAACAGGTAGAGGTGCTTAAGGTGTACTACAACACCAACGAAGACGTGATTTGGCAGGAGATGGCGCTCTACAAAGTGCCCACCGACATTGTGGCCGAGAAAGCCAAAGTAGAGCGGCTGCTGCGCGAAAACGGCGCCCGAGTGGTGGTGATTAGAAAAGATTATACCGTCTTTGAAACCACCGGCCACCGCGAGGAAACCGACAACCTGATCAAGATTCTGCAGCCGTTCGGGCTGATAGAGTTTGTGCGCAGCGCCCGCATCGCCATCATCAAAGACAGCGACGGCTTCAACCGCAAACTGCGCGAGTTTGAACGCGCCGAGCCGGGCCATGAAGTCATGGAAAACGAGTTCCTGAACAGCCGCGAGAAGGTGTTCAGCATGTAAGGAACCTCACCCCCGGCCCCTCTCCCACGGAGAGGGGAGAACAGAAATTCGATTTTGGCCTGATTTTCAAAAAAACAGGCTGAAAACAGGAATATGGCAACCTTTTGGCGTGTAACCAACTGGCGCGAGACTCCAGTCTCGTGACCACCAGTGAAGCGAGTCTGAAGACCCGCGCCAAGAAAAGAAAAGGTAAAACCTGTTTTTGACCTGTTTTTCAGAAACTAGGCCGAAAACGCAAAACCATAAAAACTCCCCTCTCCGTGGGAGAGGGGCCGGGGGTGAGGTTTCACCTCCACTTAATTTAGTAAAATCATCTTAAAACCTTTATTAGCTACAGTAAAATGGCAAAGATTAATTTCGGCGGTGTAGAAGAAACCGTGGTAACCCGCGATGAATATCCGTTGGCAAAAGCCCAAGAGACCCTGAAAGACGAAGTGATTGCGGTGATTGGCTACGGCGTGCAAGGTCCGGGCCAGGCATTGAACATGCGCGACAATGGCTTCAAGGTGATTGTGGGCCAGCGCAAGGATTCAGCCTCTTGGGAGAAAGCCAAGCAAGATGGTTTTGTAGAAGGCGAGACGTTGTTCTCTATTGAAGAAGCCGTGGAGCGCGGTACCATCATCTGCAACCTGTTGTCAGACGCCGGTCAGATTGCCGTGTGGCCCACCATCAAAGAAAGACTGAAGCCAGGCAACACCCTGTATTTCTCGCACGGTTTCGGTATCACCTTCAAAGAGCAAACCAACATTGTTCCGCCCGCTGATGTGGATGTGATTCTGGTAGCTCCTAAAGGAAGCGGCACCAGCCTGCGCCGTCTGTTCCTGGCCGGCAGCGGCCTGAACTCATCGTTCGCGGTGTTCCAGGATGCCACCGGTAAAGCCTATGAAAAAGCTATTGCTATGGGGATTGGCGTTGGTTCTGGTTACCTGTTCGAGACCGATTTCAAAAAAGAAGTATACTCTGACTTAACCGGTGAGCGCGGTGTGTTGATGGGTGCTTTGGCGGGTATCATTGAAGCCCAGTACCAGGTGTTGCGTCAGCGCGGTCACTCTCCGTCTGAGGCGTTTAATGAGACGGTGGAAGAACTGACCCAAAGCTTAGTGCCATTGGTAGGCGAGAACGGTATGGACTGGATGTTCAGCAACTGCTCGGTAACCGCCCAGCGCGGCGCTTTAGATTGGAAAGGCAAATTCCGTGAGGCTACTCTTCCGGTATTGAATGAACTGTATGACAGCGTGGCTTCTGGCCAGGAAGCGGCCCGTACCATTCAGCGCGGTTCAACCCCAGGCTACCGTGCCGAGCTGGAAGCCGAGTTGGCGGAGGTGCGTGAGTCTGAGTTATGGCAGACCGGGGCTACCGTAAGAAAACTGCGTTCCGGCAGATAGAACTTTCCCTCATCAGAGGAAAAGCAAATTGGTTGAAATACATTTTGGCCTGTTTTCCAGAAAACAGGCCCAAAGTAGAAAAGCCTGTGAAGTCTCTTAGGCTTCACAGGCTTTTACCCAACTGGATCCAACTGGCGCGAGTCTCCAGACTCGTGACAAAAGATGATGCTAGTCTCCAGACTCGCCGGGAGCCACGAGTAGGATTTTGACGAATGGAGTCTGGAAACTACCTCCCCCGGTCTGTCCCCTAACAGACCGAAAAGGCACTGATTCGAAGTGCGTTGGTCTGTCAGGAGTTAGACCAAGCGTAAAATGGGAGTCTGGAGACTCCACCCATCCATCGGCACGAGTCTGAAGACTCGCGCCAGGGAAAAAGGTACTTGTTTTAGGGCTTGTTTTCTGAAAACAGGACAAAAGCAGAAAGAAGAATTCACCATGCAGAAAGAGACAGCTTCATTAGAAACCGTGGTAGCGCTGGGGAACGTAGAGAAGGCGGCCAAGAACCTGAAAGGGGTGATCTATAAAACGCCCCTGATGAAGAACCTGTGGCTATCTGAGACCTACGGGGCGGAGATCTATCTGAAGCGCGAAGACCTGCAGGTGGTGCGTTCCTACAAAATTAGAGGGGCGTACAACAAGATTTCGTCGCTTTCTGCCGAGGAAAGGGCGGGGGAGATTGTCTGCTCCAGCGCCGGAAACCACGCGCAGGGCGTTGCCTATGCCTGCCAATTGCTGGGTATCAAAGGCTACATCTTCATGCCCGCCCAAACGCCCGCCCAGAAGGTGAACAAAGTCCGCCTCTTCGGGAAAGACATGGTAGAGGTGGTGCTCACCGGTGCCACGTATGATGACACGTTCAAGGCCGCCAAAGAATTCTGTGACGCCCGGGGCAGCGCGTTTATTCCGCCGTTTGATGACCTGGCCATTGTAGAAGGCCAGGCCACCGTGGGGCTGGAGATTTTCAAAGACGCTGATTTTGCCATTGATTACCTGTTCATGCCCATTGGCGGGGGCGGGTTGGCCTCAGGCGTCTCTAGTGTGTTCAAGCAGGTGAGCCCTAACACCAGACTGATTGGGGTACAGCCGCTGGGCGCGCCGTCTATGTACCGGTCCATTAAAGAAAACCGGCGTCAGGCGCTGGAGACCATTGACTCGTTTGTAGATGGGGCGGCCGTGAAATGCCCCGGTGAGATCACGTTTGAGATCTGCCGCGAACTGCTGGATGACGTGGTGCTGGTGCCCGAAGGCCAGATCTGCGAAGACATTCTCAAGATGTACAATGAGGAAGGCGTGGTATTGGAACCGGCCGGCACCTTGAGCATTTCGGCTCTAAAAGATTTCGCGGGGGAAATCAAAGGCAAAAACGTGGTATGCGTGATCAGCGGCAGCAACAATGACATCACCCGCATGGAAGATATCAAGGAACGCGCGTTGCAGCACCAGGGCCTCAAGCACTACTTCATGGTCACGTTCAACCAGAAGCCCGGGGCGCTGCGCACCTTCGTGAACCGCGTGCTGCACCCAGAAGATGACATCATTCATTTCCAGTACATCAAGAAGAACAACAAGGAGAAAGGCCCCGTGTTCATTGGGGTAGAGGTGAAGCACCCGCAGGATGTGGAAGCCATCAAACTGCGCATGCTGGAGGAAGGCTTCGCCTATGAGTACCTCAACGGCCGGCAGGATTTTCTGAACCTGTTTGTATAAGAGTTCATTTTAGTTTGTTTAGAGTACGCTTAACAGTTCGTTTAAAGTTAGTGTTGTGTGTTGTGTAGAATGCCCTGCTGCCGAAAGGTGGTGGGGTATTCGCTTTTAGACATTCCTGTTTTGGAGCCGTTTTTCAGAAAACAGCCCCAAAACAGAAACTTTTCCCTTCTTATTACTGGCATGAAAGCAGATATAGTACTTACTTGTAAACCTTCACTGAACCTGTTTCTTATGAGACTTCACACCCCTGTTGCCAGATTGTTTTTTGTATTCTGTACCCTCCTGTTACCCTCTGTGGCCATGGCTCAAGCCCCCATCACCCTCTCCAACTTTTCCTATACCCCGCAGAACCTGGTGGTGGGGAAAGTGATGCCCGTTTCAAAAGGAGCGGGTACGCCCCAGGTGAAACTCTCTATAGAAAGTGCGCGGCTGTTTGAGTTAAGCAAAGACAAGACGCTCAAGGTAAAGAAGGCGGCCGCGTCTACCCCGCAGAGCCAATGGCTGGAGGTGGTGCTGGAGGCAGCCGGAAAGCAGTATTCCTTCAGAATTGTGAAGGACGAATTCATCAAAAACAAAGTCATTGCCCACCGCGGCGCCTGGAAAAACACCGGTGCCCCTGAGAACTCCATTGGCGCGCTACAGCATGCCATCCGGTTGGGCTGCACCGGAAGCGAGTTTGACGTGCACATGTCGGTAGATTCTGTGCTGTTTGTGAACCATGACCATGACATCAAGGGGCTGCACATTGAAAAGACCCCGGCGGCTGAGCTGGCTGAGGTGAAATTACCCAACGGGGAGAGCCTGCCAACGCTGGAGGCATACCTCAACGCGGGCTTGAACCAGAACAAAACCAGGCTCATCCTGGAAATCAAACCTTCGGCCATCAGCAAGGAGCGGGGGCAGGCGCTGGCGCAGAAGGTGGTGGAGATGGTGCAGCGGCAGCAGGCCCAGGGCTGGGTTGACTACATCAGCTTTGACTATGCCATCCTGGAAAAGGTGCTGGAGCTGGAGCCCTCTGCCCATGTCTCTTACCTGAACGGGGAGAAAACGCCTGCCCAACTCGCCCAAGACCAGATGTACGGCTTTGACTACCACCAGAGCGTGGTGCAGAAGAACCCGGAGTGGATTACAGAGGCCCACCGCCTGCACCTCACCGTCAACGTCTGGACGGTCAATGACCCCAACATCATGGACTGGCTCCTGGAGCGCAACGCAGATTTTATCACCACCAATGAACCGGAACTCCTGCTGCAGAAGGTGAATTCACCCAAGGCAAAGTAATTTCCAAAGGTGGGGTAAGATCCTGCCAAACCGGTAAGGTTTCCTTTCCCACCGGGATCTCATTCTTACCCATTTTCCCGCTTGGCAGGCAGACCGTTAACCTCTAACGGTGAAGCTGTTCATGTTTTAGCACAGGTTAGGGCGCAAGCGTGCGCTTGAGCCTTTAAGAGAAGCAAGCTGCTGTTTTGGGGCTGTTTTTGGGAAAGTAGCCCCAAAACGCAGGAACTGGAATTTTGGCTTAGCCACTACACCGCCGTTACCGGAAAGTCTTGGTGCAGATGCTGTTTCTGACCTGTTTTGGTCAAATCAGCCCTAAAACAGAGGGGTGAGAGCTGTCTTGTTTCAGTTTCTGATTGCTGGCTAACCGGCTGAACCTTTACCCATGGAACACCCTGTGCGTCTACTGCGCCAGCTTACTTTATACACCCGTTTCCCCAATGCCCCGCTCATTCCTTTCGCTTCAGAATGTTACCATTCGGCACCAGAACCACCATGTGTTTCAAGACCTGACGTTTGAGGTGCAGCCCGGGGAGCAGTGGGCGCTGGTAGGGGAGAGTGGCGCGGGCAAGACCAGCCTGCTGCGGGCCATTGCGGGGGAGTTGCCCCTGGTGGGCGGCCTGGTGACGCATGGGTTTCTGGAGGAATATCTGGAGAAAAACCCGGTGCAGGACTCCTTCTTCACCTATAAAAACCTGGTGGCGTTGGTAGGCCAGAAGCACCGTTTCAAATCATTGTCTACCAACACCGGCTCCTTTTACTACCAGCAGCGCTACCATGCCGCAGACGCAGAGGACGCTCCCACGGTGGCAGCGTATCTGGCCGAAATAGACACAGTTTCAACCGCTGCCAAAACCTGGACCATAGACCAGCTGGTGCAGCGGCTCCGGCTGGAGGGGTTACTTTCTAAGCAGCTGATCAAACTATCTAACGGCGAAACCAAGCGCCTGCTACTGGCCCAGGCACTGCTGAAGCAGCCCAAACTCCTGCTGCTGGACATGCCCCTTACGGGCCTTGATCTGGAGACCAGGACTAACTTTGAAGAGCTGCTGGCCCACCTCATCGCCTCAGGGGTGACGGTGATCATGGCCACCTCACCTGATGAAATCCCGGCGTCTATCACCCATGTGGCGGTGCTGCAAAATGGGCAACTTATTTCGGCGCAGCCGAAGGAGCGGTATCAGGGCACTCCTGAACCTGAAGGGAACTCCCCCGCCTTAAATCCGGCGGGGTTGAACGATCTGTTGCCGGCCTCGCCCCCGGTTAGGTACCAAACCCTGGTAGAGTTAAAGGAGGTGACGGTGCGGTATGGGGAGAAGACGGTGCTGGACCAGGTCAACTGGCACGTGCGGCCGGGCGAACACTGGGCGCTCCTGGGGCACAACGGGGCCGGTAAAACTACGCTGCTGAGTCTGCTGAACGGAGATAACCCCCAGGCGTTTTCTAAAGACATTACACTCTTTGACCGGAAGCGCGGCACCGGTGAAACCCTCTGGGACATCCGGAAGAAAATTGGCTTTGTCTCGCCAGAGCTGTTCCAGTTCTTCCCGTACCAGAACACTTGCCTGGAGGTGGTGGAGTCTGGGTTCTATGACACGCTGGGGCTGCACCGGAAAAGCCAGCCCGGCAATGCGGCCCAAGCCCTTGCCTGGTTGGAGCTCCTGGGCATTGCGCAGGAAAAAGATAAACCGCTCCGGAATGTTTCAGCCAGTGTGCAGCGGCTGTGCCTTCTGGCGCGGGCGCTTATCAAGAATCCGGTGCTCCTCATCTTAGATGAACCCTGCCAGGGTATGGATGCGCAACAGCGGCAACGGTTCAAAGAACTGCTGGAGGTGATCTGCGCCCATAGCTCCACCACGCTGCTGTACGTGACGCACTATGCCCAGGAGATACCGGCTTGTGTGACCAGGGTGCTTCGGCTGGAGCAGGGAAAGGTGCAGGCCCTGGCGTAAACAATTTGCGTGCAATGCTGTATTTTCCCATTTTAAGACCCCAACTTATCAGTAAGAATTTTTTGCGTAGAGTATGTTGACGTTTTTGATTGGTGAGGATCATTGGCCAGAGCTTTATGCTAACCGCTTTCATCAACTAAGACAAAGCTTAACCTGCTCTACAATTCACCCATGAGGAAACATTTAAGCCAAAACAAGTTTGCGCTGCTGCTCACGGCCGGGAGCTGGCTTCTGCTGGTTCTGGGGGTGTGGCTGCTGCCGGTGGCGTTCAGCGGCTACCTGCAGGAAGACCGGGATACCCTTTTCTGGTACGTGCTCTCACAGACCGGAGGCGTGTACGGTACCCCGGTGCTGGGAATTTTGCTGTGTCTGCTGGCCGCCAGGCAGCAGAGGGGGCTTAAGCTGCAGGCGCAGTCCTTTACGGTTGCCTTTTTGTTTCTGCTGTTCACGCTGGGCAGCATGGCCCTACTGAATGAGTACGTGATAAAGCCGCTCGCAGAGGTGCCGCGCCCCAGCCACCAGTTCCTGCTGGGTGGCAAAGGGCAGGAGGCGTCTCTGCTGGACACGTTTTACCTGCAAAGCGCTGAAGCGCGACGGCTCTACCTGGCCAAGTACCTGAGAAATAACCCGGAGAAGTATAGACAGATTTCTCCGCTGGTACTGGAGCATTGGGTGAGCGAGGCGGGTTATTCCTTTCCTTCGGGCCATTCCCAGAATGCTTTTCTGCTGGGTTCCATGCTGACCATGTGGCTGGGCCTCCAGCTGCCCCGCCGGCACCGCCCGTGGCTGGTGCTTCCTATGCTGTGGGCGGTGCTGGTGTGCATGTCACGGGTGGCCCTGGGCGTGCACTCTGAACTGGACGTCACCTTAGGGTCGGCAACGGGAATGTTGCTGGCGTACTTGTTTTCTTTGTCTGGGGTGTTGAAGAAGGCGTTCAGGGTGACTACGCACCCAGAGGGGGAACGGCTGTAAGGATCCATGGCTTTGGCTGTACCGCAAGATTCAGGTATCTAGTATTAGGGGTTATATAGAATAAGGAACTATAAGTTTGGTCGAGGCTTTCTCCTTGTATGCTACTACGGTATTCCTCGATTTCAAAAGACGAAAAAACA
>NZ_LRMM01000057.1 GCF_001647275.1 Rufibacter ruber | reverse complement strand
CCATTCTAACCGTAAGCCCTTGGTGGTTCCAGAACAGCAGCGCCGTGGCCAGCACCAGGTTGAGGGGCGTGTTGCTCAGAAACCAGTCCCGGTACGGCGAAAAACAGCCCGAAAACAGAAGGCATGGAATGGTTAAGTACTTTTCCAGGGTGCCTTTGCCCGGCAGTTTCAGAAAGTACATCCAGCTTCCATGAAGAGTTTTTCATAACAAAAAAGGCAGGATTTGCTGCCCTGCCTTTTTTGTTATGAGAATTGTGTGGTTATAGAGCCACTGGCTTCATCTTAGGTACTAGTGATTTCATAACAGACCAGGCAATGAGGTAGGCCAGGGCGCAGAATGCAAACATGATGGTATAGCCGGTTTCAATTTGGCCAATGCTCTCATAGTGGTCAAACAGCCAGCCCCCAACCTTGGTCACTACCACGCCCCCAATACCACCGGCCATGCCGCCAATACCGGTAACCGAGGCCACTGACTTTTTAGGGAACATGTCTGACACAGTGGTAAAGATGTTGGCTGACCACGCCTGGTGGGCGGAAGCCCCTATGCCAATAAAGAACACCGGGAACCAGAAGCTGATATGCCCTAACGGCTGTGCCGCCAATACCAGGAGTGGGAATAGCGCAATCACCAGCATGGCCCGCATTCTGCCTTCATAGGGATTATAGCCTTTGTTAATGAAGTACACCGGGAACCAGCCCCCAAAAATGCTTCCGAACATGGTCATGCTGTAGAGGATCCCTAACGGCAGCATCACTTCAGTTCCTGTTAAGCCGTACTGCGCCTTCAAATAAGCCGGTAGCCAGAACAGGAAGAACCACCACACACCATCGGTCATGAATTTACCGAAAGCAAAAGCCCACGTCTGCTTATAGCTAAGCAGCTTGAACCAGGAGACTTTCTCAGCCGAAGCGGTGGAGTCTGGCTCCAGCACGGGCTCACTGTCACTGCTGATATACGCCCGCTCTGCCGCTGAGAGCCTCTTTTGCTTGTCTGGAATCTCATAATAATAGAACCAGAAGGCCAGCCAGAGAAAACCAATGGCTCCAATGATAAAGAAGGTGTATTCCCAGCCCAGGTGAGAGGCAATCCAGGGAACGGTAACCGGTGCCAGAATGGCCCAACGTTGGAGCCGGAGTTGAAAATACCAGTGGCAAAAGAGCGCTCTTTCTTAGGGAAATACTCTGCAGTGGCTTTGATGGCCGCCGGGAAGTTACCCGACTCCCCAAAACCTAAGAAAGCCCGGGCCACCATAAAGCCCAGCACTGAGACCGGAACGGCCGCAAACCCAATGGCAGTGAAAACGGGGCTCACGGCTCTGCCCAATGGTTCAGCATACGCGTGAAGAATGGCCGCCAGTGACCAGATGATCAACGCCCAGGCATAGCCCCATTTGGTGCCCAGCCGGTCAATAATACGGCCGGCAAACAGCATGGAGATGGCGTAGGTGAATTGGAAAACCGCTGCAATGTTGGCATAGTCAGTGTTTGACCAGCCAAACTTTTCAGCTAACAGGGGTTGTAAAAGGCTCAGTACCTGCCGGTCCAGATAGTTGACCGTGGTGGCAAAAAAAAGCAGCCCGCAGATTGTCCACCGGTAACGGCCCAACTTCTCCTGGGCGGTGTCCGCCAGTTTTGTTTGTTGCGTTAGAGACATATGATTGTTTCGTTTGGTTGTGTGTTTGGGTTAAGAGCTTGTTTAAATTTTGGTTTTGCGAGCGAAATTTGGGAGCGAAAGGTTCTGACGAAGCGTTTTTTGAGCAGCATAGCAGCGCGCTATGGTGGGAGAAAAATGCGATGTCAGGTTCTTTTGATACACATTTGCAGCGCAAAAGACAAATGTAAACATGCGCTAAGGCCGGTTTGCCTGAACCAGCCGGATCGCCTCCTGGGTTTGTGTGTGCAGGTGTTCATACTGACGCTGCGCCAGTACCTCTTTGCTGATAAGCTTGCTGCCCATGCCTACGGCACAGACCCCGGCTTTAAACCAGCTCTTGATATTGTCGGCCTCCATTTCTACTCCACCGGTTGGCATGAACAGCTGGCCGGGGAACAGTTCCCTGATAGAAGATATAAAGGCCGGACCCACAATGTTGGCGGGGAAGATTTTGATCAGCGCCGCCTTTGCGGTTTGCGCGGTATGTATCTCGGTAGGTGTGAAGCAACCGGGAATCCACAGCATACCCGCCTCACCCACCAGTTGCCCAACAGCCGGTTCTACAATGGGAGCGACAATGTAATCTGCGTCTGCAGCCAAAAAAGCTTCTGCATCTTTCACCGTTTTAATGGTGCCTATCCCCAGGTGCAGGTCTTGCAGATCCTTCAGCTTAGATTTTAGAAACTTGAAGTTCTCCAGTGCGGCAGGCCCCCGGTTGGTGTATTCCAGCGTTCTGATACCGGCGTTGTAGAGCGTCTTGATGACCTGCAGACTTACTTCAGCGTCTTCATAGAAGAACAGAGGGAGCAGTCCCTGGTCTAAGATAGCTTGCAGGGCGGTTTCTCTATTTTGCATAGGTGGTGATGGTTGCTTCAATGTCTGCCACAGTGCTGGTGGTGGCATCACTGAGAATGAACAATTTCTTGAAGGCCGCCGCTGTGGCAAATTCTAGCGTCTCAGCGGCTGATTTGCCGTGGTAGAACCCGTAGATGAGGCCAGCCATGAAACAGTCGCCGCTGCCCACTTTATCCAGGATCTGGTCGGCCACATATTCATGGGAGACGTGCAGCCCGTTCTGGTGGTAAAGGGTGGTGAAATACCTGATGCCTTGGCCGTGGTCAAACCTAAAGGTGTTGGCTACGGTTTTGCATTTGGGGAACTCGCGCAGAATGGCTTCTGAGGTAAGCTGTGCGTGCTGCACCAGCTTTTCTTTTTCAATGTCCTGTACCAGCTCTTCCTGCAGGGGCATTCCCAACATTTTGTTAGCGGCCCAAACATTGCCCATGATCAGGTCACAGGACGCTGCCAGGGCTGGCATTACCTCAACCGGCTCTTTGCCATATTTCCACAGCTTGGCGCGGTAATTCAGGTCCAGGGAAACAAAGATGCCCTTGGCTGTGGCCACTTGCAGGGCTTGGGCGCAGACGTCTACCAGGTTCTGGTTAATGGCGGGGCAAATTGCGCTGAAATGAAACCAGCTCACCCCTTCAAAAACAGAGTCCCACTGGATGGTACCGGTGGTAAGGCCGGCAAAGGCAGAACCGGCGCGGTCATAAATCACCCCCGCGTTCTTCACATCCTTGCCTTTGGGTAAGTAGTATAGGCCTACCCGTTCCCCCTGAAGGACAACCGGCGACGTGTCAATCTGCCGCTCCTGCATATACCCCATCAGCTGCTCAGAAAGGAAGTTCTCTGGCAATGCCGTCAGGTACGCTGAAGGAACACCCCAGAGGGCAAGGGCGGTGGCTACATTCAGTTCTGCCCCGCCTACGTAGAAGGGAAGGCTGTTTTCCTGCAGCCACTGCCCTTCTGCGTCTGGGCAGATTCTCAACAACAGTTCTCCAAAGGATAATACCTTGCCCATGCCCGCTGCTTAAAAGTTGAAGAAGTTTTTTGCGTTGTTGTAGCAGATGTTCTCCACCATCTGGCCAATCCAGTCCAGCTCTGAAGCCGGTAACTGTCCGCTCTCCACGTCGTTGCCCAGCATGTTGCAGAGAATTCTTCTGAAGTACTCGTGGCGCGGGTAGGAGAGGAAGCTTCTGGAGTCTGTGAGCATACCTACAAAGCGGCTCAGCAAGCCCATGTTAGAGAGGGCGTTCATCTGGCGCTCCATGCCGTCTTTTTGATCCAGGAACCACCACGCCGAACCATATTGAACCTTACCGGGTGTGCTGCCATCATTGAAGTTCCCAATCATGGTGGCGTACAGTTCGTTCTGGCTCGGGTTCAGGTTGTACAGAATGGTCTTGGCCAGCTGGTTTGAGTTGTCCAGTTTGTCCATGAACTTTGACAGAGGCCTGGCTACGTCAAAATCACCAATAGAATCAAAACCGGTATCTGGGCCTAACTCCCGCATCATGCGGGTGTTGTTGTTGCGCAGGGCCCCCAGGTGGAACTGCTGGGTCCAGTTTTTGGAATGGTCCATCAGGGCCAGGAACACCAGCATGGCAGATTTGAACTTCAGTACCTCTTCGCTGCTCAGCGCCTGTTTCTGGAGGGCTTTGCTGAAGATGGCATTGATTTCCTCGTCTGTGTAGTTTTCTGCGTAAATGGTTTCCAGCCCGTGGTCAGACAGGCGGCAGCCTTGGGCATGGAAGAAATCATGACGCTGTTTCAACGCATCCTGCAGCCCCTGGTAAGTAGAAATTGAAACGCCTGAAACCTGCTCCAGTTTCTGCAGATAGGCTAAAAAGCCAGCATCTTCAATGGCCATGGCCTTGTCTGCCCTGAAAGTAGGCAATACTTTCAGCCCGAAATCATCTGCCTTGATTTTCTGGTGATGCTCTAATGAATCTACCGGGTCATCTGTGGTGCAGATGATTTCCACGTTCATTTTCTTTAAAATGCCGCGCACACTGTACTCATCTGACTGCAGCATGTCTGTGGCGGCGTCATAGATCTCACGGGCTGTTTCCGGTTTCAGCACTTTTTCAATGCCAAACGGCCTTTTTAGTTCCATGTGCGTCCAGTGGTAGAGAGGGTTGCGCATGGTGTAAGGCACCGTCTGGGCCCACTTCTCAAATTTTGCGTAATCATCTGCTGCTCCGGTGCAGTACTCTTCAGCAATGCCGTTGGTGCGCATAGCCCGCCATTTGTAGTGGTCGCCTTCCAGCCAGATGTTAGTCAGGTTCTGGAACTTCCGGTCATTGGCAATGTCTTCCGGGGAAAGATGGCAGTGGTAATCTATAATGGGCATGTGTTTGGCATGCTCATGGTAAAGCCTTTGGGCTGTCTTAGTCTCTAGAAGAAAGTTTTCGTCTAAAAAGGACATGGTATCTAGGTTATGATTAAGTGAAACCGCCTAAAAAGTGGCACAACCTCCTGGTTACTGGAGGTGCGTTTTTGGGCTAGTTTTGTGAAAATAGGTCAAAAACAGATAGCTTTTTTAATTGCCGTCTCTTTTTGGAGGATTTAGTATCAAATGGTTCCTCTAAACGGAGCGCAGTTGCTCCTGAGCTTGAAGGTTTTCTAATGCCTGCTGTACAGCCTGTTCCAGGCCAGGCACGCTGGTGAGATCGGTTTCCCAGAAGTCCTGGTTCGCCAGTACGGCATGAACGGTTTCAGCCGCCGTTTCTTTGGCCCATGCGCTTTGGAAGAAGGATAACACCTCTGCTGTGTCATTCAAGGGGATCTGCTCTCCGTTCCACTCCCCTTTGTAAAACAGGATCAAGGCAGCCAGGGAGGTCAGCAGACGCTGTGGCAGCTGGCCTTTTCTGTGAATGTACTCCAGTACGGAAGGCAGCACCCTTACTTTGTATTTAGAGACGGAGTTGAGGGCAATAGACATCAGCTCATGCCGGATGAACGGGTTCTGGAACCGCTCTATCACATCATTGGCAAACTGGTTCAGTTCCTGGGCTGAAAGGTCAAGCGTGGGAATGATCTCTTCAAAAATAGCTTCTCTGATGAACTTGCCGGCTTTTTCATCTTCTACCGCTTCTCTCACCGTACGTAAACCCTGCAGATAGGCAACCGGTACTAAAGCGGTATGGGCGCCGTTCAGGATACGCACTTTGCGGGTGCGGTACGGGGTGAGATCCTCTACAAACTTTACCTGCAGACCAGCCTTTTCTGTAGGGAAGGCCGCTGCCACAGAGGCGGGCGCCTCAATGACCCACAGGTGGAAGGGCTCTGCTTTCACCACCAGGTTGTCTTCATAGCCTATTTCCTGCTGAATCTCCTTGATCGTATCTTTCGGGAAGCCCGGAACAATGCGGTCTACCAGGGTATTGCAGAAGATAGTGTCATTCTGGATCCAGGTGCTGAAGCCCTCTGGCAGGTTCCAGTGTTTGGCAAACTGTAGTACTGTGTCACGCAAGGTTTCGCCGTTCTTTTCAATCAGTTCACACGGAATGATGGTAAGCGCCTTGTCTGAGGCCCCATTAAAATATGTGTAGCGGCGGTACAGCAGAGCAGTTAATTTACCAGGGAAGCTGCTTGGGATGGACTCAGGCGTAGTATCAGCGGCGTCAAAGCAGATACCTGCCTCAGTGGTGTTAGAGATGATGAATTCCAGTTCTGGATTCTCCCCGCGCTGCAGGTAAGCTTCATAATCAGCATATGGGTTCAGCCCGCCCGCAACAGCCGTGATAAGTCTTCTTTCCTGAGTGGCCTCACCGTTCTGAATCCCCTCCAGAATGAGATGGTAAAGTCCGTCCTGTTGGTTCAGAAGATGCACAATGCCTTTGTCAATTGGCTGTACAATCTCCACTGAACCGTGAAAGGAGGTTTTCTCATTGAGGATGTCAATCATCCAGTCAACAAAACCTCTCAAGAAGTTCCCTTCTCCAAATTGAAGGACTTTCACTGGGTGGGTGGTGGTGACACCGGCGGTATTTCTGTTTAAGGATTGCATACGTTTCTGCTTTTGGAACTGACGGTTCAGCTTACTAATGGTGATTGGGTTGCTTCTGAGGAGTGACCTCTTTTTCAGGTGAAATAGTTGTTATGCTTTGGTGTTCTTAGTGGGTGCCTTTGCTTTAAGCGAGGAGCCCCTGATGATCAATTCAGGCTTGAGCACGGTCTTCTGCGGAACCAATTTTTTGTCAGGGCCCGCCTTAAAATTCTCAAAGAAGAGTTCGGCGGTGATTCTACCCATGGTCAGGCTGAACTGGTCAACGGTGGTGAGGGCTGGGTCTGAGAAAGAGGTGAACGGCTCATTCCCGAACCCGGCTAAAGCAATCACATCAGGAACGGCAATCTTTCTCTCTTTCAGCACCTGCATAGCCCCCATGGCACCGTAATCACTGGCGGAGAAAACAGCATCTGGCCATTCTTTCAGTTGCAGGAGTTGCTCCATGCCGCTGCGGCCATCTTCCAGCTGGAGGTTGCTCTTGATGACCAACTCCTCCTGAAAGGGAATTTCGTAATCCCGGAGGGCATCCATGTACCCCCTCAGACGCTCTTTAAACACGCTCACCTTTTTGGGGCTGGTAAAGTGGGCAATACGGCGGCACCCCTGTTGTATGAGATGCTCCACTACTTTGTAGGCCCCCAGGTAATCATCTATCATTACCTGGCTTACCTCCAGCGCATCTGTGGTACGGTCAAACAAAACCAGCGGGATTCCTTTCTCCTGGGGCCGTTTGAAGTGGTCAAAGTTCTCTGTGTTCTTCCCAATAGAGGCAATGATGCCGTCTACCCGTGCACTCAATAAGGCATCAATGGTTTGCACCTCCTTCTCATAGTTGTCATAAGACTGGGAGATGATCACCTTGTAGTTAAGTTTATTGGCAATTTCCTCAATTCCTCTGACCACAGAGGCAAAGAACGCGCGGTCTGCGGTGGGCACAATGATGCCTATGATGTAACTTTTGCCGTTGCGTAAAGCGGCCGCAATATTGTTAGGCTGGTAATTCAGCTGCTTGGCTGCTTTCAAGACTGCCTTCTTGGTGACCTCGCTGATTCTGGGGTTGTCATTCAATGCCCTGGAGACGGTAGAGGCCGTGATATTCAGCTTTTCAGCAATATCATGAATGGTTACTTTGGTTTTAGTGGCCATAAAAGCAGTGAGTTTAAAGATCTAACTCAAAAAAGTTGTTGCTTAAAATTACCGTTCGTTGCTTGGTTTTCCAATGGTAGCCAAAATGCCCCCATCTACATATAAGATTTGGCCGTTGACAAAATCACTGGCTTTGCTGGACAAGAAAATGGTGGCACCTGCCAGGTCCTCAGGGTTTCCCCATCTACCGGCCGGGTGCGGTGAATGATAAATTCATTGAACGGGTGGCCATCTACCCTGATAGGGGCTGTCTGGTCGGTGGCAAAATATCCGGGGCCAATGCCATTGACCTGTACGTTGTGCTTGGCCCATTCTGTGGCCAGGTTGCGGGTGAGCATTTTTAGACCTCCTTTTGCCGCCGCGTACGCAGAGACTGTATCACGGCCCAGTTCGCTCATCATGGAGCAGATGTTGATAATTTTCCCGCGCTTGCGCTCCACCATGTACTTGCCCACGTGCTTTGACATGATGAAAGGTCCGGTAAGGTCAACATCTAAGACTTTTCTGAAATCTTCTACCTCCATCTCAAGTGCCGGAATCCGTTTGATCATGCCGGCGTTGTTCACTAGAATGTCAATTGGGCCCATTTCCTGCTCAATACGCGCCACGTTCTCCTTCACTAATCCTTCATTGGTCACGTCAAAAAGATACCCTTTCACCGAGAGTCCTTCTGCCTGGTACGCCTGCAACGCTTTTTCCATTTTCTCTGGCGTGTTGCCGTTGACTACTAGCGTGGCGCCCGCTTTACCCAGGGCAGTTGCCATGGCCATGCCCAAACCATGGGTGGCGCCGGTGACTAGGGCAGTTTTCCCGGAAAGGTCAAATAAATTCAGCATTGTAATACTATTTTAAATCAGTAGGGGCCACTTTGTCCATGTCATTGTAATCCAGGTTTTCACCGGCCATGCCCCAGATAAAGGTATAGTTAGAGGTGCCGGCGCCAGAGTGAATGGACCAGGGTGGAGAAATGATGGCTTGGTGGTTCTTTACCCAGAGGTGTCTGGTCTCCTGGGGTTCTCCCATGAAATGGCAAACCGTCTGGTCTTCTGGAAGTTCAAAGTAGAAGTACGCCTCCATGCGGCGGTCGTGGGTATGCGCTGGCATGGTGTTCCAGACACTGCCGGGTTTCAGTTCGGTCACTCCCATCTGCAGCTGGCAGGTCTCTACCACAGAATTGATCAACACTTTTCTAATGGTGCGGTGGTTAGAGTTTTCCAGAGAGCCCAATTCCACCGTTTCCGCTTCGGCTAAACTTACTTTTTTAGTAGGATAAGTGTGGTGGGCAGGGGCTGAGTTGAAATAAAAATAGGCGGTACCGTTTGCGGCCGGATGAAAAACTACGTCTTTGGCACCTTTGCCTATATATAAAGCTTCTTTCGTTTCAAGAGAAAATTCCTGGCCATCTACAGTGACAGTGCCCGGAGCACCTACGTTAATGATGCCCATTTCCCGGCGGTCCAGGAAGTAGTCTGATCTGAGGGTGGGGATTGTTTCCAATTTTACCGGAGAGTTCACGGGGTGCACGCCGCCTACTATCAGGCGGTCATATAAAGTGTACACCAATTCTATCGCATCCTTTCTGAAGAGGTTTTCAATCAGGAAAGCTTCCCGTAGTTTTTGGGTGTCATACCCTTTCGCATCAGCCGGGTGTATGGCGTGCCTGGTGGTGTGGTGTATGCTCATAATTCTAGGCAGATTGATGTAATCGTTTGCGCAAATTACAAATTTATTAATACAATGTATAAAAGTGGGGAAGGAAAAGGTTGGAAAAGATTATTGAAAGGGTTTCTGTGGAAAAGAGGGTGAGATTAAAATATGTTAAAAATACGTACTCTGGGAGGGGTGTTTTAGAAAACTGCTAAAAAACAACAGGTTTTTTTTGTGAAAGAATTTAAAATGTGTTAAATATGCAATCGGTTGCGCAGTTTACCTGTTTAACCGTCCGTTGAAAATACTTATCCTAATCATTAACAAAATTTCAAATTGTTACCTATGCAACAAGCCTTACAAAAGAAGATCCGGTACTTGCTGGTGCTGCCTCTGTTCTTTTACGCCGTGTTAGGAGCCTTTGCGCAGTCTGCTACTGTTCAAGGGAAAGTGACCGATGAAAAGGGGGAGGGCTTGCCCGGTGTGACGGTTCTGTTAAAAGGAACCACCACGGCAAACGCTACTGACGTTGAGGGAAACTACACCCTGACCGTTCCAAACCTGAACGGTACGCTGGTGTTCTCCTATATTGGGTTTCAGCCAAAAGAAGTGGCTATTGCCGGGAAGTCAACTGTTAATGTGTCATTGTCATCTGATACAAAATTTGTTGATGAAGTGGTGGTGGTTGGTTATCAGACAGTAACTAGGAAGGAATTAACCAGTTCGGTGTCTTCGGTGAATGCCAAGCAATTGCAGGATATACCAGTGAGCACAGCAGCAGACGCCTTAGCAGGAAGGTTGGCTGGCGTTCAGGTTACTTCTTCTGAAGGGCAGCCAGGAGCTGAAGTGACCATACGGGTAAGAGGTGGTAATTCTATTACTCAGAGTAACGAGCCATTGTATATCGTAGATGGTATTCAGGTAGAGAACGCTCTGAACTTTCTTTCTCCTCAAGAAATTCAATCTGTTGATGTGTTAAAAGACGCCGCGTCAACTGCTATTTATGGAGCGAGGGGATCTAACGGGGTAATTGTAATCACTACCAAAGGTGGCCGAGATATGCCCACCCAGGTTACTTATAATGGATTTGTAGGTGTAAGGCAAATAGTTAAGAAGCTAGATGTAATGGATCCTTATGATTTTGCCTTATATCAGTATCAAGTATATAACTATAATAGAGATGAGCGATCACGGGAGAGCTTTCGGGATCGCTATGGTCGCTTTGAGGATTTAGATATATATCGCAGTATGCCTAAAACTGATTGGCAGGAAGAAGTTTTTGGTAGAGCTGCTGTTAGCCAAAATCACATTTTAGGTGTGACTGGGGGAAGTAAAACAACTTCCTTTAATATCACACTTAATCATGTTGATGAAGAAGGTATTATGATTAATTCTGGCAATGTTCGTACACTTGCCTCCCTTAAGTTTGACCATAAAGTTAACGATAGATTTAAGATTGGTTTTACTACCCGCTATAGCCGTCAAGAAATTGAGGGTACTGGTTCGTCGTCTACAGGTAATGTAGGGTTTAGCCGGTTGAGAAATGCTGTGAGATTCAGACCTTTTGTCGCTCCAGGATTTGAAGATCAGGTTAATGAATTTGATCCAATAGATTATGAGTTTTCTAACTTGATCAGCCCTGTTCTTTTAGCAAGACAAGAATTACGGTATGATAAGCGTAATGACATTATCTTAAATGGCTATTTTAGTTTAGATCTAATCAAGAATTTAACTTTTAAAAGTGTATTTGGGGTTACCTCAGGTGAAAGAAGAGTAAATGAGTTCTTTGGCCCTGCCACCTCATCTGCATTAAGAGAAAATGGTCAACCCATAGTAAACTTGACAGATAGAAAGGCGCTAACTTACACGAACTCAAATACCTTGAATTACCGTGCTTCTTTTGGAGAAGATCACAAAATAAATGTATTAGTAGGGCAGGAAACCTGGAAAAGGAATAGGGAGGATTATGGCGTAGCAGTGAGATGGCTGCCAGTTGACATTACTCCTGAGCAAGCCTTTGCAGGTATTGACAAAGCTACACCTCCCGCAAATGCTATTCAATCACCTGCTACAACATTTATAACTGGAGAAGCTCTTTTCTCTTTGTTTAGTTCTGTTGGTTATAATTTTAGAGAAAAATACAGATTAAATTTTGCTCTAAGACGTGATGCTTCTTCGTTGTTTGCTCCTGAAAACAAGGTGGGTTATTTCCCAACTGTTTCATTGGCTTGGCATGTTGGAGAGGAAAGCTTTATGGCTAATACCAAAAGCTGGTTAAATGATCTCAAACTAAGGTTTGGATATGGAGCAGTTGGTAATAACCGTATAGATCCAGATCAGTGGAGATCTAATTTCAGTGCTAGTGCTGACTATGGGTATGCATTTAGTGAATCTGTTACTCCAGGTTATTATGCGCCAATTTTGGCAAACAGAGCTTTGGTCTGGGAAACAACTATGTCAAAAAATTTAGGGGTAGATATGTCCTTGTGGAATAGCAGGTTGAATGCCAGCATTGATGTTTATGAGAATACGACAAATGACCTTTTGATTGAAGCGCAAATACCACCAACTAGTGGTTATACCCGCCAGCTTCAGAACGTAGGTGAAACCCGCAATAGAGGGGTAGAGCTTCAGTTAGATGGAGTAGTAATGGATAAAGGCGATTTTACCTGGACAGCAAATTTCAATATTACACATCAGAAGAACAGAATTATGAGCCTAGGAATTGATCCTTCTGGACAACCTTTGAAATCATATCCTTTCCCTTCTGGATGGTTGCCAACACAATCTGTCACATACAATGATTTCTTAGTTCAAGTTGGTGGCCCTGTGGGGCAGTTTTATGGTTATGTAACTGATGGTTACTATAAACTTGAAGATTTTAATTCTACTTACAATGCAGCTTCTAACTCTTGGACATATGTGTTGAAAGACGGTATAGCTAATAGTAGGGAAATAGCTTTAGGTAATAGAGCACCACAGCCAGGTGATCTTAAATTAAAAGATTTAACCCCTGATAATGGTACTTCAATGGTAGGAGCAGATGATAGAACTGTTTTAGGAAATAACCAACCTAAGTTTTTCGGTGGATTAAATCAACAATTAACCTATAAAGGTTTTGATTTGAGTATATTCCTTAATTTCTCATACGGAGCAAAAGTATATAATGCCAATAAGTTGGAGTTTACTACACTGTATGAAACAAGGGATAATAATATGCTGTCTTTTATGCGTGACCGCTGGAATTGGTATGATAATAATGGTCTGTTAGTTACAAATCCAGAGCAATTAGCTGAAATGAATAAAGATGCTAAGTATTGGACACCGGTAAGAGGTAATTACTTTCTGCATTCATTCGCAATTGAAGACGGATCCTATTTAAGAATATCAAATTTGACCTTAGGATATTCATTGCCAGAGTCACTATTAAAGAGGACTAGAGTTATTTCTAAATTTAGAGTGTATGCAACAGTTAATAACTTGGCTACCATAACAGGATATTCAGGTTATGACCCTGAAGCAAATACGAGAAGAAGAACTGGATTGACACCAGGTGTAGATCATGCAGCTTATCCTAGGAGCCGTTATGTCTTAGGTGGGGTGAATGTTACTTTTTAAAAATATTTAAACAGAGCCATGAATACTAAATATATTAAGTCTCTACTTCTTGCAACTACAATTGGGGGAGTATTAACATTATCAGGTTGTGAAGAGTTTCTTACAATTGAGAATGATTCTACATTAACGCAGGATGCAATCTTTGCGAGTATTTCTAATACAGAATCTGCTTTGGTTGGTGTATATAACCAGCTTCCAGGAGATCATGGGTATGGCAATAGGATTTCTATCATTTTTCCTAATGCAGCAGATGATTTTAGAATTAGTGGGGATCAAAATACACAAGGAAGACAAGGAATTGCCCACTATGGTGTTTCACCAGGCAATACTGAATTAGAGCGTCCTTTTAATCAATTATATGCTGGTATTGAGAGAGCAAATATTTGTATAAAAAATATTCCCTTATCACCTCTTTATACAAGTGGTACAGCAAGTGAACAAGCTAAAATGCGAAAGTTTTTAGGGGAAGCATTGACCTTGAGAGCTCAGTTTTATTATGAGCTTGTACGCAACTGGGGAGATGTTCCAGCTCAATTCCAGCCTTCTTCTGATATTCCTGATCTTTATATCACTAAAACAAATCAGGATGAAATATATGATCAGTTATTGGCTGATTTGGCTCAGGCTGCAGATTTAGTTCCTTGGCGTTCAGAAACTGGTGAGCCGTCTACCAGAGTAAGCAAAGCCGCTGTTAAGGCTTTACGAGCAAGAATTGCTTTGGCAAGAGGAGGGTACTCTCTTAGGAGAGATACAAAAAAGATGGAACGCAGAAGTAATTATCAAGACTTCTATGCAATTGCTAGAAAAGAATGTCGTGATATTATTTTGAAGAATGAGAATGGCTTAAGTCCAGTTTATGAAGATGTGTTTAGAGCGCTACATGGCAGCTCAAGATCTGCTGGGGCTAATAGAGAATTGATTTGGGAAGTAGGAGCCTACGGCGGAGGTACACAGACTGATACAAAGTTGGGTTATGCCAATGGGCCAAGAATTAATCAAGCAAATCCTAATTATGGTCAGGCAAATGGATTGATTGAAGCTGTTCCTACTTATTTCTATGAGTTTGATTCCATAGGGGATTCTAGAAGAGATGTAACGTTAGCTTATTTTGCTGTTGAGGCAAATAATAATAAGACACTCACCACTCCACTATTAATGAGAGAGGGCAAGTTTAGAAAATATTGGACAAATTTTAACGGTTTAATTCAAACACTAGGTATTAACTGGCCACTTATTAGATATGCAGATGTCTTATTGATGTTTGCTGAGGCAGAGAACGAGTTGAGTGGACCTACTTTAGAAGCTATTGCTGCATTTGAAGAAGTTAGAAAACGTGCTTTTTTTGATCAATGGGAAAATAGAATGGGTACTACTCCTACAACTAAACCCGTATTTTTTAAAGCGATTGTGAAAGAGAGGCTTTTAGAGTTTGGAGGTGAAGGCATTCGTAAATATGATCTAATCCGTTGGAATTTATTAGAATCCACAATTATAGAGACAAGAGCAAAGATGCTTGCTATGAAAGAAGGCAGTGGTCGTTATGCTAATGTTCCACAACATGTTTTCTTTAAGCCTAATCAACTGCTAGGAAGAAATGTAACAGCCCATGAAGAGGCCCTCAGCTTTCAATTATTAGCAGGAATAGGAACAAATGGAGCGCCTATATCTGGAAATGTGAATCAGGTCATGTACCAACCTGCACCAACTGCTACTGCTCCAGAGGGGTCAGGGTATGAGAAAGTAAATTGGAGAGCTGCAATTACAGATCTGCACATTTCTGGACCAGATAGAGCATTCGCAAGCCAATTTACTGCAAATAAGTCAGAGCTTTTCCCAATACCCACCGGTGCTTTGAACGCTAATTTCAGGCTTACCCAAGATTATGGCTATTAATCAAGATGTTGATTATTAAAAGTTAAAGACATGAAAAAGAAGTATTCAAAGTTTTTGTTGTTATTTTATCCAGTATTGTTCCTGCTAAGCTTGGTTTCCTGTAATGAAGAGGAGGAAAAATTAACTCCCTCTCGCTTGTTTATGCCTGCAGGACAAATAGCTTCCTCTAGTGGTGAAACTTCTGTAAAGCTAACATGGAAAACCCCGCCTAATACTGTGCCAGGAAGTGTTACTTACACGGTTGAAGTAGCTGCAGATACTTTATTTGCAACACCTGTCATCTATTCTGCAGTTGCTGATACTGCGGCCATCACACTAACAGATGATAATATCCCGATTAAACAGAAGTTGTTTGCCCGTATCAAGACAAACGCGAAGGGAGATACGCCAGAGTCTAAATGGTTAACAAGTAACGGGTTTTCTATTAGGGGTATTCAATTATTTACTGATGTTCCTGTGAAATCAGAAGATATTACAGATAGATCTGTACGGCTTCGTTTTATTGCAAGACCAAATACCACCAGGGTAGTAGTAACGCCAACAGGCGGAACGGCAAGAGAAATTACTCTCTCTCCATCAGATCTTACCTCTGGTTTTTTGATAGTAGATGGTTTAACCTCAGGTGCAAATTACAGAGCTGAGATATTTGCAGGAACTAAATCAAATGGTGTAACCACTTTCCAAACCAAAGAACCACTTTCCGGAAACATTGTTGATCTAAGAGGAATCACAGGTAGACCATCTGTATTACAAGATACCATTACTCAAATACCTAATGGTAGTACAATTATTCTTAAGAGAGGTCAAACGTATAATATTTCTGCAGAAACATTGCTTAACAAATCTGTCACCATCACTAGTGGCACAGATTTGACAGAACCCAATTTAGCTTCTGTTTATTTTACTAGCAACTTTGCTATTGCTGAGGGAAGTAATATTGATTATATAATTTTCAGAGATGTAGTACTGACAGGGAGTGATGCTACTGCAAAGTATGTGTTTAATATAAACAAAACCTCTACTATTGGTACAATGACCTTTGAAAATGTGAGAGCTGGCAAATTCAGGGGCATAGTTAGATTACAATCTGCTCCTACTGTCATAACAAATTTTACTATGAACAATAGTATAGTTGACAGCCTTGGTAGCTATGGTGTAATAAACGTTGATGTTGCCACTAGCCAGGCGCAGAACATAGTAATAAAAAACACCACTATTTATAAGGCTGAGAAGATAGTTGTAAGCAGAAACAATTCAACGTCAGTTTTATTTGAGAATGTAACAGTTAATGAGTCTCCACTAGCGAACAACTACCTGGTTGACTACTCCACTACAGGAAGCAATAATGTGTCTCAGGGTGTTAAAATTAATAATACAATTTTAGGAATAGGGAAAGCGGGTAACCAATCTGTAAGGGGGGTCAGAGTTGGAACTAGTACTGCAGTAGAAGCAAATAACAGCTACACTACGTCTGACTATGTTCTTGCTGCCACTGGGGCGTTTCCAATTCCCGGAATAAAAGCCTACAGCGGTACCTCTCTGGCTTTGTGGCAGGATCCTAAGAATGGGAATTTTAAAATTAAAGATGCCAACTTCCCCGGAATGCCTACCAATGTAACGGCTGGTGATCCTAGATGGAGATAAATTTAAGATAAGCACTAGGTGTGGGGAACATTTCCTGCACCTGGTAATTTCTTTCTGACATATGCAATTCAAACACCTCAATGTCAGTAAATTTTTGACACTTTTGGGTATTATGGTTAATCTTTCCTTTACCTGCTGCAAAGGAGAACCCAAAGAGGAACCTGAGCCTATTTCACCAACTGAAACCCCAACGCCTGTGGTGGAAGCACCCTTGGCTTTTCCTGGGGCAGAAGGCTTTGGGAAGGATGTGACGGGAGGTAGAGGGGGAGCTGTGGTGTATGTGACCAACCTGAATGACAGTGGGGCTGGCAGTTTACGGGAAGCCATTAGTTTGTCTGGTGCCAGGATCATCTTATTTAAGGTTTCTGGTACCATTGAGCTGCAGTCTAACCTCACAATCAACAACGGGAACGTAACCATTGCAGGACAAACGGCTCCCGGTGATGGCATAACTCTTAAAAGCTTCCCCGTTACTGTGAATGCAGACAACGTGATGATCCGGTTTTTGCGGTTTAGAATGGGTGATGAGGGAGCGCAGGAAGCAGATGCTGTAGGTGGGCGATTCAGAAAGAACATTATCATTGACCATTGTTCCATGAGCTGGTCCACAGATGAGTGTGTATCGTTCTACGCCAACGAGAATTTCACCCTGCAGTGGAGCATTATTGCAGAAAGCCTGAAAAACTCTGTGCATGACAAAGGGGCACACGGGTATGCCGGCATCTGGGGAGGAAAGAAGGCTACTTTTCACCATAATTTGGTTGCCCACCATGACAGCCGGAATCCAAGATTTGGAGAAGAGGCTGGCAAAGCATTTGCGTTGACAGATCTGGTTGACGTGCGCAACAACGTCATCTACAATTGGGGGCCCACCAATAGTGCCTACGGAGGGGAAGCGATGAATATCAATATTGTGAGCAACTACTATAAACCAGGGCCAGCCACTACTAAAAAAGAAAGAATCTTCTCTCCTGACAAAAACAAGAATGTTGGAACAGAAGTGTTTGACACCTGGGGGAAGTTCTTCATTGATGGGAATTACGTTGAAGGAAGCACCAGAGCCACTGCTGATAACTGGGCGTATGGCGTATTCAATCAGTTTCATGAGAGTTACGGTACCGTTCCAGAGGCAGAAAAAAATGCCATGAAATTGGCAGTTGCCCATTCTATCAATAAGAACGTGGCAACCCATAGTGCCCAGGATGCTTATACCCGGGTTTTAGCATGGGCGGGTGCGTCTTTGAAAAGAGATGCCGTGGACGTGCGAATTCTGGAAAATGTGAAAAATACAACCTTCAGTTTTCCGGGCTCCAAAGGCAGTACCAACGGAATTATTGACAGCCACGCTGATGTGGGTGGCTGGCCAGCGCTGCAGACGGCCCCGGCTCCGGTAGACACTGACCGTGATGGCATGCCAGATGATTGGGAAAGAGCAAATAAGTTAGATCCCGCCAAGGCCAATGCCAATGAAAGAAACCTGAGCACTGCCTATGACAATGTAGAGGTGTATATCAACAGCCTGGTTAAACCCATCACCCAAGGGCAGAAGCAGTAACCAGTTCCCTTCCCTTTTTTAGGCTATATTTGAGAAAACAGCCCAAAAACAGGTCATGCCGGTGTATGGGCGATGGGGCAAATACCACAGCAGCAATGCTGGAGTTTATTTACAACAGAAGTGTACCATGAATAGAAGTTTTAAAAATTGGGTAAATGGGGTCTCAGCCTTTCTGCTACTGTTTAGCACCAGCTGTGCCACTACCCAACCTGCCGCCTCTTCAGAATTTCCGAAGTCATTTACAATACAGGTAACCAATCCTTTGAACCGTGGGCGGGAGAGCAGCCTGGTATTGGTAGACGGGGAGGAGCTTCGCAAAAACAACCCCCAATTTAACCCAGAGGCCTTTGTGGTCATGGACGGCCCAACAGAAATCCCTAGCCAGTACAACGGCAAAGACCACTTCAACAAAGGCGTTGCGCTGGTGCTGGAGAACATGAAAGCCGGGGAGACGCGTAAGCTGACCATCCACTTCAACCCTACAGGCAGCAACAAAAGAAACTACCCCAAACGCACCCAGGCTGAGCTTTCCAAGAAAGTAGGAGGCCGCTGGGAGAACCGGAAATACCTGGGTGGCACTTTTCAGAATATAGACTCCCTGCGCGTACCAGATGAGCTCACAGACCATTCTTATTACCTGCGTTACGAGGGGCCGGGGTGGGAGTCAGACAAAGTGGGCTACCGCTTTTACCTGGATTGGCGAAACGGGGTAGATGTGTTTGGCAAAAGAACAGCAAACATGGTGCTCCAGCAGGTAGGGCAAGATGGGTATGATTCTTACCACAACCTACAGCCGTGGGGCATGGATGTCCTGAAGGTGGGCAAAGCCTTAGGCGTTGGCTCATTAGCCATGTTTGACCAGGGCAAAGCGGTACGGGTAGAGAAGACAGACAGCACCTATGCCAGAATCCTGCAAAACGGACCTGTTTATTCTTCTATCCTCACTGACTATTACGGCTGGCAGGTAGCGGGCCTCAAGCTGAATGTACACTCCCAGTTGAGTATTCATGCCGGCACCAGAGCCACGCACCATCAGATGCGCCTGGAGCGGGGGCAACCGCAGAACATCAGCACCGGACTCATCAAAGACAAAGCCGCTAAATTCGTGTCCTCTAAAGGGGAGGCGGGCAAAAGATACGGCTACATTGCCACCTATGGGCCGCAAAGCTTAAACTCTCCCCCAGACAATGTGGGAATAGCCGTGCTGTTCAAACCCCAGGACCTGCTCTCCATCACTGAAGACCCGCTGAACCATGTGGTGCTGTTAAAACCCACCAACGGGCAGGCCCAATATTATTTTCTGGCTGCGTGGGAGCTGGAGCAAAACGGGATCAAGACAGAAGAGCAGTTTCACCAGTACCTGGCGCAGCTGGCAGAAGAGCTGGCCAACCCTGTGAAGGTGAAAATCAGCAAATAGTTTCCTGTAGAGGTAGCAAGATTAATTTCTATTGCTGCTTGATCATTGGCTGTTTTTGGCCTTGTTTTTGAAAACAGCCAAAAAACAGAATTTTTGCGCAGGTGAGGGCAAACGATTGCACACCTGCGCAGTGCTTAAGGTAGAAACCATTCACTACTTACCTTTAACGTATGAACGCACTCAGAAAGTTTACCCTCTTAGGCCTCGCCTTCCAGTTTGCCAGTTTAACCGGGTGCGCCCAGAAAGCAGCTTCTGCCGCAGCCACCGCGGCGGCAGAAGAGAAAGAAGCGCTGGCCTTCCCGGGGGCCGAAGGGTTTGGCAAGTACGCCACGGGCGGCCGCGGCGGCCAGGTGGTGGTGGTGACCAATTTGAACGACAACGGGCCCGGCAGTCTCCGGGAGGCCGTCCGGAAGAAGGGGCCGCGTATCATTGTCTTTGCGGTGTCAGGTAACATAGACCTGGAGTCGCCGCTTGATATTAACAACGGGGATCTTACTATTGCCGGCCAGTCTGCCCCCGGTGATGGGATCTGCCTCAGAAACTATCCGGTCAGTATCAAAGCAGACAACGTGATAGTGCGGTACATGCGCTTCCGGATGGGGGACAAAGCCGCGCAGCAGGCAGATGCGGTGGGTGCGAACAAAGGCATGAACAACATCATCATTGACCACTGCTCCATGAGCTGGGCTACAGATGAGTGCGCTTCGTTCTACTACAACAAAAACTTTACCCTGCAGTGGTGCATTATCTCAGAAAGTCTGAATGCCTCTGTACACGCCAAAGGGGAGCACGGCTACGGCGGGATCTGGGGGGGCAGGGGAGCCTCTTTCCATCATAACCTGTTGGCCAGCCACAACAGCAGAAACCCCAGGTTCAGCGGCTCTAAGTCTGTGCCCAACCCGCCAGATGAACTGGTAGATTTTACCAACAACGTGGTCTACAACTGGGGGCATAACAGTACCTACGGGGGCGAGAAAGGCCGTTACAACATGGTCAACAACTACTACAAGTCTGGTTTGGCCACGCAGGAGTCTAAGAGAGACAGAATCGTGAACCCCTCTGCCCCTTATGGGAAATTCTACGTGGCGGGCAATTATGTAGACGGTTTCCCGGCAGTCACCAAAAACAACTGGCGTGGCGGCGTGCAGCCAGATCACAAAGACTCTGTTCAGGCGGCTAAAGCCGAAAAACAGTTCACCGTAGTGAGCGTGCCCACGCAGGAACCGCAGGCGGCCTTTGAAGCTGTGCTCAGCCAAGCGGGTGCCAGCCTGAAACGTGATGCCGTAGATGCCCGCATTGTGCAGGAGGTGAGAGCCGGCAGGTCTACCAACGGAAAGCATAAAAACGGCATCATTGACTCCCAGCAGGATGTGGGTGGCTGGCCAGAATTGAAATCACTTCCGGCACCCGCCGACAAAGACCAGGATGGCATGCCAGATGCCTGGGAGCAGCAGCATAAACTGAACCCGGGCAGCGCGGCAGATGCCTCGGCCAAGACCCTGAATAAATTCTATACCAACGTAGAAGTGTATTTGAACAGTCTGGTAAAGTAGGAGCATAAGAATGAAGTGGAAGATCTTACTTATTTTATTCCTGACCGGTTTCCTGGCCCACGCCCAGCAGAAGCAGCTGGTGGTGGCGCAAGACGGAAGCGGTGACCATACCACCATTCAGGCGGCGGTAGACGCTATCCCGGCTTTCCCGGAGGAGAGGATCGAGATCAGGATCAGGAACGGCGTGTATAGGGAGAAACTGGTGATCCCTTCCTGGAAGACCAGGATTTCTTTTAAAGGGGAAGACCGGGACAAAACCCGCATAGTCTGGAATGACTACTCCGGCAAAGGCGAGATCAACACCTTTACCTCTTACACGGTACTGGTGCAGGGCAATGAGTTTCAGGCCGAAAACATCACCTTTGAAAACAACGCAGGCCCGGTAGGGCAGGCGGTGGCCCTGCACGTGGAGGCAGACCGCTGCGTGTTCAAAAACTGCAACATCATTGGCGACCAGGACACGCTGTACGCCGGGGTAGACAACAGCCGCCAGTACTATGTGAACTGCTACATAGAAGGCACCACAGATTTTATCTTCGGGCCGGCCACGGCGGTGTTTGAGAACTGTACCATCCACTGCAAAAAGAACTCCTACATCACCGCCGCGTCTACGCCCAAAGACCAACCCTACGGGTTTGTGTTTTTGAACTGCAAGATCAACACGGCCTCAGCAGAGGCCACTAAGGTCTATCTGGGCCGGCCCTGGCGGCCGTATGCGCAGACGGTGTTCCTGAATTCAGAGCTGGGCGCGCACATCAGACCTGAGGGGTGGCACAACTGGAAGAAACCTGAAGCTGAGAAAACCGCCTTTTACGCCGAATATAAATCATCGGGGCCCGGGGCTGCCAAAGACCAGCGGGTGCCATGGTCAAAGCAGCTCACCCGGAAAGAGGCTAAGAAATTTACTCCAGAGAAAGTCCTGGCCGGCAAAGACAACTGGAACCCAACCAAACACTAACCCCTTGTTTCCGGCCTGTTATTCAAACAAAGCGGCGAAAACAGAAAATGAAACGCTAGAACCGCTTACGCTTATCTGACAAACCATGAAACAAACGTCCCTCTATCTCCTGCTTGCGTTCTTGGTAGCAACTGTTGCCTGCCGCTCCGGCCAGACCGGAAGTACCCAAGTACCAACGTCCCCGGCAGGTAAACCCTATTCTGTCTGGATGGCTGACTCAGAGATGAAGCGCAGTCCGGAGGGCTGGATGATTGACTTCCGGCCCGAGCCCAAGTGGGACTATACCCAAGGCTTATTCGCCAGTGCGTTGGAGCGGGTGTTCAAGCGCACCGGTGACCGCAAGTATTTTACGTACATCAAGGCCTTCGCAGATACCATGATCACGGCGGAGGGCAAGATCAAAACCTACAAGAAAACAGACTACAACATAGACCGCGTGAACCCGGGTAAATTCCTGATTTTCCTGCACCAGGAGACGGGTCAGCAGAAATACAAGCTTGCCCTGGATGAACTGCGCGACCAGATGCGTACCCACCCCAGAACCTCAGAGGGCGGTTTCTGGCACAAGAAAATCTATCCGCACCAGATGTGGCTAGACGGTCTGTACATGGCCTCGCCGTTCCTGGCCCAGTACGGCGCCACGTATAATGAGCCTGCGCTGTTTGATGACGTGGCCAAACAGATCATTCTGGTAGACAAGTACACCTATGTGAAGGAGAAGAACCTGTTCTACCACGGCTGGGACGAGAAGCGCGAGCAGAAGTGGGCAGACCCCAAAACCGGGCTTTCACCCAACGTGTGGGGCCGCGCCATGGGCTGGTACGCCATGGCGTTAGTAGATGCGCTTGATTTCCTGCCGCAGAACCACCCGCAACGCAACGAGGTCATCGCCATCACCAAGAAAATGGCGGGCGCCTTGGCCCAGTACCAGGAGCCCAAAACCGGGTTGTGGTACCAGGTGGTAGACCAAGGCGGCAGAGAGGGAAATTACTTAGAAGGTTCGGCGTCTAGCATGTTCACCTACTTTTTGGTGAAGGCCAGCAAAAAAGGCTACATAGACAGCGGGAAATATCTTCCGCTGGCGCGGAAAGCCTACAACGGCATCTTAGAGAACCTGATCAGGAAAGAGGCAGACGGCACCATCAGCATCACGCAGGTTTGCGCCGTGGCCGGTCTGGGCGGTAACCCGTACCGTGACGGCACCTATGAATACTACATCAACGAGGAGCGCCGTGACAATGACCCCAAAGCCGTTTCTCCGTTCATCATGGCTTCCCTGGAATTTGAGGAAATGGGTAGGGCACAGGCATCAAATAAATAGAGCCCATGGGAGTTAGAAAAGTTATTCTACTGTTCCTGCTGTCCCTGATTCTGCTGGAACCGGCGTATGCCCAACGGTATGACTTTGTAGTGGCCAAAGACGGCAGCGGGCAGTTCAAAACGGTGCAGGAGGCCATCAACGCTGTACCTGATTTCCGGAAGAACCAGACCACCATCTATATCAAAAACGGGGTGTACAAGGAGAAACTTACCTTGCCTTCCACCAAAACCAATGTGAAACTGGTGGGGCAGGACGTGCAGAAAACCGTTCTCACCCATGATGACTATGCCGCTAAGAAAAACCGCTTTGGCGAGGAGATGGGCACCACCGGCTCCTCCAGCTTCTTTGTGTACGGTGACGATTTTACGGCTGAGAACATCACGTTTGAGAACTCGGCTGGCCCGGTGGGGCAGGCGGTGGCCGTGCGGGTAGACGGGGATAAGGTCATGTTCAAGAACTGCCGGTTTCTGGGTTTTCAGGACACCCTGTATCCGCACGGCGAAAAGAGCCGCCAGTACTATAAGAACTGCTACATAGAAGGCACCACAGACTTCATCTTCGGGTGGTCAACGGCGGTGTTTGAGGGGTGTGAGATCTACAGCAAGAAAGGCGGGAGTTTTGTGACGGCGGCCTCTACCTTAGAAGGCACGCCGTATGGCTTTGTCTTCCTCAACTGCCGCCTTACCGGCGATGCCCCTGAGAATTCTTATTATCTGGGCCGGCCCTGGCGGCCGTTTGCCAAGACGGTATTCCTCAACAGCTACCTGGGCAAGCACATCAAACCCGAAGGCTGGCATAACTGGAGCAAACCAGACGCTGAGAAGTCCACTTTTTATGCTGAGTTTGGCTCTACCGGACCAGGGGCAGCCCCAAAGCAACGGGTAAGCTGGTCTAAACAGCTGACGGCAGAAGAAGCGCAGGAATATACCCTGGAAAAAATCTTCGGAGACTGGGACCCATTGGCAACTAAGCAAACCCCGCAGGCGGGAAAGTAATGACTTTCCGTTTTTGGCCTGTTTTTATGAAAACAGGCAAAAACGGAAAAAAGTAACACGCATTCCGTCCCCCTTTGGAGGGGGTAGGGAAGGACGAAGCGGGAAAAGTAGCAAAAGCCGGGGCTATAATGAAAATACCGCTTGATTCTCGGCTATAAACGCTGATCAGCTGATCAGCTGTTCGGGATTTCAAATCCCGAACCACACTGTCGGGGATTTCTAATCCCCCGTTGAGGCAAGACCTGGAAAACAGGGATAGACGACAGAGGACTTTCGGATTGATAAATCCGAAAGAGCAGAGAAGAACAAAGGAAGAGCAGTGTCTTTCCGTTTATGGCCTGATTTTCTAGAAACGAGCCAAAAACGGAAAGAAGCAAACTGATAAAAGACCAATTAAGACCAACAGGAAATATGAGAAAAAAACTACCACATATCATGGCACTACTCGTGCTGTTGGCCCTTGAAACCTCTGTCGGTTTTGCGCAGCAGCTGGCTTTTCCGGGGGCCGAAGGGTTTGGGCGTTTTACCACCGGGGGCAGGGGCGGCACGGTGATTGAGGTCACCAACCTGAATGACTCCGGCACCGGCAGCTTTAGGGCGGCGGTCAATGCAACGGGCGCCAGAACCATTGTCTTCCGGGTGAGCGGCACTATCAAATTGCTTTCGGCCCTGCCTATTAAAAACGGAAACCTCACCATTGCGGGCCAGACCGCACCCGGTGACGGCATCTGCATCAGCAACCAAACTGTGACGGTAGACGCAGACAACGTGATCATCCGGTACATGCGGTTCAGGCTGGGAGATGAGGCGCAGGTAGAGAATGACGCCATCTGGGGCAGGAACAAGCAGAATATAATTATTGACCACTGCACCATGAGCTGGTCAGTAGATGAGACGGCCAGTTTTTACCTGAACAGGAATTTCACCATGCAGTGGTGTCTCTTGAGCGAAAGC
Source organism: Rufibacter ruber (assembly GCF_001647275.1). Lineage (GTDB taxonomy): Bacteria > Bacteroidota > Bacteroidia > Cytophagales > Hymenobacteraceae > Nibribacter > Nibribacter ruber_C. The sequence goes on along the minus strand of NZ_LRMM01000057.1, from coordinate 10,986 downwards.
CTGTACAAATCTGTCCATAACAAGGGCAACCATGGCTATGGCGGCATTTGGGGCGGCGATCAGGCTACGTTCCACCATAACCTGTTAGCCCACCATACCAGCCGTAATCCCCGTTTCAACGGCGGCGGGCGGTCTGGGATCAACGGAGGTACCTATCCCAATGAGCATGTTGATTTCAGGAACAATGTGCTCTACAACTGGGGCGATAACAGTGCCTACGGCGGCGAGAACGGTAAATACAACATGGTCAATAATTATTATAAACCTGGTCCGGCTACCCCAAGCAGTAAAAGTAAACGCATTGTGCAGGTCTCCTATGAGTCAGATCCCCAGTTCGGGGCAGGCTATGGCACCTTCTACATCAACGGCAACTACGTGCACGGCAACGCCACCGTCACCGCCGACAACTGGGCCGGTGGCGTAGACTATGACGCAAATATTACCACGGCCCAAAGAACCAGCGTGCGGCTGCAGGCGCCCATTGATTACCACATGGAAACGACCCATACCGCCCTTGAGGCGTATGAGGCAGTTTTGGCCGGGGCCGGGGCTAGCCTGAAGCGGGATGCGGTTGACACCAGGATCATCAATGAGGTGCGTACCGGTACTGCTACGTATGGGGGAGCCTATGGTGCCAGCAAGGGGATTATAGATACCCAGGGCACCGTGGGTGGTTGGCCAACCTTAGAGTCACTGCCGGCGCCCGCAGACACTGACAAAGACGGCATGCCAGATGCCTGGGAAAATCAGAACGGCCTAAACCCAAATGATGCTTCAGACCGAAACGGGGACCGCAACAGCAACGGCTACACCAACCTGGAAGATTACCTGAACAGCCTGGTACCGGCAGCAACTCTCACCTCCTCTGCAGAGGAAAAGGCGGTTATTGCCACCCGTCTGTATCCCAACCCTTTCACGGTCTCCACCACCCTGGTGTTCACCGCCGCCCAAAAGGCCCAGGCACTGGTGAGGGTACTTGATTTAACCGGCAAGGTGGTCGCCACAGTTTTCCAGGGAACGGTTACCCCGGGAACCCACCAGGTGGAATGGAACGGGAAAGACAGCCACGGCGGCTCAATGGGCTCCGGTCTTTACCTGGTTTCGCTGCAGGTAGGTAATGATGTGGTGGTGAGGCGTGTAGCCCTTGTAAAGGAATAAGTGTGTTTTGGAGCCGTTTTTACAAAAACAGGCCAAAAACAGAAAGTTGACGGGAAGGCCGGTTGGTTCCCGCCTTTGGCGGAAGACCAGACCCGCACTCTTTAGCAGTACCAAGTGAACCAAGTGACATGCGTATAAAGTACTACACCGCCGGATTGCTCTTACTGATGGCCTGTCAGGCAGAGAAACCCTCTACCCGTCCACCTGCCTCAGCGGCTGCGCCCACCGGCGAAGTTTCAAAAGTGTGGGTGGCAGACAAAGGCAACGGCACCTACCAGAACCCGGTAATTGACGCCGACTACTCAGACCCTGACGTTTGCCGGGTAGGAGATGACTACTACATGACCTCCTCCAGCTTCAATGCCATTCCGGGGCTGCAGATCCTGCACTCCAGGGACCTGGTGAACTGGAAGATCATTGGCTATGCGCTAGAACGCCAACCGCCGTTTGAGCACTTCTCCCAACCGCAGCACGGCAACGGCGTATGGGCGCCCTCCATCCGGCACCACAACGATGAATTCTACATCTACTGGGGAGATCCTGACTTTGGCATCTACATGGTGAAGACCAAAGACCCCGAGGGTAAGTGGGAGGAACCCGTGCTGGTAAAAGCGGGCAAAGGCCTGATTGACTCCTGCCCGTTCTGGGATGAAGACGGCAAGGCCTACCTGGTGCACGGCTGGGCCGGAAGCCGGGCGGGCATCAAGAGCATTCTCACCGTGAACAGGATGAACCCTGAGGGTACCAAGGTTCTGGACGAGGGCGTGCTGGTGTTTGACGGGCATGAGAACCACCCTACCGTGGAAGGCCCCAAGTTCTACAAGCGGAACGGGTATTACTACATCTTCGCGCCGGCGGGCGGGGTGGCCACGGGTTGGCAGCTGGTACTTCGCTCTAAGAACGTGTACGGCCCCTATGAGGAGAGGATTGTGATGGATCAGGGCAAAACCACCGTTAACGGCCCGCACCAGGGCGCATGGGTTGACACGCCTTCCGGCGAAGACTGGTTCCTGCACTTCCAGGACAAGGAGGCCTATGGCCGCGTGGTGCACCTGCAACCCATGAAGTGGGTGAACAACTGGCCGGTGATTGGCGAAGACCCAGACGGCGACGGCAAAGGTCAGCCCGTGATGGTCTACCAAAAGCCAAACGTAGGCAAGACCTATCCGGTGGTGACCCCGAAGGAATCAGATGAGTTCAATGACTCAACGTTGGGCCTGCAGTGGCAGTGGCACGCCAACCCCAAGTCCACCTGGGCTTTCACCACCAACCGCGGCGTATTACGGCTGTACACCCACCAGCTACCCGAAGGCGGCAAGAACCTCTGGGATGTGCCCAACCTGCTCCTGCAGAAGTTTCCGGCGCAGAGTTTTACCGCCACCACCAAAGTGAAATTTACGCCAAACCCAAAGCTGGAGAAGGAGCGCACCGGTTTGGTAGTCATGGGCGAAGACTATGCCCACCTCTCCATTGTAAGCAAAAAAGACGGGCTGTACCTGACGTATGCCTCTGCCCTGAAATCGCACAAGGGTACTCCTGAGAAAGAGCAGATTCTTGGCAAATTGAGCGGCAACGAGGTGCAGTTGAGGGTAAAGGTAACTGCGGGCGCCAAGTGCCAGTTCAGCTACAGTGAAGACTGGCAGAATTTCAAGCAGGCGGGAGAGGTCTTTACCGCCGTGCCCGGCCGCTGGATTGGGGCAAAAGTGGGCATCTTCGCTACGCGGGAAGACAAAACCAATGACTCCGGCTTCGCCGACTATGACTGGTTCAGGATCACACCTTGAGTGAGTGCGTTTTCGGGCTGTTTTTCAGAAAACAGGCTAAAAACAGAAAAAGTAAGTTTAGTAATTGACGAGTAAAACAGATATGAGGAATTTGATGAAGAACCGAGTACTACTGGCAATAGGCATGGCCGGTTTAGTTCAGTTTTCGTGCCAGCGGCAGCCAACCGGGGTGGCAACGCCCGCCGCCGCCGCTGCTTCCCAAACCACCGGCGGCAGCGCAGGCGTTGGGAAAGACGCTCTCACCTTGGAGCAAGTTTACCAGGGCATTGAGTTCAACATGCCAAGGGTGCAGGAAACCAGCTTCCCGGCCTACAAGGTAAGCATTACCCAGTTCGGCGCCGTGGGCGACGGCATCACCAAGAATACCCTGGCGTTTGAAAAAGCCATTGCCGAGGTGGCCGCCAAAGGGGGCGGAACAGTGGTGATCCCCAGGGGGCTGTGGTACACGGGGCCCATTGTGCTGAAAAGCAACATCAACCTGCACGCCGAGGCGGGCTCCATGGTCATCTTCAGCCGTGACTTTGAGGATTACCCGTTGATCAAGACCAGCTTTGAAGGCTTGAACACCTACCGCTGCCAGTCGCCCATCTCCGGTAATAATCTGGAAAACGTGGCCATCACGGGCTCCGGCACCTTTGACGGCAACGGGGATGCGTGGCGCCCCGTGAAGAAAAGCAAAATGACCGATGCCCAGTGGAAGAACCTTACTAAAACTGGAGTTTTGAGCGAAGACGGGAAGACCTGGTATCCTTCTGAGAAGTCTAAGAAAGGGGATGGGAAAGACAATTTCAACGTGCCCAACTTTAAAACCAAAGAAGAGTTTGAGGCGGTGAAAGACTACCTGCGTCCGGTGTTGTTGAGTCTGGTGAACTGCAACCGGGTGCTGCTGGATGGCCCTACGTTCCAGAATTCACCGGCCTGGAACCTGCACCCGCTCATGTGCCAGAACGTGATCCTGCGCAACCTGAACGTGCGCAACCCGTGGTATTCCCAGAACGGCGACGGCCTGGACCTGGAGTCCTGCAAAAACTCGCTGGTGTACAACAATACCTTTGACGTGGGCGATGACGCCATCTGCTTCAAATCTGGCAAAGACAAAGACGGCCGTGACAGAGGAATTCCCACTGAAAACGCCATTGTGAAAAACAACGTGGTGTACCACGGCCACGGCGGTTTTGTGGTGGGCAGTGAAATGTCGGGTGGCGTGAAAAACATTCACGTGTCTAACTGCACGTTCATGGGCACTGACATTGGCCTGCGCTTCAAGAGTACGCGCGGCCGCGGCGGCGTGGTGGAGAACATCTGGATCTCCAACATTGACATGATCAACATTCCCACCCAAGCCATCAGCTTCAACCTGTTCTATGGCGGCAACTCCCCGGTTTTGGAGGAAGACCAGAAAGCCAGCACTGAGGCCCGCGTAGAGAAACAGGTGCCGGTGACGGAGGAAACCCCTTCGTTCAAAAATATCTGGATGCGGGACATCACTGTGTCTGGCGCAGATGAGGCGGTGGCCTTGCAAGGACTGCCCGAGATGAATTTGCAGAACGTGTCTATTGAAAATGCTTTCCTGAAAGCCAAAAAAGGCATCACGGCGGTTGATGCCACCGGTATTACGCTGAAAAACGTGAAGGTGCTGACTGACAAAGGCCCGGCGCTGACCATCTACAACAGCAAAAACGTGAACGTGCAGGGGCTTACGTACAAAGACAGCCAAGAGCCAGCCGTGAAAATATTGGGGCCATTGACGCAGAATGTGAAGCTGCAGAACAAGGATTTTAAGAATTCCGCCACCCAAATCTCACAGGGGAAAGACTTGAAGAAAGCCGCGGTTTCAGTGCAATAATCTTTAGGGCCGCCGGCGTAGCCACTGCGTCTGGGAGCCTTCTGGTAGTTTTTCAGAAGCAACCTTCACCTAAAAGCCGTTTCTGTTTTGAGCTGTTTTGGCTAAAACAGCTCCAAAACAGAAACGGTGATTCTCTCCCTATTTCCCCTTACCCAATGAAAAAAAGACTTGTTCCTGCGGTAGTGCTGCTCCTGATGGTTATGGCCTTCGCCCCTTTCAAAAAGAAAGTGGCGCGGGTGTATCTTATTGGCGACTCTACGGTGGCAGACTACTCTGACTATGACGGCGAAGACTACATGAACAAACGCTATCCGGTGATGGGGTGGGGGCAGGTGTTTCAGCCATATCTGCGGGCAGACAGCCTTTCTAAAGTGAAGAACCTCATCAAAGCAGACAGCGTTCTCTTGCTTGACAAAGCCCGCGGCGGAAGAAGCACCCGTACGTTTTTTGAGGAAGGCCGCTGGGCAGCGGTTTACCAGGAGCTGAAGAAAAATGACGTGGTGATGATTCAGTTCGGGCACAATGATGCGGCAGAGAACAAGCCGGAGCGCTACGTGAACGTGCAGGGCTACAAAGAGTACCTTCGGCTGTACGTGAACCAAACCAGGCAGAAAGGCGCGTATCCAATCCTGCTCACGCCCGTAACCCGCAACTACCCCTGGAAAGACGGTAAAATTGGGAACGTGCACGGGGAATATCCGCAGGCGGTGAAAGACGTGGCCAGGGAGTTGAACGTACCCTTGATTGACCTGCAGCAGCTGTCCATTGATTCTTTCTCGGCCAAAGGCCAAGTATATGTGACCGAACACTATTTTATGAACCTGCCGGCGGGCAAATACAAAAACTACCCAGACGGCCAGAAAGACAACACCCACTTCCAGCCCGAAGGAGCCAAAGAAGTAGCCCGGCTGGTGTTTGAGGGAATGAAAAGCCTGGCAAAGAAATAACACCGTCCCTCTGTTTCTTTAAGGGCACAAAGCTGGGGAAGTTGGTTCTGTGGGAAATATGCTATTAGCCACAGTCATTTGGGTAAGTGCAGAAATTATTTCACAGGTTTGTTTTTGGCCTGTTTTTGAAAAATCAAGTCAAAAACAGACCTGTGAACACGGCAAATCCATCTCCAGATCGCCCTTTTGACTGAGTTAAAAATTGCAATAAAACTATTTTAAAGCTATTTTAATGATAAAAAGGTATTTTTACCTTGATTATTAAAAGATAATTGATGATATTTAAATATTAAGGAGGGGCAGGCGGTGCTGGGGTAGAAAAAGGGAGGCAAATGAGTGCCTTTTTTTAGTTCAAGTTTGTGCAATCGATTGCTCATGAAAAGAGGTAGCTTCTAAAAGAAGGGGTACAAGAGAAGGGCTGGTGCGGGTTGAGCAGGAGAATATTAAGCTAATAAATCAGGAAAGTACCATATACCCTGCGGTTGTAAAACAGCAGGAGGTAGTGAAAGTGCCTTGGGCACGTGCAGTAGTAATTCCATTTAGTTTTATATAATCCTTACCCTATGAAGAAAATCTACTTCTTACTTGGCTTGGCATGGCTGCTTTGCTTTTTTTCTACACAGGTGTTCGCGCAGACGGCAACGGCTGCATGGGCGCTTTCCAATCCCTCCGGCACCACTCCGGGTACTGGACTTACCGCCACTGCTACAGGACAAATCAATGCCCCTGATGAAAAGTTAAGTATCTTAACTATCAATGGGTACACGGGAACTGAAAGTAGCCAGCGTCTCAGTTATATGAATAACATTGGCTGGCCCGCCAGTCAGACAGATACCATCAGCAATGTCTATGTAGAGTTCTCTGTAACCCCCAAAGAGGGTTATGATCTAACTGTAAACACCGTCTCTCTTAAGATTGGCGGCAGTGGCGGTAGTAACCTGAAGGCTACTATTTATTATTCCACAGAACCTTCCTTCAGGAACCCTACCCAAATTCCATATTCAGCCGGCACCAATGATCTGTTGACGAACGGCTCCATGTATGCTGTCTCTGCCCAATTGAACAGCCGGGTGGCCAATGGGAAAACTTTTTATGTGAGAGTGTATCCATGGCTACACAACCAAACCAGTAGCCTCACAGGAAAATACCTTAACCTGAAAGATGTAGTTATCTCAGGCACTACGGAAGCAGCAGGGGCATCCACTATCTATAGCCTGGCCGTGACTACTCAGGGGCAAGGGGCGGTATCACCTTCCACCGGCACATTTGCCAAAGATGAGCAAGTCACCTTAACGGCAACTGCAGAAGCAGGCTGGCAGTTCAGCGGCTGGAGCGGAGATGCTACAGGGAGTACTAATCCTCTCACAGTCACCATGAATGCGAACAAGGCCATTACAGCTACGTTTACCCAAATACAAGCGACCAGGCATACTTTAACAGTTTCTACTGTTGGTCAGGGGGCTGTTTCTCCTAACGGCGGATCGTTCAACCAGGGGGAAGAAGTTATCTTGACGGCTACCGCCGCGGCAGGCTGGCAGTTCAGCGGCTGGAGTGGTGACGCTACGGGTACTGCAAATCCGTTGACGGTTACCATGAGTGCAGATAAGGCTGTCACGGCTACGTTCACACAGGTACCCGCCACCACATATGCGTTAACCGTGACTACGGTGGGGCAAGGCCTTGTGAATCCCAATAGTGGAACCTACTCAGAGGGGGAAATGGTCACGCTAACGGCTACCGCCGCGGCAGGCTGGCAGTTCAGCGGCTGGAGCGGAGCTGCCACGGGTATGACCAACCCGTTAACCCTAACTATGAATTCGGCAAAAGCCATCACGGCCACCTTTCACCAGATACCTGCAGGGCCTATGAATCAGGCCTCTGCTACTTGGGCGTTGACAAACCCAAGTACAGGCGGAACAGGTGGGGCCGTGGCCACCGCTGGGCAAATGGCAGCTTCAAAGCAGCAGCTAAAGAATATGGATTTGAACGGCTATACCGGCATCAACACAAGCCAGCGGGCACGCATACTAGGCAACAGCTGGCCTGCCGGACAGACGGACACCATTGCCGGCACCTACATGCAGTTCTCTGTGGCAGCCACCGCAAACAACAAGCTCACTGTGAAGTCTATTTCTTATAAAATCGCCTCTCACAGTGGGAATGGTATGCGTGCAAGGGTTTTTTACTCAACTGATCGCTCCTTCAAGACGGCCACCGAGATAGTGGGTGGGAGCGGGGCCGCTGATTACGTGGTCTCTAATTCTGAGCTTCAGCCGGTATCGGTCAACTTGTCGGCAGGCGTAGCAGAGGGGGATAGTTTGTACCTGCGGTTCTATCCTTGGTATAATGTTGCTTCAACAGGTAAGTATATTACCCTGCAGGATGTGACCATCTCTGGTGAAACCGAAGCAATGGCCGTTCCTTCCCAGATTGTGTGGGCAAGTGACCAGACCTTCTCGGTGACGGGCGCACTGATAGGGCAGGCTCCCACTTACAGCCCTGCCATGAAATATTATGGCCAAACCGATCTGCCTATCACTGATACCAATGCGAATGTTAATGTAATGGCCGTGCAGACAGTTTCACAGGATTGGCAGGCAGAACCGAATCCGGTGGAGTCCTTGTATTTTCAATATGCGGTGAAACCTAAAACCGGGGCTTCCTTTCACGTTACCAATGTGTCTCTTGCTTTGGGCGGGTGGTATTCCTCTAACCTGAAGGCTGCTATCTATTATTCCAAAGACCCGTCATTTGCCCAGCGTACCTTGCTGGTGGCAGACAGGGCGCTGGTAGGAAATAAAGTTGAGCCCATCTCGGTTGATCTCAATGCCACGGTAAATTCAGATGAAACGTTCTACGTGCGCATCTATCCGCACAACACCATGGCAGAAGGTTGGGCCAAACTGGTGGCGGTGCACAAATTCACCATCACGGGATCGGCCATTGGCGTGACCGTTGATCCGGCAGTTGTTTCAACCGTAGCCCAGGTGAGCAGAATTTCTACCACCTCTGCCACCAGCGGCGGAAACATCTCCACAGACGGCGGCTCGGCTGTTACGGCAAGGGGTGTGGTGTGGGGAACCAGCGAGAACCCTACCGTAGATGGGAATAAAACTCAAAATGGCACTGGTTCAGGCGCCTTCAGCAGTGAGATGACCAGCCTCAGCCCCAACACAAAATACTATGTGAGGGCCTACGCCACCAACGCCGCCGGAACCGCCTATGGGGTACAGGTGAGTTTCACCACACTGGCAGAAATGGTGGTGCCTACCGTGACTACCTCTGCTGCGACCAACGTGCTTGCTAAAACCGCTGAGATTGGGGGCAATGTAACGGCATGGGGTGGAGCAGAAGTAACTTCCCGCGGGGTTGTCTGGAATACCACCGGTAATCCCACCACCGCAGATGCGAAAGCAGAGGGAGGGAATGGTTTAGGAAGCTTTAACAGCCTCCTCTTTAACTTGACTCCTAACACTACCTACCATGTGCGGGCATTTGCCACCAACAGCCAGGGTACCGGCTACGGCAATGAAGTAACATTCACCACCCAGGCCCAGGCAGCAAATGTAACCAAGGTGGTGGCCAAAGACGGCACCGGTGATTACACTACTGTTCAGGCGGCGTTTGATGCGGTGCCTAATTTCTACACAGGCAAGTATACTATCTTAGTGAAGCCTGGCACCTACTATGAAAAGGTGATTCTGCAGAGGGAAAAGGTGAACGTAGTACTACGCGGTGAAAACCCTGCTACTGCTATCCTCACGTATGATGACTATGCCGGTAAAAACAATTTAGGCACTGCTAATTCCTACAGTGTGGCTATAGAGGCAGATGACTTTACAGCCGTGAACATCACCTTCCAAAACACAGTTAAGAATGACGGATCTGTAGGAAACCAGCAGGCGGTGGCGCTGAGAACCAACGGTGACCGCCAGGCTTTCTACAACTGCCGTATTTTGGGCTACCAGGATACCTATTACGCATGGGGCGGTAGAGTAGTGGGGCGAGTGTACATGAAAGACTGTCTCTTGGAAGGCTCAGTTGATTTTATTTTTGGACGTCAGGTTGTGGTGTTTGACCACTGTACCATCAGGGTAAACCGCAATGGCGGAATGCTGACGGCTGCCTCTACAGAAGCTAATACCAAACACGGCTTTGTGTTCTTGAACAGTACCGTAGAAGCGTCTGCCGTAGGGTTTGACGGGAACGCCATTACCAGCTTCTTCCTGGGTAGACCATGGCAAGCCGCTCCCCGTACAGTTTTCATGAACTCAGTCTTGCCAGCCACGTTGAACCCGGCAGGTTGGAGCACCTGGAACACCACTCCCGCCTTGTACGGCGAGTACAACAACACGGGACAGGGAGCGGCCACCAACGCCAGAAGCAGTATCTCAAGGTTGCTGACGGCAACAGAGGCCGCAGACCATACGGTAGCCAAAATTTTTGCCAGGGCAACCCACCCCAGTTACAGCTTTGACTGGATGCCAGAGCCTGTTGAGTACAACGTTACCGGGTCTGCTTATGAGACAGAGAACAAAGTGTCTAAGCTGGAGCAAAATTACCCTAACCCGTTCACAGGCGCTACCACCATTCCTTATGAGGTAAAGCGGGCAACGCGGGTTTCTTTAGAGGTGTTTGACGCTATGGGTAAAAAAGTAGCCACGGTCTCTGAGGGAATAAAGCAAACTGGATCACATGCTATTCTCTTTAGAACCTCTTTACCAGGTGGTATTTACTATTACCATCTGATCACAGACGGCGGCAGAAGCGTTCGTAAGATGCTAGTGGTTCAGTAGTGACAGGTACATCAGCAGATGGCTTCTGAGAGGGAGAAGCCGTCTGCTGATCCTGTCATTATTTTACCAGGGTTCAGCAAACTAAGTAATCTAAATAATTCAGTGGGGAGGAATCAGTGCCTGGGAGCCACTGCAGCAGCAAGTTTATTTATCTGACTACAGAAGACCAACAGGGAGTTTGATTTCGTTGATAGTTAAGTGACCTATTCATCACTCAAGAGTAAAAATGAAATATGTTTCTTGATGATGAAGCTGGTTAGATTTTTTGAAACTGGCAGGCAAAGGCTGCCGGGTAAGGTTGTTCCCCCGCACTAATATCTGTTTTCGCCAACGTATCAAACGCTGCTGCCCGTATAAAACGGCCTTTCTTACTCCCAGTTGATGGGCGGTCTGAAAAAAGCAAACATCAACCTGAACCGTAAAGTTTTGGCTGATTTAGCAATGAATCATCCTGA
>NZ_LRMM01000056.1 GCF_001647275.1 Rufibacter ruber | reverse complement strand
AACAGGCCGAAAACGCACTTTTGTTTGTAGAGCCTTGCCTGCCGCATAGTACAGGCGGCGGCCATAGCCCTGCGTTGCTGCTAATGCCAGGTTTAGCGGCATTTTTCTGAAGCCCTTCTTGGGCCTTTCATGGCGCCAGCGTCCGCTTGCACCCAGATGTGCTCGTTTTCCTTTCGCCGAATGTAAACCTTGCCTTCCCCACCCTTCTGCCACCATTTGCTCTTCCGGATTAATAATTTCCGCACGCGTGTTTTGGAACCCAACTGTAGACAGCAGTGCAGCGTAAGTGGCTGGTAAAGAGTAGGTAAGCCAGTAAATGTCATTTTCGCTGTTTTCAGGAAAACAGGCCGAAAACGACATTTGCTGCAACAGGGATTCTTTCTGTTTCTCAAAGGTGCCTTCGGCCTTGGCCTAACTTTCAGATGACCAGAGCCTGTGGTATGCACTGGGCCGGGGTTGCCACCAGCAGTAGGCCATCCAGCCAAATGTGGTCGGCTTTGATACCTCTCAACAGGTTCAATGGGGATTCTTTTTAGTTTTTGATATGCTCCTGGGTAAGAGTAAAATGACAGGGTTTATTATATTGAGTAAAAGGCTGTTAGCCTCTGGTGGTTCTTAGAGCAGGTTTAAGTTTGTCTTTTGCGCTGGAGACGGGTATCTAAAGAACCTGACTTCGCCTTTTTGTCGCACCATAGCGCTACTATGCTGCTCAAAAAACGCTATAGAAGAACCTTGCGCTCCCCGTTTTCACTTGCAAAATCAAAATGTAAACAAGCTCTAAACATGCCCTTAACCAGTTGCACCTTTAAATCTGATGTAGATCATGTCTTGGCATGATGCCCATCATAGGTGCTACCAGAAGGCCTTGGTTTATTTGTGCATCACATTTCCTATCAAAGAAAGCAATCATGGAAACTATCTTATGCCCCGTTGATTTTTCTGACGCCGGAGTAAATGCGGTCAGGTATGCCAATGAACTTGCCCAGCGCATGAAGGCGCAAATAGTGCTTTACTATAACCTGTATGAGCCAAGCGTGCTGGAAACCACTCTGGACGCAGGCGCCTCTTCTGTGCCCTTGAGAGACGAGCAGGTAGAGCGGTCAGTGCAGGGCAAGCTGGAGTCACTTAAGAAGGTGTTTGAAGACGAAGAACAGGGGGAGGCGGTGCCCTTCCAGATCAAATTGAGCCATGGGGTTACCCGGGAAGCCATTCCGGAAACCGCCCGGCAATTGTGGGCTGACCTGATTGTCATGGGCCATGAAGAGGCAGAGGGCCTGGAGGAAATTGTACAGCACTCACTTGCGGCCCACGTAATAAAAGAAGCCGCTTGCCCGGTACTCATCATTCCGGTGAAAGCGGCCTTCCAACCGGTCCGTAAAATAGTGTTTGCCACTGATTTAACCGGAGAGCCCTTTGGTGATGTTTCTTTTGTCTCCAGAATTGCCGGTCTGTTTGGGGCGGAAATCATGTTCCTGCACATTTTGACAAAAGATTCCCCAGAAAAAAGGGAACAGGCGCAAAGTGCGTTAGAGGCAATTCGGGAACGCTTGGCATACCATAACGCCTCACTCCATGTAGTGGAGGAAGCCCAGGTAGAAGAAGGAATCAGCCGGTTCTGCCGTGACCACCATGCCAACATGCTGGTACTGGGCTTTCACCCAAGAAGTTTCTGGCAGCACCTTTTGCCAGGAAACTACACCCAGGAAATGGCCTGCCATACCTATTTGCCCATGCTGCTGGTGCATTTCAGGCGTTAATCCCTCCCTTACCCCTCTGCGGCAGTGCTCTCAGATACCTCTCCCTGCCCTGCTGTTTTCCTTTCAGCAAAACCACGCCGTGCCCCTGGAGAACGTAGGGGCGGTAGCGCTTCTTAAGAAAGCCGCCTTTGCTGAGTGACCTGTTTTACTGCCTATACTTCTCCAAAATAATGTATCATGAAAACGTACACTCTTCCATTCTCTGAAATCAACCTGCAGCACCTGCCAGTGGTGGGCGGGAAAATGCCTCATTGGGTGAAATGTTCCATCACCTGTCTAGCCTCCAGATCAACATTCCGGACGGTTTTGCGACAACAGCTTGGGCGTACCAGCTATTTTTAGAGGAGAATGGGCTTATCCCGGAGATTGAGGGGCTGTTAAAGGACCTGGATACACAGGAGTTTTCTAACCTGCCTGCCATTGGGCACCAGATTCGCACCTTACTTCTACAAAGCCACCTTCCTGAAGAGGTTGTCCAGGCCATTAAGGTTTCTTACGGGAAATTGTGCGCCCAATATGACCTGCCCATACAGGTGGCTGTCAGGAGTAGCGCCACGGCAGAGGATCTGCCAAGTGCCAGTTTTGCGGGCCAACATGAATCTTACCTGAACGTGTCTGGGGAGGCAGATGTTCTGGCTGCCTGCCTGCAGTGTTACGCCTCCCTCTTTACAGACCGGGCCATCAAGTACCGGCATGACCACGGGTTTGAACACCTAAAGGTGTACCTCTCCGTAGGAATTCAGAAAATGGTGCGCTCGGACCTCGCCAGTGCGGGGGTTTGTTTCACCATAGACCCTGAATCTGGTTTTGAGAAGGTGGTACTGGTAACCGGCAGCTGGGGTCTGGGGGAAAATGTTGTGCAGGGTGCCGTGAACCCAGATGAATTCTGCGTGTTCAAGCCCACACTGCGGGAGGGTAAAAACGCCATCATCAACAAAAAATTAGGCAGCAAAGCCCACACCATGGTATATACAAACCCTGGTGAACAAGAAGGCCGCCGGATTATGAACGTGGAGACTCCTTTAGCCCAACGGGAGAGGTATATACTGGAGAATGCCGAGATTACCCAGATTGCCAACTGGGCCCTGAAGATTGAAGAGCATTACGGCCAACCCATGGACATTGAATGGGCCAAAGACGGTGTTACAGGGGAAATCAGCATTGTGCAGGCGCGCCCGGAAACCGTTCACAGCCAACAAGGGAACGCCCTGAAAGTGCACACCTACACCCTGCTGGAGAAGGGCCCTTTGCTGGTGAGCGGGAAAGGGATTGGGCAACGCATCATTAGCGGGGTGGCCAGAATCCTGGATTCGCCCAAAGACGCCGCGTTACTCCAGCCTGGCGAGATATTGGTCACCGACATCACCACCCCTGACTGGGACCCCATCCTGAAGAAAGTATCAGCCATTATCACCAACAAAGGAGGCCGAACCAGCCACGCCGCCATAGTGGCACGTGAAATGGGAGCACTGGCCGTAGTGGGCACAGGAAATGCCACTGAGGTACTAAAAGATGGGCAGCTGCTCACCATCTCCTGCGCTGATGGGCAGAATGGGCTGGTATACGCCGGCAAGCTGGCCTGGAAGGAAGAGGAGCTTGACTTCAGCCACCTGGCCAAACCAAAAACGCAGACCATGCTCATCTTGGGTGACCCGGACAAAGCGTTTCAATACGCTGCCTATCCCAACGATGGGGTAGGGTTGATGCGGCTTGAGTTCGTGATCAATGACAGTATTCAGATACACCCCATGGCGCTGGTAAAGTACCATGAGCTGCAAGATGAGAACGCCAAAGCCCTCATTGACCAACTCACCCACCATCACCGCAACAAAGAAGACTATTTTGTGGAGAAACTGGCCCAGTCAATAGCCACCATAGCCGCGGCCTTTTATCCCAAAGACGTGATTGTGCGCATGAGCGATTTTAAAACGAACGAATATGCCAACCTGATTGGGGGGAGGGAGTTTGAGCCTGTGGAGGAAAACCCTATGCTGGGCTTTAGGGGAGCGTCCCGCTATTACAATTCCCGGTACCGTGAAGGGTTTGGGCTTGAATGCCGGGCCATGAAAATGGTGAGGGATGACATGGGACTCACCAATGTGAAGGTCATGATCCCGTTCTGCCGCACGGTGGCCGAGGGCGAGAAGGTACTGCAGATGATGGCAGACTACGGTTTGCAGCGGGGGCACAATGGCCTGGAGGTGTACGTGATGGCTGAGATACCCAGTAACGTGCTGCTGGCCCGGGAATTTGCCCAACACTTTGATGGCTTTTCCATAGGCTCTAATGACCTGACCCAACTCACCCTGGGCATAGACCGTGACTCCTCAATTGTCAGTGACTTGTTTGACGAAAACAATGAGGCGCCCAAAGCCATGATTTCAATGGTGATTAAGGCCGCCAGGGAAACGAACACCAAAATAGGCCTCTGTGGCCAGGCACCTAGTGACTTCCCCCAATTTGCCTCTTTTTTAGTGGAAGAGGGGATTGACAGTATCTCCTTTAATCCAGATGCCCTGCTCAAAGGCATTGAAAACATTCTTGCCGCAGAAGAATCCAGGCAATCAAGGTTTACGGAACAGGTGCGGGAAGAGCCAGATGGGCGCGTGTTGGCCTAAGGGTGCCTGCGCAACCCTGATGCCCACCTCAGCTATTACTCTCTTGTAATAAAAACCAAAAACAATGGAAGCAGGTTAGTGTTTTCTATTGGAAATAGCAAGACGCTAATAAGTGAAGTGCAAGGCGGCCGTTTTCTGTTTTGGGGCTGTTTTCAGAAAAACAGCCCCAAAACGCTTTCCTTCAAACAGGCAGTACTACTACAGGTTCAACGTTCCCGCAATTTCCTTTAAGGCAACTTCGCCTATTTTGGCTAAATATTGCGCGTTGCTGTACCGCACGGTAGCGTTTACATAGTTCAGCTGCGCATCCCTAACCTCCATAGTGGTGATGCTGCCCAGGCGGTATTTCTCCATGGTAATGTCCAGGTTTTGGCGGGCAATGCGCTGGTTGTTTTCCTCCAGGCGCACCAGGGTCAGGTTGGTGAGGTAGGTCTGGTAAGCAGAGGCCAGTTGTGCGTTCAGGCTTTGGTTGACCTGTTCCAGTTGCAGTTGCGCACTGTTGATCACAATGTTGGCATTCTGCTCCAGCCGGCGCTGGTTAAACCCGTTGAAGAGGTTGATAGAAGCATTCACGCCGTAAGTAAGGCCGTTCCCCGTGGAAAGCGTGGAGAACCCCAGAGCTGCCCGGTTTCGGGAGAAACTGTACCCGGTGGTCACCCCTAGGGTGGGCAGACGGCCCGCCCGTACCTGTTTGGCTTCCAGTTCGGCTATTCTTCTGTTGAGCACGGCCGCTTTGAGGGCGGGGTTCTGCTGTTCAACCTGCGCAGAAAGTTGACCAAGGGTGAGTTGGTCATCTATGGTAATGCCGTCTGCCACACTAAAGTTGATGTTCACGTCACGGGCCATGATCTCGTTCAGCCTGATCTTGGTGTTACGGTACAGCTCCTGTTGTCTTAACAGGTTGGTGGTGTCAGTGTTAAAATCAACCTGGGCATTCAATACCTCCAGGCGGGCGGCTTTTCCTATCTGGAACCGGTTTTGCGCTAACTCTACCCTGAACCTGGACAGGGAAACGGCGGTGTCATAGGCGCGTAACTGCTGTTGCTGCTGCACCAGCTCGTAGTAGGTGCTGATCACATCACCCACGCGGGTCAACACCGTCTGCTGCAGGTTGGCCTCGCCCAGCTTTTCCAGTTCCTGGAGCTGCTCATACCGGGCAAACATCCTGAACCCGTCAAAGACAGTCCAGGTAAGCCCCACCCCGTAATTCAGGTTGGAGCCACGGCCCCAGCTTACTTCCCGCACATCTCCGTTTTGTTGGGTCTGGGAGTTGTTCTGAAGGGTGTTGGTATTGTTTAAGGTGCCGGTAACCGCTGGCAGCATGCCCGCGTTGCCGCGGCTTACGTTGTTTTCGGCAATGCGCTCGTCATTGCTGGCGAGCTTTATGTCATAGTTTCGTTCCAGGGCAATTCTAACGGCGTCTTCTAAGGTAAGAAGTTCCTGGGCGTGCGCCTTTCCCGTGCAAATGAGGAGGGAGAGGAGTAGAAGGCCCAGGAGCCTGCTTTTATGGTATGTCATCTCTAAAATTGATTCAGGAATTAAATTAATGCGCCACCGCCTTCTCATACTCTTCAATATGGTCAAACTCTGGGTGGTGGGTACGCTCCCGTGACCACATGGCATAGATGGCCGGGATCACAAACAGGGTCAGGACGAGGGAGAAGATGGTTCCGCCCACAATCACAATCCCCATGCCCATGCGGCTCTGTGCGGCAGCCCCCAGGGCCAGCGCAATGGGCAAGGCGCCCAGGGCAATGGCCAAACTGGTCATGAGAATGGGCCGGAGACGGGCTTCAGCGGCTTCCAGAATGGCTTCCATTTTAGGTTTGCCCTCTTCGCGGAGCTGGTTCGCAAATTCCACAATCAAAATACCGTTCTTCGTTACCAGGCCAATCAACATGATGGTCCCAATCTGGCTAAAAATGTTCCAGGTCTGGCCAAACAGCCACAGTGACAGCATAGCCCCGGCCACCGCCATCGGTACCGTTAAGATAATGATGAACGGGTCTATAAAGCTTTCAAACTGCGCCGCCAGAATGAGGTAAATCAACAGCAAGGCCAACCCGAAGGCGAACATGGTGTTAGACCCGCTCTCCACAAAGTCACGCGACTCCCCGCCTAGGTCAGTAGAGAAGGTTTTGTCCAGTACCTGGTCCCTGATGCGGTCCATGGCGGCAATACCGTCGCCAATACTCTTGCCCGGGGCCAAACCGGCCGAAACCGTGGCCGACAGGTAGCGGTTGTTGTGGTACAGCTGCGGCGGACTGCTACGCTCTTCCATCTTTACCAGGTTGTCCAGCTGGATCAACTGGCCGGTAGAGCTCCGCACGAACAGGGACGTTAAATCCATGGGGTCATTGCGGTCTGGGCGGTCAAACTGGCCCATTACCTGGTACTGGCGCCCGTTCATCAGGAAATACCCGAAACGCTGGCCGCTCAAAGACAGCTGCAGCGTCTGCGCCACGTCAATCACTGACACGCCCAGGCTTTGCGCTTTCTCGCGGTCAATGGTGATGTTGATCTCAGGCTTGTTGAACTTCAGGTCCACATCTGCCATGGTAAAAGTAGGGTCATTGTTGACCGCCTCCATGAACTGGGGCACCTTCTCCTGCAGTTTCTCAAAGTTGGGTGCCTGAATAATGTATTGAATGGGTTGCCCCCCGCGGCGGTTCACTGAGATGGTAGGCTGCTGGGTCACGTTGGTACGCGCCTCTGGGTACCGACTCACCAGCTTGTTGAGGTAATCTGCAACGTCGGCCTGGGAACGCTCCCGTTCTTCTGCCGGTTTCAGGGCCAGGCGCATCATACCGCGGTTCACAGAACCAGCCCCGCCAAAGCCAGGCGAGGTGATGACCAGGTTCACCTGTTTTTCAGGGATGGAATCATTCACCAACTGGGTCAGCTCCTCCATAAAGCGCTCCATGTACTCATAAGAGGCACCTTCCTGGGCGGTAGAGATTACCCGCAGCATGCTGCGGTCATCATAGGGGGCGGTTTCTTTCTGCAGGGTGGTGTAAAACAGCACAATCAAACCCAGACACACGGCAATGATGGGGAAACTCACCCACTTCCGCTTCATGAAAGAGCCCAGTGATTCAGCGTAGCTGCTGTTCATTTTCTGGAAGAAGGGCTCTGTCCAGTCATAGAATTTTGAGCGTTTGTGGGTGCCCCCTTTCATCAGGTAGGCGTTCAGCATGGGCGTCAACGTCAGGGAGACAAAGGCAGAGATCAATACGGCTGCGCCGATCACCACGCCAAATTCCCTGAACAGCCTGCCCACAAACCCTTCCAGGAAGATGACCGGCAGGAACACGGCCGCCAACGTGATGGAGATGGAGATAACCGCAATGAAAATCTCATTAGAGCCTTTGATGGCCGCCTCAATGGGAGACATGCCTTCTTCTACCTTCTTGTAGATGTTCTCTGTCACCACAATCCCGTCATCTACCACCAGACCCGTAGCCAGTACAATAGCCAGCAGGGTCAGAACATTGATGGAGAAGCCGCACAGGTACATGATGAAGAACGTGGCGATCAAGGACACCGGGATGTCAATCAACGGACGGAAGGCGATGCCCCAGTCCCTGAAGAACAGGTAAATGATGATAATCACCAGCACCAGGGCAATCAGGATGGTCTCGGCTACCTCGGTCACAGATTTCTTGATGAACACCGTGTTGTCCATCACAATGTCCAGCTGCAGGTCTTTGGGCAGTTCGGTTTTCAGCTTTTCAAACTGGTCATAGAAGTTGCCGGCAATCTCCAGGTAGTTGGTGCCCGGCTGCGGGATAATGGCCATCCCCACCATGGGTTTGCCAGATTCCGTCATTTTGGTTTCCAGATTCTCCGGACCTAGTTCGGCCCGGCCAATGTCACTGAACCGGGTAATGGTTTCGCCCTTAGAGGAAAGAATCAGGTTGTTGAATTGTTCTGCAGTAGAGAGGTTCCCCAAGGTTCTAACGGTAAGCTCTGTATTGCTTCCGCTTACTTTACCAGTAGGCAGCTCCACGTTCTGGCGATTCAACGCAGTGCGTATGTCTCCCACGGTTAAGCCGTACGAGGCCAGTTTCATAGGGTCCAGCCACAGGCGCATAGCGTACCGCTTCTGCCCCCAGATCTGCACGCTACTCACCCCCGGAATGGTTTGCAGGCGCTGGGAAATCACGTTCTCTGCGTAGTCAGAAAGCTGCAGCTGGTCCCGCACATCGCTTCTTACCGTCATGGTGATGATGGGCTCAGAGTCGGCATCTGCTTTGGAGACAACCGGTGGGGCGTCAATGTCTTCTGGCAGGCTCCTCACCGCCTGAGACACCTTGTCCCGCACGTCATTGGCCGCCTCTTCCAGGTTTTTCTCCAGGTTGAACTCAATGTTGATGTTGCTGGAGCCCTGGTTGCTGGTAGAGGAAATGTTCCGGATGCCGTCAATAGAGTTGATGGCCTTCTCCAGGGGCTCAGTGATCTGAGATTCAATGATGTCTGAGTTGGCCCCGGAATAACTGGTGCGCACAGACACAATGGCCGGGTCAATAGAGGGGTATTCCCGCACGCCCAGGAACGTGTACCCAATCACCCCGAACAGCATCAGGAGCAGGTTGAGCACAATCGTGAAGACCGGGCGTTTTATACTGGTGGTGGATAAACTCATTTTCTGATTTAGTTTTTTGGTTTAGCCAGCGCAATGCGCACCGGGCTTCCTGGTTTCAAAGACAACACACCCGTGGTTAACACCGTATCCCCGGGATTCAATCCTGAAGTCACCAATAAATCATCTTCAGTGCGGGTGCTGGTCTCAATCATCACCTCTTTGGCTTTTCCGCCTTCCGCAATGAATACTTTCTTTCCGTTCTGTATGGGTATGACCGCCTCAGTGGGCACTAAGAGCGCGCCCTCTATCACCGCCAGCGGCAGCTGTACATTGGCAAAAGAACCCGGCAGCAGCGTGCCGTTGGGGTTGGCGGCTTTGGCCCGTAACTGCAGAGTGCGGGTGCTGGCTTCAATGTTGGGCTCAATGGCGTAGACTTTCGCTTTGAACTTGTCTTGTGAACCGGCCACTGTAAAGGTAAGCTCTGCATTCTGTTTAACCTGGCCGGCATATTTCTCAGGAACGGCAAAGGTGATTTTTACCGGGTCTGAGCTCACCAGCGTGGTCACCACAGTTTCTGGTGACAAATAACTGCCCATAGAGATGTTCCGGAGGCCCACTTTGCCGGAGAATGGCGCTACCACAGAGGTTTTAGCCATCTGCGCCTGAATTAACTGAATCTGGGCCTGCGCCGTTCTCAGGTCAGCGCTGGCAATATCGTACTCTTCCCGGCTGATCGCCTCTTTCTCCAGGAGGAGCTTGGCGCGCTGCGCGTTTTCGGCGGCCAGGTTTCTTCTGGTCTGCGCCTGTGACAACTGCGCCCGCAGCTCAGAGTCGTCAATTTTGAGGAGCACCTGGCCTTTGCGCACGTTGCTTCCTTCCTGGAAATTGATGCTGCGCACCAGGCCAGACACCTGGCTTCTGATTTCCACCTGCTCATTGGCCTCAATTGAACCCGTGACAGACAGGGAATTGGCGAACTGCCGCGGAGCCAGGACAACGCCGCTTACGCGCATGGCCGGAGCCCCGCCGGGACCGCCTGGCCCTCCCGGGCCCCGTCCGCCGCCGCCCGGGCCACCGCCCGCCTGTTCCTTATTGCTGGAAATCCTGTAATACACTAAAGCTCCCAGTCCAACAACGAGCAGCGCGTAAACAATGTGTTTGATTTTCATAGGTGTGGTAAAAGCATTAAAAGAATGAAAGCCCGGGCTATGGAACCCACGCTCATGTATCTACATGTGTTAAGGAGGCAAAACATAAGAATAGCCAGAAGCAGTTCCGGCTAAAGGAAGCAACTGGCAAACTTAGAAGGAATTCTTAGGGAAAACAGGTGCTAAGGATAACTTTCCTGCGGAAGGAGATGGGAGACAACAGGTGGAAGGTTGGCTGTAATCCTGAGAGCCGAAAGGGGGGGAGCCATCAGGGGTAAGAGCGTTTCTTTCATTCCGCAGAGGGGTTAGAGTAGAATAAATGCGTATAAGCTTCCGCGTAGATGGTCTGAACCAACCTCTACTTAACGGCAGCGGGTAAATTTATTGCGTTTTTTGCCTAATTTTAAAAAATAGACACCAAACCTAGGCAAAGGTTTAAAAGGGCGGGTAAATATTTTACCGCTGCTGTTCTTTAATTTCCGCACCGTTGTATATACAATAATCATGCCTGTTCCTGCTGCTCCAGATAAAAAAGCCAACTTTTTTCAAGACGTTTATGAAGTGGTCAAACTTATTCCGCCGGGGCGGGTGTCATCTTACGGCGCCATTGCCGCGTACCTGGGCTCAAAAGGCTCGGCCAGAATGGTGGGCTGGGCTCTCATTGCCTCCCATGCCCAGCACGGGGTGCCGGCGCACCGGGTGGTGAACCGCAACGGGCTGCTCACCGGCAGGCAGCACTATGACGCACCCAACGCCATGCAGGAATACCTGGAGCAGGAAGGGGTGGAGGTGAAAGACGGCCAGGTGGTAGAGTTTAAGAGGCTGTTCTGGGACCCGGCCAAAGAGTTGCTGTAGTGCTGGTGGAGAGGATTCCTGTTTTGGGTTGTTTTCCGGAAAACAGCCTCAAAACAGGAATCCCCTCCCTGAAATTGCCTTCATTGCCCGCAATTCTCATACCTTGCCGCCGCCGGGTACCGTCTCTGTGACCGGGCCGGTAAGCGCAGAAAGGGTTGTGAACACGCTGATGGAGAACAGTAACGTTGCTGGCCCTGATCTTTCCCTGTATATTGTCTGAATTCATGCCCCACACCCCAGACCCCAACAAAATTTCAAAGAAGAAGCAGTTTTACCCGGTCAATGAGCGGCTGCGGCGCTATTTGCGGGAATATGACCGGGCGGCCCCCCTGCCAATCAGCTACCAGGACCTGCTCCACTTCTCAGATGCCTACCCGCTGTTTGACCGCCACGGCCGCGATACGCTCTGGCAGACGGTGGTGTATGACCAGAGCCAGATGCCCCTGATTTACAATGGTCTGCTGCGCATTTACGTGCAGCTCAAGTCTGGGGGCGGTGAGAGCGTGCTGGAGCAGCTGTCTGTGCAGCGGGTAGACTACTGCACGTTCGGGAATTCCAACCCGTTCCGGATCAGGATAGTGAACCTGCTCAATGATAACTATGACTACTTCTACTTCAAGAAGGCAGACGCCTCCCGTATTTACGGCCTGGAGCTGGAGCACGTGCTGTCGCCTAACCGCATCAACTACCTGGTGCAGGACGGCTCCCTGATTGAGGAGCACATTGCCGGCATTCCCGGCGACGAGTTCATCAAGAGCTACCTGGACCGCCCCAACTTGAACAAGGTGCGCATAGCCAAGGAGTTTGTGAAATTCAATGAGCGGTGCTTTGCGCTGCTGCTGGGTGATATGCGCTCGTACAACTACGTGGTGGTGGTGACGCCAGATTTTGAGGATGAGCAGTACCGCGTGCGGCCCATTGACTTTGACCAGGAAAGTTATGAAGGCCGAAAGAGCATGTACCTGCCCCAGTATTTCAAAGACAACAACCCCATAGTAGCCCTGTGTACCCGCTGGCTGCACACAGAAACCATGAAGCAGTACCAGAACGAGGAGCGCACCCTGCTGTTCCGGCGCATCAGGTCAGCGCGCTACCGGCTCAAGGACCTGATTGACTGCCTGCGCAAAGACGTGATCTCCACCCCTGAGAAGGTGCAGCAGCTGCGGCATGAACTGGCCGCCCACCACCAGAACCAGGATTTTTACCAGTGCCAGTCTATGGGTGATATTGTGCGGCTGCAGCTCAAACTGATGGTGCGGCACTTGAAGTGATGCCTGTTTTGGGGCTGTTTTCAGAAAAACAGCCCCAAAACAGGAAAAGCACCGTCTGCTGGCGGCGAAAACTTCAGCCAGAATCCCGTTGATTACGTATAGGGCGGGATGATTGCTCTTATGCCTACCCACGTTCTGTCACGGGTTCAGCCGTTTCTGGTCCTTTTCAAAGAAGCTTTTCTGCTTTTCCGGCAGAATGACCCTTTGCGGCTCGCCTCCTCGGCGGCTTTTTTCGCCTTGTTTTCCCTGCCGCCCATTCTGCTGCTGCTGGTGTCTGTGCTGGGCATTGTCTTTAATGACGCCCTGATCACCGGCGAATTGTTTGACCACATGTCGGCCGTGGTGGGGGAGAACGTGGCGAGCCAGGTGGAGCTGATCCTGACCAACTTCCTGGATTTGCAGGGCAACGGCTGGGCGGCGGTGCTGAGCTTTCTGTTCCTCACGTTTGTGGCCACCACCTTGTTCAGCGTGATCCAGAACTCCATTAACCAGCTCTGGAGCATCAGGCTGCGCGGCCAAGGCCATTTGAAAGACGCGCTGCGCAACCGGTTCAGGGCCCTGCTGATCATCTACTCCAGCGGTCTGCTGTTTCTGGCCTCGCTGGTCACTGACGCTTCTTTTGCCTTCATCAACGACCATTACACTATTTTAGACGAGCATTTTCAGCTGCACCTCATGCAGGTGGTGAACCGCGTGGTGGGCCTGGTGGTGGAGACCGCCTGGTTTGCCATTATCTTCCGGTACCTGCCTTTCGGTTATATGCCCCAACGGGCCATCTGGGTAGGGGCGGCCGTTACGGCGCTTCTTTTTCTGATTGGGAAACTGGTGCTGGCCCGGCTGCTGGTGAATAGTGACCTGGGCTCTATTTACGCCACCTCCGGCTCTGTGGTGGTGCTGCTGCTGTTTATCTTCTACTCCTCCATGATCTTCTTTTTTGGGGCGTGCTTTACACGGGTGTACGCCCGTGCCATTGGGGAGCCGCTGCAGCCCAAGCCGTTCGCCACGTTCTATGAGTGGAAGGATACGGATCAAACGCCATTTTAGGCCTGTTTTGAGAAAAACAGGCCTAAAACGGAGTTTCCCTGTGACCCGTTAAACGTTTGCCCCGCTTGTTTCAGCCTGGTCCGGGCCTAAGCAAACGGGGCAAACGCATGTTCGCTTTTCTTCAGGCATTGCCGCGGCTTTTGTGTAAATTGCCATTCCTCTGCCGGGCAGAGAATTCTAAACAAAACTTTCAAACACGATATGCAAAAAACCAAAAACATGTGGTTGGCTTCTGCCCTCACCGGGCTGGTAGCCTTTGGGTGTAGTAAGCCTGCCGTGCAGCAATCTGCCTCTGCCACAGAATCTGCGGCGGTGACTGCGTCTGAACCTGCGGTCAAAGGCATTGGGCTGGACATGAACAACCTGGACCGGAGCGTCTCGCCCTGTGAGGACTTCAACCTTTTCGCCAATGGCGGATGGCTGAAACGCAACCCAATTCCCGCCTCTGAGAGCCGCTGGGGCAGCTTCAATGAGCTGGCTGACCAGAACAATGCCACCCTCCGCGAGGTAATACAGTCGGCCGTAGCCCAGACCAATGCCGCCCAAGGGTCTTCTACCCAACTGGTGGGTGACTTCTATGCCGCCGGTATGGATTCTGCCGCCATTGAAAGAGCCGGCCTCACCCCCCTGAAGCCAGAGCTGGACCGCATCAATGCCATGAAGAACCGCGCAGACCTGCTCACCACCATGGCGCACCTGAAGACCATTGGCCGTGGCGGTGTGTTTGGGTTCTATGTGGGGCAGGATGACAAGAACAGTACGCAGTACATTGTCAATATCACCCAAAGCGGCCTGGGCCTGCCAGACCGTGACTATTACCTGAAAGATGATGCCCGCTCTCAGGAGATCAGAACCGAGTACCAGAAACACATGACCAACATGTTCCAGCTGTTGGGAGACACTGAGGCCGCAGCCAAAAAGAATGCGGCCAAGGTGCTGGAGATGGAAACCCGGCTGGCCAAGGCCTCCATGACCCGGGTGCAGCAGCGTGACCCGCACGCCACCTATAACAAGATGACGGTGCCCGAACTGCAGAAGCTGTCGCCTAACTTCAACTGGCCCACCCTGCTGAAGAACCTGAGCGTGACCGGTGCCAAAGAGGTGATTGTGGCGCAGCCGGCCTTCCTGAAAGAAGCGAACACCATGCTTTCGGCGGTGCCGGTGTCTGATTGGAAGACGTATCTGCGCTGGCATCTGGCCCGCACCTCGGCGGCCTACCTGCCGCAGGCGTTTGTACAGGAGAACTTCAACTTCTACAGCAAGTTCCTGAGCGGTGCCAAGGAAATGCAACCCCGCTGGAAGCGCGTGCTGCGCATGACTGACGCCACCGTGGGCGAGGCCCTGGGCCAGGAGTACGTAGAGAAAGCGTTCTCGCCAGAAGCCAAGGCTCTGGAAATGGTGAACAACCTGCGCGCCGCCTTTCAGGAACACGTGAAAAACCTGGAGTGGATGAGCGAGGCCACCAAGCAGCAGGCGTTGAACAAGCTGAACGCCTTTGCGGTAAAGATTGGCTACCCAGATACCTGGAAAACCTACCAGGGCCTGACGGTGAGCCGCGCCTCTTACCTGCAGAACGTGCTGAACGCCTCCAAATGGGGATTCCTGGACAACGTGAACAAGCTGGGCAAACCGGTTGACCGCGCGGAGTGGGGCATGACACCGCCAACCGTGAATGCCTACTACAACCCGTCTATGAACGAGATTGTGTTCCCCGCCGGAATTCTGCAGCCGCCTTTCTTTGACCCCAAAGCCGATGACGCTGTAAACTACGGGGGCATGGGGGCGGTTATTGGCCACGAGCTGACCCACGGGTTTGACGACCAGGGCAGCCAGTATGACCCGCAAGGCAACCTGCGGGACTGGTGGACCGCTGAGGACAAAGCCAAGTTCAAATCACGTACAGATCTGGTAGACCGCCAGTACAGTGCCTTCCAACCGGTAGACAGCGTGTTTGTGAACGGGAAACTCACTATGGGTGAAAACATTGCAGACATTGGCGGTTTAAACATAGCCTTCACGGCACTGCAAAAAGCCATTGCCAACAAGAATATAGGCAAGATTGACGGTTTCACGCCAGAGCAACGTTTCTTCCTGGCCTGGGCGCAGATTTGGAGAACCAACGCCACGGAGAAGTTCCTGCGCCAGCAGGTGTTGACAGACCCGCATTCCCCGGCCTCGTTCCGGATCAACGGTCCGTTGTCTAACATGCCACAGTTCTACAAAGCCTTCGGGTGTGGCCCAGGCAACAAAATGTACCGCCCAGAGGCGGAACGCGTGAACATCTGGTAGTTCTGTTTTAGGGCTGATTTTCAGAAAACAAGTCAAAAACGCACCTCAGCAACGGGGTGCGTTTTTTTATGCGCCAGCAGGTAGGCTTTGGCTCAGACGCTCGTGAGAGCACGGCAGCCTGGGAGGGCCTACTGAGCAGGTGGTCCCGCGGGGCCAGAGGTGCATGAACCTGAAGTTATCTGCCATCTGTACAGATCTAATCCATAGGCCCGTGCCTCAGCCATGCGTGAAGTGGTAGGTGAATTTTACTTTATTCGCCTCGCCCGCTCCCCAAAATTCCTGATTGGGGAATGCTGTGGGGAGAATCCCCCTTCGCCCCGTCCAAGGCGGAAAACCAGCTGGAGTTAGAAGGCACGGAAGTAACTTCCGCGCCATAGAAGGGCAGAAGAGGGAGCTATAGAGGGCAGAGGTAATGTGAGGCTGCCGCCTCATGGAAGCTGAAAGCTTCCGCCGTTATAGTTCCAAGTTGGAAACTTGAACCAGACCAACAAACAAGCAACAATGAACCATCAACACTTCTGCCCCTGGCTGATGTGCGCAGCACGGGCTCGCCACAGGCTAGCGGGACAGCAACGGTTACCTGCAGAGGCAGACATAACATCACAAGCTATTACAGGAGAGGAACCCAAACCAGTCCTGGCGGTGAGCGCCTCTGTTCATACGGTGCCGAAGGCAACGCCAAAGGCGTAGTTTTAACAGCAGTGCTCACCGGCAGGACGGGGCCCCGCGGCCGTGAGCGCTTACCGGAAAAGATGAAACAGTACAGCTACTAAACCACCGCGTCAACCGCCAAAGCCAGGGGATTAACGGACTACGCACTGCCCTGCAGTATTAAACAGCACCGCCAGGGGAGCAGCGAATAACGCATTTCAGCAGCAATACAGCAGTGAACAACAGGCTGTCCACGGCAGC
Source organism: Rufibacter ruber (assembly GCF_001647275.1). Taxonomy (GTDB): domain Bacteria; phylum Bacteroidota; class Bacteroidia; order Cytophagales; family Hymenobacteraceae; genus Nibribacter; species Nibribacter ruber_C. Next base: position 19,933 of record NZ_LRMM01000056.1, on the reverse strand, counting down.
GGCGGCAATTGGAAGTTGCCAAACTCAGGAAGCAGCAACCGCCACCGCCAGCGGAACAGCAGACCACGCGTACCTGCAGGAGAAGAGGCCCCTTTTTTAGCCAGGCCATCCTGCACTGCAATAGAATGACAGATAGCAGCCGTGGATTATCAAACTCTGTTAAACGCCAAAGGAACAAGAGCCAAAAAGGAAGGAATTGGGCAAGCCTGCCAAACAGAAACGGAATTTACCTAATCACCTTTACTTTCATCCCTACATCCTTCACCGGCCATTTCTGCTGGTCTACAGTGACGGCGGCAATGCTGTCTACCACCTCAATTCCTTCCACCACTTCACCAAAAACCGTGTACTGCTCATCCAGATTGGGGGCGCCGCCTTGGGTGCGGTACACTTTCTTTTGCTCGGGCGTCATGTGCAGGTTGAATTCTTTGATGGTAGACTGCAGCTCCCAATCGCTGTAGGGGTGGCCCTGCACAATGTAAAAGTCTCGGTTAGAAGACATGCGCTCCGGATTTTGGTCGTCTCCGTAGCGGGCCATGCCCACGGCGCCGCGCTTGTTGAAGTGGTGCCGTTTGATCTCGGCGGGGATGCGGTAAACCCCAATTTTCATATCCTGGAAATCTGACCTTCCCCCCTGAATCATGAAGTCTTTCTCCACCCTGAAGAACACGGTTTTGTCAAAGAAGCCGTAGTCGGCCAGCCGCACAAAGTTGGCCCGGTGAAGCGGGGTGTCATGGTAAAGCCTGATCTTGATGTCTCCCTTGGGGGTACTGATCAGGACAAGGGTATCATGGGGGTGGGCCTTCGCGTAGGCCGCCAGGGAGTCTGCGGCGGTTGAATCAGAAAGAACAGGAGGGGCAGGCGGGGCCACTGGCGCAGGTGCTGCAGGCGTCTCTGGTTTTTTCTGCTCACAGGCAAAGGTTGAGACCAGCAGTACGATCAGGAAAGAAAGGCAAACATTTGGTAAGGTTAATCTGAAATCAAGCATAAGATGTTGTTTAGAGATTTCTTTTAGTCCCTGGCGAAAGCGTCTTTAGGGTAAGCAAGTTCCTGTTTCTGGGCTGTTTTTGTGAAAGTAGCCCCAAAACGTGGGCACAAGCGTGCGCTTGCGCCAGCCAGGAGCCTCTAAATGCAGAAAACTGAAAAACGCTACACATCTTCATACGTGAAAAAAGGGTGCTGTAAGAGCATGGTCAAATTTGTTTTTTTACGCTGCAACAGGGCCACAGGAAAAATAGATTTGCTTCTTCTCACGGTGCGCTGCATAGCTCTACAAAAAGGGCTTCATTAGAAAAAGATTGTTCCCATTTCTGCTGTAAACGTTAAACGAAGAAGCTGTTTCAAGTTTTGAAAAAGTCCCTTCGCAATGTCTCCCTGATTCTGTTTCGGCTGTTTTTCAGAAAATAGCCCGAAAACAGGAATCAGGGAAGGGTGAAATACTTTCCAAAGTACCCTTGGCCCGGCAGTTGTAAATGCTCTAGTCAGTTGCAGGCACTAAGGTATAAAAGAGGCCTTTGATAACTTATTCTTTCGCGGGGCAAAGCATGATTGAATTTTGGTTTTCAGCTGTCCTGCAAATGAGGAGTAGATACCCGCTCCACTGATTCCCTTAAAACAAGGCGCAAATAACAGCAACGGTTTTGCAGGGTTTGTGGCCGTATGGGAGCATTCACAGGGGAAGATTATTTTTCTTCGCCCACGGCCATAGGCTTTCCGTTGCGGCACCACTCGCTCCAGGAGCCTACATAGAGTTTGGCACCCGTTAGACCGGCGCTTTCCAGGGCCAAAAGGGTGTGGCAGGCGGTTACGCCGGAGCCGCAATGTACAATGACCTGCTCTGGGGGCACATCGCCCAGTAGTGATTGGTACTTCTCTGCAAGTGCCTCAGGGGATTGAAACTGGCCGTTTTCCTGCAAGTTTTCCGTCAAAGGGACATTCACCGCCCCGGGAATATGACCGGCTACCGGGTCAATGGGTTCGCTTTCGCCTAAGTAACGGTAGGCATCTCGCACATCAATGACCAACCGGTGAGGGTCTTGGCTGGCCTGTGCCGTTTCTTCCAGGTCAGCGGTAGCGAGCTGCCACTGGGTAAAGGGGTAGGAGGGCAGGGCGGTGCTGGTGGCTGGTCCGTGCCCAGTGGGGAAACCTGCTGTCAGGGCGGCCTGTATGCCTCCGCTTAGTACCTGCACCTGCGTATGGCCGGCGGCTTTGAGCATCCACCAGAAACGGGCGGCCGCGTTGGCACCGCCTTTGTCATCATAGACCACCACGTGGGTCTCGGGGGAAATCCCCCGTTGGCCCAGAAGCGCGGCAAAGGCCTCCACCGGAGGCAACGGGTGCCTTCCGCCGTGGGCGGCGTTGTCCGGAACAGCCGCCAGGTCTTTCTCCAGATCTACGTACACTGCGTGGGCTAGATGTTCAGCCATGAATTGGGTAGCCGCCTGCGGGCCCGTGCGGGCGTCTACCAATACCAGATGAGGCTGCTGGGACAGCCCCAGGAGTTCCTGAGGAGTGATGATGGGTTTCATGCATGAAAAGTACAGGTCTTGGGCAAATTTCACAAACTGATCAAAGCAGGCGGGGGCACTAAGCAGAATTCTACCAGAGCTGTCTGGGCCAGTTTCCTGCCTGAGGGGCAAGCCAAGTTCCTGTTTTAGAGCTGTTTTTGTAAAACAGGTCAAAAACAGAAACAGGGGCATGTGTTGGTGACCAGAGCCATTTGCAACAGAGAGAAATATGGAAAGGGTAGTTTCTGTTGATTTAATTTTTCTTACATTTATTGGAAATATTTAATTCTCTAAACCCTTATCACTGAATTTTATGAGAAAGAAAAAAGCAGGGCACCTGGTGCTTGGTTTGCTGCTGTTCTTGGGCTGTGTTGGCTCTATCACCACTGCCGCACAGACCTTAGAGTTAAAAAATGTTACCCGGCAGGGCTTTGAAGGGCTGAAGCCGTTAGACAAAAACGGGTATTACCTGCAGTTCATTGAAGGGGCTAAGGGATCTGGGAAAACTGCCAAGCAATTGCTGCGCCTCTACATTCTGGATAATCCGTTAAAAATTGCCTCAGACTTTGTGCTGGAGCTTTTGCCCAATGAGTCTGTAGATGATGTGGCCTTTAACGGGGGCAACTTCATGGTCATTTACAGCAACCCTTTGGCCAGAACCCGCACCATGAAGGTGGTAGATAAGCAAGGGAAAGAAATTGCCACTAAGAAAATAGAGAAGCTGCCCTACCGTACGGCAGGAAGATCCTCAGCCATTGAACCGGTTGGCGCTGCAGATTTTCTGGTAATTAACTATGTGAAGGACAAAAAGTTTGGCTACAGTGTAGAACGCTTTGATGAGAAACTGGAAAGTAAGTACAGCCAGCTGCAGATTCCTGAGAAGAAAAAAATCTACCCGGTTGACTACACCCTGTCTGGCAACCGCCTGTACGTGCTGGAGTATGTAGACGCAGATGCCAGTGACTATTTTGAGTACCATTTGGCGGCCTTTGACCTGGCTACGGGGAGCCTGCTGAAATCACAGGACCTTAAAAGTGCAGACGGCAAAGCCTTTGGGTTTGCCACGTTTGTAAAACCGGCCCCCAACGGCGGTGCTGTGACCGGCGGAATGTATTTTGACTCTCCCAAAGTGCAGAAGGCCAACTCAGACGGTTTCTTTGCCGCCCAGATGAAGCCAGACGGCACGTTAGACTTTAGCTATACCAACTGGGACCAGGTGAAAAACGTGGTGAAAGACAAAAGCACGGCGGCCATGTGGGGAGGCAAAACCAAAACATTCATGCATGACCTGGTGGTGAAACCAGACGGCTCTTATACCTTGATTGGGGAGAACTACCGCCGCGGTGACAGTGACCTGGCCGGGGAGCAGTCAAAGAACGGGCTGGCAATTGCTTCCAAAGCCCTGAAAGTTACAGACCTGAGTGGTGGTGGAGAGCCTTCTGAAGAAGCGGTGACGGTGGCAGAGTTTGTATTGATTGACTATGACGCCCAGAACAAATTCACAGGAGTAAGAAAAATAGACAAGCCCAACGCGGTCACGGTGGTGAAGCTGACCCAGGAGCAGGGAAACCTATCGTACATAGGTCAGAGGAAAGGCTTGAATCTGGCGAACATCCTGAACAACTACGGGTATTTCCCTTACCGGTTCACGGCGCAGGGTACGTCCCGCCCTTACCTTACCTACTGGCAGCGGTATGACCCTTTGAAAAAGGAGCTTCTTTATTTTACCCCGTTAGATGCTCAGCAAACAGATACCGTGTCTGTAGACGTCTCTAGTGCTGACCTGCAACAGTTCCAGGCGCTGGAGAGTAGCATCACGGGCAAATTAGGTGCCTTGGGGAAACTGGCAAAGAAAGTAGAAGAGGTGAAAGGAGACGACCACAAAAATTACTTTGAGCTCAAAGGCTCCCATGACCCGTATGATTACCGCGCTAAAGATTTGAACTCCAGGGTCATGGCCAGCAACGTAGCCGGTAAGATCCTGATCTATGACTTTGTGCCGGAGCCCGGGTCAGAAAAGAAAAGCATCTTTGCCCAACTGACAGATACCACCCCCGGTACGCTGAAAGTCTGGTATATTGATATTCCCGGTAAATAGCCAGACACGCGCCCCAGGCCGGTAAGACAAGCTATGGGTAAGGCAAAAGAAACAGTTCGTTTTAGAGAAAGCACTGCTCTAAAACGAACTGTTTCTTTTGCCTTACTCTACCTGCGGGTCTTCACAGTTAATGTCTTTGAACACCTGGTTGATGGCGTCTTCAGCGGTGCGGAGTTTCTGCTTGCAGAGTTTGATCAGTTCTGAAGACCGCTGCACTTTCTGCGTCAGTTCATCTACGTCAACATCATCGTTCTCAATGGCCTTCAAGATGGCCTCTAGTTCCTGGGTGGCCTGTTTATAGCTAAGGTTGCTCATGGCAGTAATTTAAAATTGGGAATTAAGAAATAGGAATTGATTTGATAGAAAGTAGTATTGAGTACATTCTTAATTCCTAATTCTAAATTAATCAAAAAGGTCTGGTTCTTTCAACTTTTTTACGGTACTGGTCACTGAGCCGGCCAACAGCCTGGTCTGCAGCTCAGCCCCCACTTTCAACTGGTCAAGTGACTTGAGCAGCTTGCCGTTCACATAGGTGAGGGTGTAGCCGCGCATGAGCATGATCTCAGGGTCATGGGATCTGATGTCCATTTCCAGCAGCTGGAGCTGGTGCCCCTTCACCTGCACATAGTCTTTGGCCCCGTAGATCAGCCGCTGCTGGTTCTTCTGGAAATTGATCTGAGCCTTCTGCAGTTTCTGTTCAGCCGCCAGTTGCACGCAATGCTCCAGGTGGGTAAGTGAACGTTTGCCTGCGTCCAGCTTCTTTTGGCTGTGGTTCTCCAGGTGTTGGGTGTACTGCTGCTGTTTGCCTTCTTTGGCGCTGAGAAGCTTCTGCACACTGTGCGTGAGCCTGAGCTCCTCGCACATAACATGCCGTTGCACCTCAGTGAGATATTTCTGCGGTTTATCAGAGAGGGTACGGGTTTGGCACTCCAGCTGGTACTGCCGGGCCTGCAAAAAACGGCTGGTGCGCTGCTGGATCTGCCCCGTTAACTGGGCAATGCGGCGTTCCTGGGCAACGGCCAGGGCGGTGGCAATGTCCTTCACCTGCAGAAACTGCTCTTCCAGGCGTGCCTCAAAGGCATTGAGGCGGTCAATCAGAAAGGCCGCCACGGCGGTGGGCGTTTTTAACGGCGTGTGGGCTACCAGATCGGTGACAGACTCATCGCGCTCATGGCCAATGCCGGTGAGCACGGGCAGCGGCATCTGGGCAACGGTGGCCGCTAATTCATACTGGTCAAAGCACAGGAGATCTGTCTGGGAGCCCCCGCCCCTGATGATGACCACGGCATCAAACGCTTGCTGTTGCAGGCTCACGCGGTGGAGCGCGGCTTTGATAGAGGGAACCGCCTCTGTGCCCTGTACACTGGCTTCAAACAAGGCCAAACGGAAGGCATACCCGAAAGGGTTCTTCTCCAGCTGGCTCACAAAATCCTGATACCCGGCGGCGGTGGGCGAAGAGATGACAGCCAGCCGCTGCGGTACCTCTGGGAGCACCTGTTTCCGGTTCAGGTCATAGAGTTCCTCCTTCTGGAGGCGCGTAATGGTTTCCTGCCGCTGCCGGGCCAGATCGCCAATGGTGTAGGTGGGGTCAATGTCATAGATGTCCAGGCTGAAGCCGTACAGCTCATGAAAGCGCGGGCTGGCGTTGAACAGTATCTTGAGCCCGTTTTTAAGGGGGTGGCCGGTCTGTTCCTCAAAATAGCGGGCTATCTCCTGGTACTGGCGTTTCCAGATGGTGCCCCTGGCCTGGGCTATGAGGGTGCTCCTGGAGCCGGCTTCCTTGTCCGTGAGGGTGAGGTAGCAGTGGCCGCTGCCGTGGTGCACACGGGCTTCAGAAATCTCAGCGGTGATCCAGTACCGGTGCGGCAGGGCGTTTTCTATCTCCTCCCGCAGGCGGTGGTTGAATTCAAACAGCGTGAGTGGCCGGTTGGTACTGACCGTGAATGAAATCTCTTCCTGGTGACTTTGAAAACGTAACCCCATGCCGTGCGCTCCTCTTTTTTCAATCTCCTAAAATTACGTTTTTTACCATTGCCGCCAATTCCCGGGAGAAAAAAAATCATCTGCCGCTTTTTGTTGGGCCTCTCCCCGCAAATTGTTGCCAAAGTGCAAATCCTTCAGGGGAGACTTCGCGTTTTAAGAATCATTCCTACCTTTGGTAGCACAACCGGAACAAAACACGTTCATCAGCAAACCCATATGCCAAATCTGATACTTAGCGAGATTAATATCTATCCAATCAAATCACTAGGGGGAATATCGTTAACGTCGGCGCAAGTAGAGGAACGGGGCCTGCAGTATGACCGGCGGTGGATGCTGATTGACGAGAGCGGCATATTCTTGACCCAGCGCAAGCTGGCGCAGATGGCGTTGCTCAGGGTGGCCATGGCCCCAGAGGGGTTAGTGGTTACGCATACCGGCAAAGACATGCCGCCCCTGCTGGTGCCGTTTGAAACCACCAGTACCCGCTCCCTGCTGGTGACCGTCTGGGAGGATATCTGCTTTGCCTATATTGTAAGCCCAGAGGCCAACGCATGGTTCTCTGAAGCCTTGGGAATAGACTGCCGCCTGGTCTACATGCCAGACAACTCTATCCGGCTCATTGATCCCAATTACGCCAAGCATAAGGAGAAGGTGAGTTTCTCAGACGGCTACCCGTTCCTGATGATTGGGCAGGAATCCCTGAACGACCTGAACAGCCGCCTGGACGAGCCCGTGCCCATGAACCGGTTCAGACCCAACTTTGTATTCACCGGCGGGCAGCCGTATGATGAGGAAACCTGGCGAACCGTCAAGATTGGCAATATCCTGTTTTACGGCGCAAAGCCCTGCGGCCGGTGCAACGTCACCACCATTAACCAAGACACCGCTGAGGCAGGGCAGGAGCCGCTCAAAACCCTGTCTGGCTACCAGAAGAAAGGCAGCAAAGTCATCTTCGGGATGAACCTGATTGGCCTCTCTACCGGAACCGTCTCTGTGGGAGACAAAATCACCGTGATGGAAGCGGGCACCGTTGCCAACGCCGGGTAAAAAGCAGTAAGAGCTTGTTTACATTTTGGTTTTGCAGGCGAAAACGGGGAGCACAAGGTTCTGGCGAAGCGATTTTTGAGCAGCATAGCAGTGCTATGGTGCGAGAAAATGGCAAAGTCAGGTTCTTTTGATACCCGTATGCAGCGCAAAAGGAAAAGTTAAACATGCTCTAATTGAAAACAGCACTTTCCGCACTGCGGAAGAAAAAATATACGATTAGGGGAACGGAGGCTGTTTCTGTTTTCGGCCTGTTTTTCAGAAAACAAGCCGAAAACAGAAACAGCCTGACCCAATAAGGAGCAAAAAGACGAGAGGGAGCTGTGCTGCCGGGTGCTTATTCAGACTTTCTCTTTTGAAATAACCTTTAAGAGACGGTATCTTCTGCCGGAGGCATCTGCGGGTGGGTTCTCCACTTTCTCAATTCTCACTTGAAGCGTGTACACAAAGCCTTCTTCATAGTCAATACCCTCTATGGTATCATAGAACAGACGCCAGTCAGGTGAGCCTGCCTGGGCACCCTCCTGCACCAGAAAACACTGTTGGGCCGCCACGCCCTGGCAGTTCTGGGTGTAATGGTTAATGCGCATAGTGGTTTCTCTGGCCACTTCTTCCTCTTCTTCACAGGCGGCCAATGCGCCTAAAAGGCAAACCATGAGGGAATATTTTTTCATACCAGGTGCTGCTTGTTTCTCTCATGACCCCCAGCCGGCCCCAAAGGTTGCAGGCAACAGCACAATGAAGCTCTTGGCCGTCTGGCTGTTGAGCAAAGCCCATGTTTAGAAAGAAAGGATAAACAACGTAAGCAACTTCTGTCTGTCTGCCTAGAGGAGGCGGGGCCTTCTCCAGGTCTGGAGCGGCAGAAGTTGGCGCAAAAGGGGGCGACAGGCTTGCGGACCAGGCGTGGGAAATGTACCTTTAGCACGAAGGCAGGGCCTGTTTCTGGGGCCCTGGCCTGCTACCTCAATCCTTTAGACAATTACACAATGGCTGAACATACCCGTTACCTCATCACAACCAGCCAGGGGCAGGAATTTGACCTGACGCTGGCCAAAGAGTTGCGCAGCAACAACCTGTACCCGTTTGGGTTGCACAATTACGCCATCTACCGGTCACCAGAGGGAGTGTACATCAAAGGCACCAATTCAGGGAACCTGCACCTGATGCTGGATACCTATGAGGTCATTCAGGAACCAGAGGCGCAAAGCTACCGGCACCCACACCACCGCCTGGAAGATTAATGTTTCTGTTTTTCGCTGTTTTTCATGAAAACAGCCCGAAAACAGAAAACTGAGCCTCGCTTCTGCATCTCCGGCTCAAAACAGAACTTTAGAGATTTGCCTCATATAGATAACCCAGCCGCCGGAATTTTTTTTCTGGTTGCTTGGTTATTCTTTTTCATTTTAATGAGGTATGAGCCAATCAATTCTGCGCCGGTTTTCCACCCGCGCATTTCCAATTATACTGGTGTGTTTCCTGATCCTTACGGGGTGTAGCCCCCAGAATACGCTGCGGGGGGTATTTAAGAAACAAACGCCCTATGAGAAATACCAGTCAGGACTTAAAGACGCCAAACTGGACCAGACGGCGCTGGGGCAGCAGTGGGTAGCGGCCGGGGAGAAGGCGGTGCAGGCGCCGGTGAAAATCTCCCTTCCCTTTAAGGAGACGGGTTATTTCCCCGCTGAGAAACCCATGGCCGCAGGTTATCAGTTTACGGTGAAGCGTGGGCAGAAGGTGGCCGTGAAAGTGCAGACGCAGGGCAAGGAAACGCCGCAGGTGTTTGTAGACCTTTTTGAGACAGATCCAGACAATCTGGGAGCTCCTAAACATGTGGCCAACGCAGACACGGTCTCCAGTCAGCTGGAGTACGAGATTGAGGAGGAGCAGCCGCATATCCTGCGGGTGCAGCCAGAGCTCCTGCGCAGTGGGGAGTATACCGTGACCATTGAAACAGCCCCGGTGCTGGCGTTTCCGGTACAGGGCAAAGACAGCCGCGCGGTGCAGAGCTTCTGGGGGCAAGACCGTGACGGCGGCAGCCGGAGGCATGAGGGAATAGATATTTTTGCGCCCAGGAATACGCCCGTGGTAGCCTCGGTGCCGGGGTTTGTGACCCGGGTGAACACCACGCCGCTGGGTGGCAAAGTGGTCTGGCTCTCTGATACCAAGCGCAGGCAAAGCCTCTACTATGCCCACCTTGACAGCCAGCTGGTGAACGTGGGGGATCAGGTGCAAGTGGGAGATACCCTGGGGCTGCTGGGCAACACGGGCAATGCCAAAACCACGGCTCCCCATTTGCACTTCGGTATTTACCAGTTTGGGCAGGGGGCGGTAGATCCTTACCCGTACGTTCACAAAGACCGTGAGAAGCCAGCAGCGTTGGAGGTAGACACCCGCCGGTTCAACGCCTGGACCAGGGTGGCAAAGTCTACCTCCACGTTGCGGGCGGCACCTTCTGGCACGGCAGCGGCGCTTGCCACTTTGGCCCGCCATACGCCGCTGCAGGTGCTGGCGGGCTCCTCCTCCTGGTACCGGGTCCTGCTGCCAGACGGTAGGCAAGGGTACATTGCGGCCAGTCTGGTGGAGTCACTTGAGAAACCGTTGCGCACCCTTAAGCTGAAGAGGCAAGCCCCTCTGCTAGATGCGTCAGAAGCCACTGCTGCGGCAAAGCGTACCTTACCGGCAGATTCTTCTGTGCGGGTGCTGGCCATGGCAGGTGATTTTCTGCTGGTGAAAGAAGCCGCCGGTGTGGTGGGCTGGATTTCCACAGATGCGGCTGAATAAGAAGGTAGGCTCTGGCGGTGGTAAGAGCCTGTAACTTTCTGTAATGATCTGCAGTTGAATTATTTAAATTTTATATAACTTTAATCATGTAATCAAATATGTCATATGGAGGAGCATTGGGAACTGAAAAATGCTCACTCCAGTATTTCACTGGACCATGTGAGCCAGCGTGATATGTTTTATATAAAGTGGTGTGGGCACATCAATTCAGAAGATGTGATTCAGACAGCTTTGAAATATATTGAGCTGCAGAAAGGGCGCAACTGCCCCAAAATCTTGAATGATAAAAGCGAGGTGACCGGTGACTGGGAAGAGGCCAATGACTGGCTGGAGTTTGAATGGCTCCCCAGGGCGGTGGCCAGTGGCCTTAAATGTTTTGCCATGGTTCTCACCCGTGACCTGCATGATCTAGGGGCGGCGCTGGACCTGGAGCGCAGGTTTACCCCAGAGTGCCGGGTGAAGCTGTTCAAAGAGCCAGACGCGGCTCAGGAGTGGCTGGACACCTGTCATTAGCCGCACTTAGACCAGTTTACTTAACAGCTTTAAACAAACCTTTTGCGTCATGGCCTGTCTCCAGGGTGAGGTATTCTGCCTGAAGCGCCTTGATTTTGAGCTTGTCGCCGGGGGAGATATTTCTTTCCACGGCATCTTTCTTGTGACTCATCTGCTGGTAGATCTCATCTACATAGTCCCAGTCTGCGGCGGTCCAGCCAGAGCGGTTTTTCCTCACATTCTGCAAGAACGTAGCATAGGTGTCATGTACCCGGTCTGGTGCCCAGATAGAGTCCAGGGCGGTGGGCGAGCCTAAGAGTTCAGTCTTGAAGCGCCGTAAGGTCTCGCCGTGCAGGGGCATCTCTGCGCGCTGCTGGCTGCTGGCCTCCCAGTTGTTAAACTTGCGTCTGAGTTCCTTGTATTCTTCTTTTGATGTAGCTGACAGGCTGTCCAGGCGGGCATCAAGGCGGGCGCTGCGCTGCTTGAATTCCTCTTTCACCTCCGGCCACTTGTCATCTGCGGTGCTGTCTGCTTTTGCGGTTTTAGCTGCTACCCAGTTTCTGAAATCTGCCAGCTCCTCCTCCACCTTGTTTTCCGTCTGGGTGACAGCCGTTTGGTCAGATGGGCGGTCACAGGCGGCGGTCAGGAGAAGGGTGGCACAAAACAGGAACGGGTATAAACATGAAAACTGTGATCGCATAGCACCTATGTTTTTATAGGGCATACGCAATCACAGTCAGGTAAGGTTACCAGGAGCCGGTTTTAGGCGGCTTGCGCCGAAGGCAGGTTAGAACAGGCTGGGCTCAAATAACCCGAACAGCTCAATGTTGATCCGCTCTATGATGTGGCCCAGGTCCTCCGGGTTCTGCACAAAATCCATGTGGTTCACATCAATGACCAGCAGCTTGCCGTTCTTGTAGCCGCTGATCCATTGGTCATATTGCTCGTTCAGGTTTTTAAGGTAGGCCAGCGAAATATTATCCTCATAATCACGCCCGCGTTTCTGAATCTGGTCAATGAGCTTGGGCAGGTCGGCTTTCAGGTACACCAGCAGGTCTGGGGGCTTGACCATTTTGGTCATAGACTGGAACAGGTTGAAATAATTCTGAAAGTCCCGCTCACTCATCATGCCTGACTGGTGCAGGTTTTTGGCGAAAATATACGCATCTTCATAAATGGTGCGGTCCTGTACCACCCCGTTGGTGCGCTCATTGATCTGCAGCACCTGGTTAAAACGGCTGTTCAGAAAGAACACCTGCAGGTGAAACGCCCACCGGGGCATGTCCTCGTAAAAATCCTTCAGGTACGGGTTGTCATCAACCGCCTCTAAAAATACCTCCCATTTAAAGTGCTGTGCCAATTTGGTGGCCAGCGTGGTTTTGCCGGCCCCAATATTCCCAACTATTGCAATGTGCATGCGCTCTGACTTGATGTGTAATTAATGCGGATGGCAAAAGTACGGGATTACGCCCACATTTCACTCTGCCAGTAAAAGGCAACGGCAGGCGGCCCACAGAAAATGCGTTTTATGCCTGTTTTTCAGAAAACAGGCATAAAACGCAGGCGCCTTGCCTGTATTAAACTCACCGGCTCCTGGTGAGGAGCAGGTCCTTCTCCTGCAGCCGCCCTTTTTTCCAGGCGTTTCTCTCCCGTTTCAGTTGCTTGTGCTCTGCCTTGGTGCGGGGCGTTGAAAGCAAGGCGGCCAGGTCTGGTTTTCCGCCGTCTACCCAGCAGGTGTACCAGAAGGAGGCGGTTTGGGCGGCGGCGGCCCGCATGCGGTCTTCTACTGTGGTGCCCAGCGCTTTCTGATAAGCCGTGGCAAACGCGTCTGTGTAGCTTCTCCTGGTGTGGCCGTTGCGCTCAGTGAGAATGTATTTGGTCTGATCAGTAAAGTCCTGGCTCACCAGCTTCTCCTGCGCCAGCAGCTCAGGTACCAGCCGGTGAGATGCCCGTACCACCTCCCAGATCTCATGCTCCGGGTTTTGGAGGTACCGGGCTTTGCCGTGCTGCAGGCGGTAGGTGGCCAGGTGCCGCTCAGGCAGCTTTGACTCCCACAGGCTGTGCAGGCCCGTCTGCCCCGTCAGCTGGCCGTCATGGTTCACGGTGGTGTGCAGGGGCACGTGGGCATCCTGTACATAATGCGCCAGGTCTGCTGAATAAAACAGGATACTGTCTGCGTTCTTCTCCCGGAAGGCGCGCGTGAGCCTTTCTTTCATGACCATCACCTGCCACGGCACCACCCCATACTTGCGCAGGGTGTCTGCACTGTATTTAGCAACGGCGGGGCCCCAGCTTTCAGGCATTTCATACACGGCCTTCTCCCCGTACACGTCAACGTCAATGTAATGGCGGGGAGCCTCTGCGGGGTCTGTGTTGCGGCGCTCATCTGGCCGTACAGATTTGTCTACCAGGTAGGCCATGTGCCGGTGGTAGAAAGGCTGCATGCCTTTGGGCAGCCCATAGATAGCCAGTTGCTGAATCACTTTGTGGCCAAAGAAACCCCAGCCGAAGCCAGCGGCAGAAACACCCAGCAGCAGGCAGACAAGGAGAATGGTTTTGCGCATCATTGTAAAAAACGGGAAAAAACTCGTGTTCTGGCAAAAAGGTCAGGTTCAGGAAAAGAAGGCAGGCGTGCCGGGCACGCTACAACGGGCGGCGCATGATGTAATCATGGAGGGTGAAGGGCCCAAACGGGATGTCTACGGTCTGGGTGATTTCAAACCCGTGCCTGGCATAGAAATGCTGGGCGGGGTTGTGGCGGTGTACATTCAATTCCAGGTGTTTCCCCCCTAATGCCCTGGCACGCGCCATGACGTGGTTGAGCAGCAGCCGGCCATACCCTTTCCCCTGATACTCTGGGTGAATATAGATCTTATTCAGTTTATACACCTGCTCAGCCGGGTGATAAAGGGAAAAAGCGGCAAAGGCGGCAGGCGTACCCTGGTGGCAGAGCAGCAGGAACGTCTGGCCTTCTTCCATCTGGTGGCGCAATGATTCTTGCGTATAGAGCTGCTCCAGCATGTAGTCTATCTGCGCAGGGGAGAGAATCTGCTGGTACGTGGGGTGCCAGGTGGCATGGGCCAGACGGTGAAGGGTAGCGGTGTCCTGGGTTTCTGAGATGGTAATGCCGGTAACCGGAGGCGGTACGTGTGCCATAGGAAAAAAAGGGCGTTTTGCTTTCTGCAAAAGTACGGGCTTCTCTTAAATTTCCGGTGCAGAAAATTAACGCCGCTGCGCTTGCTAATGCCCGTTAGGTTTTCTACCTTGGCCTCTGTTCTTGGTTGAGCAGTAAGTACTTAAACCTGTAAGCGTGATGAAAGAAGAAGAATCATTGCTGCAATCTACCCTGCTACTTGGCTTGTTCCTGGGCATTCTTCTGTTAGGAAAAGCAACCCTCCTTTCTGAGGAGGCCCGCCCTGCAACGCCTGCCCATTTCTCTAAACCCCCTCGCTGGAATGGGGAGGAGGTGAACAGTGCCTATAGTATGCAGTTGCTCTACCATAGCCTGCTGCCCAACCGCCCCGCCCAGGACCCTGCCGGCTCCCAGACACAGGAACCGCCTTTTACCCGTACGGCCGCCTTGGCGTGGGCAGTGCCGGTGTGTGGGCTTTTACTTTACAAAGAGCCCGCTGAGAAGGCCGCCCCGCCCAAAGCTTGTGAGAGGGCACGTAAACCCCAGGCCAGGTAAACCTTCTTGCTTGTCTGCACAGGGGCACATGGTTGGGGAGCGAATCCTGAGCTGGCTGTTTTTGGGCTGTTTTTCTGAAAACAGGCCAGAAACAGGAAAGGGCCTGACTGGCTGACAGTTCTTGGGCAGAATTTAGAGCTTGTTTAAAATTTGTCTTTTGCGCTGCAAACGAGTATCAAAAGAACCTGTCTTTGCCATTTTCTCGCACCATAGCGGGGCGTATGCTGCTCAAAAATCGCTTTGCCAGAACCTTGTGCTCCCCGTTTTTGCCTGCACAATCAAAATGTAAACAAGCTCTAAAGCTGTTATGCCTCCCCCAATAAAAAAAGCCCTGGGTTCTCCAGAGCTTTCCTTTGTCTTCAGCACATGTTACAGCCTGAACCCAACTGAGAGTTGCAGTACGTTGTTGGTGTAAGCCACCCCTTTCTCATTGCTGTCACGGGTATCAGACACCCCTATGTTATACCTGACAGAGAACTGCAGCCTGGACAGGTCATAGCCCAGACCCAGCGCAATGGCTCCGTCATACTTGTTGCGGTCTTCCTCAATGTCATCAGAATGCTTTCCTTCTTTACGGCTTGCCGCCAGCAGAATGCCAAACTGCGGACCCAGCTGGGCGTGCAGGCCGCCAGAGATCCCCACCTTGAAAATGAGCGGCACATTCAGGTAATGGTAGTGTACGGTGTACTTGCCTTGTTTGTAGCCCTGTAAAGAGTACAGCAACTCCGGCTGAAAGCCGAATCTGGAAGAAATGGACGTAGAGGCGAAGCCCCCAACATGCACCCCCGTAATGGGGTCTGTGCCTTTGGCGTCACCCCCTTCGTTGGCAACGTTCAAGCCTCCTTTAATCCCGAAGCTGGTCTGCGCCTGCGCCCCCAGACTTCCTAAAAATGCGACAATGATAAGAGTGAAAAGCTTTTTCATAAGAGTACTTAAAAACACCTGCAAGGTACAAGGAATGTTGCGTAAAAAAACCTTGTGTAAGACAAACGTTCTGCTTTTGCCGCTATTGCCACCTCACCTCTTTCCTCCCCAACTACGGGGGCCAGGTTTGGGGAAAGCCTAAAAGAACATAAGCCTGCGTTTTTGGCCAGTTTTTCAGAAAACAGGCAAAAACGCAGGCTTAAAAGTAAAGGGGCGGCTACTCCTCTATCTTCCTAAATCTTTTTCCGAAGAAATAGTAAACCGGAATTCCCACCCCAACCAGGATCAGACCCGGCCAGGAGTAGTTGGGTTTGTATATCAGGAGAATGATGCAAATGAACGATGCCATGAGAATATACAGCGCAGGCAGCACCGGGTAGCCAATGGCCTTGTACGGTCTTGGCGCATCTGGCATGGTACGGCGCAGTATGAAGATGCCCGCAATGGTGAGAATGTAGAACAGAAGCACCGCAAAAATCACGTAATCCAGCAGGTCTGAGTAACGGCCGGAGAGACACAGCATACTGGCCCACACGCACTGAATGGCCAGGGCGGCACCGGGTACCGCGTTCTTGTTCAGCCTGGCCATGCTGGGGAAGAAGAGGCCGTCTTTGGCCATGGCATAGTACACCCGCGGCGCGGAGAGAATCACCCCGTTGTTGCAGCCAAAGGTGGAGATCATGATCAGGATGGCAATGGCAATGGTGGCGGGGGCGCCGCCTATGACTTCGGCCACGGCCGTGCCAATGCGGTCATTGCTGGCAAACTGAATGCCGCGGCTAAACGCGTCTGCCCCGGCCGGATCGCCGTTCAATGGCAGAATGGTCAGGTACACCACGTTGATCAGGATGTAGAGCAGCGTCACCACGCCGGTGCCAATGGCCATGCTGAGCACAATGGTACGCTTGGGGTTGACAATCTCATCACCGGAGAAGCCAATGTTGTTCCAGGCATCTGAGGAGAACAGGGAACCAATCATGGCCGTGCCAATGCCCACCATCAATGCCCAACCCGCCAACGGAGCCCGTACCACCTCATTGGTCTGCTTATCCAGCACCACCGACTGGGCATCCCACATGTTGGAGAAATTCAGGTCAATGATCTCGGGGCTGGTGCCCAGCAGCAGACCAAAGCCTAGCAGGGCAAACAACGCAATGATCTTGGTGCTCCCAAAGATGTTCTGGATGATGGTGCCGTTCTTCACGCCCTGCTGGTTGATGAGCGTGAGCAGCACAATAGAGGCAATGGCCAGCAACTGCACAGACGTAAACTGCAGAAAACCCAGGTCCAGCAGCACGTTGTCTTCAGAGAACCACGGTACCAGCACACCGGTAAAACGGGCAAAGGCCACCGCCACCGCCGCAATGGTCCCGCTCTGAATCACCAGGAAAAGGGTCCAGCCGTAGAGAAAGGCCACCAGTTTGCCGTAAGATTCGCGCAGGTACACGTACTGGCCCCCTGCCTTGGGCATGAGGCTGGTCAACTCCCCGTAGCTCAGCGCGCCGGCCAGGGTCATGAGGCCGGTCAGGGCCCACACCAACAGCAGGTACCCGGTACTGCCCACTGAGCGGCCAATGTCGGCGCTCACAATAAAAATACCGGAGCCAATCATGGAGCCCGCCACCAGCATGACCGCGTCAAAGAGTTTGATTTCGCGCTTAAAACCCGTAGAAGTTTCAGCCATAGTTGTTTAATTGGGAATTAGGAATGGAGAATTATGAGCCTGTTTAGCATTTCCAAAAATGAGCTTTAGACAGCTTCTGTACTGGCGCCAGCACCCGCTTGTGTCGCTGTTTTGGCTCTTCTTTTGCGAAAACAGGCCAGAAACAGAAGCAAACAGCTTCAAAAGACTACAAGAAAGCAGACACTTGCGCCTATGGTCAGAAAACACTAAACAGGCTCTAAGAATGAGTTAGCAGAAGGCAAACTTTTTACTTTTCATTCTGAATGAACCTGGTGGGCAACCGGGAAAGTCTTACCCTCAGCACTTGCTTTTGCTAATCAGGCAACCCGGGGCCCAGCACGTAAGGCTCAGAACTGCGCGTTAGACTTTTCTGGGCGGCAGGTCAAACGCCACGGCGTTGTGCTCAAAGTGGCCCTTGTGCGACCCGTCACAGAACGGTTTGTTTTTGGAGAGGCCGCAGCGGCAGAAAGACACCACCTCACGGCCCTGCAGGTTGTACTCATTGCCCTGGGCATCTACTACAGTTAAATCGCCTTCCACTTTCAGGGAGCCGTTGTTGTTCACGGTAATCTTGGTTTTCATGCTGTTTTGGGAAAAAGGGGTGTAAAACAGGAGAACAGTGCAGGCAATAAAAGCTGGTAGAACCCGGCCCACCACCCGCCGCGCGTTTCTCCTCGATTCAAAGATAGTTTTTTTGGGTAATTCTTCAGCAGTTCCTGCGCAAAGAGCCGGGGTTGTTTCTGCGTAAAGCAGGGGTGGCGGTGAAAAAAGTTCTGGCCAGCGGTGGTATCCTGCGGCCAGATGGCCAGCGAAATAAAAAAAAAGTTGGTTCGTTGGTTAAAAAATCAGTGTTTTAACCCCAGAGCGTTTGCTTGCGTAGGAGAACCAGCTTCTTCTGTGCGTGAAGTACTGAGAAACCAATTTATACCACTATGAAAAAAAATCTGATTACCCCTGTTCTGTCGGCGGTGCTGGCTATGGGCCTGCTGGGCTCCTGTGTTTCCACCAAGAAATATGAAGCGGCCCTGGCCGAAAACCGGTCCCTGGTGGTGCTGCAGGATGAGCTGAACCGCCAGAAAGCCGAACTGGAAAGCGAGCGCGCCCGTCTGCAGCAGGACAAGGAGCGCCTGAACCAGGAGAAGGCCGAGCTGGAGAAAGACAAAGCCTCTACCGAAGCCTCGCTTCGTACCAACCTCAACACCAAAAGCCAGCAGGTAGACAAACTGAGCGCAGACCTGCAGGCCCGTGAGGCGCGTCTGCAGGAGATGCAGCGTATTCTGGACCAGAAAGACAAGGCGGTGAACAACCTTCGGCAGATTGTGAGCAACGCGCTGCTGGGTTTCAAAGCCTCTGACCTCACCGTTGACGTGCGCAACGGCAAAGTGTATGTGTCTCTGTCTAACCAGCTGCTGTTCAAATCTGGCAGTACCAAGGTAGACGCCCAGGGGCAGGAGGCGCTCAAGAAACTGGCCAACGTGCTCCAGAACCAGCCAGACGTGAACGTGCTGGTAGAGGGGCACACAGATGATGTGCCCGTAGCCAGAGGAACCGCCGGTATGCAAGACAACTGGGACCTGAGCGTACTGCGCGCCACTGAGATCACCCGCATTCTCACTGATGCCGGGGTGGCCCCGCAGCGCGTGACACCGTCTGGCCGCTCCAAATACGTGCCGGTTGACCCTGCCACCACCGCTGAGGCCCGCCAGAAAAACCGCCGTACCGAGATCATCTTGACCCCTAAGCTAGACGAGCTGTTCCAGATTCTGGAGCAGAACTAAGTGCCGCGAGTTCTGAGGGAAAGCCCTGCGCCGGAAAGATACCCGGGGCAGGGCTTTCTGTTTTAGGGCTGTTTTTGGGAAAACAGCCCTAAAACAGGCTCTCCCCACAGGCTTTCGCCTTACCCAGATTGGCGTTGTTTTTGCTAATTCTACTTCGGCAGGTTGTACCTGCCCGGCAGAAATACTTACATTTGGTAAGGCAACGAAGTATACGCTATGAAAAAGTTGAGAATTTTAGGCTTGTCGCTTGCGCTGATGGCTGGCCTGCAAACAGTTGGCTGGGCGCAGGAGACGAAAACTGAATCTGAGGTGGAGCAGGACCTGAAACGGCTCCGGGAATGGGTGCGCCTGCAGTCAGACAAAGTGGCCACCACCACCCGCGCCGAATGGCCCAGCGTGAAAAGCGACTTTGCCCGCCACGCAGATAAAATTGAAAGCGGGTTTCAGCAGCTCTCAGAAAATTCAAAACGCGAGTACCTGGAGCTGAAAGCCAAATTCCAGGAGCTGGAGTCAAAGCCGTTCTATGATGAGATCCCGCTGCAGGCAGAGGAGGTGCGCCTGCGCGAAAAGGAACTGCTGGGCAGTTTCAGCAACATACAGTCAATCAAACCGGCCCAGATGCGTGAAGCTTATATTACGTTCATGCAAAACGTGCGCGCCAAGCGCCAGAGCTGGATTCCGCGGGACTGGGACTACGCGGAGTATATCCTGCAGAACCTGGCCAAACGCAAAGAAGCCGTTGAGGCCAACCTGACCACCCTGGATGAAATCAAAATCAGAACCCTCATTGGCGAGTTCCACACGCTGCGGTCTGGGCAGGAGTTTAAAGAAAAGCAGAAAGCCAAGTCAAAAGGATAAGCCCGGGCACTCTGGTTTCTGCTTATCTGATTTATTATGATAACTAAGAAGCTCCCGTTTCTGGCCTGTTTTCAGAAAAAAACAGGCAGAAACGGG
>NZ_LRMM01000055.1 GCF_001647275.1 Rufibacter ruber | reverse complement strand
TTGAGCTGTTTTTCGGACCATGTTTTCAGAAAACAGCGAAAACGGAAGTCAAAATACTCGCTTTAATCTAAAGTAAAGCGAAAGAGAATCTACGCGGCGTACTGCGCCAGTTTGGCCAAGGCCGCGTCAATGCGGCGCTCGGTTTCCTGGCGGCCAATGATTTCAATAATAGCCATTAGGTCTGGGCCGGCCTCTACCCCGGTCAAGGCAATGCGCAGGGCTTGCATCACCTGGCCAATTTTAAGGCCGTTGCGCTCCAGAATCTGCAGGAGCAGTGCCTTTACGGTATCTGCGTTGAAGTCAGAGAGCGTGCTGAGTTCGTTCTTGAACTGCTCAAACGCTGCTGCGCCCGCCGCAGACCATTTCTTGGCCGCTACCTGCTCATTGTACTGGGTAGGCGCTACAAAGAAATAAGAGGCTTCTTTCCAGAAATCCTGGGGGAAGGTCACGCGCTCCTTCATGAGGCCGGCAATCTTCTCGGCCCGGTCTGGGGTGCAGTCAATGCCTTGTTCCGGCAACGCCGCCAGTAAATACTGCGCCAGTTCTGCGTCTGGCTTGGCTCTCAGGTACTGCTCATTGTACCAGCGGGCTTTCTGAATGTCAAAACGGGTGCCTGACTTGCCAATGCGCTCAATGCTGAAGGCCTCAATCAGTTCCTCCATGGTGAAAAGCTCCTGCTGCGTGCCGGGGTTCCAGCCCAGGAACGCCAGAAAGTTGATGAACGCCTCTGGCAGATAGCCGCTCTCGCGGTACCCGCTGGAAACCTCACCCGTTACGGGATCAACCCACCTGAGCGGGAACACCGGGAAACCCAGCTTATCGCCGTCGCGCTTGCTCAGTTTACCGTTGCCGTCTGGCTTTAGCAGCAAAGGCAGGTGCGCGAACTCTGGCATGGTGTCTTCCCAGCCCAGGTAGCGGTACAGCAGCACGTGCAAAGGGGCACTGGGCAGCCACTCTTCACCCCTGATCACGTGGGTGATTTCCATGAGGTGGTCATCTACTATGTTGGCCAGGTGGTAGGTGGGCATGCCGTCGCTCTTCATCAGCACCTTGTCATCAATAGAAGAGGAATGCACCATCACCCAGCCTCTGATCATGTCTTTGAGGCGGATCTCCTCCTTGCGCGGCACTTTGAGGCGAATCACGTAGGGCTCCCCGCTTTCCAGACGGCGCTTCACCTCATCTTCTGGCAGGGTGAGCGAGTTCTTCATGGTGGCGCGGGTAATGGCGTTGTACTGCGGGGTGGCTACTTTGGCAGCTTTCAGGCGCTCGCGCATGGCTTCCAGCTCCTCAGCGGTGTCAAAGGCGTAGTAGGCGTGGCCGGCGTTGACCAGTTGCAGGGCGTAGTCCATGTACATGGGCTTGCGTTCTGACTGGCGGTAGGGGGCGTGCGGGCCGCCGTGAAGGGGGCTTTCATCTAATTGAATGCCGCACCACTCCAGGCTGTTGAATATGTATTGTTCCGCGCCCGGCACAAAGCGGGTCTGGTCAGTATCTTCAATGCGCAGCAGCATTTTGCCGCCCATTTTCTTCGCAAACAGGTAATTATAGAGCGCTGTGCGCACCCCGCCAATGTGCAAAGGGCCGGTAGGGCTGGGGGCAAAGCGTACTCGTACTTCTCTAGCCATGTTGTTCAATTTGAATGGAGGTGCAAAAGTACGGTATTTACCGGCTACGGTAAAGCTTTTGCCGCTAAAACCTTACAAACGTGCGCTCTACCGCCGCGGCCATACCGTTTCAGTTCCTTTTCTTATGATTTTCAGGCTAAACCGGCTGCTTTTCAGCGGGTTCAGACAACCTCTGGGGCGGCATACGTATGAAGGGGAAAACCTGACCCAATGCTGAAAAAGAGACTGTGTGAAGCCTGGAGTTTAACCAAAGAGACCGCGCTGGACTTCTTAGACAACAACTCTTTTCAGAAAGGGGCGGCCCTGGCCTATTATACCGTCTTTGCGCTGCCGCCTATCCTGATCATCATGATCAACATTGCCGGGGCGTTCTTTGGCCGCGACCAGGTGCGGGGGCAGGTGTACCGGCAACTGCGGGAACTGCTGGGCAGCAGAGGCGCCACTGATATTCAGCAGATGGTGGAAAGCATTAACCGCTCCTCAGACTTCAACTGGGCAACCATTATTGGGGTGATCACGCTGCTGATTGGGGCCACCGGGGTGTTTATCTCCCTGCAGGAAAGCCTGAACCAGATCTGGGGCGTGAAGCCGAAGCCAAGGAACGAGTACCTGAAGCTCCTGCGGGACAGGGTGCTGTCTTTTGCCATGATTCTGGCCATTGTCTTTCTGCTGCTGGTCAGTCTGATCATTCACACGGCGCTGGTGGCCATCACTAACTTTCTGACCAACCGCGTAGACGATTCTTTTCTGCAGATGATGAGCCTGGTGAACCTGGTGGTGTCTACCGGCGTGATTACCTTTCTCTTCGCGCTGATCTACAAGTTTCTGCCAGACGCCATGGTGCGCTGGACAGACGTCTGGATAGGGTCACTGGTGACGGCAGTGCTCTTCACCCTTGGGAAAAGCCTTTTGGGCTTCTATCTGGGCAACAGCGATTTTGCCAGCCTGTACGGTGCCGCCGGGTCTATCATCATTGTGCTCACCTGGGTCTTCTACACCTCGCAGGTGGTTTTCTTTGGCGCGCAGTTCACATTGGTCTACGCGCGCCGCTACGGCACCAGCATCTACCCCTCAGATTACGCGGTGCGGGTGATTAACAAAGAAGTGGAGGTGGGGCATGCGCCCGTCAATAACGAACCCGGCCCCAATGAGGCGAAGGCCAATGAGGGAATCAATGATGGAAGGAGTTAAGGAATGAACGAATGCGTGAGGGAGTGATAGCCTGAATGCGTGAGTTTGAAGGGATAACTAAAAGGAAAGAAGAAGTGCATTTCCCGTTTTTGGGCTATTTTTCTGAAAACAGGCCGAAAACAGAAACTCGTTTCCCTCAATCGTACTTCCACCCATTGCTCCTTCCTGTCTTTATTCTTCTGCATTCACGCATTCACTCCCTCACGCATTCACTCATTAAAACTTCACCGCAATGCAGGAAATCTCCACGTTCACGTCTTTGGGCAGGCGGCTAACTTCCACAGTCTCGCGGGCGGGCGGGTTGCTGGTGAAATAGCTTCCGTAGGTTTCATTGATGGCGGCGAAGTTGCCCAGGTCTTTCACAAAGATGCTGCATTTCACCACGTTGGTAAAATCCATGCCTGCGGCTTGCAGAATGTACTGGAGGTTCTTCATGACCTGGTGGGTTTCGGTCTGGATATCCTCTTGCACCAGTTGCCCGGTTTCCTGGTTCAGCGCAATCTGTCCGGAGATATACAAGGTGTTGCCCGCCTGCACGGCCTGGCTGTACGGCCCAATGGGGGCGGGGGCTTGTTTGCTTTCTATGATGGTAGTTGCCATAAACGGAGAGGTTTAATCTGTATCTTTATGCCGTTAAAGGTACAGAATTATGAATACATTGGTGTTGGCTACCGCCGAGCAGGAGGCAGAGTTCAGCTTGAAATTCCCCAACCGGGCTTACATTCACACCACCACCCCTGAGGAACTGGCCGTTTGGTTGCCGCAGGCGCACCTGGTGTTTGACTTTTTACTGCACGAGCAGCCCGAGCGGCTGGCCCAATACAATGAACTGGGAAGAGGCGAAAAACTCATTGTCTTCTGCAACGCCGCCACCGTGCAACTGGCCGCCCTGGCCGCTGCCCACGGACCAGTCAACTTCCACCTCTGCGGCGTGAACGCCCTGCCCACCTTCTTCAACCGTGAAATCTTAGAAGTAAGTGTGCTGCGCGAGGAATCTAAACGCGAAGTTGACAAAGCCTGCGTGTTCCTGGCCACGCTCTATGAGCTGGTGGAAGACCGCGTTGGCATGGTCACCCCCCGCGTCATCTGCATGATTATCAACGAAGCCTGCTATACCCTGCAGGAAGGCACTGCTACCAAAGAAGACATTGACTTGGGTATGAAACTGGGCACCAACTACCCCTTCGGGCCGTTTGAGTGGGCCAACCGCATTGGCGTGAAGCATGTCTATGAACTGCTGGCCGCCGTCTATGAAGATACCAAAGATGAACGCTATAAAATCTGCCCGCTGCTCAAGACCAAGTATCTGAAAGGCGAAGAGTTTTAGAAATTATGTTTTGCGTTTTCGGCCTGTTTTGGCGAAAAAGGTCACAAACGGCAATTGGCGCAGACGCTCGCAGGTCCTCTGGACGCTACGAGGTCTTTTGCGCAGGCGGCAATGCGGTGGCGCTGTCTTGAATTCAACTCTCTGAGGAGGGGAACCACCGGGAACCCCAAGGGGAATGTCACAACCAGTCCGTATATCTGGAAAGCGTGGACCGGCAGGTGTAAACATCCCCCTCCGCCCCCTTCAAAGGGGGAGTACCAGATATAGTAGTTTAAGGCTACGCCTCAGGGAAGTTGAACACTTCCCGCATTCTAGGTCCAAGTTTCAAACTTGAACTAGAGAATGTAGCGTCGTTACGCGTAACGACGTGGTCCAGGCACGGACATCTCTGCCAACAGCAACACGCCAGCAGAGAGTAATACAGTCACATGAGAAAGGGATATTCCCCTTGACTGATGTGCGCAGCACGGGCCCGCCATAGGCTAGCGGAACGACAGCAGTTACCCGCAAACAAATTGTAATTAGAAAAGCATTAGCAGGAAAAGAACAGAAACCAGTCTTGGCGGTGAGCGCCTCTGTTAATACGCTGCCGAAGGCAAAACCGGAGGTTTAGTTTTAACAGCAGTGCTCACCGCCAGGACGGGGCCCCGTGGCCGTGAGCGCTTAGCGGAAACAATGGAAATAGAAGCAATAAAGCACTGAAGTAAACGGCACTTCTAGGGGAACAGCGAACTATGCATTGCCCAAAGGAATCTTCGTTAGATTCTTCGACTACTCTCAGAATGACTTGAAAAGGAAAACCTGTTTTCGCCTATTTTCGCCAAAACAGGCCGAAAACAGAAAAGGCAGCCTTCAGCCACCTTTCCCATTTAAATCAAAACAACTCTTATCCCTGCCGCATCACCCCAATCTTAGTGCCCTCCCAGTCTGGGAACAGCACGCGGTCATCTTTAATTTGCAAATGCTTTCCGGCTACTTCACTAAAAATGCTCCGGAAATCGGTGGTGACGGGCAAATCACGGCCGTCTTCCAGGTTCTCTTTGGAGAGAACGGGAACGTTACCATGCACCAGGCCGCCGTTTACGTCATTGCCCAGGATAAACATACAGGAGCCGCGGCCGTGGTCGGTGCCGTTGCTGCCGTTCTGGTGCACGGTGCGGCCAAATTCGGTCATGGTCATCACGTCCACCTCGTCTTGATAAGCGCTTAGGTCGGTCCAGAAAGCGGTGATGCTCTGGCTCAGGTCGTTTACATTCCGGGCGAAGGTGCCTTGGGCGGTGCCTTGGTTGAAGTGGGTATCCCAGCCCCCAGATTCCGCGAACGCGACTTCCAGGCCCACGTCCATCTTAATGAGCTGCGCAATCTGCTTCAAAGAATTCCCCAGCGGACTGTTGGGGTAATCAGCGTTGTTGGCGGGCGTGTATTTCTTGGTGTCTACCTGTTTCAGCATTTTCACGGCCTCAAAACTTTCTTTGCCGGTCCGGTTCAAGAGCGAGGACGAGGTCTGGTCATACAAATCTTCAAAGCTGCGGGAGGCCAGGTTGGTGCCTTTCAGGTTGCCGCGCATTTGTATCCCGAAGTCTTGCAGGTTGCTGATGGCCACGGCGGCGTGGTCACCGTAGAACGAGCGGGGCAGGCTAGACGTGAGGCTCACGGCCTGGAACGGCGTGGCGGCCTCATGGCCCATCAAACCCACCGCGCGGTTGAGCCAGCCGCTGGCCGTACCTTTGTCAAAGGGCGTGCCGGCTTCCATGTAGTCCTGGGCGTCAAAATGGGAGCGGGTGGGGTTGGGCGAACCCATGCCGTGCACAATGGCCAGCCGCTTTTCGCGGAACAATGGTTCAAACGAGCGCATAGCCGGGTGCAAACCAAACCTTCCATCTAAGTCAAACAGCGGGTTGGCAGAGGACTTGGCCGCGGTCATGAACAAACCGGGACGGGCTTTCTGCAGATACGGGTCGGTGAACGGCGTCACGGCCATGAGACCGTCCATGGCGCCGCGCTGGAAGATGCAGACCAGTATTTTGTTGCGCTTGTACGGCCTTGACAGTTTGTAGCTGCTGGCGGCCTGCGCCAGAAAGTTGGGCACGCCGCCCAGCCCGGCGGCAAACAAGGCCAGTGCCCCAGATTTCAAAAAACCTCTTCTGGTGGTCATATCACTATCTTTTTAAAATCAGTTTAAACAGATGCTTTACCGGCGCTGGAATTCGGGGGACCCGATGATGATGCCCACCACTTGCGCCAGCATGGTGTTGTTGCCGTTGTTCGCCTGCAGGGCTTTGGGAGAGAGCGCTTTGCCTGCCCCCAGGTTTTTACCGCTGCTTTTCACCTTTCCGCGGCGCGGCGTACTCATCATGGCCTCATTTTCTTCTTCCTCTTCCTCCTGGCCTCCGGCCGATGCCATAGAGGTGTGCTGGTTGGCAGCGGCGTCTACTTTACGGCTGAAGTTGGGGTCGTTGAGCGAGGGGGTGAGGCGTTTAATGGTTTCCTGCAAATCCCGCTCTGGCATTAAATAGCTGCTGTAGGTGGCCAGGGCGGCTTCGGCACTCTCGGGCTCGCGGTGCTGGTTCAGGGCCATGAGGTCTATGCTCACGCCGGGTATTCGCTGGGAGGCCAGCGCCAGCCCGAAGTTCATGCGGTTGAGCAAAGAGCCGGTGTTAATCCAGTAGGTGCCTTTGTCTGGGAAGCCGGTGGGCGCCTGGTAGTAGTACATGCGCTCGCCCATCTTAGAAACCCAGTTGTAGAGCTGGTAAGGCGCTTTCACCTCGGCGTTCAGGCTGCGCACCGAACTGATGGCCAGCTCAAACGGCGACTTGGTTTTCTCTCGCAGCGCCTCTTTCCCCCAGAATTCGGGCGATGCCACCATGGTCAGCAACACTTGCTGAATGTCACCTTTTTTCTCGGTGAACGTTTTGGCCATTTTATCTATGAGGCTCTGCGGCGGGTTGTCATTCACAAAGCGTATGGCCAGTTTTCTGGAGATGAACTTGGCGGTAGACGGGTGGTGGGCCAGCATCTTGATAAGCTCCAGCCCTTCCTCATATCCGCCGTTGGCGGGGAATACCTTGCCCAGTACTACTTTTCTGCCTTTGTCATGCTTGTTGGCGGCAAAGACAAAGTCGTTTTCAAAGACATACCCCTGCTTGGTCATGGCCTCCAGGCGCTTGGGAGAATAGGCGTTTTTGCCGCGTACGTTGTAACGGTCAATGGCGGGGTTGATAGTCCAGCCGGTGAGCACGCGGGCGGCCTGGGTCACGTCTTGCTGGGTGTAACCGCCGTCAACGCCCAAGGTGTGCAGTTCCATGATTTCGCGGGCGTAGTTCTCATTGAGGCCCTGCTTTTTCTGGGCTTGTTTCACCATCTCCAGCATCTGCATGTTCTGGGCCGAGGTGTCTTTGGCTTGCCGTTCTTCCAGCGCCCGCAATTTCAGCTGTTCTACCTTTTTCTGGGAGGGGTTTAGGCTTTCTGCCGAGACGGTGCTCTTGAAATTATCCAGGTACGCCAGCATGGCCGGCGATTTGGCCGTAGCCAACAGGAGCTTCTCAAACTGCCCCAGCGCGTTGGGCCGTATCACGTCACGCTCATAAGACAGAATGTAGGGTGAGCAATTCTTGTTGGTGAGCGACACGTTGAAATGGTTGAACCAGAAGCTGGTCAAGATTTCCTGCAGTTGGTTCTGGGTGTAGATGGCGCGCAGAATCTTCTGGCTGATGAGTTCCTTATACAAATCGCCTTCTGGTCGGTAGCCTTTTTGTTTCAGATAGTCGCCCAGCTTTTGGCGGTATTCTTCTTTGGCGTCTTTATCGGCGAAGCCGGCTTTCACTTTATCCTGCTCAATGACCCCGTCTTTCACGGCCATGCGCACCAGTTGCCCGCCCTGCGGAAAGGTTTGCACCATCTGCTGGTTCGTCATCTTGAGCGTAGGGAACTCGGCGAGCCGTTTGCTGAGGTCCTGGTCTGGTAACTCTGCCGTTAGCTGTTGCAGAAACCACTTCTCCAGCCCCAGTTGCACCACTTCGTCTACCTGGCCGGGCTTGGGGCCGTAGGTGAACCGGCTGAGCAAATGGGCCGCCGCCTGCCGCTCAGTGAGGCCCGCTTTTTTGTAGGGGAATTTCGGCTTTTGGGCCGCCAACGTATGTTTCTCCCCGAAGGAGGAGAAGAAAAGCCCCGCTACCAGCAGGAGCGTCACGAGAAACGAAAGCTGGATTGTCTTTTTCATATACCTGTGCATAGGGTGATGGGTTTGTACACTACTGGTGAGAACGCGTGGTAAGGCCTTGAGCACCTTGTGTTTTGGGGTGCGGGTTGCTTTGTTCCTTATAGATGTGAAAAGCTTTCCAGAGTTTAATGGCCGGGCTAAATTTTTCAGGATTTTAGCGGCGGGCTAGGGGAGAAGTGCCGGTACGTCTCAGCAGGACTTTCCGTTTCTGGGCTATTTTTCTGAAAACAGCTCTAAAACAAGCGCCTTCTTTCCATCGGCTGGCTTTGTTCCCCATTGCGATACCGTGAACTTTAGGTAGGTGCCAGAAGAATTGATGCTGTTTTCAGCCTGTTTTTCTGAAAACAGGCCGAAAACAGGTATGGCATAAAACAAGAAAGGGAAGCAGCATGCTTCCCTTTCTTGTTTTATGGGTATGGAGAGGAATTACTCTACTGTCACAGACTTAGCCAGGTTACGTGGCTGGTCAACGTTACAGCCGCGCAGTACGGCAATGTGGTAGCTGAGTAACTGCAAAGGAATCACAGAAATCAACGGAACCAGTGCTTCATGGGTGCTAGGCACCTCAATCACGAACTCCGCCATTTGCGGGATTACGGTGTCCCCTTCGGTTACGATGGCAATTACGCGGCCTTTACGGGCTCTTACTTCCTGGATGTTAGACACTACCTTCTCATAAGAGCTGTCTTTGGTGGCAATGACCACTACCGGCATGTTCTCATCAATGAGGGCAATGGGGCCGTGCTTCATTTCAGCGGCAGGATACCCTTCTGCATGTATGTAAGAAATCTCCTTCAGCTTTAAGGCGCCTTCCAGGGCAACCGGGAAGTTGAACCCGCGGCCTAGGTAGATGAAGTTGGTGGCATCTTTGAAGATTTCTGAGATCACCTGTACTTCGGCGTCTAGCTCCAGCGCTTTCTCTACTTTAGACGGAATCTGCTCCATCTCCATCATCAGCTGGCGTAACGCAGAGGCCTCAATGGTGCCCCGCATTTCTGCCAACATCATAGAGATGAGCGTAAGAACCGTTACCTGGGCCGTGAAAGCTTTGGTACTGGCTACCCCAATCTCCGGGCCGGCGTGGGTATAGGCACCCGCATCAGTGGCGCGGGCAATAGAAGAGCCTACTACGTTACATACCCCAAAGATCAAAGCGCCTTTTGACTTGGCCAACTCTAATGCCGCCAGGGTATCTGCGGTTTCACCAGACTGGGAAATCGCAATGACAATGTCACCTTCTCTTATGATGGGGTTCCGGTACCGGAATTCAGAGGCGTACTCCACCTCAACCGGGATACGGGCTAATTCTTCAATCATGTACTCTGCCACCAGGCCAGCATGCCAGGAGGTGCCACAGGCAACAATGATAATACGCTCAGCATTCTTGAAACGGTTGGCGTACTCTCTAATGCTGGACATGGTCAGCTGCGTGTTCTCTGCCACCAAACGACCGCGCATGCTGTCAAGGATAGAACGGGGCTGCTCAAAAATCTCTTTGAGCATGAAGTGCGGGTAGCCTCCTTTTTCAATAGACTCCAGCTCTAGTTCCAACTTCTGGATGTAAGGCGTTTGCGCCACATCTTCTTTGGTCCGGATGTCTAGATGCCCGTCTCTGATCACGGCAATCTCAAAGTCATTCAGGTACACTACCTCATTGGTGTACTCAATGATGGGGGTGGCGTCAGAAGCTAGGAAATACTCTCCCTGGCCAATGCCAATCACCAGCGGGCTTCCTTTACGGGCGGCTACCAGTTGCGTAGGAGAGTCATGGGAAATCACCACAATGGCATAAGCGCCCACTACTTCATGAAGGGCCAGACGCACGGCTTCTGCCAATGATACATTGTTGTTCTCCCTGATGTCCTCAATCAGGTTGACAAACACCTCTGAGTCTGTGTCACTGTGGAACTCGTAGCCCTTGTTGATCAAATGTTGCTTCAGGGCCGCATAGTTTTCAATGATGCCATTATGAATGATGGCTATCTTTTTTGAGCTGGAATAGTGGGGGTGCGCGTTGGCATCATTGGGTTCCCCGTGGGTAGCCCAGCGGGTGTGCCCAATACCAATATGGCTACTGGTATTCTGTTCCCCAATATGTGCCTCCAGGTCAGCAACCTTTCCTTTCTTTTTGAAAACATTCAGATTGCCGTCACTTAACAGGGCTACACCGGCGCTGTCATAACCGCGGTACTCTAAGCGTTTCAATCCCTTTAAAATGATAGGGCAAGCTTCACGCTGCCCCACATAGGCTACAATTCCACACATGTAAGTAGTTCTTTTGTTTAGCTGTTGTAATAAAATCCTTTATTGAGGAGTTGAGTAGTAAACCTTTAGTCTGATCTTATTAGTTCCCGTATTATCAGAGCGTTGGTTGGCTTCTATGATAGCACGGTTAATGGTTTGCGCATTGGCGGTGGGGGCTGACAAATTAGAGCTAAGGCTAGACGGGAACAAAATGAGGCCGTTGCTCACCCGTCTTTCATACAGCAGGTTTTGCAGGTAGGTGGTGATGTTGACCACGTACGCTTTCTCTTTCTCCCTATACACAAGCACCGCGCCCTGGCCGGTACCTTCGCCTTGTACTGGAACCGGGTAAGAGTTGGAAAGGGAAATACGGTTGTTGGTGGTGGCTTCCAGCAGCGTCACCATGCTAGGCAACGGGTATTGTGACGTCACGGTAGAAGCCTTCACCGGAATAATCAGCTCTGCCTTGTTAATCAGGAGGTCTCTCTTCTCTCCGGCCTGGTTCTTTCTGAAGTTAGCCAGATACGGGAACGTTAATTTAGTGACCAGCCCTGTGCCAGCCTGCAAGTACGTCTGGAAGCCGGCGGCCTCAGAAGAGATAGAACTGGCATTGTTGACCAAACTGGCTAAGGCTGTTCCTGCCCTGTCCCCCTGTATCTGGTTGAAGAACCGGTCACTGGGCACAAAGGTATAAGACTTCCCTTTACTATCTGTTTTAGAGGTATAGTAGAGGGTGAGGGACGTGTTAATAGAGGTAAGGTTTACCCCAAGCACATTCTTAGTAGAGCCGGCAGCCGGAACAATAGCTAACCCTTTCAACAAACTGTTGATAAAGTTCTGCTGCGTTTTCAAAGGGGCTTTGTCTGACTGGGCCAGGATCTCATTGGCCAAAGCCTTGCCGGCCTCAGTGTTCAGCTTGATGTTCACCAGCACGGGGTTGCCTTTGGTTAACGTATCTGTGCCGCTGGTGCCGCCTAAGGTGACATAGGTAGAACGGGGGCGGGGCGTAAAGGTGACAGAACCTAACACCTCTGGGGCATAAGGCATGCGGCCAGAGGTGAAGTAGGTAGTGTCATCTTTAAAGCCATTGGTGAGCTTGTGTACATTCCAGGTAGTGGCTTGCAGCGTATCACCATAGTAATAGTCATAGTCTAACCGTAACACCAGCGAGTCTGCCCCGTTATTTGGGTCAAAGGCCACATTGCTGGAGGTAAGCGAAATCTCTGTGAAGGTTCTGGCGGTAACGGTGCCCGTCTCCGGGTCTTCCAGCCGGCCCACCAGGGTACGGGCGGCGGTTAACGCAACAATAGAGTCTTTCAGCAGAACGGTAGAGGCATTGATAGTGGCTGTGTCTGTGTACGTCACGCCTATCAATGACCCGGGTTCCTGAAGCTCCAGGCCAATGGCCGTAGGGTCTTCACAGGAAGAAAACAGGAAGGAAGAAAGAAAAAGGACGGCTGCTGCTTTACTAATTCGCCAGTTCATTATACAGGTCAAAGTAAGAGTCTAAGGTATTTTCGTCTGAGTTGAGGGTGTTGATCTGGTTGGTGTTGTTGTATTCCTGGAACAGCGCGTTCAGATTGTCGCTGAAGTCCTCATTTGATTTGATCACCTTGTCAGCGTACTGCATGCCCATTTTAATGAAGGCGCCAAAGTCACCGGCCCGTAGGTTGGCGAGCATTTCGTCTTCAATGTCCAGCATTCTGGCTTTCTCCAGCAGGTCACCCTCAAACTTGTGGGCAAACTCATTGTTGTAGACAGAGAAAATAGACTTGGCTGTCTTGAAAATAGGGTCATTCTTGTAAGTGCTCTTCAAATACAGCGGAATCAGGCTGGTCATCCAGTCATTGCAGTGTACAATGTCTGGGGCCCACCCTAGTTTCTTCACCGTTTCTAACACGCCTTTGCAGAAAAAGATGGCACGCTCATCATTGTCTGCATGAAATTTATTGTCTTTGTCCACCAGAACGGACTTCCGGTGAAAATAGTCTTCGTTGTCAATAAAATATACCTGCAGCTTGGCGTTGGGGATAGAGGCTACCTTGATAATCAGGGGTTTCTCTTCTTCGCCCACGGCAATATTAATGCCTGAGAGGCGAACCACCTCGTGCAAACGGTTCTTACGCTCATTGATCAGCCCAAATCTTGGAACAAAAATTCGAACCTCCATCCCGCGCTCTTGCATAGCTTGGGGCAACATCCTCAGGAATTCTGCTACTTTTGTTGTCTGCAGAAAGGGATCAATCTCTGTGGCCGCGTATAAGATTCTCAATTTGGACATAGGTTGGAATGTGTTAAATTTGAACAGGCAATAGTCATTGCGAGATGCAAAATTAAGCAATTATTGGCTGATTTTCAATTTATTTGATTTAAATCCTACCTTTGCCCCCTTTTACTCATTCCATTTTAAATCAGCCGCGCCAAATGCTGCAGCTCTCTTCCTTATCTGATATCAGGCAGCACACTGAAAAGCTGCGTAGGGAAAGCCTCAAGATTGGGTTTGTCCCTACCATGGGTGCTTTGCACCAGGGGCACCTCTCGCTCATCAAGGCCGCCAAAAGTCAGAATGACATCACCGTCTGCAGTATTTTTGTGAACCCCACGCAGTTCAACAACGCAGAAGACTACCGCCTGTACCCCAGACTTCTAGAAAATGATGCCCTGTTGCTGGCAGAGGCAGGGTGCGATGTGCTTTTTGCGCCTTCGGCGGAAGAAATGTACGCGCAGAAGGCCAAGCTGAGTTTTGACTTTGGAGACCTGGAGCGGGTCATGGAAGGTGCCCACCGGCCGGGGCACTTTAACGGGGTGGCCACCGTGGTGAGCAAGCTGTTCCATTTGGTGAAACCCCACCAGGCGTTCTTTGGGCAGAAAGACCTGCAGCAGTTTGCCATTATACAGCAGATGGTGCAGGATTTAAGCTTTGACCTGGAGCTGGTGTGCTACCCTATCATAAGAGAGGCAGACGGCTTGGCCATGTCTTCCCGCAACCGGCGGCTCACGCCTGAGCAGCGGGCCGTGGCGCCGCGGCTGTATGAGGGGCTGCAGCTGCTGCAGGCCAGGCTGCGGGAGGTGCCGGTGGCGCAGGCGCAGCAGGAGGCCGTGGCCTTTCTGGGCACGTTCCCAGAGGTGAGGCTTGAATACCTGGAGGTGGTAGATGCCCACACGTTGCAGCCGGTGCAGGAGATTTCCTCAGCGCCCAGGGTGGCGCTGTGCCTGGCGGCTTTCTTAGGCGAGGTGCGGTTAATAGACAACCTTCTGCTGCAGCCGTAAGGGCCAAAGGCACTTCTGTTTTGGGGCTGTTTTTCAGGAAACAGCCCCAAAACAGAAGTGCCGAACTGGGCACAGGCAATGTTTGAGCCCCTGATCCTGATTTCCGCCAGGGGCGGCACCTGTTTGTCTCATAAATAATCTATAACTTTGCATTCTTTTAGATTATTTTGATGCAGATCGAAGTTCTTAAATCCAAAATACACAGAGCCAAGGTAACGCAGGCAGAGTTGCATTACGTGGGGAGCATTACCATTGACGAGGACCTCTTAGACGCCGCCAACATGGTGCCGCATGAGAAGGTGCAGATTGTGAACGTGAACAACGGGGAGCGTTTTGAGACTTATATAATAAAAGGGGAGCGGGGCACCGGCACCATCTGTCTGAACGGGCCGGCGGCGCGCAAGGTGCAGGTGGGAGATGTGATCATCATCATCTCATATGCGCTCATTGATTTCAAAGACGCCCGTAGCCACGAGCCCACCGTTATTTTCCCAGACCAGCACAACCGCTTAGTATAACCCCTGGCGCCAGGTTATGAAGAAAGTCGTAAACGTACTAAAGTATCTTCTGCTCTTAGCGGTTTCGGTTTTCTTGATGGCCTACGCGTTGCGCAGCATTGACTTTGCCGTAGTGAAGGCGCAGCTGGCGCAGGCCAACTACTTCTGGGTGGCCCTCACCCTGGTGGTGTCGCTGCTAGGGTACCTGAGCCGGGCGGTGCGGTGGCAGATGCAGTACGTGCCGCTGGGGTACAAGCCCTCCTTTTGGCAGACGTACCACGCCATGATGGTGGGGTACCTGGCTAATGTGGTGCTGCCGCGGGCCGGCGAAGTAATCAGGTGCACCTTCTTGAAACGCTCCGGGAATGTCCCGGTCAACGTCTCCCTGGGCACGGTCATTACCGAACGGTTCATAGACCTGGTCATGTTGCTGGGGTGCATGGGCGTTACCCTGCTGGTGGAGTCTGACCGGCTGCATGAATTCTTCCTGGGGATCTTCTCAGACAAATACCAGAAACTGGAGCAGAACCTGCAGACGCTGTACCTGCTGCTGGCGGTAGGGGTGCTGGGTGGGGCTCTGGGCGCCTGGGTGGTATACAAAAACATTGAGCGGCTGCAGAGAAACCTCCTCTTCCAGAAGGTAAGCGGCTTTGTGCGCGGCCTGTGGGTGGGTGTTTTCAGCATCAGGAAGATGGAGCGGAAAGGCATGTTTGTCTTTCACACGGTCTTTATCTGGTTTTCCTACTGGCTCACTACGTACCTGGCCTTCTTTGCGCTTCCGGGTACCTCTGGGCTTTCCTGGCAGGCCGGCATGGCCATTCTGGTGGTAGGCGGCCTGGGTATGTCTGCCCCCGTGCAGGGCGGCATAGGGGTGTACCACATTCTGGTGCGTACCGCCCTGCTGTTGTATGCCGTGCCGTTAGAGACAGGCATGGCATACGCCCTCATTGTGCATACCACCGGCGCCTTGCAGGTGGTGGTGATGGGCGCGGTTAGCTTGATTGCCGGCGTGGTAGGCCAAAAGAAAGAGGCGGCCCTGGTAGAACAGACGGCCTAGCTGTTTTAGGCCTGATTTTTGAAAAATAGCCCTAAAACAGAATACCCGCTTTTGGCGTTCTTCTTCTAGAATCATCACCTTTACTATGCTTCCTTCCCAAGAAAAGATCTTGTCACTCCCGCAGCTGTTGGCCAAAGTGGCCCAATGGCGGCAGCAGGGGCAGAAAGTGGTATTCACCAACGGCTGCTTTGACATTGTGCACATGGGCCACGTTGACTACCTGGAGAAAGCCCGCCTGCTGGGTGACAAACTGGTGCTGGGCCTCAATACTGACCAATCTGTCAGTAGGTTAAAGGGCCCCACCCGCCCGTTACAAGACGAAATGTCACGCTCCAGGGTAATGGCATCCTTTTGGTTTGTAGACGCTATAGTGTTGTTTGACCAGGAAACCCCCTATGAACTCATCAAAGCCGTGCAGCCAGACGTACTGGTGAAAGGCGATGACTACACCGTAGAAACCATTGTTGGCCATGAGGTGGTGCTGGCAAACGGTGGCGAAGTGAAAACTATTCCGCTGGTGCAGGGGTATTCTACTTCACAGGTGGTGGCAAAAGTCCTGGCCGACCAACACCGGTTACACTAAAAACTAAAGAGATACTACTATGGGAGGGATTTGGATAATAATGATTGTCATGATGCTGGCCTCAGCGCTGGTCAGCTGGACATTGAAGAGCAAGTTTGAGAAGTACTCAAAAATGGGCATCAGCTCAGGGCTGAGCGGGCGTGAGATAGCTGAGATGATGCTGGCAGACAACGGCATCACAGATGTGCGGGTGATTTCTACCCCTGGCAAGCTTACAGACCACTACAACCCCGCAGACAAGACGGTAAACCTGAGTGAGTACGTGTATGAGGCGCGGTCAGCGGCCGCCGCCGCCGTAGCCGCCCACGAGTGCGGGCACGCGGTGCAGCACGCCAAAGCCTATACGTTCCTGAAATTCAGGTCGGCCATGGTGCCAGCCTTGAGTGTGGCCAGCCGCTACATGCAATGGATTCTGCTGATCGGGATTCTGCTGATCCAGACCACCATTCTGCCGCTGGCCATTGGGGTGGCGTTGTTTGCCTTAACCACCCTGTTCAGTTTTGTCACGCTGCCGGTAGAGTTTGATGCCAGTAAGCGCGCCCTGGCCTGGATGAGCACCAGAGGGGTGGTCACCACCCAGGAGCACGGTATGGCCAAAGACGCCCTCAAATGGGCGGCCATGACCTATGTGGTGGCTGCGCTTGGTTCATTGGCCACGCTGCTGTACTACGCTTCTTTCCTGTTTGGCCGCAGAGATTAGTAACTTTCTTAGAACATTAATTGTAAAAGAGGGCAGTGTAAACTGCCCTCTTTTTTTGTTGGTCTTTAGGGTATGGTGGAGTGGTACGCCCCGTCAGGAGAGCGGCAGGTGCTTGCTGTGATCCTTTGCCGTAGGAATGCTAATCTGAAAAATGGCGTCAGGAAGCCAGGCTGTGCTGCTTAGCGGGCAACACCTGTTTTTGATCTGTTTTGGGAAAAACGGCCTAGAAACAGAAAGGCAGGGGTAAGGGCTGGCGGGTGTCTGGGAGGCAAAAGAAGCGCAGGGCCAGGAGAGGAAGAGGTATTTTGTACAAACCAAACAAATGTTAGCTTTGCAAGCGTAAAAGGAGAGAAGGTATGCTGCTTGCATACTAAATTTTCTGTATCTTTAAGCTAAGGAAAGAGTTACAAGAACGTAAGAGCCACAACTATATGGAATTCCAACTAACAGAAGAGCACTTGGCCGTGCAGCAGGCCGCCAGAGATTTCGCCCAGAATGAACTGCTCCCCGGGGTGATTGAGCGGGATGAGCACCAGAAATTCCCCACAGAGCAGATCAAGATGATGGGGGAGCTGGGTTTCCTGGGCATGATGGTAGACCCCAAATACGGCGGCGGCGGCATGGACACCGTTTCGTATGTACTGGCCATGGAAGAAATCTCTAAGGTAGACGCTTCTGCCTCTGTGGTCATGTCTGTGAACAACTCACTGGTGTGCTGGGGGCTGGAGAAGTACGGGTCTGAGGAGCAGAAGATGAAATACCTGCCCCGCCTCACCAGCGGTGAGATCATTGGCGCCTTCTGCCTTTCTGAGCCAGAGGCCGGCTCAGACGCCACCATGCAGCGCACCACGGCCGTTGACATGGGCGATCATTATGTGATCAACGGCACCAAGAACTGGATTACCAACGGCAGCACCGCCTCTGTGTACCTGGTGATTGCCCAGACCAACCCTGAGTTGAGGCACAAAGGGATCAACGCCCTGATTGTAGAAAAAGGCACCCCCGGCTTTGAGATAGGGCCGAAGGAGAATAAGCTGGGCATTAGAGGGTCAGACACGCACTCGCTCATGTTCACAGACGTGAAAGTGCCCAAAGAGAACCGCATTGGCGAAGACGGCTTCGGGTTTAAGTTTGCCATGTCTACCTTGAACGGCGGCCGCATTGGCATTGCCTCCCAGGCGTTAGGCATCGCCTCTGGCGCGTATGAGCTGGCGCTGAAATACGCTAAGGAGCGCAAGGCGTTTGGCGTGCCTATTTCTCAGCACCAGGCCATTCAGTTCAAATTAGCAGACATGGCCACCAATATTGATGCCGCCCGTCTGTTATGTTTGCAGGCTGCGGCAGACAAAGACGCACATCGGGATTATTCAAAATCTGGGGCTATGGCAAAATTGTTCGCATCTAAGGTGGCCATGGAAACCACGGTAGAGGCGGTGCAAATTCACGGCGGCTACGGCTTTGTGAAAGAATACCATGTAGAGCGCCTGATGCGTGATGCCAAAATCACCCAAATCTACGAGGGTACGTCAGAAATACAGAAAATAGTAATCTCTAGGGAGATATTGAAATAGAAGAGGGTTTTGCAGGGGCTTGGGGTTGATATTTAAGAATATAGAGGAGGTCTGATTATAAATATTTTTTAATACAGTTTGATAAATTAAAAGATAAGTGCTAGTTTTAAGCCGACAGACAACTCAGAATATCAACAAAAACAGCAACCCTTAATCTAGTACCCTTACATGGAAGATTACAATAAAATAATTGAGTCGCTGAAGGTGCGCTATATCAAGGCTAAAAACCTGGTATTGCAGCAGCCACTCACCGTGCGCAACTACTATGATGTAGGAAACAACCTGATGCTGGTGCACAACGGGATTGTGGCCTTTGGTGACGACAAGCAAATTGTAGAAGAAGGACAGCTGCTCTTCATCCCCGGGGGGCGCAGCACCAAGATCTACTATGGTGACACAGAAAGCAGGGTAATATCCAATGATGACTACATCACCACCAAAGACAAGTTCTTTAGAAGCAATAATGACCTTGACCTGATTGGTGACGCTGAAGACAGCCACAGCTTTGTAAGCTTTGAAGCCAAGGTGTTTGACTCTGTGAACTTCTTCACGTCTCTGGAGGTGCCGGCGTTTGTGATCACCAGCAACAAACTGGCCACGCTCATCATCAAGATTGTAGAGGAGAGCATGCAGGACCTGCCGGGCAAGGAGCGCATCATTAGCCTGTACACAGAGCAGATGGTGGTAGAGGTGATTCGCTACATCTTAAAGAACAAGATGTTTGTGGAGCAGCTGGCCACCAACAGCACCTACTTCAAAGACCCGCGGCTCATTGACCTGTTCAACTACATCAAGGAGAACCTGGGCGGTGACCTGTCTAACAAAGTGCTCAGCAACGTGGCCAACGTGTCTGAAGACTATGTAGGGCAGTATTTCAAAATGCTGACCGGTATCAACCCGCAAGACTATATTGAGTACCAGCGCATGGAGCGTGCCGTATTCTTGCTGCGTACCACCAAGAAGAGCATCAGGGAGATTGGCAAAGACGTGGGCTACAAAGACACCGCCTACTTCTGCCGCCGTTTCAAGATGATGTTTGGGATACCGGCCGGTAAAATGCGCCGCCGTGAGTCCTCAATGAACGTGTAACCGCGCAAAACAAATCATTGAAAAGCCCGCTTTTGCGGGCTTTTCTGTTTTCGGCCTGTTTTCTGAAAAACAGCGAAAACAGAAACTAAGTGCAGTGGCAAGAACATCTATACATTTTGTCATCCTGAAAGGATCTTGGTAGCCAGCTAGGGCAGCATTTCCTTGACGCTACAACCATTCGTCCTTCGGGTTCTTCCAGAATGGCAAAGCGTTGATACCTGACTATTTCTGTACAGGTGCCTAGCTGTGCGGGAGACAAGCCAGAAAAGATGACTACACTGGGTGTGCACGTTCTGCTACAGGAAAAAGTCACCCGCGGCCTCTGGTTGGTAGATTACTTCTTCTACGCGGTAGGCAAGGGTGCGGGAGGCCACGGCGCATTCTACCTCCTGGTTTACCTTCTTGCCTAAAATAGCCGCCCCTACCGGTGCCAGCACAGAGATCTTGCGGGCATTCATGTCTGCGTCTTTTGGGTACACCAGGGTCAGTTCCATTACGGTGCCGCTTTTCTTCTCTTTGAGGCGTACCAGCGAGTTCATGGTGACTACGTCTTCCGGTACTTCCTCAGACGGAATAAGGTGGGCAAGCCGAAGTGTCTGGCACAGGTTTTCTACCGTTTGCGGCGCGCCAACCGTGCGCTGGTGCTGTACCAGCTGGTGCAGGCGCTCATGGTCTTTCTCAGTTAAATAAATCACGTTCATATAAAAATAGGTTACTGGTGGCTAAGCTGTTCTCCCAGGCAGAGCAAGCCCGGCTGCGGTATAAGGAAATGGTTTTCCGCCGCGGGCGGGAAGTGGTAGAAAAGGCAAAGGGCTTTGGAAGCAGGCTGGGAAAAACACGGTGCCCCCATGTACGGTGAGGGACGGCGCTGCTGCTGCTGCCGTCCCTCACCGTACATGGGGGGCACCAAAGGGGAGGCCGGGAATTCCCGGCTTATTTAATGAAGGCCTTGGGCGTAGCGAAAAAATAGAGGCAATAGCCGTTTAGCACATCCCGCAGAGCGGCATGCTGTGATGCGGCTACCAACCCCAGAAAGGGCTGGGCGAGCGCAACGCGTATAGAGTGGCTATAGGGTATCACAGCGGGTGTGGTTCAACAACAAAGGCTAAGATAGGCAATTAAATGAGCCGGCGCAACGCAAGGGTTATGCCTGCGGCAATACAACGTTGAACCGTTCCTTCACCGCGCTCACCTCAGAGATAAACTGTGGCTGCTTTTCAATATGGTTGCCCACCACCAGCACATCGGCGCCGGCTTTCCAGGCGGCTTCTGCTTTCTCTGCCGTGTTCACGCCGCCACCCACTATAAGGGGCACGTCTACCGCCTGCCTAACCGCCTGTATCATGGCGGGGCTCACCGGGTACATGGCACCGCTGCCGCCGTCCAGGTACATGTGCTGGAGGCCCAGCATTTGGCCCGCCAGTGCCGTGCAGGCGGCTATAGAGGGCTTGTCATGCGGAATGGGCGTAGTGCCGCTCATGTAAGACGCGGTAGTCTGCCGGCCAGAGTCAATGAGGAGATACCCGGTTGAATAGAGCGCTAGGCCGCTGCTTTTAAGCAGAGGGGCCGCTGTCACGTGCTGGCCAATTAAGAAGTCTGGGTTGCGGCCCGAGATAAGCGAGAGCAGCAGCAGGCCGTCAGCGGCGGCGTCAATGTAGAGGCCGCTGCTGGGGAACAAAATGACCGGTATGCTGCTGTGCTGTTTGATGTAACTCACAAACGACGTCTGGTCTGGGTTGGAGATCAGGCTGCCGCCCATGAAAAAGAAGTCTACCCCGTGGCGGTGGCTTAAGGCCAGAATTTCCTGGCAGCGGGCCACGGTGAGGTGGTCCGGGTCCAGGAGAACGGCTAAGTGTTTCCGCCGGTAGGCGGTAGCTGGCGCGCCTGCCGCAGAAAACAGGTTAGTATTGCGGGGCTGGGGCATTCAGGTCTGCCTGAGGTTCAACGGGTACCATGCCTTCAATAGCCACCTGCTCTACCAGAACCGGCTGCTCTTCTGGGGCCTTCATTTGCTGTTCTATCATCTTGGTCACGTACACCATGAGCATAGTGGCCAACTGCTGCTCAATCAGCTTGAAGAGGTCAGACTTGAAGAAAGCCATCAACGCAGACGGGGCCTTCTCCCGTTTGGGCGCCGTAGACAGGGTGCCAGCAGAGGGGTGGTACACGGCCGGGTAGGTGCGCTCAATGGCGCTGTAGAGCGGCTCGTCATCTTCCACCTCAGGAATAGAGGAGATCCAGGCCCGGTCTTCAGCACCTTTGAACTTAGCTGCGTTGAGGCGTTTCAGTTTTTTCTTATGCGCCTTCTCCTCTTTGTTCCCGTTCAGGGCACGGCTGAGCAGGTAGATGCCCCCCAGAAGGGCGGCGCCCACGGCAATGCTTTTGCCTATCTGCTGTGACTGGGTTTTGATGTCAGCCACATCACTGAGTAAGGCGTTTTTATATTCTTCTTTTTGACGCTCCAGAAATTCACGCTGGTCCTCAAAAAGCGGGTTGTGTAGTTCGCTCATGGCAACGGTTGAAGTTAAATGGTTTGGTCAGATTCATCGGCTTTGTAAATAGTGTTCCTGAACGCCTTGTCGGCCATGCCCTGGAACACCTTCTTGTCCAGCCCTACCAGTAAAATGACGAGCAAGATAAGATAAAAAAGCGTGACAATCCCGAAGCCCCAGAACTGGCTGTCTAAAACATCATTCAGGAGCAGGGCAATAAACAGGTTCAGGAACAGCAGCACCATGAGCGCCACCAGCCCCAGCAGCACGCCATGTATGGTGCTGACAAAGATGCTCTTCAATTTGGTCTGCAGGTCCAGTTTGATCAGGTCAAGGCGGGTGTCTATGTACCCCACCAGGTTGCCAATGATGCTGTCTGTTCTGCTTTTGTCTTCGTTTGCCATTATTTTTTCATAGTTGATGGTGCGTAGGGCATATACGGGAATAGTGCCGGAAAATATTCTTTAACGGGCATGCCTCCAAATCCCTTACGCAAATATGCACAGACAGGATAACCTGCGCCAGCGCAGACGGTTTCTGTTTTTGGCCTGTTTTTCAGAAAATAAGCCAAAAACAGGCGCCGGCTACCATTCTTCCGGCGTGTAACTCGTACTTTTGCAGACGGTACCTTTACGCTATACTGCTTGAGCCCAAATCCTTACCATATCCTGGGAGTGCCCTCCAACGCCTCGGCCGCCGAGATAAAGGCGGCCTACAAGCGGTTGGCGCTGCGCTACCACCCAGACAAGAACCCGGGCAACGGGCAGGCCGAGGAGCGGTTCAAGCAGGTGAACGAGGCGTACCAGGTGCTGTCTAACCCCAGGCGCAAGGCCGCTTTTGACCTGCAGCGCCAGTATGAGCAGCAGCAGCGGCAGGCGCAGGCCTACAGCGTGCCCCGCTACCACCACACCCGCCCGCCTGCCGGTTTCCGGGAACGGTCCTACCACCAGCGGCCGCAGCGCCGCTCCCGCTTCTCCCGGCGCGACGTGCAGATAGTGGCAGGGGTGGTGCTGTTGGTAATTCTGCTGGTATGGGGCCTGAAACTGGGCTGGGAGAGCGTGGCCGCCCGCCGGGCGAAGGAAGACGCCGCCCTGGCCGTGCAGCAACAGCGGTGGCAAGCGGCTGAGGCCGCCTATTCTGCCGTGCTGGAGTACCGGCAGGAGGAGCCGGAGGCAAGGCTTAGGCGCGCCGAGATCAGGCATGGGCACTTGCATGACGCAGAAGGGGCCGCGCTGGACTATTCTGTGCTTGTGCAGCAGGCAGAGGTGCCCAAACCCGCCTGGCATGCCGCCCGGGGCAAATGCTATCTGCAGCTGAAACAGTACCAGGAGGCGCTCCGGGATTTCAACCGCGCCCTGCAGCTGGACCCCACTCTCACCGCCGTCTACCATGACCGCGCCATTACGCACCTGCAGCTGGAAGACAATTGGCAGGCGGCGGTCAATGACCTTACCCGCTTTCTAACCCACCCGCCAGGTAGGCAAACGCTGCAGGCAGAGGCGCTGCTGCACCGGGCCTACGCCTTCTACCGGCTGGAGCAGTGGGGGCAGGCCCTGCAAGATACCCGGCAGGCGCTGGCGCAAGACCCCGGCAACGCCCGCGGCTATTACCTGCAGGCCCTCATTGCCAGAGCGCAGCATGACGGGCCCCGCAGCTGCGCTCTGCTGGCCAAAGCGGCCCAACTGGGCTTTACCATGGCCGCCGAAGAAAAAGCCCGCTACTGCTCTTAGCACCCACGCCAAGACAACTTTCTGTTTTTGCGTTTTGGCCAAAACAGCCCAAAAACAGAAAAGCCCACCCAAAGGCGGGGAAGGGGGAAAGCCTCCTTGCCGCGAGCTCCTTTTGTGCTTGTCTGTCTGCCCCGTTTGTCAATATACATTTCTATACCTGCTACCAGAAAAGTTATAGCACCAAGGGCGGCAGAGGATTTGATAAAGTTAAGGCGTAGCGCGTAGTGTGTTGTTAGCCAGAGTGTTATATGAATAATTGGCGAAGCCAGGAGGGGTGGCGGCAGGAACAGTGCCCAGCAGCTATACTAAAAGGTATCATTGAGTTGTGAGGCCGCCACGGCAGAGAAGTGTACTTTTGAGCCGGATATTAGTTAAAGCCAATAAAATATTAGATAGGGGTAGCAGGTTGGCAATCTGTCTCTTCTATATAGGCCATAGGCAATATAAGTGCATCAGGCTGTTGAACAGGTTTTTTGCTATAAGTGTAAGCTCCTGCCGCTCCCGTACAAAATAAAAGAATGAAACGCATCCCCTTCTTGATCTACCCTTTGCTGCTTTTGCTGCTCTCGGCCTGCGAGGGGATTTTTGAATACCACCCCAACCAGATCAGAC
Source organism: Rufibacter ruber (assembly GCF_001647275.1). Taxonomy (GTDB): domain Bacteria; phylum Bacteroidota; class Bacteroidia; order Cytophagales; family Hymenobacteraceae; genus Nibribacter; species Nibribacter ruber_C. The sequence continues at coordinate 12,428 of NZ_LRMM01000055.1, read as the reverse complement.
TCAAGGACAGCGAGAAGAACCTCACCCAGAAGAACCTTGCCCGCCTGCTGGCGCAGGCGCCGGGAGACACGCTTCGGCTGCTGGTGATGGGAGATACCCAGCGCTTCTATGATGCCACTGTTGACTTTGTAGACAAGGCCAATTCCATCCCCCACATTGACCTGGTGGTGCATCTGGGCGATATCTCAGACTTTGGGCTCTCCCAGGAGTTCAGGTGGGTGCATGACATCATGAAAAACCTGAAGTACCCGTACCTCACCGTGATAGGCAACCATGACATGCTGGGCAACGCCAGAACGGTTTACAGTGAGATGTACGGTGCGTTCAACTATTCTTTTGTCTATGGCCATACCAAGTTCATTTTCATTGACACCAATGGCCGGGAGTACGGCTTCAACGGGTTGGTACCTGATCTGGATTGGCTGCAGCAGCAGCTTACGCCAGAGCCCGACGCCCCCTGGACACAGGCAGTGGTAGTGTCACACGTGCCTCCGTTTGACGGAGATTTTGACCCGCAGCTGGAGCTGCCGTACCACCAGACCCTGGCGCAAAGCGGGGTGGTGCCGCTGAGCCTGCACGGGCACAGGCACAGCTGGCAGACAGAGACCCGGTACAATGACCCCAGCATTCTCTACCACGTCACCACCACAGTAAAGGAGAGAGGCTTTACCTACCTTAAACTCTGGGACGGCGGCTACAGCCTGGAGAAAATTGACTTCTAAGATGAAAGGATACCTTTACATGCTGCTGCTGGGCTGCTTCTTGCTAAGTAAGACCGCCTTTAGCCAGGAAGTGGCAGATTCTCTGGCGCAGGAGGAGGAGGAGAAGCCGTTGACCCCTTATTACCTCAAGGCTCAGTTTGCCGGGAGTATTGGGTTGGTTTCAGTGGGCGTGGGCAAACAGTCTTTCAACCGCCGGCTGGAAACTGATTTTTCCTTCGGCTACCTGCCCCAGAAGCTGGCGGGTGACCGGCTCTACACCGTGGCCGTCAAGTCCACTTTTTTTCCGGTGAAACCGGTGCCGGTGAAAACGCTGGACTGGCAGCCCCTCAGCCTGGGCATGCAGATCAGTTATACCTTTGGCGATGATTTCTTTGCCTCAGAGCGTTTTCTGGCCCGCTACCCCAACCGCTACTACCGGTTTTCTACGGCCATTCACTATTACCTCTTCGCGGGGGGGCAGGTGAACCTGGTGCGGGTAGAAAAGCTGCGTAGGTTCAGTGGTTACTATGAAGTAGGCACCATGGGCGAATACCTGATCTCGTACATCCAGAACCCCGGGTACCTGAGCCCCGCCAAGATCTTCAACCTGGCCCTGGGGGTAAAGATGCGGCTGTAAATGATACGTGCGTTTTTGGCCTGTTTTTAGAAAAACAAGCCGAAAACAGCCTTTGGGGCACTACTGGCGCAGCCGCTTGCAGGTCCTCCGGGCGCTATCAGGTATTGGGGCAGAGTCAGGGGATCAGCCCCTGGGCTGGTAGATGCCAGGCTCTGCAGACTTCTCAGCGCTGGCGCTGGCGCGGGTCTCCAGACTTGCCGGGTGCTAACACCATGGTGTCACTTTGGCAACTTAAAAATGACTTCAGCGCTACATATTGCATAGCACGTTCTGCAATGCGGAGCTGCTGCCGGGCAGTGAAGGTAGCCGGGAAACAACCTGTTGTCCCGCCAGGCACGGGTTTTGAGGCTGGCACCGGCTGCGTGATGGCGCTTGTGTAGAACCATCAACCTTTTTAAGAGCCGAATACTTTTTTCAGCAGTTCTGAGGTGCGGGCCGCGGGGTTCTGCCTGATGTTCTTCTCTTCTTTGGCAACCATGGTGAACAGGCCGTCAATGGCTTTTTGGGTGGCGTAGTTGTCCAGGTCTGGGTTTACCTTCTGCACCAGCGGTATTTTGTTGTACGCGGTGATAAGCGTGGCGTAGTACTGGGTGGCGTGTACCTTGTTGAGGGAGCTTTGAATAATAGGCTTGAACTTTTCATGCAGCTGCGCCGAGGTGGTGCGGTTCAGGTACTGGGTGGCGGCATCTGGCTGCCCTTTCAGAATGGCTGCGGCGTCTTGAATGGTCATCTGCTTGATGGCGTTCAGGAAAATGGGTTTGGCTTCCTGGGCGGCGTCTTCGGCGGCCCGGTTGAGGGCCAGCACAAACTTGTCTACCTCGCGGCCCATGCCTATCTGCCGCAGCCGGTCCTCCACTTTCTTCACCTCCGGCGGAAAAGGGATTTTGATATCAGGGTTCTTGTAAAAGCCATCTGCCTGTGCCACCATGTCGGCCCCTTTGGCCACGCCGTTAGACAACGCTTCTTTCAGGGCCGCGCCAATCTCCTCAGAAGAAAGAGGGCTGCCGCCGCTCACCACCTGTTTGAGCTTGTTCAGGTCCTTGAGTTTGATCTGGGCCTGAGCAAAATGGGCCAGCAAGAGCGCCGCGGCCAGCGTTAACAGCGATTTCATCCCCCAGCGGGTGGTTCTTGAAGAAAAGAGAGAAGCCATGTGGTTTAAATACAAAGTGCCGCCGGTGTTAATGCATACCAGCCCTTTGTAAACAGATTTCCTGCCGGTTTATTGTTTGGCCTGCGGGATAGATGGCTTTTCATGTTCATGCAGGGCGCCTGGGGGAGAGCCGGTTGTGCCTTGATCTTTGGGGCTGCAAACAAGCTGGTATGAAACGGCCGGTGCGCCTTGGCTGCCTCCGTAGCACTTCCAGGAGACCCCAAAGCCCCGTTGGCAGAACCTGGCCCTGACTGTTTTCGGCTATGCCCCCAACTGGTTCAGCCTGCCCTTCTTCTGGCTTCAGCAAGGTTCTTTTCAAAAGCGGTAAGCCCTTCTTTTTGCGTTTTGGCAGGAACCGGCAATGCAGAGCCGCCGTAGGTACTGGGTGCTCCCGCGCGGCGCGTTCTGCAGGTGCAAATCAATGAGGAGGGGCATTTCTCTGCCCTGGGCTGAGGAAAGAAGGAGGGGATTCAGCTCCTAAAGCAAACACAAAAGCACTGTTCCGCAAGCAGCAGATACTGTTTAGGTTATAACGCAGGAGGGGTTTGGCCGCCGGGGCAAAGGAGGGGAAAACGAGAAATAAAGTCTGCAGAACGTGTACTAAGAAACCGGAATTAAGCGTAAAATAGGGGAACAATGGGCCAGAGAAAGAAGGATGATGGAAGTGAAGGAGTTTAGTCAAATGCCGTTGCGGGAGCAGATTCAATATGTGCAAGACAGCGGCCGTTACTTGCATGCCCGCCTCAAAGGCTGGTGCCATATCAGTCTGTACTACCTGGGCTCCTTCTACGTGGAGGTGTGGCTTCTGGAGCATTGCGGCAGCATTGCCCTGGTGCGCACTTTTACAGACCAGAAGCAGCTGGAGCCGTACCTGCACACCACTTCTATGGAAAACGTGCTGAAGGAGCTGGTATAACGGGCCTCGGCCTCCTGTATTTTACTTCAGGCTACGCCTGAAACCGTCCCTATGCTTTCCCTGCCGGGCTCATGTCCCTGCCCCGGCAAAAGCGGAAATGCGTTTTAGGGCTACTTTCTGAAAAACAGCCCCAAAACAGGAAGGCTGCTCCACGTCGGTCAAGTACGGCCCTCCTGTTCTTGTTTGGCACCGCTGGCCCACTTCTCTCAAACGCACGCTTGCACCTGGCTGCGCAGCTGCCCCTTGAAAGGGCCGCAGCCTCCCTGCCTATCTTTTAAGAAACCACAGATTGTGGCGGCCTGCCTGGCGGGGTATGACTTTTCTTCTTACTTTCACTCCTGCACGCAAACCTTTCATGAACCCAGTCGCCCCAGGGGCGTACGCGCAGTCTATGCAGCAAGAGTCAACGTATCAAGCCGCCCGCGCCGTGGCGAAGGCCGTAGAGAGCCATTTCGCGCAACACCGGGCCGAGGCACGGCAAAACGGGCCAGAGGCTGCGCTGGCCCCGGCCCCGCCCGCCCATGTGATAGAAGCCATTCTGGATGCCGCCTTCTGGGCCAGCCTGCGCAAGGAAGAAGGGCAGTCGCCTAAAATCTCTTTGGCTTACCTGTCGCCAGAGATGGCGGGCAAGCCGCTGGTGTTTGAGCACCGCTTCCCGTTAACGCCCACCATTCTGGCCAAGCTGGCGCCCGGGGTGGAGCGCCCGGGCATTCACCTGGGCGTCTGGTACGAGGCCGACCATCTGTACATTTGGGGCACTACGCAGGAGGTCATGAGTTACGGGTTTGTGGTAGATGTCTCAGAGCCGGGCCTGCTGGTGGTGAAGCACCGCCGGGGCGATGGCTTTGGGAAATTTGCCAACGTGGCCGTACTCAAAGGCGACCAGGTGAAGCTCATTAACGAAGAAAGCGCCAGCCTCCCCGACTGCCCCGGCCTGCTCAAGCCGCTGCTCAACCTCTCTGCCCCCTTTTCTGGTGACAGCACGGTGAACGTGCTGGTGCAACTGGCCGTCTCTATGCGCGCCCACCAGCGCGGGGGCACGCTGCTGGTGGTTCCGGCCGAAGCTACTACCTGGCAGGATTCCATCATCAAGCCTATCCTGTACTCGGTTTCGCCTGCTTTCTCTAATCTCTCTGGGCTCATGCAACAACCCGACGACGAGAAGAAGAAAGGCCCCTGGCTGGCGGCAGTCAGGCAGGAGGTAGGGGCGCTGGCGGGGCTTACCGCTATTGACGGCGCTACCATCATCAATGACCGGCACGAGCTGCTGGCGTTTGGCACCAAGATTGGCCGCGCCTACGGGCATGACCCGGTAGAGCAGATGATGATCACCGAGCCCATTGTGGGCAATGAGGGCAGAGTCATCCATCCCAGCCAGAACGGGGGCACCCGCCACCTCTCTGCCGCCCAGTTTGTGTATGACCAACGCGACGCCCTAGCCCTGGTGGCCTCGCAAGACGGCCGGTTCACGGTCTTCAGCTGGTCCAGCTGTGAAGAGATGGTACACGCGCACCGGATAGATTCTTTGTTGTTGTAGGGGTACGTTTTGGGGCTGTTTTAAGAAAAATAGGCTGGAAACAGCCATTAGCGTTACAAACTTTTTCGGCAAAGCCGATATTGACTACTTCTACCAACGCCTATGAAGCAGGGCCAACGCCTCTGGACAAGGGAAGAACTGATTTTAGCAATGAACCTTTACTGTCAGCTGCCCTTCGGTCGGCTCCATAGGAACAATCCTGAGGTGGTAAAGCTTGCAGAGTTAATTGGGAGGACGGCAGGCTCTGTCGCTTTCAAGCTGGTGAATCTGGCAAGCCTAGACCCGAGCCTGCGGGCAAGAGGTGTCAAAGGGGCACAGAATGTCAGTAAGCTTGACCAGGAGATCTGGAATGAATTTAATGACAATTGGGAGGTGCTGCCGTTTGAGAGCGAAATGCTGCGAGCTCAGGCAGAGGGAGCCAGAATAGAAGACAGGAACCTTATTCCTGAGCAAGACTTACCCCATGAAGGGAAAGTAAGGGAGCAAATGGTGAAGGTTAGGGTGAACCAAGCTTTCTTTAGAAGAGCTGTTCTTGCCTCTTATAACTCAACCTGCTGTATTACCGGGTTGCAAACCCCGACGCTTCTTGTGGCAGGCCATATTAGGCCATGGAGTGTAGATGAGAAGAACAGACTAAACCCGCACAATGGGTTAGCAATAAATGCTCTCCATGACAAAGCCTTTGAAGCGGGCCTTTTAACGATCACCCCAGAGTATGTGGTGAAGGTTTCTCCCATGCTGAAAGAAGCTGGAGGCGCGCATGATGATTTCTTTCACAAGTACAATGGCAAGAGCATGATCTTGCCGTCTAGGTTTCTGCCTCACAAAGAATTTCTTGATTATCACTGTAGGGAAAGATTCCAATGCTAGCAGGTCACCCTTTAAACACCACTTCCCTGTGCCACGCCAGATTCTCTGCCGCCGGATAATGAATAGCCCCAAACGGTAAGTTCAACCGTTGTCCTTGCAGCTTTCTGAGCGCATAGGCGTTGCGTTCATCTTCGGCTATGGCCGGAGATACCATGACTTTCAGTTGAGGATCTACTGAAATCAGCCCCCGGTCAAAAGCGCGGTGCAGATTAGGGCAGAGGGCAAGGCCGTTGGTGACGCGGTCATCGTTGCTTTGGCTGAAGGGCACAATATGGCAAGCATCAACCATAGAGAAGCCGTGCAACGAGCTGAGGCGCATGCCAGAGATGCAGCAGGTAAAGTTGTAAACTTGGGGTACCAGTTTTTTGAAAAGGCCGCCCCGCACAAACAGCTGCTCTTCATCTGGGGCGGTTGGCGTAAGGGTGTAGGTGGCAGCGCTTTCGTTCAGCAGGTATTTTTCCAGCTCATACATGTAGCCGCCGCCGTTCTTAGCCTGTTGGTAGGCCTCTTTACTGGCAGGGAAGTAGCGGTTGAGTATTGCTGCTTTCAAAATATTCCGCTGCTCTGGGTGTAATAGAAGAGGGTATACGTCATCGGCTACAAAAGCATACTCCACCAGATTGTTCAATACAGTGAAATTCTTGATCACTGAATTCAATTCTTTGCCTGGCCATGTTTTGACAAACCAGAAACCATCACCAGCCAAATGGTAAAAAGGGAGAAAGAAATCTGCCCGGTTGTCTGTGGTGACCAATAGGGCGAAGTTCTCTTTGAACGTGCCCACCAGCTCTGGCGTGATATAGATCTTGTTCTCAGTAAACTCAGCCTTCCCAAACAACTCCAGAACAGTTAACAGCAGGACTGGTTTGTGTGGTGCCGGGCCAAACTTAGTCATGCCCTGGCGAAGGTGGGTGAACTTGTGAAGGTATTTCTGCAATGAATCTGTAAGCGGAGACATGGAACAGGTGCTTAGGCTGGTGCCGAAGGTAGAAAGAAATGTTCTTCAAATTACTTGTCGCCTGCCTCTGTTTTTGGCCTATTTTTAGAAAAACAGGCCAAAAACGGAAAACCCTGCTCCCAGACTGGAACAGGATTCTCTGCACAGGAAAAGCTTATTGTTTCTTCTTCCCCAAAAATGTAGTGGCCGGCACCAGTTCAAACGCGGTGTCATCTTGCAGGATGCTGTGCAATGAGCCAATATGGGCCGCGCCAATGAGGAGCAGCATGCGCTTGGGTTTCTCCTTGAGCTGGGCTGTGGCCAGGTTGGAGTAGATTTTGTAGTCCCGGTTCTTGAAGATGGAGGTCAGTTCAGCGCCAATGTATTGGGGGTTCACAAAGGCGGTGTCTACCATGGCGTCTGGGTTTTTGAATTTGCCGTTCACCACGCGGGCGGGCACAATGTAGCGCACGCGGTACACCAGGTTGTAGAGCTCGGGTTGGTTCAGCAGCACCGTGTAGTCTTTGAGCGAGAGCGTGCCGTTCTGCAGGCCCGTGCTCAGTTTGCTCACCTCTTTCCGCAGGCCCGCAATCTCCTGGGTGTACAGGTCTATGTTGTCGCCGTTGGCCAGAATGCCCTGCGAGGTGCCGCCCGGCGCGTTGGCGCACACAATGCGCTTCAACTTGAGCTGCTTGCCTAGCCGAAAGGCCAACTGATAGACCTCGCTGCGGCCGTTCTCCAGGGTTTCCAGGTTGAGCTGGTCTTGCAGGTAGAGGGCGTACAGGCTGTCTATCTCGCGCTGCCGCTCAGGCAGCACCTCCACCAGAATCATGTCTGGGGCAAATTTAGCTGCCAGATTAGTGAGGTCCTGCATGGCTTTCTGGCCCTGGGGCGTGAGCACATCGGTGGTGGGTTTGTCTTTGCGGTAGATCTGGGCCAGATGGTCAGAGGCCATCACGGTGATTTTGGTTTTGCCCGCCTGGGCGAAGGTGTGGAGGGTGAACCCGAAGGCCAGCAGAGAGAGGACTGTTTTAAGCCGCATGTGATCAATGGTTTCCCATAATTACCACAATTTGCCCGAGAAGCCTAATGGCCAGCCTATACGTTTGTGCTGCTGGGGAGAGCAGGATGGGCACAGAAGATTTTCCGTTTTTGGCCTCTTTTCGCCAAAACAGGCCGAAAACAAAAAATCCAGCCTCAAAGTTTGGAGCGGGATTTTGTTTTGTGCTGGTGGAGATGCAGGGAATTGAGCCAGTGACATATGGCTTTTCTGTCCTTTGCTCTAGAGTCAGACAGATAGGCTTCTGCTCAATTCAGATAATTTTAGCCGAGAAAATGCGAAGCGAGACCACGGGCAGGTCAAACTTTATTAAAGTTGGGTGCTACCTATGCGCTGCGCAAGATCGTATAAAGTGCATCATTGATGTATATCCCCTCTTTGCCAACCTGTTTTTGGGATAATACGCCAATTTGCTGTAGGGCTTTTAAATATCTGGAAGCTGCCTTTCTTTCCAGCCCTAAACCATTGGAAATGTATTCAATCTTGGTGTAAGGGTGTATAAACAGCTGTTCTATCAAGTCTTTGGAATAAATTTTTGGTGCTTCTTGTTTTACCTTGTTCTGCACTGCATCAAACAGCTGATGGATAGCATTAATTTGTTGTATGGTTTGCCTGGCGGTACTTTCAGTGGCTTGCAGCATAAATAGAATCCATTCTTGCCAATTACGGGTGGTTCTCACTTCCTGCAGCAGGCGGTAATAGGTGCTTTTATGAGAGATGATATAAGAACTTAAGAAGAGGATAGGTATGTCTAATTGCCCCTGAAGGATAAGGTAAAGGACATTCAGGATTCTCCCGGTTCTGCCATTGCCGTCATAGAAGGGATGGATGCTTTCAAACTGGTAATGCTGAATTGCCATTCTGATCAAGGCTGATACCTCGCCGGGCTCCTCATTTAAATATACTTCCAGATTATGCATCAGGCGCTGTAACGTGTCTTTGTCATCAGGTGGCGTATAAATAGTACTACCGGTGGCATCGTTTTTAAGGGCTGTGCCAGGGAGCTGCCTTATGCCAGCCTCACTCTCTTCCAAAATGGCCTGGATGCGGCAAATGCTATTGGTGTTGAGGAAGCCTCTTTCCTGTATTTCCTGAAACCCACGTAACAATGCTTCGCGGTAGCGCAGTACTTCTTTGGTTGCGGGGTCAGCCTGTACAGAGGTAGCGGCAAGGGCTTGGTACAGCTTGTCATGCGTAGTGATGATATTTTCAATTTCAGAACTTGCCTGGGCCTCTTTCAGAACGATAGCATTTATCAGAATGCCCTGATTAGGGAGTGTCCTAGCCAATCCTTTTAACTCTGCTACGGCTACAGCAGCCTTGCTTTCCTGCTTTAAGATAGCAATAGATTCTATCTCTTCTAAGGTAGGAGGGAGCAAGGGCAGTTGGTTATAAGGCTGGTCAGGGGTAAAGGTTGGCTGTGTCATGAGACAAAAATACAAAAATTGGTACACGTAGGGGCGCTTATGTACCAATGGGGTGCATGAACGCACCTACGTGTACCAACTTGGTACATATCGGCTGAACCACCAAGGGGAGCTATTCCTATTTAAAGCCTCTTTTCGCCAAAACAGGCCGAAAACAAAAAAATCCCGCTCCAAATCATGAAGCGGGATTCTCTTTTCTGCTGGTGGTGATGATTGGAATCGAACCAACGACACAAGGATTTTCAGTCCTTTGCTCTACCAACTGAGCTACATCACCAGCATCTTTTCACTTCTGGTCAGGAGCTGTTTTGCTGCCGTTCCCGTGAAAAAGTATGCAAAGGTAAGCAGCCTGCGCACATTTGCAAAACTTCTGGCAAAAAAATCTTTTATACCGGTTTCCGAATACTTTGCTAAATTCGTTCGTAATAGAAGCAAATTCCACCGCTAAACTTCCTGCCTGTGATTAGTAGCATCGCGTTTATTATTGTAGCTGTAGTAGGTATTGGCCTGTTTATCTGGCAGATCCGAAAGATTGCCCAGAACATTAACATGGGCCGTGACAAAGAGATCTCCGGCAACGTCTCCCAGCGCATCAACACCCTTTTGCTGGTGGCGTTTGGCCAACAAAAAATGTTTAAGCGCCCGCTGCCCGCCGTGTTGCACCTGTTTGTGTACGTGGGTTTCCTGGTGATCAACGTAGAATTGATTGAGATCCTGATTGACGGCACCTTTGGCACCCACCGGGTGCTGGGCGTGCTGGGGCCGGTGTACAGCGTGCTCATGGCCATCAATGAAATTCTGGGCCTGCTGGTGATCATTGCCTGTGTCATCTTTTTGGTGAGACGCAACGTGACCAAAGTGCCGCGCCTCACCAACGGCGCTGAGATGCGTGCCTGGCCCAAGCTGGACGCCAATATTATTCTGGTTACGGAGATTGTGCTCATGCTGGCGCTCTTCGCCTTTAACATTGCTGACCAGAAGCTGACCCAGCTGGGCGGCCTGCACCTGGTGGGCGCCTTCCCCGTCACATCTGGCCTGGTAGACCTGTTTGGCAGCGATGTGCAGACCCTGAAAATCATTGCCGCCGTGGGCTGGTGGGTGCACATTGTAGGCATTCTGGCCTTCATGAACTACCTGCCCAGCTCCAAGCACTTCCACATCATCATGTCGTTCCCCAACGTGTACTACAGCAAGCTGGAGCCCAAGGGCCAGTTCAGCAACGTAGAGAGCATCACGCATGAGATCAAAGCCATGCTGGACCCCAGCTACCAGGTGCCGCCCGCGCCCGAAGGGGCAGATCCGCAGAAGTTTGGGGCCAAAGACGTGGAAGACCTCACCTGGAAGCAGCTCATGGACTCCTACACCTGCACCGAGTGCGGCCGCTGCACCAGCGTCTGCCCCGCCAACATCACGGGCAAACTGCTCTCGCCGCGCAAGATTGTCATGGACACCCGTGACCGCCTGGAGGAGAAAGGCCATTCGCCCATCATCTTCGCGCCGGCCCGCTACCAGCAGGAGTCTGAGCGCGTAAACGCCACTGATGAAAAGACGCTGCTGCGCGGCTACATCACCCCAGAGGAACTCTGGGCCTGCACCACCTGCAACGCCTGCGTAGAGTCCTGCCCGGTGAACATCAACCAGCTGTCTACCATCATTGACCTGCGCCGGTTCCTGGTGCTGGAAGAGTCTGCCGCGCCGGCCGCCCTCAACGCCATGTTCAACAACATTGAGAACAACGGCGCCCCGTGGGCCTTCTCCCCAAGTGACCGTTTCAACTGGGCAGATGATTTGTTCATGGTTTCCAAAAACTAGGTCATAAACGCATCGGCGCAGCCGAAGGAAAAGAAGTCATTCCTTTGTGTAGACAAGGCTGTTGTCTTCGCAAAAGGGGAAGGTAAAAGCACTTTTTGCTTTGTAAACCAGCTCTTCCGGAGTTCTGCTCCGGAAGTAGTCTGCCAGGGAGTTCCACTCCCCCTTCTTCTGCAACTTCTGCTCGTGGTTCCCGGCAGAGTAGAACTCCGCAGCAGGCAAGTTCAGGAGTGGAACTCCTGAACAGCGAGTAATAGCTAACAACTTTGCCAGATACTTCCCCTCCTCAGAGGGGTAGGGGTGGGTTTCACGCGTTCCTTACTCGCCACCTGAAAAACGCTGAATTGCAGAAACAGCCTAACAACCATTAGCAATTGTGCGGCATGCCGAGTAAATTAGCACACTAGCACCTTTACAACTTAGCCCTTAACCACTGATGTCAGAGAAAAAACAGATACAAGTACCCGTTATGGCAGACCTGGCCGCCCGCGGTGAAACCCCTGAAGTTTTATTCTGGGTAGGCTGCGCCGGCTCCTTTGACGACCGCTACAAACGCGTAACCCGTGACTTTGTGCGCATTCTGGAGCACGTGGGCACCAAGTACGCCGTGCTGGGCATGGAGGAATCCTGCACCGGTGACCCCGCCAAGCGCGCCGGCAATGAGTTCCTGTTCCAGATGCAGGCCATGACCAACATTGCCACGCTAGACGGCTACGGCATCAAAACCATTGTCACGGCGTGCCCGCACTGCTTCAACACCATCAAGAATGAATATCCCGCCCTGGGCGGAAATTACGAGGTCATTCACCACAGCACCTTTCTGCAGAACCTCATCAACGAGGGCAAGGTGAAGATAGCCGGCGGCGGCGAGTTCAAAGGCAAGCGCATCACGTTCCATGACAGCTGTTACCTGGGCCGCGCCAACAACATCTATGAGGCGCCGCGTGAAGTGCTGGCCGCCTTAGACGCAGATCTGGTGGAGATGAAGCGCAGCCGCGCCAACGGGCTCTGCTGCGGGGCCGGCGGTGCCCAGATGTGGAAAGAGCCCGAGCCCGGTTTCAAAGACATCAACGTAGAGCGCGCCGAAGAAGCCATTGGCACCGGGGCCAGCATCATTGCCAGCGCCTGCCCGTTCTGCATGACCATGATGGCCGACGGCGTAAAGAGCCAGAACAAAGAAGACTCAGTCAAAGTCTTTGACATTGCCGAACTCATTGCCCAGGCCGAAGGGTTAAACGCGTAAGTACGTAGCAAGTAGCACGTATCAGGGCGTAAGACCGGGTAAAGTAGCCGTGCAGCACGGTGTCTGGCTTGGTCTTGATGTAGTACTCCTCTTTGATGGCAGATTGCAGCGAGTCATAGTAGGTGACCACCCGCGTCTGCG
>NZ_LRMM01000054.1 GCF_001647275.1 Rufibacter ruber | reverse complement strand
CGTGCGCGACCCAGAGCATTAGGAAGGTAGAGTGCTGGTAACTAATCGGTCTAAACGGGAATAAGCAGGGCAACTTCATTCCAGGAAAAGATAGTAAGGAACACTTGGCGAAATGTACAGGTGGATACTATATCCGGGTGCTCAACCAAAATTCAACAGCCGTTTGTCAGGCAGCCCAATTGAAGCTATTCCACCTATGGCGGTGAAAAGCAGTCTTTCTACCTTTGGAGGATTCTCAAAGGAGATGGTTCAACAGCTGCTTCTTTCCTTAATTTTCATATAGGCGAACATACCGCAAGATAGTGGGAGAAGGTATGAAGTATCTATTGGATCCCACTTGCGCATTTACTGCTAAACCCAAGACCACGCTTTCCTATAGACCAGTGGGACCAGGGTAACAAACTTACGGAAGGAAGTGGCTAGGGAGGCATACGCTCTAGAAAGTTTAGTTAGGCGATGACTACATTCCCTCTTCTTGTCGTAATAGTACAATTATGCGCATACTCTTGCTGTTGAACCTTACTAAACAAAGAATCAATATTAAGATTCCCATCTAGGGCGGAATGGGTATATAATAGCCAATTTTATACCTGTTTCCTTACTATTTCCTTACACTTTTTTGGAAGTGTAAGGAATTAAAAGTCATTGTTACAGTGGTTTAAGTCGATTTTCTTACACTCTTACTACTTTTCTTAAATTAAAATTTAAACAATGGATAAGCATTGATGAGAAGGATTATTTAATGCTTAGAAAATAAGTAAAGTACAAAAAACAAAGAGTGTTATGTGGAAGGCTTCTGTTGAGAGAAAAATCAAATTAGAAAAAAAGTGTAAGAGTGTAAGATTTTGACTTTAAATAATTGATATTAAGGGTATTATCTCCTTACACTTATATTTTTATTAGTAAGAAAGTGTAAGAAAGTGTAAGGGGCAATTCGCCGCCCTAGGCAAATAAAAGACGAGTTTTCGCCAAGCAGCTCTGGCCACGTTTCTATCTCAGAGATGGGCTTAAATCCACGTAGACTTTACATAAGAGGCATTATAGAACAGGAAAGATCCTCATCACATGAATGCGCCTGTAGAGTAACCGTCACCGAACAAACCCTGCCATATAGTATATAAGCGTGTAAACCCCAGGTATCTAATGAATATTTTCCTTACATTTACCGTCTGTAAACAATAATATGAACAGAAAGAGCTGTCTCCCCCCGCCTAGATTCTAACATTTCCCGGAGATTACCGAGAAGGTATGGCACCGACAATCCAGTCGGCTTCCTTGCCGTGCCTCATATTTCCAATTGAATGCTAATGTTAAGATCCCGCCCCTTGCTGGGACGGGCAGCCAGTTCTTTATGAAAAAATCGTATTATCTATTGCACCTCGCCGTCGTGCTGGCGGGGTTCACCGGCGTGTTCGGCAAACTCATTTCCCTGAACGAGGGACTCTTGGTCTGGTACCGGCTACTCTTCTCTTTCCTCATCCTGTTCTTTATCCTGAGGCTGCTCGGTATACCCGCCAAGCTTGCCCCAAAGGAGAAGTTCTCGATCGCCAAGGTGGGGATGCTCCTTGCCGTGCATTGGGTATTCTTCTATGCCAGTATCAAGTACTCCAACATATCCATCGGGGTCGTGTGCTATTGCCTGGTAAGTTTCTTCACCGCGGTCTTCAAACCGCTGATCGGGAAAACAAAGTTTGAGGTCTCCGAGTTGCTGCTCAGCGCGCTCACCCTTCTGGGCATCAGCCTGATCTTCCATTTCGATACCTCCTACCAGTTGGGCATCGCAATGGGCGTGGTCTCCTCGGCCTTCGCCGCCCTCTACACGATCTACAACGAGCGGCTGGTGAGGACCTTCGACAGCAAGCTCATCAACTATTACCAGATGCTCGGCGGAACAGTAGGGCTGGGTGCCCTGCTACCCGCTTACCTGTACTTTTTCCCGGTGGAGAGTATCATCCCCGGGCTCCAGGACACCGCGTACTTGCTTTTGCTGGCACTCTTCTGCACGGTGGGCCTGTACGTCACCTTTGCCGAGGTGCTCAGGAAGATACCCGCCTTCACCGTCAACCTGAGCTTCAACCTGGAGCCGATCTACGCCATCATCATGGCGTTCCTGTTCTTCGGGGAGAGCAAGGAGGTGAACGCCTCTTTTTACGTGGGGCTGCTGTTCGTGACGGCTTCCGTCATCCTGCAGACGTTCATCTCGGTCAGAAGAGGAAGACAGGCTATGGTTAAAGGTTCTTTATGATGCTTGCTTAAGGGATTAGCCGTACTGTAAACGCTCTGGAACGCAAAGGTGCTGACGAGGGACAGAAGCAGTCACGTTACTCTACACCCCAAAAAGACTAGAAGGGCTGACGTGTTACCCAAACGTCAGCCCTTTTACATTGGTCTAAGTCTTGTGGTTAACTTATAATATCCTTAATGCCCTCCAGCCAGGGCGGGAAGCAGGAAAGTAATACTGACCAGATTTTGCTTCATAATAATCCCTGCTTCAAATCCATCCTTCATTCCTTGGTTCCGCAGGTTTTTCCTCCTATTTTCGCTTCATTTCTAGCAAAAGTTTTTGGATAGGATCAAGTACCTCACTCTTAAGTGTAGGCATTAAAGGTATAATTACAGATGTTGTTTTGGTTAGATACCTAGCCTCTATCAGGAGTCACTCACTCCTGATAGAGGAGGCGTCTACTTGTAAACCTTCCCGAATACCCTCTCTACCCCTTTATCGTACGACTCCAGCTGTACATTCGCCGACAGCATCTCCAGCTCCGTCTTGCTCCCGTTGATGTTGACATAGTTCAGGCGGACGAAGCCGTACAGCGGGTGAAAATATGTTTCCAAGGTGGTGGTGCCAAACTTGCTGGTACCCGTCGACTGCACCCGCTGGCAGGTTAGCTTGCCCAGTGGGGTATCCACCAGGGCGGTGTCTTCCGTCCGGTAGCGGTTCTTAACGTCAATCATTCCCTTCCAAATAGCCCACGCGGGATCAGAGTAGAAGTCTGGCGGGTAGACGGTCCATTCCCAGGCCTGCCCCTTGCGTGCGGGCAGGCGGATGTCGGGGAAAGGGTTGAGTTCAAGGATGGCATACTTGCCGTAGCGCGGGGGGTGCAGCCAGAACTTCTCGGCTCTCTCGATCCCGCCCACGTGTTCTTTGGGGATATAGGTCAGCGTCGTGTCCTCCTTGAAGAGCCATTCATAGACGGTCTGGGTGGAATCTATTTTCCAAGGCTCACCCGAGGCAGTCATCACCACCGTGTCCAGGGTGGCTTCCGTGGCGGCCGGGGCGTACCACCGTGCCAGGTAGACGAAGCGGCGGTTTTTGGACAGGATTATATGCTGGCTAGGGGCGGGAGCGGCAACGGTAGTATTTGAGGTAGTTGCCGTCCCCTCTGAAGGTGGCTGAGTGGAAGGCTGGCAGGACGCAAGGAACATCGTCAGGCAAAGCAATGGATTCCGCATGAACCGCTGTATTTGGAGATGAGAAGATCTAAGGGGATTAGGCCATGTACCTGGTGCCTTTGCCTGTTTGCCTCCCGTCTAATCGGGGGCGTTGACTTATAGATAACGGTTGGGCTAAAAGCGTTTTAATGCTTTTTAGCTATTGCTAGGGTTAGTTTTTTCTAAATTTTCAAAACGGGTAAAACTTTCTTCTAATAACCATTTTAATGAAACAAATTCAAAAAATATTCTATTGAAGTAATGATGTGACATTTCAAATGCTTTTATTGGTCTTTCCTTTTCTGACTTAAAATGTAAGAAGAATCCTTCTTGCTTAGATTGTTCTAAAACATAACCGTATGTTTTAGAAATTTTTATTACTTCATTTAAATCAGCAAAAATGAGTATTATAAGCTCCCCTATTAGAAATTCCCAATATGTTGAGGACTTATTAAAACTTAAAGAGAATGGATAATACCCTAGTTCAGGGAATTTATTAGAATTCAAATAATGTACATATGGTTGATAAATCTTATTCTTAACTAAAATGCCTTCCACATCATTCTTAGTCTCTTTGTAAGTAACATAATATAGCAATCCTTTCTCAACTAATGAATATGCTTCACCTTTTGCTTTAGCCTTTACAATGAGTCTATTTAATTTACTAATATGATTTTCTTCAGGCACGCTTTGTTCAATTCTTTGCATTACTTTGCCTGTTTCATGCAAATTTTCAGCGACATCATCGTCCAAGTACTTAAAAAGTTTTTCTGCTTTTTCTTGTTGCCTCTTTATTCTTTCATTGTAGTTATTGCTTGTCTTCGATTCAATTGGCGCCCAGCCTTCCTTTGTTACAAGAATCAAATCTGTAAACTTTAAAACACTAGTTATATCATTCAATATTGCTACAACATTGTTTTTAAATGCAGTTCTTAAAATCCTCTTTTCTTTTTTAAGGCCAACCTTATTTGAAATAAAGCCGGCTGATTCTTTAAAATTTTGTGGTTTTATATCAAGTTTATGGAGAAAAGTAAAAGCAATACCATCTCCTATAGATTTAAAAATTTTAATTACTCTATTATATTCCTCTATTAAGTATTCATAGTATTCTATTTTATCTTTTATTTCTGCTGATTCAGCCCTAGTGAGCCTTCTACCTGTATTTGATTTTCTTAACTTATTTAATTCTTTGATTTCTGATTTAAGGCTCCTTATCTGATTTTCTACATAGATATGTCGTTTAATAAGTATTTCCTGAATAATTAACCATTTTTTAATATTCTTAAATGGCTCTTTTCGAGCTAAATGAAGAGCATCTAGCAATGTTATTATAGTTTTATTATAGTACCTGTCAATCATTTTTTTAAATTAACCCTAACGGACTAGTATAATAGATGGCGAGGCCGTCGGCCGACGCTGACTTTTATACAGTGTTGGCAATAGTTATTTCTTTTTGGTTAACCTTTGAGCTGTTTCAATATGCAATTTTACTATCCTATCTTTTGCGGCCCCAGTTACCCAATTTCCGCCTATTTTAACATTTGCATTTTTTACCGCTTCATCAAAAAATATTAATTCTTGTGAATTCGGTTTGTGTCCAAAGAACATTTCTGCTAGTTTCTCTCTAGAATTACTATAGCCGCCATAAGCCCATATTTGTTTAGTTGTCAGGTTGTCTACTTTCAATATGACTTCTGCCTCACTATTCATAAAATAGCCAATCCCTGATTTATAGCTTTTAATATTCTTTTGGTTTCTTTCGCAGGCTTCAATAAAATCGCTATCATTAAATAATTCAGATAAGTTTAAAATAACACTATACCCAGTGTCCTTATTATCTAACTCAAATATTACTCCTTGATAACCTTTATGAGGAACTCCCCCATTAAAGTTTTGAGCTACAGACTTATCAAAAGACCATGATGAATAAGTTTCTGGCAGTTGCATGTTAGCGCCAAGGAGAACAGAATTCATACCATTTAATGCAACTCTTCTATAACATTTTGAAGTCAAAGATTTGAACTTGTTTGGCAATGATTGAGAATGAGCCAAAATTTCTTCTGCAATCTGGGTTTTGTTATTTCCTATCCCTGTTGCCTGCCAATCATTGATAGCTTGTAAGAGTTCGAGTGAATACATATTATTATTAATTATTGCCAACGGTCTCGTGTAAACAGCGTGAAAGGCCGTCGGCCGTAGCATGCTGTTTACACGAGACGTTGGCAAAAGTTGTTTTTAGTTTAGACTTAAAGGAGGCAACTCAATTCCTCTGTTCTTGCATTTTTCTCTAATAGCGATAAGTTCTTTCTTATCTATTTTTGAACGTTTTTTTCTCTTATGATATAAATCACCGTTACTCAAATCTAATTTGAGTCCACTAGAATAATTATGCCCATGCGGATTAGAAGGGTGCGGGTCTTTATCATTTTTATGAATTTGCCATACTTGGTTCCTATTTTTAACAAGGGCTTCAAATAATTCTTCATCATTTCCAGCCAATGAAATCCGTTCACCTTCACCTAGTTCAACTTGGCCAAGCTTTTCAGAAAAATAATAGTCTTTTAGAATGTGATAGATATTTAATCCTTCTGAAAATACTTTAGCATGAAGTTCGGTATTATCGGTAAAACCAAATATTTCTGCTAAAGCTAACCCAATATCTTCTACAGAAAAATCTCGTGAATTTTCTTCTGAAAGTCGTAAGGCGACAGTTTCAAGGGTAAGGTTATACCACTCAAATTGTTTTTCGTGAAATCCCATGTAAATCAATTATTAATGTTATAATTTTCAATTATTGCCAACTACCGGATAAACAGAATAACTCCGGTTATTGGCCCAATGTACGGAGCCAACCCTTCGCCTATCTGAGATTAAAGGTATTGCTTATTTCAGCATGTCCCGAAAAGTTAAGCTGAATCGTATAAGCGTTGTACCTGCATCGCCTGGAAGAGACCGCCCCGGCTGGTCCGGTAGGTTTCGCTGTTCAGGGTTGCCGCTATCTCGCGCCAGGTCCGCTGCCTCCTTTCCCCGGTGGGCTTGCCGTCCGCGTCGGTCACCGGCACCAGGTTCTCCCGCAGCTGCCTGATATAGCCCGCCGCTTTCCGGTTATTCTCGTTGGCCTGGGCTTTCTGTCGGTTGGCCGCGATTCCCAACTGTGATGCCTTCCCTTCCCTGAACGGCTCCGAGGCCGTGCGCCACTCGCCTTTCTGCTTCAGCTTCTCGTCCAGGGCTGCCTTGGTGCGGAGGCTGATGAGTTCCCGCTCCCGGTCGGCGATGGCCATGAACAGGGTCAGGGTAAACTTGTCCAGGTTGGGGATGTCGCAGCTCTCCAGGCGTCCCTCCAGGTCGGCGTAGATGCGTAGGGCCTGCTCGGTGTTGCGGCTCAGCCGGTCAATCTTGGCCACCACGAGCGTCGCCTTGTGCTTTTTGCAGAGCGCAATGGCATGTTGCAGCTGCGGCCGGTTGGCCACGTCCTTGCCGCTCATGGTCTCAATAAACTCACTCAGTGGCTCCTGGGGGTAGAAGTGTTGGACGTAGGTGCGCTGCGCCTCCAGCCCCAGGCCGGACTCGCCCTGCTTCTTGGTGGACACGCGGTAATAGATGACGACTGGCTTGTTCTCTCCCATGTTTCTGCTGCTGTAACGTGACTACTACGTTCGTAGAAGTCATGTTACAAAGGTAAAAGACGGGTCTGGGAATCCGCACATGGCCTAAAAAAAGAACCGCACACCACCTTTCGGTGATGTGCGGCCTATGTCTGCTTTGATGCGTTACCCCAGAGCGCGGGCGGATAGCGGCAAGTGCCTCAAAGCAGCAGCTTAAGCGTATAGTACGGAGTCGTTGCCGGTAGGTTTCCTTATCAGTTCTTCTTTGTATCAGGATCCGGGCCCGAAAAGTAAAATGGTACGGAACTGCACCGATTCGCGGGTGCAATCCGTGCGGATTGCACCCGCTTCGGGGAACAACCATCGCTGCAAAAAGCGAAAGTGGTACAGATCTGCACCACTTTGGGCGCCTTATTTACCAATAATTTTCAGGTAAACCATTGTAAACCAATAAGAAGAATAAAAATAAGCATTTTATCGGGTGTGAGATCACACCCAACACCACGTCCCGCGCTGCGGGACGGGTGCAATTGCACCCCAACCCGCGGTCGATATATGACGGGGGTGAGGCTGCCTACACCGCCTGCGGCGCGGCTGCCCTGCTTTCCATATGCTCAGAGAACCCGCCGTGGTCCACTAGACGGCCTGAGCCGAGGCCATCGGCGGGCGAGAGGGCGTAGGCCTTTCTTTCGTCATGGTCTCCCTCAAGGGCGAGGGCAGCGGCCTCGAGGAAGGTCAGCGGCTCCTCCCCGAGCAAGGAGGGGATAGCCGGGAAGTGGAACAGGGCCTGTTTGGTGGGGCAGTGGCCGTAATAGTCTTGGGAGACGGCGAACCCGAACCCGGAGTACTCCCCGTCCACGCAGACTCCGTCCATAAGGACAGGTACCATCCCATGCCCGGAGAGGAAGAAGCCGAAGGTGGCTTCGTACAGTTGCCCGGCGTGTTTGAATCTGCCGCTCACCAGTTGGATCACCCGGTGACAGGCATATTCCCGAGCTTTCCTGGCCGGACCTTGGATATCGGTGGAGAAGGCGGCGAACAGGTCCTGGCAGGGGACGGAGTAGCTCACCGTCAGGTCGGCCTTTATCATCTCGTCTCTCTCTAAATCTTGCAGGTAGATGGTCATGTCTCTTTATGTTTATAGTTTCAGGTGGTTCCCCGCCACGGCTGGGCTCAGGCTCTTCAGTAGTACGTAAAGATAGTGAATTCAGACTATAGTCCGTGGATCAGCGCCCCTTATTTCGGCTCCTTTGTGCATACTATAGTCACAGATGGGGGAAAGGACGTTCGGGGAGGTCATGAGGGAGCTCAGGAAGGGAAAGGGGCTGAGCCAGGAGGAGCTGGCCTTCCGCTGCGGGCTTGACCGCACCTACATCTCATTGCTGGAGCGGGGCCTCAGGGTACCCACCATCGTGACGCTCTTCAAGGTCAGCGAGGCACTGGGCATCAGGCCCGAGGAGTTCGTCGCCCGGATGAACGTATCATACCAAAATGGAGAGTCCGGTTAAGCCTGAGCCCAGGGAGCGGTACTCCGGAAGATTCTATATGAGAGGGACAAAAGTTTGCTCACCTATGAAGCAATAAGTTCTCTCAGAAAACCAGTCCCAAAAACAAGGACAGGTTTGATTCGCAAGACACCTATTCAAGACAGGCTGCTAATGAAAAAGGCGGCATTTAGCAGGTTTTTTAATCTCTTTATACTGCCGTTTCCCGAGACACTGCCCAAGAGCTCTGTTGCCCCAGGTTGCTTGTCGTCGCTGCTGTGTTTGCCCTATGGATTGGGTATCATTCGTAGCGTAGAACACAAATCAGAGGCCAGAGGCAGCCGTGTTTCAGAGCGGAGACCTCTAAAATGAGGCAAGCGCTGACTTGTTAGCAACAAACACAACACAGAGCAACGGCAAGCAACGTCTAGCAACTGCTGTTTTTGCTGTATCAAGATACCGCCGTTAATAAGATTAATGAATACTATACAAAATCATCAGTGGGAAGCCCTAACATTACTCTCCAGGAGCAGTATGGATCCCTGCTTCCTTTTCCCTGATAAGGCAACATTGTATAAGTCTTAGGAAAATATTGCGGAGAGTATGATTAATCCCCTTCATTGACTACTTCAAAGGCCTGCTTTACCTGGGAATCCATTCCCCTTGGCTTACCTGATACCCTTCTGCCTACACAGAACGGAAATACCGGGTCGTAAATACTTACAGAGATGCGTCTAGGCCTAAGGGCAGGAGCGAGTTTTGATATCAAACTGATAAAAAAGCAGCCCCTATTACTTATATAGTAGTAGGGGCCGCTGTGTAAGGAAGAATCGCCCTTATGTTAGGACCTTACCTAGGAGGGGTCACCCCAGATGGATCTCAAGTTATATACTTTGCTTGCCTGCAGTTGTGTTTTCCCCGTTGAGATCAGCTCCGTACGGGTGAAGTCCTCATTGGGGAAGAAGACGTCGGTCATGACGGTTTTTCCATCGTTTGCGAAAACCTCCACTGAAGCCACGTCCAGGAACAAGTGAAGTTTCAGTTTCCCATTTTCCAGCTCCAGCGGAGCAGTGTGCCTACCAGAGAAGTTGTCTTTGAAGGAGGTCCTGCCCGCCTGCGTACGGTCTATGTACAACTCTTTTCTAGACACGGAATAACCTACGTCAAGGTGCTCGCCTCTGTCGTTGGAGAATCTCACTACGGCTTCCTGGGCCTGGGAAAGATCCAAGTTCAGCTCAAGCTCCTGTAAGCTAGAATTCAGTTTGTATCGGTTACTCAGATCCAAAGAACCATTCACTTCCTGTGTTTTGATTGCGGTAGTGCCCATGCGGAGTTTCTGCAGTTCCTTCACGGGCACGTTAGTTAACCTGATACCTGCCGGGGTTTGCTGAAGTCTTAGTTCACGCGGCACCGTCATGGCACTGCGCCAGGTAGCGGTTGGCACCTCATTCGCATACAGCCAGTTGCTCATCCAGCCCAGGAACAGCCTGCGCCCATCTGATTTAGGAACGTTGGCCCAGGTGACGCCAGCATAATTATCTGTACCGTAGTCTACCCAATGAGTAGTCTGTTCCGAATTATCGTTTTTAAAGTTCTTTCCGTCAAAATCTCCGATAAAATATTGGGTCGCCGATCCTTTGTTAGGGCCACCGGGATTGATGCTTACTAACAGTACCCATTTCTCCTGCCCATTCACTTTAAGCGGAAACAGATCTGGGCACTCCCAGACGCCCCCATGGGCACCACTGGTCTTCCCGAATTCACTAAGTTTGGTCCACTCAATCAGGTTCTTGGAGCCGTAGAATTCTATGTGGTCTAGGACCGCCAGGGTCATCACCCATTGTCCCGCAATCTCGTTCCAGGAAACCTTCGGGTCGCGGAAATCTTTGATTCCGGGGTTTTTTAAAAATGGGTTTTTGTCATACTTCTTCCAAGTACGCCCATTGTCTAGGCTAAAGGCAAGGCCTTGCGTCTGGTAATCATTTCGGCCGGCCCTCTCCAGTTTCTCGTTGTGGTATGTGAAAATGGCTACCATGGCAGGATTTTCTTTGGAGCCTAAACCAGAAGTGTTATTCTCATCCACTACGGCGCTGCCCGAAAAGATAGTTCCGTTTTCATCAGGGTACAGGGCAATGGGTAAGTGCTCCCAAGAAACCATGTCCTTGCTAACAGCGTGTCCCCAGTGCATAGGTCCCCAAGTAGTTCCCCCAGGATTGTGTTGGTAAAACAGGTGGTACTCCCCTTTGTGATAGACCATGCCATTGGGGTCGTTCATCCAATTGGAGGGAGGGGAGAAATGGAATTGTGGTCGGTGTGGTTCACTTTTGCTTTTTGTTTCCGACATTGTTATAGCCGTTTTCGTCTCATCCGGACCTTTACCAGTGGTACAGCCTATTGCAACCGCACCTACAAAAACAGCCAAGCTGCTTACTACTTGTTTTACATTCATTTGTTTCAACTTGTGGTGTTATTGATTATCTTCAAGGTAAGGCTATCCTAAAATTGTCCTTCAGCCAACACCTTATTAAAAGCTATGTGTGGTTGGTAAGAGTGCTATTGAAACTTATAACACTATGGTTTCCAACATTACTGAGCGGTACGAGTGCTATTTGAATTCTATTCCACGCCGTAAAGCCTTACATCTGAGAAAGTGGCTTGTGTGCCATTAGAAGTGATTCCCCATGATTTGCCGGACAGGCTGTATACACGGTTGCTAAGGGCTGCCTTGCCATCTACATAGAGTACGCAAATAGAACCGTCTATAACAATATCGACCGCATAGGTAGTCCCCGCCTGCAGCGTCACAGGCACTCTGGTGATTAACTGCGAATTAGTGCCAGAGACCTGATAGGCTGCAATTCTGTTATTACCAGGCTCCAATACTATTTTATATGATGGCTGGGAGGCATTATCAGCGTTGAAGACAAAGCCGGCAGACCCGCTCCCTGTGTCAATCTTTACTTTGGCACTTATCTTCTTGGTACCCGTGATTGCCGCAAAGTTCTGGGAAGCCGCTGAGAGGGAACCGTTCACCACAAAAGAGTTACCGTTCGCTGACACGGCACCAGTTGTTTTGCTCGCTTGCAGGGATACATCCTTCTTAAAAATACCTGCTACTACGTCCGGCACTTTCACGCCCAAAGTTCCATCGGAGGCCTGGGTCAGCTCATGGGAGACAATGTTGCCCGCCCATTCTTTGTTGCCGCTGTCATTCTCGGGGTTCCTTCGGGCGGTCCACCCGAAAAGGTAGCGCTTGTTGCCGTCAGAGGCCGTTTTGGCAGCATAAAAATACTGACCGTCCAGCATATCATTTGCCGGCTTAGTCCAAGGGCCCTCGGACGAAGTAGCAATACGATAATGGGTTCCTTTCATACCACTCCAATCTTCGGAAAAAAACAGGTACCAGAAATTTCCCATCTTGAAAACGTCGGCACACTCCATCATAAGGTAGTTATCTTCTGCCGTGGTGGTGTAAAGAGGGCCTCTTGGACTCCAGTTGTTCGCTGACGGATCTGTAGTTGTAAACAAAAGGACAACCGCTTTTCTGGCGCTGGTCTGCGTACTCATCAGCATCCAGTACTCGTTCTTTTCTGAATTGAAGAACACCTGCGGATCTCGAAAATCAAAGTTATAGTATCCCGCTGGGGCCGTAAGGATATAAGAGAACTTTGTCCAAGTCTTCAGGTCTTTGCTGGTGGCGTACATCACACTTTCCCGCGGGTGGCTCTGTACGTAGCTAGCATTACCGTTGTGGCCGGTGTAGTACATGTAATAGGTATCACCCACCTTCACGGTTGAGCCGGTACCGATGGCAAAGTCAGGCTCATTGGTGGTGCCATATGGGATCATACGGCCTGCGTAGGAGTAGTCAGTTAAGTTGGAAGTCTCAAACTTATGTATGTCATGGAAGCCTTGGCCAGCCGGTTTGGTTTGGGCATCATGCAAAAAGAAAAGATGGAACTTGCCATTGTCATAGAATGGCATCAGATCCCCTACCCACCCCGTAGTGTTATACGGGGACGTTGTCCCCATCCAACCTGAAGGAGGTCGCGGGTAAATACTTTTAGAGCTTTCAACTTCTCCCGTTCCTGGGTTTACCGGAGCCGGGTCATCATTATTGCCGCAGGCCGATAAACCTGTTATAACCATTGCCATTACCCACTTATTCAACTTCATAATAATGTGTGTTGCGCAGAGACCTGATCTCTGCAGTTAATTAATTAGAATAGAACTCTGCCAGTACTTACCTGTAATCGAGGCTCCTTTTATGTTTGATGTACTATACAGAAAAAAGAAGTAGCCCTCCAACTTCTAGGCCAACCCTCTATCTCTTGTCGTTGCAAGTATATGAATGGCCGGAGCCGGAGAGAATTCCCCCCACCGCCTATAGTCCGTATTTTAGTATAATGGCTACATGCGGTGGGATAGAACTACATGATGTTTAATCTCGGACTGTTATTCGGCGAGGTATTTAATGACATTTTCCGTAAGGCGCTCAATGTTGGAACGGAAACTATTTGGCTGACTAGGTGTGCCACTGGCATCTGCCTCATTGTACCAGTCATATGCCCCGAAGGTAATCACCACCACGTTGCCATCAGAAGTTCCATTGCCGGGGAACTCTGCAATGCCTACGCGGCCATTTAGTTCATTGTCCCAAGCCTCGCTAGCCAAGTTGATACCACCGGTCTGTTGGCGCCAGCCAGCACCGTTTCCGTAACCTCCCCACTCAGGTAAAAACCACCAAGCCGTATGATTCAACCGGAAAGTACCTTTCTCCAGCAAGTTTGCCTTTCCGGGTTCAAAGGTTTGTAGCCCAGCAAAAATAGGATGATCTTCATGGCCTTTGAAAGAAATGCCCCAGGAGCTATTTTGGTCTACGAATCCGGCGGGAGGGAAGTCCCCGAACACATTGTTTGGGCCTTTTCCTTGCGGGATCACACCCAGCGCCTCTAAATACCTTGCTGCAAAGGTTGTCAGCATCAGGTTACCCCCGGCGGCGCGGTAGTTTTTAAGGGCATTCACTGCTTTGGCCTCAAAGGCAACCGCCGGGATGTCCATAGAAGCGTCAAAATGCCACCAGATCACGTCAAATTCACTTAGATCCTTGCCTCCTATGATATCGTCAAACGAAATATATGTAACACCTGAGAACTTAGTAAAGAGCCAGTCAGCGGCAGCTTTCTCATCTAAGTTTGAGACACCTCCTCGGGCAGAGGGAACACCCAAAAAGGCTACTTTCAGTCCCATCGTTTGCTGACTCACGGTAACAGTGTAATTTTCAGTGCGTCCGCCGGCGGTAATAACATACACTTTAGGAGTGGAGAAATCAACGGCAACTCCAGAGGCCGGGCTTATGGAAACCCCAGTAGACAATTCAATAGTAGGTGTCAACGATGTCACGTTGGTACCAGAAGGGAGGACAACAGAAATCGTCTTTGTTGAATTATCAATAACGCCCTCAACCCCATTTATAGAGAATTTAAGAATTGGTTGAAGCACCTGTACTCGCACTCTATATTTTTTGTACAAGTTGCCATTTGTGACTGTATATTCCACTTCTTGACTGAAATCAGCCGGGTTGCTGATGGAAGGGCTGATGGTGGAGCCTTCAGGCAAGATTATTTCCGGGGAAACCGAAGTAATATTGCTGTTATAAGGTAGTGCTACAGAGATAACCCCAGTCTTTTGATCAATAGCTCCATCAGTCCCATTTATCTTAAAAGAACTGATCTGGACAGGTACATCCAAGATAAAATCTCCGTTTTCGTTTTCATCCTCGCAGGAGAACAACAGGAATAGCATTGAGAAAAATAGGCTAGCCAAAAGTTTGCCAGCATTACTCATAGAAGTTTTAAACATAGTCATGTCTCCTTAAAAATCGTTTATATTCATTTTGATTGTTTGATAATGTTACTGCTTCGGGGTATCTTCCCATATGGAGGACAACTCCCATGCTTTAAAATCCAGTACTTTCACGGAGCCATTGGTAGAATAAAGCTCAATCCCTGTCTGGCTTTCTGCCGGAAAGGTCAAAGCGCTTAGAACTATCTCCCCTTGGTTCGTGAATATCTCCACTGATGACTGGTCCACCAGTATGTGAAGCCTAACCCTTCCCTTTACCGGACTCACCGAAGCGTTGAACTTGGTTTTGAACTTCTGGTTGAACGCTTGATTGGTGGTAAAATCGGAACAATAGGTTCTGTCCACACTTAGGTTAGATGTAAGGGGATTGTATTGGATCACCAATTTCCTTCCCTCTCCCACCAACAAGTTCAAACCGAATGTGGCGGAAGTATTAGTATCAAATGTCACATCTAGCTCATAGGTATTTTTAGTTGGCTTGAATTCCTTTACTTCACTAGAGTTGCTGATCATTCGATCCGAGAACTGATGCACATTCTTGCGAAGCTTTTGCAACTCTGGAATTGGTCTTTGCACAAGACGGTTCCCGTAAGGTTGTTTCAAAAGTGTGATTTCTCTTGGCACAGATTCAAACCCTTTGCCCCAGGAAGTAGGCACTTCCCTTGAATAATCCCAATTACCTAGCCAGCCCAGCATAGCAGTGCGTTTGCTTACCTTATCAAGATCTCGCCAAGTTCTGGCGGCGTAAAAATCCGGACCGTAATCCAACCATAGGGCATGCTCCAGTTTTTGATCCATCAGAACGTCGGAAAAGAGAATATGATCAATGGACAAGTAACCCCATTTATCATCTGTGACATTATCTACCAGTTGGATTGTTGCCTTTTTCCCCTTAAGGTCGTGTACATCCCATCCATTCCATTTGAAAACATGACTGTTATCTCCAGTCGAGGACCTCACTACCTTGCCGTCCACCAATAAGTTGATGGATGCTTTTCCTGGGAAATTTCCTCCAGCTACCAAAAAATTGATGGCATTTTGTTGTATGGTGAAGGAGGAAGAGGTTAGTGCTCCTGTCCCATTCACCTCCCTTCTGTAAGAAGAGGCAAAGCCTTTTCCTAAATGAACAACTGAATCCATGTTTGTCGGGGTGGTACTAAAGGCAGTATTAGAGGCCTTCCATTTCCCGATTCTTGGCTCATCGAATCCAGCAAAGAGTTGTCCAGGCAACCCTTTACCTTGGAGCAGGTAAGCTGATGTTTCTTCATCTGCCCGGAATGTTTTTCCATTGAAGGAACCCAAGAAGTACTGCACCCGATTAGGTCCCCGACCAATGAGCATCACCCATTTCTTCTCTTTGGTTCCTTCTATTGGAAGCTCGAACAGATCAGGACATTCCCAAAAGGCACTTTGAGCGCCCAAGCCACCAAATTCACTCAAGAAATTCCAATCTTTTAAGTTCTTTGACTCATATAGATGGATTTTCTGAACGTCTGGCAAGACTACCGCCATTACCCACTTCGTTTCCGGTTCATACCAAAACACCTGTGGATCTCTGAAGAACACCTTCTTGATGTCAAGGACAGGATTGTGTTCATAGTAATGGAAATAAATACCATCATTGCTAACCGAAAGGGCCTGTGTCTCTGGCAGGGAATCTCCCGGTATATGTTTGGTGTAGACGGCAATCATACTCTTGGCTCCAAATCCTGAGGTATTATTTTTATCCACTACTACTGAGCCTGAGAAGTAGGAAAAGGAACTGTCTCCACCTTTCATAGGATATGGCAACTCTTTCCAATAAACTAAATCCTCCGAAACGGCATGCCCCCACCAAAACAAATGGTATTTGCCTTCACTAAAGACCAAACCATCCGGATCTCCGATCCAACCCTTCCTAGGGCTGAAATGGAACTGGGGGCGGTACTTTTCATTGTATTGGGCCTTTGATTCCAAACTGGGAAGCAGCAATGACAGCATCAAGCCTATCCACAATATGTGTTTCTGGTATTTCATGGTAGTTCTGCTTTCTTATCCTTTAACTCAGAAAGGTTTAGGGCAAGCTTACATAAGAGGGGGTATTCGTGTTTCTGGCCTATTTTTTATATAATAAGCCAGAAACACGATAACATATGCCTATGGGCTACTTATTAATAGCCAGGGTTTTGCACGTAGCGGTTCTCACTCCAGAAGATCTGGTTTTGTGGGATGGGCAAATATTCGTGCTTCCCCTTTGTGAATAACCCGTCCTTGTAGAACTCCTTGCGAGTCTTCTCAACGGTCAGATAACTGTTCATCACTTGGTCGGCCACTCCCCAACGAACCAAATCAAAGAATCTGCTGCCTTCCATTGCCATTTCCAATCTTCTCTCAAAACGAAGGGCTTGGCGAGCATTCTCCTGGGTCCAATCAATATTTACCCCTGGCTCATATGGTCTTACTAGGTAATTGGCAGTGAACGCACCCTGCTCATTTTTCAAACGGACAGTACTGGCCGATGCTCGTGAACGGATCTGGTTGATGAGCGGCAATGCCTCATTATGGCGACCTAATTCAATTAAAGCCTCGGCTTTGAATAGAAGCACGTCTGCATAGCGTAAGATAATCCTTGGTTTGGTGTTACCGTAGAAGGGGTCCACATTAGTAAAGCCGGGATCATCTGGAGATACATTCTCTTTCATGGAATTATAATAGCCGTAGATCTGAGGAGAACGACTCCAACTCTCGGTAAACACACGGCTTGGCTCATATTTCCATGGATTGCCTGGTCGGGCTACTGTATGGTCTAGTCTAGGGTCTACCGTGTTCTGGGAAAAATCTACATTGGTTGTATTATAGGAATCCAAAAGCGGTACCCCAGTGGCATTGGTACGATAGGCGTTTACCAGATTCTGAGAGGGCTTCTGGAAATCACAGCATCCAAGCCCCTGAGGAACTGTAAGCATATCTCCCCAATTCAAACGACCATTGGCTGTTCCATCACCTTTTGAAAACTGAACCGCAAAGATGGATTCAACCCCATTCTCGTAGGTTCCGGTTAGGAAGTTATTCGCAAAGTCAGGTTGAAGGCTGTACTTGGACGAGATCACCTTGTCAGCTGCGTCAATTACTTGCTGCAGACGTTGCTGATTGATGCTGGTAACTGTATGCTGCTCGTTCTGTGCATAGGCTTGATACAATCTTGTTTTGGCAAGATAGGCGTAGGCTGCGGTCTGGTTTGCCCTACCTATCTGCGGCTGTGTAATTGGAAGATTAGCAGCTGCGAATTCAAAATCCTGTGCAATCTTCTCCCAAATTTCATCACTGGTAAACTCTACGTTAGTTACAAATTTGTATTGGTCAGCGGGAACATTCTCATCCATATAGGGAATGCGATTGAACAAAATTTTCAATTGGAAATAGTAATGCGCCCGCAGGAAGCGTAACTCGGCTTTTCTCACATTCAGCAAAGGGAACTCTTCTTCAGTGAGATTATTCAGAATTCGAAGGCCCTCATTAGCCCTACGGACCCCCACATACTGTTGGAACCACATTCCATCTATTTCCCACATATCAGGACGGGTGTTTACGAAGGTTTCCATAAAATGAAACCCTTGACCATCTCCCGGATCCCGCCCCCCTTTGTAGGCATCATCAGCCCGCACGTTTCCATATTGCCAAAGGCTATTTCCTCTATTGATTTCATCATTCCCCAGATGAGAATAGGCGGCGATCACAAATCCTTCTGCCTGTTCAGCATTACTAACTTGGCCTTCATTTAGAACCCCGCGCGGATTTACATCCAGCTTGTCTTCACAGGAGGAACTCAGCATGGCTACTCCCGCTAATACTATCAAAAACTTTTTCATGAACTTCTATTTTAGAAATTATTAGAATCTAACATTAAGGCCGGTGGTCAGTACCATCGGGTTCGGATAACCAAAGCCAGGATTTTCAGGATCAACCCCAGTAAATGATTTGCTTTTCAACAGAATCCCTAGGTTGTCTCCACCCACATATATCCGAAGCGATTGGACCCTAGCTTTTTTTAGTAATGCACCACTAAACGTGTATCCAGCCTGGGCATTTCTTAACTTTAGATAGGAACCGTTTTCAATGAAATAGGTGGAGAACCGAGATTCAAAGTTGGCATCTGTAAGGGCAACGGCTGGAATATCTGAATTTTGGTTTGATGGCGACCATGCATTCAAAAGCCTTGTTCCTTTATTGGATCCGGTTTCTGACACACTCCAGAAGTCAGTAGAGTACTTAAAGTCATTGACCACATCTATCCCCGCTACTCCCTGCAAAAGAAATGAGAGATCGAATCCCTTATACCCAAAGTTAGCATTGAAACCATAGGTGTAATCTGGGTGAGGTGTGCCGATCCAGGTACGGTCAAAGTCGTTGATGACTCCGTCCTCGTTCACGTCTTTATAGCGGATTCTTCCTAGCCCTTTTCCATTTTGGTCGGCGTGGGCATCAAGTTCCTGCTGGGTGCGGAAAATACCTTCTGCCACATAGCCAAAGAAGGAATTGATAGGACGGCCTAAGATATTCTGTCCTCTTCCGTCTCCACCGTAGGCATTCACTACCTCAGCAGGCAGTTCCGTTACCTTATTGCGATAGGTACTGATATTTCCATTTAGATTGATGGACAAATCTCCAATGGTTGTCCTATTTCCCAAGCTTAATTCAAAGCCTTTGTTTTCCATTGAGGCCCCGTTTACCCATTGATTACCGCCTTCTCCCAATGTGCCTATGTAAGGAGGCAGCAGAAGAATGTCAGAAGTTTTTCTGATATAGTACTCGGCGCTACCATAGAATCTCTGGTCCAGGAATTCAAAATCAATCCCATAGTTAGTCATGGTACTGGCTTCCCATCTCAGATTTGGATTGGCATTCTGCGTAAGTTTGAAACCAGAGGGTAGTACCCCGCTTTTGCTGCCTGTAATATCATAGGCAGTATTAGCATAATCTGTATAGTAAAGATTGTAAATGGCGTTGTTGGCTATCTCTTGGTTTCCCGTCATCCCCCAGCCAAACCGTAGCTTTAAGTCATCAAAGAAGGTAGTATTGTTCTTGATGAACCCTTCCTCGCTCAAGCGCCAGCCTAAGGAGAAGGCTGGAAAGGTGCCGAAACGGTTATTCTGGCCAAACCTTGAGGAACCATCCCTTCTGATAGTGGCAGAAGCGAGATATTTGTCTTTTAGGGAGTAGTTTACTCTTCCAAAGTAGGAAAACAGCACATGTTTGGCACTGCTGCCGCCATTGTCCTTGTCACCTACCCCAGCATCCAAATACATGAAGTCATCGTCTTCCACCACAAACCCTTCCCTTGAAGCCCAGAACGTGTTGTAATTGTCTACATAATATTCCGTTCCCACCAATGCGTCTATCCGATGGTCACCTTTTGTGTAATTGTAGTTTAGGGTATTGCTCCAAGTGGTTTTCACACTATGGCTTTGATTTGTTTCCAGCCTGTTCTCCGGATTGTTCAGGTATCCTGAAACATATCTCTTGCGGTATCTCCGGTGAGAATAGTTGCCGTAGTCAATCCCCACATTCGTGCGGAAGACTAAGCCTTCCAGCAACTTAACGTCAGCGAAGAAATTTCCGAAAAGCCGCATAAAGTCATACCCGTTCTGCTTATTGTCTTCGATCAGACGTACCGGATTCTGCCGGTCGTTCATTCCGCCAACTGGGCCGCCCCAACCCAACCCATTTACTGTTCTGACCGGCACAAGAGGCAAAGCTTGCATAGCTTCGTTCATAGGACTAGCACCAACTTCATTGGTTTTAGTTAAGCTAAGATTCTGACCTACCGTGATTCTCCCTTTGAAGAATTTGTAATCAGAATTTAGGCGAGCAGATAGACGGTTGAATTCTGAGGTTTTAATAACACCTTGATTGTCAAAGTAGCCTAAAGACAATAGGTAGCTCCCGTTCTCTGTTCCGTTTGAGAGAGAGACATCATAGTTCTGGATAACTCCGGTGCGGGAAATCTCATCAAACCAATCAGTGTTAGAGGCGCGCATGGTCTGAGCGGCATCTAAATACTCAGGCACCAGAACCTTGTTCAAAACAGGGGTTCCCGTTGTGGGGTCAACGCTCCAATCAAATCTATATTGAACACTATTGGCGTTGGGATCACTACCGTTGTTGATATGGGCTTGCCAAAGTGCTCTACCATATCCTTCGGTGTCGAGCATTTCAGTTCTGTCTGTATAGCGAGAGATAGAAGTATAAGCATTGGCACTAATTTGAGCCACTCCGGCCTTTCCACGCTTCGTCGTTATAATAATTACTCCGTTTGCCGCCCGTGACCCATAAATACTGGCTGCCGAGGCATCCTTCAAGACCTGAAGTGATTCAATGTCGGCAGGATTCAACTCATGCATACCAGCCTTAGTAGGAACGCCATCCACTATATACAAGGGGTCATTATTGTTGAGGGTACCAATCCCTCGGATACGCACCGTAGCGGGAGAGCTTGGTGAACCATTACCAGTCACAAACATGCCAGCCACCTGACCTTGTAGTGCTTTAATAGGATTTGCTACAGACTGCTTTTTCATTTCATCCGTATCCACCACTGAGACAGCTCCAGTTAGATCTTTCTTGCGTTCTGTTTGATAGCCAGTTACTACTACTTCGTCCAAAGTTTTGGTATCAGTTTGCAAGCTTACTTGCACACTGCTCCTACCATTCAAGGTTACTTCCTGTGGCAGAAAACCAATGTATGTGATAACCAAGGTTGCATTGTCAGCAGCTCTGAGGGAGAATCTGCCATCCATATCGGTTGTAGCTCCTGTGGTGGTGCCTTTCACCACCACAGATACTCCTATCAATGGCTCGTTTTTGTCTGCGGAAACCACTCTTCCGGTAATTTCCCCATTGTTTTGCCCTTGCACGGCTTGGGCCACACAAAACAAAATGAGGATTAGGTGTAAGACTCTTTTCATATATTTTGGTTTGTATGGTTAAGAATGAAGAATAGAATTCTTATTAGAAGGGGTAAGCGATGCAACCGTAATTTCCTGAGGTTGGTAGGCTGGCGTAGCCCCTCTCTGCGTGGCCAGAAAAGCACCCACAAGGCAGGCTCTCTCTAAAGCAAGTTTCAATGGTTTTTTCTGGAGATAGTTGGTTAGGAACGTAGCCAGAAAAGCATCCCCGCTGCCAATGGTATCTTCCACCTCCACCTGAAAACCTTCATGTTCAAAGTAGCCTGTCTCATTCAAGGCGGCAGCGCCTTGGTCTCCGCGGGTTACAATCACTAACTCCAGACTGAAGTGATCTTTAATGAATTGCATTTGCTGAGCAATGCCTCCCTCTATTCCTACCCACTCGCAAACTTCGGCTAACTCCTGATGGTTCATCTTTACTATATTGGCAAATCCTAGCAGTGTCAACACCCGTTCAGTCGTATAATGTGGTGGCCGGAGATTTACATCAAAGATTTTGAGTTTTGCCAGTGGTAAATACTGACGCAGGGTTTCCTGCGAGGTGATATTGCGCGCCACTAGGCTGCCATAAATGAAGACATCGCTTTTGGAAATCAAATCTGCAATCCTGTCTTCATATTGGATGTAATCCCAAGCTACGGGTTCCACAATCTTGTAGGTAACCTCATTTCGGTCAGAAATATTTGCTTTTACTACTCCGGTCAGGTGGGTCTGGCCCGTTTGCAGCCACTCAGTGTTGATGTGCTGCTCTTCTAGGAAATAGATTAATTCTTTGCCTAAATCATCGTCTCCTACCCGGCTCACCACAGCGGGATCAAATCCGTTACGGCGCAGGTGAATGGCCACGTTCATAGGTGCCCCGCCGGGCTGTTTACCGCTGGGCAAGATATCCCAGAGGATTTCTCCGAAACAAACTATCTTTTGCTGCATAAAGGGCTTAGATTAATGGAAGACTACACTTTTTTCTATTTTCTCTAGGGAGGTTCCTTTGGTTTCTGGCATCATGCGCCACACGAAGATCAACTGTAGCACCATCATTCCGGTGAAGATCATGAAGGTGTTGCCTCCGCCAAGGGTCTCTGCGATATAGGGGAAACTGAAGGCTATGACTGCGGCCATGATCCAGTGGGTGAAGCTGCCTAGGGCCTGGCCCGAAGCTCGCACCTGGTTAGGGAATATCTCGGAAATGAAAACCCAAATAACTGCTCCCTGCGAGAAGGCGAAGAACGCGATGTACACGAACAGGTAAATCGGTACTGATAGGCTATTGAACTCCTCCAAATAGAAAGCTTTGGCTACCAGCCCCAAAGTTGCGATCAAACCCAAAGATCCGATAAACATAAGAGTGCGACGTCCGAAACGGTCAATCACGTTCATTGCCAGCAACGTGAATAGGAAGTTCACAAACCCTATCCCGGCAGAGGAAAGTAAGGCCGATTCCTGTCCAAGGCCTACCATTTCAAAGATGCGGGGTGCGTAATAAATGATGGCGTTAATGCCTGATACCTGGTTAAAGAAGGCAAATAGTACTGCCAGGGTAATAGGAAGAGAATACTTCTTGGAAAACAGAACCCGCTTGTTACCATGGTCATCCCGCTCTTGTGCAGACATCAGGATATCCGTCACCATTTGACTGATGTTCGCGTCTGGATTGGCAATTTGTAAAGTCCTTTTGGCATCTTCTACCTTATTGGCCCTGTTGAGCAACAGCCATCTTGGGCTTTCCGGCACCATCAGGATAGTTACCAAGAAGATCAAGGAAGGAACGGCTTGGATACCTAGCATCCAACGCCAGTCATGCTCTCCAATGCCTGCAAAGGCGTAGTTGGAAACATACGCCATCAGAATCCCAAACACGATGTTGAACTGGAACAGTGCTACCAGTTTTCCTCGTGATTTGGCAGGGGCAATTTCTGAGATATACATAGGAGCCGTGACTGAGGAGACCCCTACTCCAATTCCGCCTAAGAAGCGGAAGATAAGGAAGGTGTACCAGTCTGGAGCCAAGGCCGTGCCAACGGAGGCTAAAAGGTAAAGTACTGCAATCCCAAACAAGGTGTTTTTGCGCCCAAACTTGTCTGAAGGAATCCCACCTGTAAGAGACCCCAGTACTGTTCCAATTAAAGCAATGGCTACCGTTAGGCCATGCTCAAATACGCTCAGGTTCCACAGTTTCTGGATGGCCTTTTCGGCTCCTGAAATTACTGCGGTATCAAACCCGAACAAAAATCCGCCCAACGCTACCACAATGGACCAGAAGAATACTTTTTTACTTACCATGGATATGAATGTTTTTCTCAAAGGTATCCGCCTTCTTAGCCATTCAATTTCACTGGTTTCTCAAAAAGCATTCATTTTGATACTTTATGCAATTGTTATATTATCATTCTGAATTTCAATTATTTAACTTTATGAATTACCCCATTCTACTTTCGTATTTGTAACACAGGTTATAATATTGATACATTATCTAAAGGTTTGGTGGACGCTTAAAATTAAATTTCTGTATTTAAAGGCTATTCTTTAAAAAAAAGACAGAAATCTAAATAAGCAGTAAATCCTTTTTATAAGATTGGCAAAATGAAGGTGGATGACAGTCTTTGATTTTAGATGCCTTGATAGTGAGGTAAGAACTGTTTAAATAATAAACCCATGAACCTCTAGCAATGCAGCGTTCCGTCAGATGCATATATTTTGACCTCTTTCCAAACTTGGCCTATAACACTTCTAAGTTCTGATGCCTGAAGTTCCATAGAGGTGACAGCAATGACAATGATTTCAACAACCTGAACAGGCCTAGCAGGAACAGACTAAAATGGATCGACTTAAACGAGGTTTTTCTCCTTACCCGGACGGGTTGATTTAAAATCGGAGGGGCTCATATTGAAATGATTTTTAAAGGCAGTAGAAAAATAGGCAGGAGATGAAAAGCCTACTTCATAGGCAATTTCAGAGATGTTCATTTGGCTACTGAGTAATAGGTGCCGGGCTTTCTTAAGGCGGGTATTCACGATGTAGTCATTAAGCGAATATCCCAGCAGGGCCTTCATCTTTCTATACACATGTACTCTAGACATTCCTAAGTTTTCGGCAATGTCATTGGCGCTTAGGTCTGTATTCTGTAGGTTTTTCTCAACTAAGGCTGCCACGTCATTGATGAACTTCTTATCCAGTTGTTTCGGTTGAGCCGTCTGCACTTTAGTATCTACTGCAATAGCGCTGTTATAGTAGACTTTGAGCAAATCACGGTTCCTCAGAAGCCCTTTTACCCGCTCCAGTAGATATAGGTAACTGAACGGCTTAGTCACATACAAATCGGCACCGGCCTGAATGCCGTCTATTTTATACTCTAAGCTGTCTTTGGCAGTAAGTAGTATCACAGGAATATGAGAGGTTCTCATGTCCTTTTTTAGCATGGCAGTTACTTCCAGGCCATCTTTCTGGGGAAGGGTAACATCACAGATAATGAGGTCTGGAATGATGTCAAAGGCTTGCTGCAGACCGAAGGCACCTTGCGGAGCATCTACCACATTGAAATCTGTAGCTAAGCGGGACACAAGGAACTCACGCAGCTCTTTGTTGTCTTCTATCACCAGGATGGTGTGTTCCTTGGCAGTTTCGGAAGGTTCCTGAACTTGTGTGCCAGAGAATAAAACTTGATCAAAATCCAAAACACCCGCAATCAAAGGGGCGCTTTGTTCGGATTTGTTGGGTTCCATAATGATTTCTTCTTCCTTTAGATGCTCTTTCCCAAGAGGTAGGTTAAAGATAAAGCGGGTACCTTCCCTTTCTTTGCTTACCACGGAGATTTCTCCATGGTGCAGTTTGATAAACTCTTTGGATAAGGCTAACCCTAATCCTGTACCCAAACTGGCATTGTCTTCGGCTGTGTAAAATCTATCAAAGGCATTGGCTACTTGACTAGGTGTCATTCCCTTGCCTGTGTCTTCTACGGTGATTAGTACGTGGTTTCTATCCTCAGACAACTCAATAAGGATTGTGATGCGTCCATTTTCCTTTGTGAATTTGAATGAGTTGGACAATAGGTTAAACAGGATTTTGTCAATTTTATCTTTATCAAAATAAACATTGATTTCTTTCACCCGGGCGATAATCTTTAGTTGGATGTGGCGTTTGCGAGCCAACCGCTCAAAAGGCTGCACCACCTCTTTCACAAACTTTACCAGATCACTCTCAGAGGTCTGAAGCCGCATTTTCTTGCGCTCCACTTTCCTGAAATCCATTAACTGATTAACTAGTTTGAGTAGACGCAGGGCATTCTGGCGCACTAAAAGCATGTCTTTTCTTAACACTGTGGAGATGTTGCTTTGCAAAGCATCCTCTACCGGACCCAAGATAAGGGTGAGTGGCGTACGGAATTCATGGGATATATTGGTGAAGAACTTGAGCTTAGCCTCATTCGCCTTCTCCGCTTTTTTTGCCATCACGGCAATTTCATTGCGCTGCTCTAGGATCTCGCGGTTCTTGGCCATCAGCGCCCGATTCGTCTCGTGCCTTAGCCTGAGAGAATAAACTGCATAAGCCCCTAGTATAATGATAATTACCAGGCTTATTATTAGGACATACAATAAGGTGCGTTGGTTGTTGTATATTTTGATCTGCTCGCTGATTTTATTCTGCTGGCGGTTAATATTCTCTTCCTGGCTCAAAATTTTATTTGACTGCTGCTTCATAATATGCACATTGCGTCCATCTATGACAGTAGAGTTCAAAATGTTCTCCTTTTTGTAAGGCTGGTTATGGAGGATGTTGTAAGCCAACTGAATGATTTCCTCCCCGCCTGTAGGATATAGAAAGGTGG
The DNA here is from genome assembly GCF_001647275.1 of Rufibacter ruber. Lineage (GTDB taxonomy): Bacteria > Bacteroidota > Bacteroidia > Cytophagales > Hymenobacteraceae > Nibribacter > Nibribacter ruber_C. Next base: position 12,041 of record NZ_LRMM01000054.1, on the reverse strand, counting down.
CGTCCAGAATACCATCTTCTACCAACTGCAAGCCTCCATTGGGTCCGGCTAGTCCATCAAACCCGATGAACTTTAGCCGGTTCTTCTGCTTAAGGCCATGCAGGCTCTCATAAGAACCCATGGCCATTACATCATTGTGTGCAAACACAAGGTCAGCTTTAGGATGCTGTAGGAAAACAGCCGGAAAACGTTTTTTTGCTACTTCTTTTTCCCAATCACCTTTGACTTCAGCTACTACCTTTACCTCAGGATATTGGCTAATGCCTTCCAGAAAGCCTCTGTGACGTTCAATTGCGGGAGAGGAACCCTGCAGGCCCCATACTTCAATGATTTTACCTTCTCCTTTTAAGAGATTAGACACATATTCCCCCGCCAGTTTCCCGATCTGGAAATTATCTGCTCCAACATAGGCGCTGTAGGAGGAGGAACTGATTTTACGGTCTACCAGAATCACCGGAATCCCCTTCTCAAAGGCTTCCTCCACTACTGGCGTGATAGGTTCTGATTCATTGGGTGAGACAATAAGCAGATCCACTTTCTGTTCGATGAACTTCTTGATATGCTTTACCTGAGTGGCACTGCTGTTCTTACCGTCTTTGATTTGTAGGCTAAGTTCAGGGTGAAAAGAGGCTTCCCGTTCCATCTCCTTGTGCATAGCTTTCCGCCAGGCATCACCTTCCGTACACTGGGAAAAACCAATAGTAAATTTATGGCTCTCTTCTTCCTGGCTGCAGGAAGTTAGAAAAGCAACAATGAGTACAATCCCCGCATAAATCCATTGCTTAGAAGCCATCATCCCAATTCCTATTATCGTCCTTCAAAGCAGGCTGCGATTATTATCTTTTGAATAAAAAAGTTATTTGTGCAAGAAAATGCAATTATTAAACCCCTAATATAAGCTTTATTGCAGAGTTTTCAAAATTCCATTCGTTTTTACAGGTACTAACCCTTAAAATGAGATAGTAATACTTAAATCATTACAAGTACTTTCCAAAATAAAATCCTTAGAATTAATTTATGTAAATTTAGAGCATTGAGGTGGTGCTGGCTTAATCATGCTATTCTAAACCATATGTCATAGAGGTGGGTTCGGCTATAAGATTCTCTAACCTTTGCAATAGGCTTAATATCAGCTTATAACCATTGTTATGTTAACTTTCCATTAAAAACAGCTTTTATAAAGCACTGGAGCGTAGAATCGGAGATCATCAATATGCCAGTATTCATGGTACTTTCTCTTTTCCGGATGTAATATTAAACCGTTCAAATAAGCGCCACTTAGGACAGGTGAGGGTTCCTTGCCTTCATTCTCCAAAAGTTACTTCCATCTTTAGTAATCCGCTGGAACTGAAACCCTAAATCATTAGCTAAATCATTAAAAGGTAATTCCTTTGTAGACCCCACCTTTATAATTTCTCCATAGTCAGGGCTTACCAAATATGTTTCACCATTTATGGCTTTAGGCAATAGATGGCTGCTATTAACTTTTGTTTGTGGGAAATGAAAACTATTAAAATCTATTGGCCTTCTAGATTTTCTATAAGAGGAGTTCGTCAATTGGTCTATCCATTTTTTAGCAGTAACAGAGCAATGCTCTGAAATTTGTTTGGCACTAGTGACCAAGTGGATATATACATCCCTTACACTCATATCAACTAACTGGCTATCTAGAATTTCGCTCAACTCAATGGAAGATTTTCTTGATTTTATTCCAGCTAGGTAGATCTTCAAAGCTAGTATATTGGGCAATCCTGCCTCCATGAGTAACGCAATCTCTTCGAAGTACCTTGCAAAAGTCTCATACTCAGCCAACTTAAATTTTCTCGAAATGGCATTTATTACCCAAGGCAATGTGTAGCCATAGTAATCATTGCAGATTTCTTGCCCATTTTTAAACGTCTTAATTTCTCTAATTGTAAGGCCCTGTAACCAAGGTTCCCTAACATTATCTATTTCTGCCTCTCCATATTTTGACACTTTACTTTCGACTACCGGTAAATTGACTAGGATTTTCTCAATTGATTCTAAGAATATAATTCTATCTCTGAGACTCTCGTTACTTAGCTGAAAGTCCTCGGCAGTTGTAATCAGCTCTGGCAGTAACTCATCTAATAGCAAAGATGATTTCAAGGGAAGCCCTGTATTTACCAGCCCCTTCCATCTTGTGGGCGAGCCCACCATTCTCAATATACCTTTGTTCCGGTGCTTTAAGAATGAAATCAGCTCTTCTATGCTGATAACTTTTGAGTTTTCGGCCTGGATTGTGGCTAAGGACTCCCTGAAGAAATCATCTATCCAATCCGATGGATCATCAAGCTCATAACTCTTGAAATGGAGATTCAATGCGAGAATGCTGTCGTCCATCAAATCAAAAGCATATTCTATTAACCCAGAGTAATCTTTGCCTCTCGGGTCCTTGAGTTGAGAAAAGTCATTTTCGGCAATTAGCTGTAATAGGTGATCAAAAGGAATACCGCAAGTATCCGCAATATTTTTAATTTCACGCAGTATTATAAAAATACCGCTCTTTGTGTCTTCGTTTGTGTACTTATCAAAGTATTTTTCAAACTGCTTTAAGTCCCTATTGTTTCTCCATTCTTCATCCGTTCTGTCAAGACATACCAAGATTTTCCCTTCATAGTCTACATAGGCCCTCCCCGCCCTGCCTGCTATATTCCAAAAGTCTCTGTGTTCCATTGGCGATCCATTCACCCAGTGGGTTGTAAAGATGACTGTCGATACGCCAATGTTTACTCCCTGTCCAAGGGTACTAGTGGCAACTATGATTGGTGGGCAGCTTGTCCTCATCAACCTTTCCATTATCATCCTTACTTCGGAGGGCAGATCTGCATTATGGCATAAAATCCCAAAATGGGCGTATTCCAAAATTTCGGATTCTTCTCCATATGCTTCATCGCATGCCATGCTAAACGCCTCCCAGTCAGAGTCAGATTGCCATTTAAATGGAACCGCGTCTGGCCCCATTGCTTTAAAAATCGCCTTTGCGTAAGTGAATACAGATTTTTTAAGGCCGACAAAAATGAGTACCGACCCAAAAGCAGAAAGCTTTACTGCGACTGAGGAAACAGCATCCTTCTTATCGCTCGGGTAGTAATAAGTCTTCCCCCTTTTCTGAAAAGCTTCCTGTTTTATGAAACCTTGATTGGATGACGCATGTGCCCCACGCCAATTTATGTTTATCTCTTCTCCGGTCCACTCTATTATCCCGAAACGTTCCTCCGAGGGACGCCACCTGGATGTCACTGCGTTGGAAGTGTCACCTGTAAGCCACCTTGATATTTCGGAGCTGTTTGGGAGAACTGCTGAAAGCAGGAGGATCCTGCCCCCATTTGCATTCATGTGACTTTTAAATTCCTCTATGAGCAACTCATTGCGGATAAACCTTTCTTCGGCACCAAGCAGGTGTCCCTCGTCTATCACCACCATTTTAACACCTTCCACGATCTCAGGGCTTGCCCTTAATATTGCCTTCACCTTCTCCGGTGTTCCAATGATAATGTCTGATTCCTCAATAAGGGCTACATCTATCCTGCTGTATTGGGCACCGCCGTACAGGTGGGTTACCTTGTAGCCCAGGGTGCTAAATGTGAGTTCAAAGGTTTCCTCAATCTCGTAAGCCAAAGATTTATAGGGAGCGATATAGATCACCTTGGCCCCTGGGTTGTTGTTCAGGCAGTGGAATATCCCCAGCTCAGCAATCCTTGTTTTGCCGCTGCTAGTGGGAAGGCTGATTATGGCTCCCTTGTTCCCTTGGTCTAATACTATGGGTAGGGATAATTTCTGTGAATAGAAAAGCTCATAGACGGGGGATTTTCTGAAGGCCAGGCTGACAATGAAGTCGACTATCCTTAAACTGTTATTGTCAAAGTAGGGAGGTAGCAACCTCCACAAAGAACTCTCCCTAAAATCCCCGAAGATGATTCTCAGGAGCCTGACGGTCCACCACATGGATGGTTCATTGTCTATTTTCAAAAGCTCCTCCAAGTCATCCAGGATTCCGATCGACTCATTGAGCCATTCTATGTTGCCAGAGAATATGTACTCTAATAGCAGATTGAAGGATTTTGCCAGTAGTGACGTATATATATTTTTGTCTGTCTCACTCTCCAGACCCGTATCCAAGTCAGTCGCTTCATCTATATAGTTGGTGAGCAGGACCCTGTTTACGAGTTCCACTAGTTTTACAAAGTCCTTCTTTAAGAATAGAGAGATTAGGCTTGCGGCATCAGATTCGAATTCTACCGACTTAAGTAAGATAAAAGACTTTGAGTACTGCCCGCAGGCATAGTAGGCCAAAGAGGATGTGAGCACAAAATACAGGCTGTGATCCTTTCGGTTTGCTAAGGGTGCATGTATGTTCCTTAGAATATTGGCCCCTTTCTCCAAGGGATCAAGGGCAAGTTGATATTCCTTGTTCTCCGCGTACTGACATCCAATCGATATATAGGAAAAAGCAATTGTACTTAGTCGGTCATCAAGTCCTAGTGTGAAATCAGGAAAGTTCTCCTCAGGCTCATTGACGTTGTATAGGATATGCCTAGCATGTGACTCTGCGATAAGGTTCTGCGCAAGTTCATCTTGCTCTATTTTCTGATATACCTGTGTTGCTTTTCCAGTGCTCATATACTGCCAGCTATCTCACCTATTGCCTTATTAAATGCTTCACGGACTAAGCTACAGGGATCTTCAAGGCTCAATGAAAGTAAAACTAGGTTTCCATTATCACAATCACCATGCATATCAATGTAACGACTTGCATTTTCGTTACTTAGTAACAATCCCACATTCACAACAGGGATATCTAAACGATGCATTTCAGCATTTAAGTCTTCTAAACTGTCCGCCAATTCATCATGGCCCTTATCACGCATCACCTGAGCAAGGAAAGGCAGGGAGAGAGGTAGCTTTTTAGTACCGAAACCCTTTGTTATTTCTTTCACGACCGTTTTGTTGGGAGTAGTCCGGAACTTTGCCTCCCCTACTATTATTTTTCTCCTTATATCTTCGCCATCAAGCAATAGTACGTCATCTCCTTTCATAGATTGCTCAATGTTGGTGTTGTAGCGAAGACGGTACACTAACATTTCTAAAAGAGATGTTGATTTTATATATTCCGCTAATATTATCTCCGCACAGTTCCCCCTTTGTGTGATATCTGATTTCGGAAAAGGGCTGTTCTTACTTACAAAGTCCCCATATCCTCTACTGTCCAAGATTGCTCTCTTCCTCTCAAAGCTTTCCCTCTTCCTCCCATCAATATGGTGATTAATGATGTGGTCCTTGATGATTTCCACAGCTGTTTCTCTCGCAAGAGGCTGCTCTAGAAGTTTCCTATGCCTTATTGTTGAAGTGACTGGAAGATCCTCATGCATGAGCCACTCTGAAAAGAAGTCAGGGGCTATTGGGTGGGGGCCAATAAAATCAGTCTGTGTCATTATGCATGTATTATATTAAGAGTCTAGCCCTTATCAAGTAATTTTAGGGTTTTCATGCTCTTGTCCAAACTAATGTATAACAATTTAATAAGGTATCAAGAGAGAGCTCTTTTTAATCAATATGCAAAAAGCCCCTAAACCAAATATGACCTAGGGGCTTAACTATTGGCTGAGATTTGCCGGTTGCTTTGATGGAAAGGTCCACATGGTAATACCACCAGGGCTAACTACCTTTACTAACATATCATCCGCTTGCCAAAGCGCGGCCAGCCGTTGAATTTCAACTTTTAATACTTTTCCTTGGGATGCCGCAGTGGTGTATCTCCCGTCAGTAGATTGGTCAAGAAATAGGCTGTTACTTTCTCCTCAAAACCCATCCTCCCCCACCAGCCTGCTTTGTGGCTGCGGTCTTTTTGTCTTGTTCCCTGAAACAGCACTCGATTTAGCATTCTGGCTTTCCCCTAGCGGTTTACAAATAATAGCATTTACTTCATCCTTTCTATATGAAGCATTAAGTCTCCTACCACTTGTTCGCACCACTTTGCAGCCAACTTCTGCAGCTCAATTTCCGTCCATTCTTGGTGGTATAGCCTCTCCTCCCATATCTCGTCTTGGCTAGGTCCTACCGCATATTTATAAGTATAAAGAGCGAAGTTCAGGTCCTTGTATATGCTGAACGCTTTGGTCCCTCCTTTTTTGAAGCCTTCTAGCCTTATATTGAGGCCGATCAGATTTACGTTCTCGCGGCCGAGGGTTTCCTCCAGATCCCCTATTGTGTAATCTGCCTTGGATGTGCTGTTCACCCGTCTTGTCAGCCAGAAGTCCTTGAACAGGGGGATCACTTCCCCGAGGCTTTTACTGATCAGAGCTTCTAGCCTTGGTAGCAGCTCCCCGAAAATCCAGAGTATTGATTCTTTGTCCTTCCCTTTCTGTACCTCCTCGCTCTCCATGGAGTTCAACAGCCCCTTCAGCTGCCGGATCTTAAGGTCCAGCGGGCTCTCCTCAGCCGGGATTCCCTTCTCAAGCTCCTGCTCTAGGTCTTCGATGGTTGGGAGTTCCCCTTTGAGCTCCTCAGGGACGGCGTGCAACAGCCTGTACTCAGCCACCCCGAGCGGGGCCGACATGTTCCTCAGCGAGTACTCCACCACGACTCTGTTCGGGGTCTTGCAGAGCAGTATCCCGATGCTCGAGTTGTCGCCCGGCTGGCGCAGCTGCGCGTCCACCGCATTCAGGTAGAAGTTCAGCTTGCCTGCGAATTCCGGCTGGAACTCAGTCACCTTCAGCTCGACCACCACATGGCACCGGAGCTTGGTGTGGTAGAGCAGGATATCCAGGTAGAAGTCATCCCCGTTGATGTTCAGCCGGTGCTGCCTGCCCATGTAGGCGAAGCCCTGGCCCAGCTCCAGCAGGAACTTGGTGACCTGGCCCGCCAAAGCGTCTTCCAGGTCCCTTTCCCGGGCCTGTGGCCCAAGGGTGAGAAAATCAAAGTTGTAGGGATTCTTGAGGGTCTCCGTTGCTAGGTCTGCCTGGGGCTTCGGCAGGGTCAGGGCAAAATTGTTCAGGGTCTGGCCCTGCCTTTGGTATAGCCTGCTTTCCATTTGGTGGAGCAGCACCGCCCGGGACCAGCCGTAGCGGATCGTTTCACTCACGTAGAAGAGCGCTTCCTTTACGTCTAAGCACTTGGTAACGATCTCCCGGTTATGACCCCATGGGATTAGTCCCACAGCCTGTGGGACTAACTCCTGGCTCAGGTCCAGGTGGGCAATCCCGCTTAATTGCTTTGTTAATTGCGGTACAACCTCCTGGGCGGGGCTATAGAAGAGGTACCATTTCTTGATATAGAACAGGTTGGTCCGGGAGAAACCCTTCATCTCGGGGAATGCGGAGCTGAGGTCCTTGGACAGTTGGTCGATCAAAGCCTCCCCCCAACTCGCCTCCTGCTGTTTCGCTACGATCTCCTTCCCCAGCTGCCAGTATACCAGGATCAGCTCTGTATTAACCCTTACAGCAGCCTTCAGCTGGGCAGCCTGTATTCTTCCCTTTAGATCAGCAAGCCAGGATTGGTAGGCCCCCCTTTGGCTCAGTTCAATGTCCATCATGTGTCTTGGATTCCATAGACTGCAGAAGTATTAGCTTACTGCAGAGAAAGTAAATATAAGGCCAAGGACTGATTTAACCTTCTACCTACTCCCCTTTGGAATTCCTTACATAAAATGAAGATCAGCTTAGGTTATCACTGCGCCTGATTATCCTTTTTGATTTGGTAGTAGCAGAACCTTTTACAACCGGTCGTTCAAGAGAAGTAACCATACATCAGAAAAGCTCCAATTGAGTAGCCTGGCAGTAACGACTGTTGAACTTAGGTTTGAGCACCCGAATCAAGTGCTTCTCCAGCTTTAGAACTGTCTTCTTGTCGGAGTGCTCCTGTAGGCAGATCACCGATTCATTACTGCACTTGTTTTTGTGCTTGACAATCCTCCAAAAGATGTTGCTGGTCTCCCCTACGTAAACACAGGTTCCTGTAGTATAGATCAGATAAAGAAAATACGAATTGTTATTCTTTGTATAACGTAACTGCTTATACTTCTTGAACACCTCTTCCTTACTGTAATTTATGAACTCGCCTGGAAGCATTTAGTTGACTTATTTTAATTAATACAAAGCTATGGATTGGTTCTTCTTTAACTAGAACGGCTAATACACATAAATGTTAAAACATCTCTAAATTAGTTATATATACTAAATAATATAAAACTTCTATTGTTTTTATATATGTTAGAAATTATAACATATATAAACAATAGAAGTTTTATAAGTTAGATGCTACGACGATAAGAAGCACAAAGTGGGTGTGATTAAAAGCAATGTACCACCATCTGGTAAGAGTCCCCTATGATGATAGTACTTGCTAAAAGGTTTACTATTTCTCGATCCAACCTTCAGGCTTAGGTTTTCTTGTCCAATCTAACCACCTCTCACCTCTGATGTCAAGCTTGCGCTTCTTCACCAAGGCAGGTTCGATATTAACCCAAACAACAGCTAAGGATTTCTTATCATAGTACATCTCCTGGTTGATGTACACCAACAAATTAGCAAGATCTACAGCCTGTGTCACAGCTCTGTAAGCCTTGTCTTCTTCAAAATGATACTTCAACATTCTGTCATAGACTATCTTCTGATTAGGTGTTAAGCCATCCAGCTGTGGTGAAGATACCTGTTTTGGCTTTGGCTTCTCTTCTGGTTGCTCGAGGACAATATTAGGCCGTAGTTTGAAGGTAACATACTTAACACTCCTTCCACCCTGCTTATCTGCTTCAAAGTCAAAATCCAATAGTTCAGCCTCTTTGAGCTCTGTCTGTGCAGTCTTCAGAATCCGCTTCTTGAAGTTATCAAACTCCGCATACTTTAAGACTTTAACCTTTGGTTTAACGGAGAGGATCTGCACACTAGTCGGTTCCCCAAACAAGTTCAACTCAGCAGACTTAGGTTTGATGATTCTCACTGGTGCAGCATCTTCAATCACATCGAGACCTAGCATCAACCTGAATTCTTTGTAGTCAACCTTGAAAGTCTCAGGAATCTTACCTTTACTCTTATCAATGTTCATTTTGATGAACATGTAAATACGGTACGCCTGAATTGTTTTGAGAGACAGAAGCTTAGTCAGCTCAGCTTGAGTGTAGTTCCCGTTGAGGTTAATAAGAAACTGCTTCAGGTCAGGATTGATTCTGGTGACAATGTACTTAGAATCTTCAGTGTACTTCACCGTTGGGAAAATGGTGTACGCCTCATACTGACGTTTGGTACCCTCCCCGTCTTTAACAAGTTTCAGGATCTTAATATCGACTTTCTGTAGTTCCTGCGCTAGTTTTACTGTATTTCTATAGTTCTTGCCACCTTCCCCACTGTAAAGGGCTTTGATAGGGATTTTCACAGCGGTTAAGTCTTTGTCTTTTTTATGAATATGGCCAACAGCATAGACAAAGGCTCTTAGCTGTACAGTGCTCATATCAAAATAAGCATTGATCAGATCATTGGACTGAGTGACTATGCTATGAGGGTTCCTAAGAGGTACTAGGTCTGGGATTATGGGTTGAAGCTCTGATTCACTCCACTCAGGTAAGGTGTCTTCTTTCATTAGTCTGAAGTTCAGGTCAACCAAATATACGTACAAAAGATATATGTTGTACGGCTATAAGATTTGTAGCTATTAGACTTCTGATATTGGGAAAGTGTACGGGTGTTTGGGAAAGTGTACGGGTGTTTGGGATTCTGTACCCCTTCGCCTGGGATTCTGTACCCCCTAATTTGGGAAAATGTACGGGTATGTTGGGATTTTGTACCCCTTTATTGGGATTTCGTACGGCTAACTGCTTGTATCTTTAATATAATCAGCTAGTTAATCCCCCTAATACTTATAAATAGATATTAATAGGGAATAAAAGAATAGGTTTCACTTCTCTTTTTGGAAGTATATAAGGTAGGAAAATAACTAAAATGTAGTAAGAATGCTCTTAAATAGTAAAAATAAGGTTAACCTATTTGGGATTTTGTACGGGTATAAAGGCAGATTATGTTTGAAAAACTGCCTTTTCAAGCAGGAATAAAGGTTTTTAGGTTTGGGCATCTGTACGGCTATGGGATAAAGCCCTCACTTATAATAAGAAAATTACAGGAGTAGCAACGGTGAGCATTAATTGGACATGCCCCTGAACGTGTTAAGCTACCAAAGTAAAATAAGCGAACCATAAGATCATTATACCCTTCTCTTTGATTTCTGTTCAGATTTGAGAATGCCATGGCTTAAAACCTAAAACAAATTCCTGCAATAAGATCAAGGCCAGTGTCAAGGTAAACTTGTGGTGTTATAGGCTGCCTTGCTCCTTTCCTGCTGAATAAATCTTTTGGCCGGGTTTCACCTCAGATCTATTTTGCTAATCATATATAGTATATAATAATCAATTACTTACATACTGATAGCACGAACCATCACTAATGGACTAATAACATATGTTAGACATTTTTTATATATTATAATTTATTTATTTTATAACAATGTTAGAAATGATGAAATGACTAACATTGTTTTTATATATAGCTAGTCTATATTTGCTAATAGAACTAACAGAATTAACATATGACCATAATTACGGTTATGAACAATAAGGGTGGGGTAGCCAAGACCGTCACGGCGATCAACACAGCTGCCTACCTGGCAGCACTGGAGACAACTAAACGAGTGTTGCTTATTGATTTCGATGCGCAGGCTAACTCTACAGGTGCCACCATCGGTGAAGCTGCAAACCATGTGGGTGAATGGTTGGTAGGGGAAAAGCAGTACAGTGAAGTAGTAATGAAATACATGGACAAGTTTGATGTACTGCCAGCCAAACGCGCATTGGATACTTATGCCAAAGCAATAGGTGCTGAACAGGACTACCAGTTTATTTTAAGGGAAAGGATGGAAGAAGACGGGTTTGAAACAATATATGACTACGTAGTGATCGATAACGCACCATCCTTAACGACATTAGCTTACACTACCTTTATTGCGGCTACACACGTGTTGATACCCACGGCTCCAGAGGAGTTCAGCATCAGTGGTATTACTAATATCCTGCAGACTGTAGCTAATGTACGCAAGCGCTACAATCCTGCTTTGACAGTTGCTGGTATATTCTTTACCAAGTATCATTCGTCTTACAGATCCCGAATTGACTCCGACATGGTGGCTGGTACTCGTGAGGCCTATGGAGACTTGGTCATGGAGTCCACCATACGGAACAACGTGTCTGTCAAAGAGGCAATGGCATACAAGCAACCGGTGTTTACTTATGCCTCTGAATCTGCTGCTGCACATGATTATAGGGCAATGGTACAAGAGCTGTTAACAAGGCTATAGCTTCTAACATTTATAGTTGTAATAACGCTTATTTTAAAGTTATAACCTTTAGATATGGTAGAGAAGAAGAACTTCAGGAATATAGCAGTCAAAACTGCAACTAGTGGGTTTGATGCTGAAATGATGGGTGGGGTAGGAGAGATGCCCTCAGAAGGTACACCCGTAAAAGATCTACCAGAGCCAGAGCAACTGCAGGCAGCTGATCCCAATGAGCTTAAGCCATTTGCTACCAGGCTTCCGGTTTGGTTGATCCAGAAGATGCAACAGCACCAGTATTGGAACAGAGAAAGTATTATGGACACTGTCATCAATGCAGTAGAAGTATACCTGGCGAATAACCCTGATGCAGATAAACCGCTTCCAGCCGCAGTAGCTGCAAAGAAGAAGAGCAGAAAGAAAAGAACTGCAAAGTAGAAAGAATAGATTCTCTACGACTATTAAAACCTGAGTCTAACATTTGTCGCTGCCATACAGGTGGAGCTTATTCCGCTATGGTGGGGTAATGTTGGACTTAGGTTTTTTCCTTATTATGCAGGAAGTGTTTAAGAGTTCCTTACAGTCTTTCAGTTGGCTCATTATTGAGCCGTGCGCGACCCAGAGCATTAGGAAGGTAGAGTGCTGGTAACTAATCGGTCTAAACGGGAATAAGCAGGGCAACTTCATTCCAGGAAAAGATAGTAAGG
>NZ_LRMM01000053.1 GCF_001647275.1 Rufibacter ruber | reverse complement strand
TGGCCTGTTTTTTCTCAAAAACAGGCCAAAAACAGGAAGGGCGCTTTTACTATTTTTAACTGCCTACAATTCAAATAAGATACCGGCAATGGTTGCCGTCATCATACACGCTATAGATGCGCCAAGCAGTGCCCTCAGCCCCAGTTTAGACAGATTACCCTGCTGGGCTGGGGCCATACCGCCAATACCGCCAATCTGGATAGCAATGGAGCTGAAGTTAGAGAAGCCGCACAGGGCATACGTGGCCAGCACAATTGACTTAGGCGATAAGGTGCCTTGGGCTTTCATATTTGCCAGATCCAGATAGGCCACAAATTCATTAACTGCGGTTTTCTGGCCCAGCAAGCTCCCCACCTGCAGGGTGTCCTGCCATGGGCAACCCATCAGGAAGGCAAACACCCGGAAGATCTGCCCCAGAATGTACTGAAAATTGAGCCCTTCAAACCGGCCGTCTGTGGAGCTCACAATCATTTCATTTAAACCAGTTAACCCTCCCATCCAGAGCAGGATGGAGTTTAACAGGGCAATTACCGCAATAAAGGCCAACAGCATGCCCCCAATGTTCAGGGCCAGCTTCAAGCCGTCTGCGGCGCCGGTAGACATGGCGTCTATCACGTTCACCCCCAGTGACTCTTTGTTTACACTCAGCTGGGTGTTGATCTTGTCTTCCTCGGTTTCGGGCACCAGAATCTTGGCCATCACAATACCGGCGGGCGCGTTCATGATAGAAGCCGTTAAGAGGTGGGCGGCAAAAATTGCCTGCTGGGCCGGGTCACCGCCGCCCAGAAAAGCCACATAGGCGGCCAGCACCCCGCCTGTCATGAGGCACATGAGCTCAGAGCGGGTCATGGTTTGAATGAACGGACGCACCAGCAGGGGCGCCTCGGTCTGCCCTAAGAAGATGTTACCGGCCGCAGAAAGGCTTTCTGCCCCAGATAACCGCATACTCTTTGACATGATCCAGGCAATCCCGAACACGATCTTCTGCAGTACCCCCAGATAGTAAAGCCCGGCGGTAACGGTAGAGAAGAAAATAACAGTAGGGAGTACATTGAAGGCGAAGATATACCCTACCCCGGTCTTAGAGGCGGGGTTGGCCAACTCCCCAAACAGGAAAGAGGCTCCGGCACTGGAGAAGCTCAGCAGTTTCACAAAGCCCTCACTCACCACCTCAAAGCCTCTTTTTACAACTTCCACCTCAGTTACCAGAAACCCGAACACGATTTGGATCAGGATTCCGGCCCCCACCAGCTTCCAGCTGATGGCTTTGCGGTTCACAGAGAAGAGAATGGCAATTCCAATCAGGATAATATAGCCGAGAAGGCCTTGGAACACAGATAACATAGATGACAAATTTGTCAAAAATAAGCCAAATTCTACTGAAAAAGAAAAAGTCTTGGGTTCCCCCAAGACTTTCCCGTAAATATTAAAAATTAAGCTTACTCCCGTTTGTTCAGCTCGTCTCTGATTTTGGCCGCCCGCTCATAGTCCTCCTTCTCCAGGGCCTCATTCAACATGGTGTTCAACTCCTCTACAGACACCTCCTTGAGGTTGCTTTTGCCCGATGACGCGGCCGCGCCGGCGCTGCTGCCGGTAGAGGTGGGAATTTCATCTGTCTCCTCATCTGCCTCTTCCTCATCCAGATCGCTCAGGATAATACCGGCTTCTGAGAGCACTGACTCCACCGTGTAGATAGGAACCCCAAACCTGAGGCCAATGGCAATGGCGTCTGAGGGTCTAGCGTCCAACTCAAACTCCTTCTCCCCGTCTGTGCAGACAATCTTGGAGAAGAAAACTCCTTCCTTCAGGTCTGAAATCATAATCTCCTGCACGCTCACGCTCATCTGCTGCGCAAATGACTTGAACAAGTCATGCGTTAACGGGCGGGTAGGGTTGATCTTCTCAATCTGGATGGCAATGGACTGCGCCTCAAACATGCCAATGATAATAGGCAACCTTCTGCTACCGTCCTTCTCCCCCAAAACCAGGGCAAAAGAACCGGACTGCGACTGACTGGAGGACAAACCCAGAATCTCTAGCTCAATTTTCTTCACAATTTCTCTTCTATTCGTCTATAAAGCTTTAGCGGCTTCTATCAATTTAGGAACAACCTCCAGCGCATCACCCACAATGCCGTAATCTGCGGCTTTGAAGAACGGCGCCTCCGGGTCTTTATTGATAACGACAATTACTTTAGAAGAGTTGACCCCTGCCAAATGCTGAATGGCTCCGGAGATACCCACGGCAATGTACAGGTTAGGGCTCACGGTGATGCCGGTCTGGCCTACGTGCTCGTGGTGAGGTCTCCAACCAATGTCAGCAACAGGCTTTGAACAGGCAGTGGCGGCGCCCAGCGCTTTAGCCAAATCTTCAATTAAATGCCAGTTTTCAGGCCCTTTCAAGCCTCTTCCGCCAGAAACCACCAGATCAGCCTCGGTCAGCAGAATGTCACCAGATTGTTTAATGGTTTCTTTGGGGGCCGTGCTGAAGTCAGCGTCAGACAGGTCTGCTGAGAAGTTCTCTACTGTAGCGGTAGCCCCGGCAGAGGTCTCAATGTCCAGTGCGTTTTTCTTAACGGCTATGATTTTTTTATCAGAGGTGAGCTCCACATCAGAGAACGCTTTGCCGGAGAACACCCCGCGGCGCACTTTGAAAGAAGCGCCGGAAATTTCTGGCAGAGACACCACGTTGGTGGCCAGGGAGGCCCCCATTTTCACCGCCAGGCGGGAACCAATGGCTGCCCCAATGTTGGAGTTTGAGAGCACAATCACGCTGGAGTTTTCCTGCTCAGCGGCCTTGGCAATCACCTTCACATAAGCGGCTCCCACAAAATCATGCAGGCGGGCGTCATTGTCTAGCAACACTTTGCTAACCCCTTGCTCCCCCAGAGAAGAGAGGGCGTTGGCTTGTACATCACCTATGGCCACGGCGGTAGCAGAGGTACCCAGGGCCGCCGCCACCTTGCTCCCGTACGAGGCTGCCTCCAGAGAGGATTTCTTCACTTCGCCGTTCGCGCATTCTATCACTACTAATACTGACATGCTTATAGAACTTTAGCTTCGTTACGTAATAATTTAATCAGGTCACCGGCGTTCTCAGCGTCTATCATTTTCACGCCAGACTTGGCTGGCGGCAATTCATAGTGCTGCACGCTGGTTTTGGCCTCCTGCCCTACCGGTTCCACTACTTTCAGGGGTTTGGTGCGGGCGGTCATGATGCCGCGCATGTTAGGGATGCGGGGCTCGGTCATGGGCTGCTGCGCACTGGCTACCAGCGGCAGGGCAACGTCAATGATTTCCTTTCCGCCTTCAATCTCGCGCTCTACCGTGGCGGTAGATCCGTTCACGTCTAATTTGATGGCTGGCGCAATGGTGGGGATTCCCAGCAGTTCACCCACCATACCGTGCACCTGGAAACCGTTGTAGTCAATAGACTCACGGCCCATCAGGATCAGGTCATAACCGCCCTCTTTGGCGTAGTGGGCAATCTGTTGAGACACCAAAAAGGCATCTGTGGGTTTTATATTTACGCGGATGGCGTCATCGGCGCCAATGGCCAGCGCCTTTCTGATATTTGGCTCAGTATCTGCCTCCCCCACGTTCAGAACGGTCACCGTTCCGCCCTGGGCTTCTTTCAGCTCAATGGCGCGGGTCAGGGCGTACTCGTCATATGGGTTGATCACAAACTGTACCCCGGCGGTGTTAAACTCTTTGCCATCAGGGGTAAAGGTGATTTTGGTGGTGGTATCAGGCACGTTGCTAATACAAACTAAGATCTTCATGTGACTTAGGGTTAGCGGATTTAGACTAATTTTGTGGGCAAGTTAAAGAATAATTGAACAAATGGAAACGCCTAACAGCAGATTGACCCAACTCCTGGCCTTCTACCAGGAGGACCCAACAGACCCGTTCACCTTATACGCCATTGCTACGGAATATAGGGCTACCCAGGTAGAAAAAGCCCGCTTTTTCTATGAAAAGCTGTTGGCAGAGCACCCTGACTACGTGGGTACGTACTACCACGCGGCCAGCCTCTATGTGCAGTTAGACGAACCCGAACTGGCGAAGCAGGCTTACCAGAAAGGCATGCAGGTAAGTAGGCAGCAAGGTCAGCAACATGCCTTTGCTGAGCTGCAGCAAGCTTACAACAAGTTCATGGGTTTAGATTACGAAGATGAGTAAAAATTAGTTGGCATGCATACTATTTTTGGAATTTCTGGGCAAATTTTCGCCCCAGGATTCCAAAAATGACAAGAATCATCTTTTTGGGGTCTGCCCCCCTAGCCCAAGGGGGCACCAATTGCCATTGGTCATCGTTTCACAACAGATGGTTTTGCAATTTTGCAGGAGAAGCCACCGCTACCCCGGTGCTTTTTACAGGAAGAAGGAGGTTCCTGGCCCCTGATCTATCACGAAAACTCTTTTGACAGGAAGTGGATATTCAACGCAGACTTGACCAGTTAAAGATGCAGCTCCCCGTGGGGCGGCACTTAGAGCTGAAACTCATGGTACGGCTGTTCATGTTCAGCATGGCCACCACCAGTATGCTGCTGCTGCTGGGGTACAACCTCTGGACGCACCATATTGGCATGGCCCTGGCTTTTTCTGGGGTAGCGTTTGGGTTGGCGGTAGGGTTACTGGTGGGCCGGCTTTCCCAGCTGGAATGGCACCATGAAAGGGATCTGATTGTGGCCCCCATGGACAAAGTGAGCCTCATTACGCTGGCCTGCTACCTGGTCTTTACCTTCTCTAAGAAATGGTTGTTTGGGTTTTGGCTGCACGGGGCGGTGTTGACCGCGTTCAGCTTCTGCATTCTGCTGGGGGTGATGGGGGCCCGGCTGTTTACCACCCGCCAAAAAATTGTGGCCATTATGCGAGAGCGCGGCATTTAAGGCGCCTGGTTCTCCCTCCCGCTAAAGAACATACAAAGAGCTGTTTTGGGCCTGTTTTCAGAAAAACAGGTCTAAAACAGCTTATCACATGACTCCGGCATTGGTCAGCTTCTGATGCGCACGGTGCAGTTCAATGTTCTGCCTGATGAGTTCGCGGCGGGCGTTGACCAGTTCATTGTTCACCCGGCTGAGTTCCTCCAGCAGTTCTACGTGTTGCGCATCTGGCTCCCAGACCTGGGCAGACTCAGTACTCTCCCCCTTTTCGATTTGTGGTAGATTAGAGGCGGGCCCTACGCGGCCAGTAGTCCAGAAAAGCCAGTACTCGCCACTGCTTCTGATTCCGCCTAAAGATAGAGGTTGGGGTGAAAGGTTTTGTTTGATTGTAAGGTTGGCCAGCAGGCGGGAGTCCTTTGATACTTGTTGAAGCCACTCCTCAGCCAGTTCCTGGCCGGCCTCCTCTAAGACAGAAGAAAACGGTTGCCCCAGGGCTGCGTGGCTGATTTCAGGGAAATCTGAACTGATCACCTCCAGCACAATACCGCGGCGGTCACACCGCCAAACCATTCCTTTGCTTACTGCCTCCAAGCTTCCTCCTTTTTTTACTTCCTCACAGATACCAACCCCAATGCTAATTCCATGGCTTCCTTGGCATTGGCACCATAGCCGTCTGCCCCAACTTCCCTCCAAAGCTCCTCTTCCAGGTTAAACGGATAGCCGCCTACCATTATTTTAATCTCCTGCAGATCTTCTGCTGCCCGCACCGCCCTGATGATGTCTTTTAAGGCTTGTACGTGAAAGGTCATGGTGGCAGACAATAAAAGCAGGTCTGGCTGATGCTCCCTCAGGGAACTGAGGATGCTGGCCGTGGGCACATTGGCCCCCAGATAATAGGTATCCCAGCCTTCCATCTCAAAGAAATCACTCACCATTCTCAGCCCCAGCTCGTGCAAGTCACCGGCCACGCAAGAGGCTAGCAATTTATACCCGTTGCGCTCTGACCCAAAGATGTACGGGTATAGCTGCGACATGATGCTCTGGGTGATGGCCGTGCAGAAGTGCTCCTGGGCCACGGTGATTTTATTGGTCTGCCACAGCCTCCCCACCCGGT
Organism: Rufibacter ruber; assembly: GCF_001647275.1. Taxonomy (GTDB): domain Bacteria; phylum Bacteroidota; class Bacteroidia; order Cytophagales; family Hymenobacteraceae; genus Nibribacter; species Nibribacter ruber_C. The sequence continues at coordinate 32,467 of NZ_LRMM01000053.1, read as the reverse complement.
GCTGGACCGGCTGAAACACGGTGAGATAAAGTTCCTTCACCTCCATTCCCTGGGCCACCTCCTGCAGAATCATATCATTGGCCTCTTTGCGCTTGCCTGCCAGAAGAAGCTCCAGATAGGTCTGGGCCAGCGGTTCCAACGGTTCCTCGGGTTGCGGTTCCAGGCCGTTCTTCTCTTCCAGCAATTGCAGGGCGTTGTTCAAGTGGTTGGCCACCCGCACATACTGGTCAATGGGCAGGTGCAGGGCAATGACGTCTTTCAGGATAATGAGGTGTTCATGCAGGTCCTTCACCGGAACTTTACGGGTTTCCAGGACCTCCTGCGTCCAGAGCACGTAGTCACTGAACAGGGTCATGGAGCCCGCCCCCACCGCTTCTATCAGGTACGAGAGGTGGTACTGGGCGTCTTGGCGGCATTTCTCACGGCCCATGGCACCGTACTTCTCCTCCAACTCCGGGTGAAGATGGAAGAACTTCTGGGTGGTTTCCTGCGCCAGCTCAGCACTCATGCGTTTTAGCAGCGCGGCGGTTTTTCTCCTGATTTCTGCCATACCGCCTCCCTACTCGCAAATGTGTTCAAAGAACCTGACTTTTGCCGAGCGGGGCACCAGTTTCAGCCCCTTGGGAATGCCTTCATGTGACTCATGGTAGAGGTGGCTGTGGTGCCAGGTTTTGTAGCTTTCCTCATCTACCCACTGTGTGATCAACCAAATCTCCTGCGGGTTGTCTGTGGGTGAGATTACCTGCAGCCTCACAAAGCCCGGGGCATTGTTCACTAAACCGGGACGGTTCATAAATGCCTCTTTTACAGCAGGTGCCATATCATTGGCAATGGTAAAGGTACTAAGCGCAATAAACATAGGGTTGTCTGGTTTTTCATCTGCTACACCCAATAGTTAAGCACCAATAGCACTTTCAGGCAGTGGTTTTCTGCCTGAAAACAGGGGGTAGATTTAGCTAAGATACCCGGCTGGCTGAACATGGTCAAGAAAAATCTGCATTTTATATATTTAGACGAATCTAAATGAGGATTATGCCCTAAGGCAGAAGACGTTCCCAGCAGCAGATAAACTACCAGGGCAGGCATGACGCTGCGCCTGGCAGGCCGCTCTTATTTACCGGTCAGTTTTAATTCAACCAGACCTTGGGAAAGGGCGTTGGTACTGGTAGCCTCGGTGGCTTTTGACGAAAGCCGCTTGGCGTTTATTCCCCTGGAAGCCAGAAAATCTGCGACGGCTTTGGCCCTGCTCCCCGCTAAAAGTTGATCTGCCTGCTCACTGGTGTAGCCTATCATTTCAGCCTTCAGGCTTTTTTTGTCTTTTAGAACCTCCACCAGGGTTTCCAGCTCATACATAGACTCTGGCAGCAGCACCGCCTGCCCTTCTGCAAAGAAGACATTCTGCAGGGCCCAGACACTCCCGGCATCCAGGGGTTGGAGTTTCACTACTTTCTCAATTTTGGTGAAGGCGGTATTGGCAGGCAGGTTGAAGTTCTGGCTGTGCACCAGAAAATCATTCTTTTGCACAGACACACTGTAATTTTTCCCGGCGGGCAAGGCATTCAAATACTTACCGGTCACACTGTTAGACGTCACCGTGGCAATCACCTCCTTTTTCACATTGTCAATCAACTCCACCTTCGCCTCCAGGGGTTTCTGGGTTCTGGCATCCAGCACCACGCCTTGCACCAAAATGGTTTTAGGTGTTTTAGATTCAATGACCGGCATGGCCACAGGCTGGGCCACCCGCGTTTCTGCAAAGGCCACCAGGTCATCTTCTGCACTCAGGATCACCGGTTTTTCATCTCCAATAAAAGTGACGCGCACTATGTCCTGGTCTATTTTACCCCCCTCGTTTCTGCTGGAGGCAATGTACCCGTAACGCCCATTGGCGCTCAAGGAGATAAAGCTGTCATCATCTGGCGTGTTCAACGGGTACCCTACATTTTCAGGCTCTGACCACTGGCCGTTTTTCAAAACGCTTTTGAAAATATCAAACCCACCCATAGAGCTGTGCCCTTCTGATGTGAAGTAAAGGGTTTTGCCGTCTGGCATCATAAACACATGGCCTTCCTCATAGACGGTGTTAAGCTTAGGGCCGGCATTTATGGCTTTGCCCCAGTTGCCTTTGCTGTCCAGGGTGGAGAAATAGATATCGCCTTTACCAATGCCGTTAGGCCGGTCACTCACAAAGAAGAGGGTTTTGCCGTCATATGAATACGCGGCCGAAGACTCCCGGTCTTTGGTATTGATTTCGCTGCCCAGTTCCTCCGGCTTAGACCATTCGTTCCCCTTCAACACGGTTTCAAAGAGGTTGCCCCCGTTCTCATCACGTGAAAAAATCAGACGCTGGCCGTCTGCTGACAGCGCCATGGCCGCCTCGTTCTTTTCTGTGTTGATCCCCTCAGGCAGTTGCTTCGCCGTTGACCATTTGCCGTTCACCTTGTAGGAGATGTACACATCATCATTAGGCTCCTTGTCTACCTTCGCCTTGGCTTCCTGGTCGGCGGGCCGGCGGGAAGTAAAAACCATGACCGTCTCATCTGCTGAAATGACTGGCTGCAGGTCTGCGTACTTGCTGTTAATCTGCTCCCCGGCGTTGTCAAAGAATACCCGTAAAGGCTTTTTCTCCAGTTTCTCCCCTGAAAGGCATTCCCTGATGCTCTTATTGACCACCTCCATTCTGGTTTTATGGTTGCCCGAAGGCAAGGTGGCCAGGTACTTTCTGTACTCGGTCACGGCCTTCTGCCACTCCAGCTTTACCTGATAGGCTCTGCCTAAATAGAAACCAAGTTCTGGGTCAACGGCTGGGTTCAGTTTTAACGCCTTCTCCAGATAGGGAAGCGCTTTGTCCTTCTCATCAGAGAAAAGATACGCTACCCCCAGCCGATAATTAAGCTGGGCGCTGTTGGGGTTGAATTTATAGGCGTCTACATAGGGCGCTATGGCGTTGCGGTAATTCTTCTTCCGGTAGGAATCATCTGTTTTCTTTGACGTGGCGGCAAAGATGTCATCACCGGCATCCAGTTTTTTCTTGGCCTCCCTGAAACCGTCTTTGTCTTGCTTGAAGTTGTCTTTGTTGAAATCAACGTTCTGGGCCACTGCCTGCCCCAGGGCGCAGGACAGGATCAATAACAATGCGTGTTTTTTCATATCTGAAAGGGATAGACTGATCCAGGGTTATTTTTCCTGACAATGGGTAAGGTAGGCTTTGGCGGCAGGCACATGGAGGGCGGCGGCCTTTTCCCAATCCTGACAGGCAGTGGCGTCACGCAGCATTTCTTTGGCATTTCCCCGGTTGAAGTAGGCATAGCCATAGCCGCTATCAATCTGCAGGGCAAAGTTGCAGTCTTCTACCGCGCCTTTAAAGTCTTTCAGTTTGTATTTGGCGGCGGCCCGGTTGTTGAAGGCAAAGGCGTACTGGGGGTTCAGCTGGATACTTTTGGTAAAATCAGCCAGGGCACCATCAAAATCGCCCTTTTCAAACTTGGCCCGGCCCCGGTTATTGTAGGCAAGATAATAGTCTTTCTTGCGTTCAATGGCCCTTGAATATTCCTCAATGGCTCCCGTCCAGTCTCCTTTGCCCTGCTTAAGACTCCCCAGGTTCACATAAGCCACGGCAATATCAGGGTTCACCTCAACAGCCTTCCTGTAATCGGCCAGGGCTCCCTCCAGGTCATTCAGCTGCCGTTTGGCACTGCCGCGGTCATGGTAGGCATACCCGTTGCGCGGATTGATCTTCACCACCGCCGAAAAGTCGTCAATGGCTCCTTTATAATCTGCGTCTTCAAACCGCAGGCCGCCTCTCTGGTAATAAGCCTGGTAGTGATTGGCGTCTGTGGCAATGGTCTGGGTGAAATCCTGGGCGGCCCCTTTTTTATCTTTCAACAACACTTTAGCCCTGCCCCGCTGAAAGTAGGCCTGGGCATGGGCACTGTTCAGGCTGATGACTTTGTCATAGTCAGTGATGGCGCGGTCTACCTCCTTCAACTCCAGCCAGGCAGTTGCCCTTCCCATCAAGGCCTGCTCAAAGTCAGGTTTCACCGCAATGGCAGAATCAAGGTCAGCCAAGGCGGCGCGGTAGTCTTTCTGGGCAAGCTGCACCAGCCCGCTTTGGAACATCTTTTCAGCCAGAATCTTTATCTCTGCGGCTTTGGCGGCCGCGGCACTGTCTGGCACAACGGGTACGGGCGCCACCGGCACCTCCTGCGCGACTGTCTGGCCTATCTTCAACAGGCAGACAAAAGTGAAAAGTAGAATTCGTATCATGTGGGAAGTTAAAAGACAGCCATACCAGTGGCTTCCCACTCCAGCCCTGTGGTGGGCGGCGGGGAAAAGTCACTAATATTGATAAAGGTACATTTGAAGCTGGCCAGTTTAGCGGGGGAACAAAACCGCCAGAGAGTGAACACTTTTCCCTGACACACCAGCAAAGCATGAAGAACAAAAGTAACTATTTATTAGAGAACTCCCTTAAATCTGCTGTTAAAGAGTTGCCTTTCAGAAACATGGGGGACCTTGATTTCTGTTTTCGGCCTGTTTTCTGAAAAACAGGCGAAAACAGCTAAGAGCCAGCTTCACTTACTAGAAGCTCTCTCATGCAGAGCATGAATAAAAACTCTATCCTGTTTTTGGCTTACTTTCTCAAAAACAGGCCGAAAACAGGGGGAATCTCTTCCCAAGTAAACACTAAGATTTAATAAGGCCTGACAGGGATAGCTTCTGGAGTTGCTCCTGAAAAGGGCCAGTGCAGGTTTTTTGGCCCTGCCAGATTGAACCTTAAGCAGCGCAACCGGGGCGGGGAACCGGTGAAGGCCGGTTCTGGCAAACGTCCTTTGCAGCACCCAATGCCACTTTTCCGCTCATAAAAAAAGGTGCCCGTTTCCTCCAGTGAAAGAGAAACAGGCACCTCTTCTTCGGCCGTTGACCGAAAATACGGGACAGTTTATTTACCTATGAATTTATAGCCCAGGCTGAAAATCACTTGCTGGCCGGTAATGTCATAGCTTTCGCCTGAGTTGGCATAGGACCGGGTGAGGCGCTCATACCGGAGATCTGCGGTTAGGCGCGAAATATCTACCCCAGCCCCCACCTGGAAGCCCCAGTCTGCGGTATCTAAATATTTGCTGGCTTTTTCATTGCCAAACTCGCTGTTAATCAAGATAGAGGCAACCGGACCGGCGTACACCCGAGCAATTTTAAAGAAGCTGTACCCCAGAAGCACAGGCACATCCAGGTGGGAGAAGTTCACATCCTGCACATCTCCGGCACTCTCAATCTTTCCGCCTGAAGAGGAAAACACCATCTCTGGCTGCACCAGAAAACCCATCACACTCACCCGGGCAAAGGCGCCGGCATGGAAACCTGTGATGTTGTCGCCTTCTTTGAAATCAGAAGTGGTGCCTTTGATGTCTTTAAAATCCACGCTAGACGAGCTGAGTCCCGCCTTTACACCTAACGTAAACATTTGGGCCTGCGCCAGGGCTCCCGTTGTCAATATGACCACTAAGAGAAGTACTAGTTTTTTCATAAGAATGAGGTAAAGAGTTTTTGAGAGATACGCGTGCAAATTGGGATAGATTCTCCTGTATAGCAAAGATGCACGGGAGATCTGTGTAAATTTAACGTACCGGTGGCTCCTACCCCGCACTTACATGCTCAAAACCACCGGCCCGCCCACCGGGTACCCTACGCAGGTGAGCACCTTTCCCTGAGCCAGCTGCCGCTGTGTGAGCACTTCATTGTTCGCCATCCAGACCTCGCCCTGCTCGCAGAGGGCAGAGCAGTTCCCGCATATGCCGGCTTCGCAGCTGAAAGGCATGGCCACCCCAAACCGGCGGGCGGCCTGTAAGATGGTTTCCGGGTACTGCACCAGGAACTGGTGGGTCTGCCCCCGCACCCGGAGCGTCACCTCATGGGCCTGGGTGTCTGGGGGAGCCAACACAGACGCCACCCTTAGCGGGGTAAACACTTCCTGCTTTATATTCTCCAGCGGCACCTGCAGTTCCCGCAGCCCGTACAGGCACAGCCTGCGGTAGTCTAGCGGGCCACAAACATAACATAATATTTCAGCTACAGACACTTTCAGCGTTTGCCGCACCAGCTTCTTGAGCAGGTCCCGGTGCAGACGCGCCTGGTCTAACCGGCGGGCATTGCTGAATAACAGAATGAGCGTAAACCGCTCCCCATGCTGCTGATGCAGCTGCTCCAGCTCCTGCCGGAACAAGGCCACCTCAGGAGACTGATTGCTGTACACCAACACCACTGATATTTCTGGGGCTGTAAAGAGCAGCGTTTTAAGCAGGGAAAAAATGGGGGTAATCCCGCTCCCGGCGGCCCAAAAGTACACCTGTCGGTAATGAGAGAAATTAGCAGGCAGGGTAAAGAAACCGGAAGCCCCGGCCGTTAATAGCTGCTCCCCAACGGTGGCCTGGTCAATCAACTTACGGGAAACCAACCCGTTGGCAATACGCTTCACCCCAATGGTCAGCGGCTCCCCCAGTGCCGGCGCAGAGGTGATAGAATAAGACCGCCGCACCTCCTGCCCACCCTCCCAAAAGACCAGCGTCAAAAACTGGCCGGGTTCATACGTAATTTTTTTTCCATCACCTGCCCCAAACTCAAACGTCTTCACCCCAGGCGCTTCCTCCCGGATGTTGGTAATGGTCAAGGGCTGGAACTGGGTGTTCATGCGGCAGGGGTAAAGGTGATGGCTTTTTAACGCAAGAACGCAGGTATAGGGTTAAGGCGCAACTTCTCCGGTAACAGAGAAGCCTTGTGTATGGCGTGTTTTTGTAAAAACAGCCCTAAAACGCAACGGCTTACAACTGGCAGGAAGAAGACAGGAAAAGCAAAAATCGCCGTTCTTCTGCAGCCCCTGGTTTATTTTTCACCCATCAACTGCAGAGAGGCTCCAGACAGTTCGGCCTGGGCGCTGTCTGAGAAATGGTAGCGAACACTCGGGATCACCACATGGCTCAGAACCAGATTGCTTCTATTTCGCATATCAAAGCTTGCCTTCTTAATAGTGTTTGACTTCCAGAGAGACAGCTTGGGACTACTCCCGGGGGTGGCACCCGCTACCACGTTTAACGTGTTGAGGTGGTTGTTGGCTAAATTGACAGCACTGGCGTGGTCCAAAACCAGTTGTAAACTGTCTTGTCGGAAACCTTTTACCTCCACCTCATTATAATAGTACTTGGAGTACACCCTGCTCTCCGGTTTTCCCGCCAGGGTATGGTTAGAGGAAGTGGTGAGGCAGGTCAGGCGCGGGAGCGAAATCAGAACTTCGCCCTGAAACCGCACCTCCTCGTTCTTCTGGTCTACCTCCACCACCAGGGTGTCCTTCTCCACCCTGAACCTTAAATACGCAGGCGCGTCTTTGTGCACCCGCACACCATAGGGCCCAGAGGTGATGTCAACGCTGATGCTAGTGGCCCCGTTCACCTTTACAGCCTCAAACCCCTGGTAGTTCAGGGAGATGTAGTCTTTGAAACGGTCTTTGTAGGCACCGCTTTCGTATTCCGCCTTCAGGGCGAAATTAAAGGCCAGCAGGCAGGTGAGGAAAAACACCGCGGCCACCCCCAGCAGCATATTACTTTTCTTCATGGTCTCTTATTTTGAAGTGAAATTCTCAGTCTTAAAATGCTCATAGCGTTCCTGCAGCTCCTCTAGCGGAATCTCCAGCAGGAAAATGTTCCGGAAGAACTCGGGGAGGTCCTGCTGCAGGAACCGCTCCCGGCGGTGCTTCTTCACTTTCTTCACCGCGTCTGGCGCCACAAAGAAGCCAATCCCCCGTTTGTTGTAGATCACTTCCTGGTTCTGCAGGTACTCATAGGTGCGCATGACCGTGTTCGGGTTTACCTGCAGCTCAACTGCCAGCTCCCTGACAGACGGTATCTTGTCATCTGGCGGCCACTTGCCCAGCAGAATGTGGTCGCTCACATAGGCGGCAATCTGCAGGTAAATGGCTTCATTATTCTTAAATTCCATAGAAACGCCTCCTGGTCTTAAATATCTTTTTCTTTCAGCCTGAAGTAGGCCGTTGCCCACAGGAGCAAACCCAGGCCCAGGGGCACAATGGCCAGCCAACCTTCTTTCTCCTCTGGGTAGAGCACCTTATAATACTGCTCGCCTTCCATGATCCCCAGGTTGGAGAAGGGGGAGGCATTCTCTAACTCCACCCCCAGCAACTGTTCCATGAAAAGCTTGTTCAGGAACATGAGAACACCGGCAATCACAAAAAAGAGGAAGGCCGTTTTAATGAAATGCCATTTGGCAAAGAAGATGGAGCCCCAGAACGAGACGGCGTGCAGAAATAGAAAGAGCATGAGGAATACCAGTTTGTCATAATCCCCTGAGAACAGCGGCAGGTACTCTGGCTCCTGGGTGCCCCAGTCATCTAACGGCAGCACAGAGTACAGCACCAGGTAAAAGCAGGCACTATACACCACCTGGAATATGAGGAACGAGTACACCCACCCTACCAGGTATTTCTCTAAATGGGAGGCAGGCAGCGTGAGGGTGGCAATGGCCTTTTTCTTATCGCCCAGATCTGCAAAAACGGTGCTGGTGAAAATTGTTCCCGCTATGATCATGACCAGGGAGAACATAACAGACTGCCCCTGTAATGAAAAAGGTCCGCTCATGGCATACATCACAAACCCCATGATCAAGGCAACGAAACCAATCAGCACGGCAGTAGCCATGAGGTAATATTTGTAATGCTCAGCGGTATGTTTCATGAACAGCCGCCAGAAACGGGTCAGGTTAAATTGCATTTTGCAGATGGTTTGAGTTTAACAATTGGAGAATAACCGGGTTGCCGCTAATGATGGCGTTGAAGAAGAGCTCCATGTCTACTTTGCTGTACACACCCTCTGGGTTGGGCAAAATCACATTTACCCCTCTCAATGACTCTTCTGCATACAGCACCTGATGGTCTTGCGCGGAAGGCACCGTGGTAAACAGCAGTTTCTCAGAGATCTGGTCCAGCTCCTGGTTCACCACAATCTCGCGGTTGTGCACCACCACCAGCGTATCAATGAGGCTTTCCAGATCACGCACCTGGTGGGTAGAGATGATGACACAGCGCTCTTCTGTCAAAGCCGAGGCAATAATTTTCCTGAACTGCACCTTTGAGGGAATGTCCAGGCCATTGGTAGGCTCATCCATGACCAGCAGGTCTGTGTTGGTGGCCAGACCAAAGGCAATCATCATTTTTTTCTGCTGCCCAAAAGAAAGCTTGTCCAGCACCGCCTCCCGGGGTACCTCAAACTCCGCCAGGAACTGGTAAAACTCCTGCTCGCTGAACCTGGGGTAGAAGCACGCGGTGCGGGAAACATACTGCGTGGTGGTGAGGGCGGGAACGTAGATCTCCTCTGGCAGGAAATATAGGTTCTGCAGCACCTGCGGCCACCTTTTGGAGGCATCGGCACCGTCTATGGTACAGGTGCCGGCGGTGGGGTACGCCAACCCGATCATGTTTTTCAGCAGCGTAGACTTGCCGGCCCCGTTCTTTCCCAGAAGCCCGTAGATGTGCCCCCTGGAGAGCGACAGGTTCAGGTTCTGGAAAAGCAGGTTCTTTTTCCGGTACCCGAAGCTCAGATTGTTGATTTGAATCATAGCCCTCTTTTACTGTATTAGTTATATAGTACACTACAAATGTACTAACCATCTCCACTTCTGCAAGGGCTTCCTGAAAATTATTTTTTTGTGACGCTGGCGCGGGCTCTAACACCTAAAGCGGCGGCAGGTTCGCCAGAAGGGTACTACTTTAATTAGGCAAGCTATGCAGTGAGAACCGCTCTCCCTATTTTGGGTGTTTCCGGGCTGTTTTTCCCAAAACACGCCCAAACCAGTACCGGTCTGGGGCGTCCTTTTCTCACGTTTTATGGTGCCCGTACGCTGCAAACGCCAGCAGCAAAAGCTGCCCTGGGCATTTTATTCCCTCAGGTATGCAACAGGGTGGCTTTAAGCTGAATGCACGGAAACCTTGGATTAGTTTATGAAGTCCACCTCTTCAAACCTGAAATATAATCATGACCCGGGCTGGAGAAGAAATAGCCCCTCATCAGAAACCTAACGTCCCCTTTCGCTGCGCCGAAGGAAGGTGGCAGGAACGTGCAAGCGTCTCCCCATCTAAACGGATTTCTGTTTCTGGCCTGTTTTTGGAAAAACAGGCCAGAAACAGAAACCAGATCAGGAGGCAGCAGGTAATGTCATATAGGAGAGGGCTGGCAAAAACCTACTGCTCCCGCCAAACGCCACCAAGCCCTCATCTGGGGGGTGCACCTTTGCGCAGATAGTTTCTGTTTTCCCCCTTTCAACCCATTTTCTACAACCTTCCTCTACCTGGATGATGCAGCCGCTACTGAACCAAAATTTACCGGAGATTGATTTGAACCCCAGCGCCGCCACCCAAACGTTTACCCTGGGCATGGGCTGCTTCTGGGGCGCAGAAAGCCTGTTTGGCGCCCTTGAGGGAGTTATACGTACCAAGGTGGGCTATGCCGGTGGCACCACGCCAGCCCCTACCTACCGCCAACTGGCAGACCATATAGAGTCGGTTCAGGTTACGTTTGACTCTGAGGTGATTGCTTTGGGGCAGCTGCTGGAGGTTTTCTTCGCTCACCATACTCCCACCAAACCTCCCCGTAAAAGGCAGTACACATCAGCCCTTTTCTTTCATTCTGAACAGCAGAAGGAGCAGATGGAGAAAGCCCTGGCCCAGGCCGAAACCACCTTTGCCCTGCCTGTGCTGACGGAGCTCCTCCCCTACCAGACTTTTTATGACGCCGAAGAGCGGCACCAGAAGTGGAAGCTCCGGCGGGCACCTGAGTTCATGCTGGCGTTACAGAAGTTTTACCCAAACTTTGGGGATTTTAACCAGTCTACCGCGGTGACCAGGGTGAACGGCTTCCTCAGCGGTTCAGGCAGGCAAGAGGTGCTGCTAGAGGAGCTTCCTATTCTGGGGCTTTCCTACCCCCTGCAAAACAAGTTGCTCACCCTCTTCCTGCACCAAGGGGGCTCGCCATGTGCTGTCTCCTGAACTGACTCCATTCCCATTCCCGCTCATGAAGGAGGGGTGGAGAACATTTATTCATTACCAAAGACCTCTCTAAAAGGGAAGAAGCTGTTTAGCGTTTTCTTTTTAATTACCGGCGCAAGCGTCTGTGGGCGCCATTTAAGACAGCGTCTGTTTTGGGGCTGTTTTGGGGAAAGCAGGTCAAAAACAGAACAGAGTTTTCAGGCATTCTTGTGGTGAGATCGCTGCTAGAAAAGAATTTCCAGTAACTTTCCCTGAAACAACTGGTGCCATGTTCAAGAATTTTACTGCCGTTTGGGGGTTGATATTCATCTGTGGAATTGTCTTCCAATGCAGCCCGTCTCACTCTGCCGCTCCTTTTGCTACACGCAAAGCACATCTGCTGGTATTTTACAAAACAGCCGGGTTTTACCACAAATCCATTCCGGCGGGGTTGGCGGCCCTGCAGAAGCTGGGGCAGGAAAATGGCTTTTCAGTAGACACCACCAACAATGCAGCCCTGTTTACCCAGAAGAATCTGAAGAAATACCAGGCCGTGGTTTTCCTGAGCACCACCCAAGACGTTCTGAACCCCGCCCAGCAAACGGCCTTTGAGCAGTATATAAAAGCTGGAAACGGTTTTGTGGGCATTCATGCGGCTACAGATACTGAGTACCAATGGCCCTGGTATAACCAGTTGGTAGGAGCCTACTTTGAGAGCCACCCCGCTGTGCAGACCGCCATCATTGACGTGGTAGATAAAAACCACCCCGCCACTCATTTCTTACCACACCGTTGGCAGCGCCGGGATGAATGGTACAACTTCAAGAACCTGCAGCCGGGGCTCCAGATTTTGGCTACCCTTGATGAGAAAAGTTACAAGGGAGGCACCAATGGCTACCACCCTGTCGCCTGGTGCCATGCCTTTGACGGGGGCAGAGCTTTTTACACTGCCGGCGGCCATACAAATGAAAGTTTTCAGGACCCTCTTTTCCTCCGGCACCTGTTAGGAGGCATCCAGTACGTGTTGCAGAAATAAAATCTCTTCTGAAGCTCTCATTGCTATAAAAAAAGCAGGAATCCGTTGTTGTTTTTGAGAAAACAGCCCGAAAACGGATTCCTGCCTAAAAAACTTCTTCCTTTTTACTTCACTATCAGCTGCGCAGTAGAAGCGGTGGCCCCCGTGATCAGCCTGATCAGGTAAAGCCCGGGTGCCAAGCGCCCGCCCTTGTCAGCTAAAGAATGGCTGATCTGTTGGCTTCCGGCGGCCTGTTTCCCCAGATGTTTCTCTTTCACCAATTTACCCACCTGGTCATACAGCTGTACCCGCACGTCTGTGGCGCTTTTCAGCTCGTACTGCAGGGTGATCTGGTTGGTGGCTACCGGGTTAGGGAAAGCGTTTAGTCGCTGGGCCACGGCCCCAACATCTTCCTTCACACTCAGGAGAATACCGTTGCTGTTCAACCGGCTGGAGGTGTACAAGCGGTATTCGCCGGGCTGTAGCGTAATAGCCTGGTTGACGTTGGTCACATTCAGGGCTTCGCCGGTAATGTAGTCATACCAGGTGCCTGTCTGCTGAAACCTTGGATCAATGGTTCCCGCTGTTATCCCGAAATTGCCCAGAACGGCTACTTTCATGTTGGCATCCTGCAAATGGATGGTCTTCAGGTTGTCTCCCAGGTTCAGGGTGAAGTTTTCTGTCTCAAACACCGGCTGGTTGATTTTCAGCTTGATCAGTCCGGCATAAACGTTGTAGAGCTCCCGCCGTTCGGCCACCGAGTAGTAGTTCCACAAGATGGGCTTGTTCCCGGTGCGGCCATTCTGGTTGATGGAGATATCATACCCCACTTCGCCAAACTGCCAGAGCATTTTAGGGCCCGGAACGGTAAAGAAGAACGCCGCGGCCAGTTCCATACGCTGCAGGGCGGTATTGGTGTTTCTAATGCTGTAAGCACCCGGCGCGGTGCTCACCCTGTTCCCGTTGGTCAGCGCCTCATACATGAGCCGCTCCTCATCATGGCTTTCCATGTACCCCACCACGTGCGGACTGTTCCAGCCCCGCTGCTTGTAGGAGATCCAGTTGAAGTTGCCATTGCTGGTATACCCTAACGCCGCCTGTTTGTAATTGTAATGCAGGTTGCCCCAGAGCATCATGCCGTAATTGGCCAGCACGGTTTCTTCACTGTTGTCTGCCAAATGCTCCAAGATGACATAGGCATCATTCTTCACGCTCCAGACATGGTCTGCCATACGCTTGAGAATGTCTACGCGGCTCTGGTCATACTGCCCCCAAGCATTCACATTGCCCAGGGTCTGTCTCTGGGTGAACCCCTTGGAGAGGTCAAAGCGGTACCCGTCAATGTTGTACTCCCGTAGCCAGAACTCTGTCACGCGGTCTACAAAATATTTGGTGGCGGCACTCTCATGGTTAAAGTCATGCCCCACGTTGTAGTCATGGGTGGGATCAGGGTTAAACCAGGGGCTGTTAGGCGTGGTTTTTCCGGTAGCCTGGTTATAATACAGCTGTACCATGGGTGACTGCCCGAAGGAGTGGTTCAGGGCAATATCCAGGATCACGGCCATTCCCCGCGCGTGGGCGGCATCAATGAACCGTTTCAGCATTTCTCTTGACCCGTAGTATTTATCTGGCGCGAAATAATACACTGAGTTGTAGCCCCAGCTCAGGTTGCCTTCATACTCCTGAATGGGCAGCAGCTCAATAGCGTTCACCCCCAGCCTGCTTAAATAAGCCAGCGTATCTGTGAGGGTCTGGTAGTCATGCTTCTCAATAAAGTCACGCACCAGCAGCTCATACACCACCAGATCTGTTTTCTTGGGCTTCTGGAAATTCTGCACCTGCCACACATACGGGGTCTGGTCTGTCTGAAAGACAGACACCATGCCGCTGGTTTTCCCGGTTGGGTAAGGCTTCAGGTTAGGATAGGTCTCTGCACTGATAAAGCGGTCTTCATTGGGGTCTAACACCTTCTGGGTGTACGGGTCCCCTATTCTAATGCTTTCATCAACCAGGTACTGGTACGCATATTCCTGCTTAGGGGTGAGGTTATCTAGCTGCACCCAATACCTGGTGCCGTCTGGTGTACGTTTCATAGGGGTGGCCCCTACCTGCCAGTTGTTAAAGTCACCAATGGCATACACATTCTGCTTACCGGGGGCATACAGGTTCAGGAGCACACTGGTGGGGCTCAGGTACGTAACCCCGTCTTTGGCATTGGCGGGGAGTTCCTGCGTCTGCACAGGGGGGCGCACCACAAAATTGAAAGAGGTCTCAGCAGTGGTGGCCCCACTCACGGCTACCAGTTTCACGGTGTTTGGCCCGGCTGTAGTACCATTAAATGAGGCTGAAATAGTGGTAGCCTGGGCCTCCTCTTTGATTTTCACCCCATTCACATACAGCGCCAGGTCAGCCGTTAATGACGCAGTACCACTCACCTGAACGGTCTGGTTTTGATCTACAAAAAGCCCGTTGCTCCCCAACACAGGTTGGTTGAAGGTCACATTCAGGCTCCCCGCAGCATAAATAGGGACCTGTATGTCTTTGGCCCCCGTGTCTTTTCCTTCACGGGAGCCATCTGGGCTCCTGAACACAAACATAAGGGCTTTGATTTCCTCGCTGGCCGGCACGTTGTAGTAAGTGCGCGGGGTGAGGGTAATCTGGTACCGGTTGTTCCCCAGAGGCTGCATTTTGGCCGCAGCCAGGTTGGTGGTCCACCCGGCTTTCACATAGCGCCAGTCGCCCACTGAGGTGCTGAGGTTGGTCAGTACGCCGGTGTGGGCGTAGACGTCACCGGTAAAACCGGCCAGCCCGCCAGTCCCTTTAGAGGCGTCAAACGTGATGGTGACCGCTTCATTGTGGGTGGGATAGGCGGGTGACCAAGTCACAACCTGTGCTTTTGCCGTATACGCCAACAGTAGCAGCAACAAGCCAAGTATTCGGAACGTAGTTTTCATGCAATAGGCTTTAAGAGTTATGATGATGGAAAGATCAAGATGACCCTGCATCAAGGAAAACGATTTCCTTGCTAAATTATCAAAACTTTCTGTCAAATACCTAGTGTTTTTATCAACTTTCAACACAAGAAGATTCCACGGGGCCTGAAATTGCTTCTTCAGCTAAGAAGATGTAGTTTAAGCCTGTCCAACTGAATGATTATGCCAAAGGTACCCCCTTCATTACCGCTTGTTAAGCTAGACCCCTGGCTCACGCCGTATGCCCCCCAGCTCACCAAACGCTTAGAACGCTTTCAGGAAGAAACAGCCGCTATTAAAAGGTCTGCCGGAACGCTGGCCAATTATGCCAACTGGCACCGCGACATGGGCCTTCACTATGAAAAGGAGAACAACGGCTGGCGGTACCGGGAATGGGCCCCGGCGGCCCAGGCCCTCTTTCTGATAGGTGATTTCAACGGCTGGGACAGACAGCGCCACCCCCTCCGGCGGCAGGAGAACGGAAACTGGGAAGCATTCATTCCGGCTTCTGAGTGCCAGATCCAGCACGGGCAGCGGTACAAGGTGCACGTGGTAGGCGCCGACGGCTCTGCCCGGGACCGAATCTCCCCCTTCGCCTTCCGGTCCGTCCAGGACCCTGAAAGCTATGACTTCTCGGGTCAGGTATGGTGCCCTGACAAGAAGTTCAAGTGGACGGACAAGAACTTTAAACCCACAGAGGTCACCGAACCGCTTATCTACGAATGCCACGTAGGCATGGCCCAGGAAAAGCACGGGGTGGGTACGTACCGGGAGTTTGCAGAGCAAATTCTGCCCCGCATCAAAGAGACGGGCTATAACTGCCTTCAGTTGATGGCGTTGGCAGAGCACCCCTACTACGGTTCTTTTGGGTACCACGTCTCCAACTTCTTTGCCCCTACCTCCCGTTTCGGCACACCCGAAGACTTAAAGTACCTGGTCAACGAGGCGCATGGCATGGGCATTGCCGTGGTGATGGATCTCATTCACGCCCATGCGGTCAAGAACGTGGCAGAGGGACTGGCAGACTTTGACGGCTCCGGGGGGCAGTTCTTCCATAAAGGTAAACGCGGGCACCACCCCGGGTGGGATTCCAAGCTTTTCAATTACGGGGTGCCAGAAGTGCGGCAGTTCCTGTTGTCAAACGTGCGCTACTGGCTGGAAGAGTTCCATATTGACGGCTTCCGGTTTGACGGCGTCACCTCTATTCTGTACCACCACCACGGCGAAGGCGTAGCCTTTGGGCATTATGACCGCTACTTTGACTCCTGGGTAGATGAAGATGCCATTCTGTATCTGCAGCTGGCCAATGAGCTCAGCCATGCCGTGAGAAAAGGCAGCATCTCCATTGCCGAGGACATGAGCGGCATGCCCGGCCTCTGCCGCCCCATAAAAGAAGGCGGCATTGGGTTTGACTTCCGTTTGGCCATGGGCACCCCAGACTACTGGATCAAAACCCTCAAACACAAGCGCGACGAGGACTGGAACCTGGACGAAATCTGGCACGAGCTCACCAACCGCCGCCCCCAGGAGAAAACAGTGGCCTACGCTGAATCTCATGACCAGTCTCTGGTGGGCGACAAAACCCTGGCCTTCTGGCTCATGGACAAAGACATGTACTTTCACATGCGCACCACAGACCAGAGCCCCGTGATTGACCGCGGCGTTGCGCTCCACAAAATGATCAGGCTTATTACCATGGCCCTGGGTGGCGAGGCGTACCTCACCTTCATGGGCAATGAGTTTGGGCACCCTGAATGGGTAGATTTCCCGCGGGAAGGCAATAACTGGAGTTACCAGTATGCCCGCCGGCAGTGGTCTCTGGTAGACAACGAGCAGTTGCGCTACCGGCACATGTGGCAATTTGAAAAAGAGATGCTGGCCCTGGCCAAGGAAAACCACCTACTGGAGCAGGGGCAAGCCCATAAGCTGCATCAGGACAACTTCAACAACGTACTGATCTTTGAACGGGCCGGGCTGATCTTCCTTTTCAATTTCCATGTCCAGAACTCAGTGCCTGATTATCTGTTCCCGGTACAAAACGCCGGCAGCTATGAGATCCTGCTGTCTTCTGACAGCCCGGAGACAGGCGGCCATGACCGCGTAGATACCCGCATCAAATATTTCACCCAACCCACCACCTACGGCCCCAGGTTAAGCATTTACCTCCCCAACCGCACAGCCCTGGTGTTACGGCGGGTAGACTAACATCTTCCTGTTTTCGGGCTGTTTTGGTCAAAACACCAAAACAGGAACACCAAACGCCATGTCAGGTACTAGCAAAGGCAGGTTGGCACCGGCTTCACTTTCCCCTACTCAGAGCTGAACGTACTTTTAGGGCTCAGGCATTTTTTGGACCCACTGCTGTTTCTGGCTTAGTTTTCTGAAAACAACCCCAAACCAGAGGCAGGCTATTCTCTCCAGTTAAACAAAGGGGTATCCTTCTGGCGCAGGCTTAGTCTATTCCAGAAGGCTGAACAACCTGCACAGAATTTAAAAGGCAGAGGCCTCCAATAAATGGAGGCCTCTGCCTTTTAAAACTAAAAATTGGTCCGTAAGTGTTAGTCTTCTTTCACCTTGAGCACAGCTGTTAAGGCCTCATACACCTGGGCAGCGGTCGCCTCCCAGGTGAGTTCCTGAATGGCTTCCTGGTTGGCCTCCACCATCTCCTGGCGCAAGGCATTATCCCTCAGAAGCTCCAGAATGTGTTCAGCCATGCCGGCCACATCATTGGGGTCACTGATACTGGCTTTGGGCAAGACCTCTCCGGCCCCGGTCTGGCTGGACAATACTACCGGAAGCCCGGCCTGGGTAGCCTCCAGCGCCGCTAAACCAAACGGCTCAGATACGGCAGGGAGGCAGAACACCCCTGAGGTTCTCAGTAAATCTACGGCCGCGTCTGAATCAAGGAAGCCGGTAAACGTAACAGATTCGGCAATGCCTAATTTCTGGACCTGGTGTTTGGCTTCCTCTAACTGCGGGCCGTGCCCTGCCACCACAAACTTCACTTCCGGGTCCTGCTTCATCACCTCTTTGGCCACTTTCAGGAACTGGAGAGTCCCCTTCTGCGCCACCAGGCGGCCCAGGAACGTTACTTGTTTTTTAGGTTCAGCAGAAGACACGGGAATAAACCGGCCCGAAAAGCCGTTGTACACCACCCGAATTTTCTTAGGGCTGATGCCGTAGCGTTTGATCATCATCTGGGCGGTACGCTCACTCACGGCAATCACTAAATCTGCCGCCTGCAATGCTTTCACCTCCAGCTCGTAGATCCACCCCCACGGGTGCCCAATCTGGCGGTCAAAAGACAGGCTGTGCACGTGTAGCACCAACGGAACTTTGCGCTGGGTCTTGATTTCAATTCCGGCCAGGAACGTCATCCAGTCATGGGCGTACACCACGTCAAACTCTTTGTGCGAGGCCAGACGCGCGGCAAAACGGGCGAACTGGATCACTTCAAAATTCAGGGTGCCTTTAGGGCCGGCCACATATTTAATCTCTGGTTGCTGCCTGGGGGCCTCTTCTGGGGTTACCTCTGCCACCGGGGCGGCGGCGGCGGCGGCGGCGGTGACTCCTTCTCCTTCCTCCTCCCCTTCAGGCTGGTACTCCTGCCCTTCCAGATCCAGAGACTCACTGTAGGGGAACAAATTAGCTGGAACTCTGTGCGTATCCGCAAAGCGTTCAAAAGATCTTTCAACGGGGGCTTGTTTAATAGATGACAGGTCCAATGATCCCAACCCCAACACTTCCGCCTGTTCCTCCAGCACTTGTTCTTCTGCCTGGGGAACAATCATGGTCAATTCAACATCTTTTGCCAACGCTTCAGCTAAATGAAAGCAGGCTTTCCCCAAACCTCCATTTAAGACAGGCTGATCTTCCCAGCCCAACATTAGTACGCGCAGTTTCTTCATTTTTAACTCGTAATCAACTTTATCAGGGGCCAAAGGTATAGATTACCAAAAGCGCTACTCGCCTTCACAAAGATAGGCGAAGTAAATCCATTTATTTTTGATACTTTATCAATAAGAAATAAGAAGAACTAAACTTTCCGTATTTATGCAGCTTATATGGTGAACAAACACTTAAAGTTACAGTAGTGCGTTCTTCTTTATCATTTACTTTTGTGCATGGATAATTCAGTTCAGGATACTAATTACATGATCAATGACCTGGGGGCAAAACGGGAAGAGTTCTTTCCGGGTTCTGTCATTCAGGTTGATACCCACAACAGCTACGCTACCTTTCTCTGTGACAACCGGGTGGCCCTGCGGGTAGAGGCTGTTTCTGCGACCATCTTACGCTTTAGATTTGCGCCAGACGGCACCTTTGGCCGGGATTTTTCTTACGCCATTGCCCCCAACAACGCCTCCACCCCGGTAAAGCTGAAAGTTAAGGCACTTTCTGATCATTACCGCCTTACCACCAAAGAATTAATCTGCACCATCTCAAAAAAGGGCCTGCTTACCCGCATTCTGGACAAATCTGGCAACCTGCTCAATGAAGATGAGAAGGGCTTTCACTGGGAAGACCACAAAGAGTACGGCGGGGAGATTGTCAAGATGAGCAAGCGCGCGCAGCCACGGGAATATTTCTATGGCCTGGGCGACAAAGCCGAGAACATGAACCTGCGCGGCCGCCGCTTTGAGAACTGGGGCACTGACACCTACGGCTATACAAAAGGCACAGACCCGCTCTACAAGAACATCAACTTTTTTATGGGCCTGCACAACCGCAACGCCTACGGGATCTTCTTTGACAACACGTTCCGGAATTTCTATGACTTTGGCATGGAGCGCGACACGGTGGCCAGCTTCTGGGCGCAGGGCGGAAGCATGGATTATTACTTCATCTATGGCCCCACGCTTACCCAGGTCATTCAGCGCTACACCCTGCTCACCGGCACCCCAGAGCTGCCCCCACTGTGGGCCTTGGGGTACCACCAGTGCAAATGGAGCTACTACCCAGAGTCTGTGGTGAAAAACCTGGCCCAGGGGTTCAGGGAACGCCAGATTCCCTGTGATGCGCTGTACCTGGATATTGACTACATGGAGGGCTTCCGGTGTTTCACCTGGAGCAATGAGCACTTTCCAAAACCCGCCCGCATGGTGCGGGAGCTCAAAGAAGACGGGTTTAAAACCGTGGTTATCATTGACCCCGGTATTAAGATTGACCATGACTACTGGGTTTACCAGGAAGGGGTGCAAAATGATTATTTCTGCCGGCGCGCTGATGGCCCGCTCTACAAGGGAACAGTCTGGCCCGGCCTCTGCCACTTCCCGGATTTCACCCGCCAAGATGTACGCACCTGGTGGTCTGGCCTGTTTAAAGGTCTGATACAGGACGTAGGTGTGAAAGGGGTCTGGAATGACATGAACGAACCGGCGGTGTTTGAGATTGGCACGTTCCCCAATGATGTGCGCCTGCACATGGACGGGGAACCCGGCAGCCACCGCAAAGGCCACAACGTGTATGGCATGCAGATGGCCCGCGCCACGTATGAGGGGGTGAAGCAGTTCTCCTACCCAGACCGCCCGTTCACCATTACCAGGTCAGGGTATGCCGGTGTGCAACGGTTCGCCTCTGCCTGGACGGGAGACAACATTGCCTCCTGGGATCACCTCTGGCTGGCCAACATCCAGTGCCAGCGCTTGAGCATCTCCGGGATTTCATTTGTGGGCTCAGACATTGGCGGTTTCATTGAGACCCCAGACGGCGAACTGTACATCAGGTGGCTCCAGTTAGCCGTGTTCCACCCGTTCTGCCGCACCCACTCCTCTGGTGACCACGGTGATCAGGAGCCCTGGTCGTTTGGGGAGCCGTTCACCAGCCTGGCCCGCAAGTTCATTGAGTTGCGCTACCAGTTGCTGCCCTACATTTACACCACCTTCTGGCAATATGCCACCCAGGGTACGCCCATGCTGAGGCCGCTGTCTCTGCAGGACCAGCATGACCCTGAGTGCTACCACCGCATGGCTGAATTCTGCCTGGGAGACCATCTTCTGGTGTGCCCCATCACGGCCCCGGGTGTGGAGGGAAGAAACCTTTACCTGCCCCACGGGCAGTGGTACAACTTCTGGTCAGACGAGGTGGTCTTTGGCCGCCAGGAGGTTTGGGCAGATGCCCCGCTGGACCGGATTCCCATGTTTGTGCGGGCGGGGGCGGTGCTGCCCATGTACCCGGTACAGCAGTATGTGGGGGAGCTGGAGATTCAGGAAGCCACCCTGCATGTGTACTACAGTGAGTTCCCCTACATCAGCACGCTGTATGAAGACGGCGGCGAGGGCTATGGCTACACTGAAGGGGCTTACCAGCTCAAAACTTTCCAGACCGAACCCTCTGCCGCCTCCTTCTCAATTTCCCAGCAGATAGAAGGCAGCGGGGCGGCCGCGTACCCACGCTACAGAATCATCATACACGGTTTGCCTGCCCCTACCGCCTCCGTGCTGGTAGACAACGAAGAAACCGTCTGGGAGGCCTCTGCTGACCAACGTGTGCTGGTGGTCACCGTCCCCAGCGGGTTCACCCAGATAAGCCTGCACTCGGTAACCGGTATTGCCTAAATTTCCTGTTTTAGGGCTGTTTTTCAGAAAACAGCCCTAAAACGCCCAACGCCCTATCAGCAAACGTCTGATGGGGCGTTTTTTATGCCACCGCTGCGCAACCCCAAAGAGCCTGCTACCATTCTTTTGAACAAAGGGGAGGCGCAACGCGGTAGACAGAGCTTGCCCTGGGCAGTCAGAACCTGCACTCACCAACCTCCCCCCAGAACAAAATACGTGTTTTCCCTTTTCTTCTCCTGTGAATGTATGACTGGGACAAGGGCCTTTCAGCGCTTCTGTTTTTGGGCTGTTTTCTGAAAAACAGCAAAAAAACAGAAGCCCTGAGATATGGGCAGACGCATTGGCCGGAAAGATAAAAATGCTGACAATTTCAAGAATCAGCCTTCTCCCATTTCTATTCCTAAGGGAAATTTTAATAGAAAAAAATGGCAGGCCGCTGCCGGAAGGGTAACGTATGAGCAGGTTCTGAAAACAAGCAAGAGGGGCCCCAGATGGGACCCCTCTTGCTTGTTTTCAGAACCTGTTTCAGGGTGCTATATATTTGAACTGAGCGCCAACTGGTACGCCCGCTCGTAATGCACCAGCAGCTTTTTCCAGTCAAACATCTCAGAGGAACTCTCCACTTTGTTACGCTGGTTAATGCGCTCTCTGCGGCTGAGCTCCACAATCTCCATTAAGTGATTGGTCAACTGCTCTGCTGACTCACTAAAGCCTTTTTCATGGCGGTCAATCACGTAAATCCCTTTTTCAGTGTACTTCTTCACGTGCTTCTTCACATAATCACCAAAGCCGGACAAATCACTGGTCACGGCCGGAATCCCGCTGGCCACACACTCCAGCGGGGTATAGCCCCACGGCTCGTAATAGCTTGGGAAAACCCCCAGGTGACAGCCCCGCACAAACTGCCCATACTCCATCCCGAACAGCGGGTTAGCCGGGGAGACGAAATCTGGGTGGTACACAATCTTAACCCGGTCATCTGCATTGTTCACCAGGTTGGAGGCGCGCAGAAAGTGCAGAATGTCATCTGTCTGGTCTTCTACCAGGTTGTGGGTTACCACCGGCGGCAACTGGTGGGTTTTCCAGGATTGCACGGTACGGCGGTAGCGCAGTTTCCAGTAGTCTTCAACAAATGAGTTCAGGTCCGGCACCTTGTGCTCATTGCTGGCGGCCGCCTCATAAAACAACCGCTCCCCCACCTGCTCCGTGATAGACTCGCAGGTCTCCTGTATCTCCTCCATGAGTGCCCGTGAGTGCAACACCTGCGGGTTGATAGAGTGGAAAGGCCGTTTGGTGATAAAGAACATCACCACGGTCATGTCTGACTTGGCTTTTTTGAGGCGGTAGTTCAGGCGGGCCAGGGCTTCCAGGGTAAGGTCAAAGCCTTTGTTCCGGTACTCGTAACGCCCTGAGGTGAAGAAATAAAGGGTTTTGTCCAGGTTGAACGGAAAGCTCTGGAAAAAATGCCCCATCACAAACCGGTGAATCTTCTTCTTGTACGTCAAATGCAGGTTCTGGAATTCATGCAAGGCGGTGAACCTTCTGATATTCAATCCATTGGGCAGCACGGTATCCGGAATCCGGTCCAGCAGGTAGATACATTCCCGCACCGTCACCTCGCTCACGGTGGTAAACACATGCGCCCCATGCGCCGCCGCCCGCTCAATGGAGACGGCCGGCTCAATGTTGAAATGCCGCGCCTCCTGCTGCCAGTCAACTGAGGTGAGCTGGTCATAGAAGTTGGGGTCGTTCATGGCCAGGTAGCGCCCAAGCAGCGTGGCGTGGGTGGTAAATACAATCTTCACCGGCACCTGCTCCCGCCGCAAGTCTGGAATGCAGGAACCCACCATCCATTCATGGAAATGCGCCACCAGCTTCTTCGTTTTCTTTGACAGCAAAGACACGTACCGCTTCACCATACTGCCAAAGGCCAGCACCTGGTGCAACAGGTCTTCATTAGAGGTAGGAATGCGGTGGTGCTCCCACAGGAAATATTTGATAGCCGGAATGTCACTGAACGCGCTGTACGGATTGATCAGCACAATGCGCGGCCGGCCGGTCACCAGCCAGGTGCCGTAATAAACCTCCACCCCCTGGGCTCTCAGTTCCAGCACCGCCTGCCCGTAAATGTCTGAGTAGTCATCTGTAGGCTCAAACTCGGCCGCTGCCTGGCTAGGGAAATAAGGCCCAATCAGACAATACTGGTCTCCCCAGTATTCCATCATGGCGGGTACTTTAGATCTGATGACCGTATAAATACCTCCAACTTGGTTGCAGGCTTCCCAGGCAATTTCAAGCAGATAAGGAGAGGCAGAAGTGGATTGAGGCATGGGATGGAATTTTTTGTGGTATTTTACTCAATATAGCGTTAAACGGATATAGTTTGTGCCGTTTATTTTTAGATTTCTCAACGCAAAAAGGCCCCCTGATGTTCTTTGCTCTTCACGCTCAGGGGGTTTTGAAGCAAAAATATTCCGGCGCAGCCGATGTTTTTTTTTGCCACAGCCCCACCTGCTCCCTTTGCGGCGGCGCGTCTCTGAACAGATTTCTATTTTCGCAGTATATTCACGGGCACGCCTGCCCTTAAAAAAGAGGCAAGCGGGAATCAATTCATCTGCAAAGGAAAAACTATGAGTACTGTATATGAGGGGCACGTGATCTGGGCCCAGGTAGACGCCAACATGCACCTGCGCCACTCTGCTTACGCAGACTTTGCCGCCCAGGCCCGTATTGCCATGCTGAATGATCTGGGGCTGGATTTTTCGGCGCTCAAGCGGCTGCAGCTTGGCCCCATTTTATTTAGGGAAGAGCTGCAGTACCTGCGGGAGGTAGGCATCAATGACACCGTCAAAATTCACTCGCTACTGGTCAAAACCAGGAAAGACGGCTCCCGCTGGTCTATCAGGCATGAACTCTACCGGTCAGATGGGGTGAAAGCGGCCATCATCAACGTTGACGGCGCCTGGATGGATGTGGCAAAGCGGAAACTGACGGCCCTGCCAGAAGACCTGGCCCGCCAGTTCCTGACCCTGCCCAAAGCCGATGACTTTGAGGAAGAGGCGGCCTAAACACTGGCTTAACCACTGGGTTCCTGCCTGACAGAGGTTGTCCTACTTCACGGTGAAACCCTTCCCCTCCTGCCAGGTTTCTGTTTTCGGGCTGTTTTTTGAAAAACACCGAAAACAGAAATCTTTGCCCCGGCCCCGTCATTCTTCCTTTTTCTCTGGATTCAACCGTATCTTTACTTTCTGTAGCCCCCACTACCCCTCAAGAAGTTACTACTGACCATATACAGAGAGAAAGCTGGCACGCATGCTGGGAGGTTTTTTCAAATCATTCAAGGCACAGATACAGGATTTTTGGCTGGAATTGGTGGGGTCTCCTGCCCAATTCTCGCTGGAGCAGCGTATTTACAACACGTTCTGCCTGATCACCCTACTGGCCGTCACCTATAACATACCGTTTAATTACGCGGTGGGCTTGTACTGGTCCTCCTTCCTGTCACTGTTCATGGTGGTGGTGCTGTCTTTTGCCTACTACCTCTCCCGCTTCAGAAACCGGCACCAGGTCAGTTTTACCGTTGCTGCCATCACGGTGCAGGTGGTCTTTGGGGTGAATTATTTTTTCAATGCCGGGATTAACGGCCCCACGCTGCTGCTGCTGGCCCTTTCTTACTTTCCTATTATTGCGGTGGCTCCCATGCGGCAGGGATGGGCCTGGTCTATGCTCAACCTGACTTTGCTGGCGGGGCTGCTCTGCTGGGAATACTTCTTCCCCGCCAGCATCTCCGGCCATTATGCCACCCGTGAAAGGCAGTTTATTGATGTGGCCTCTTCCTACATCATGGTTTTCATACTGGTCAGAGTCTGCACGGTGTCTCTGGTGAAAAGCTACAATGCCGCCCGGGTAGCCTCTGAGCAGGCCGCCGCTGATCTGCTGGTGCTGAACCAGGAGAAGAACAAGCTTTTCTCCATCATCTCCCATGACCTCAGGGCCCCATTGGCCAATATTCAGGGTTACCTGCAGTTCCTGTTTCAGATGGACCTGCCCCAGGATACCCGCAGGGAGGTTCAGGCCCAGTTGCTCAGAAACACCCAGAACACCCTTGAAATGCTCACTAACCTGCTGTCCTGGTCTAAAAACCAGATGGAGGGCGTGTCTATAGCGGTTTCCCCGTTGCCCCTCTCCTCCCTGCTCCCCCCTACCGTAGACCTTTTCCGGGACATTGCCCTTGGGAAGGGGATTAGCCTTCACTCTTCCCTGGCCCCTCACCTGGTGGTCATGGCAGACACTGACATGGTGCAGCTGGTGGTACGCAACCTGATAAACAATGCCATTAAATTTACTCTGCCCGGGGGCACGGTACAGGTCACGGCCACGGAAGAAAAAGGTTCCTGCCTGCTGCGGGTCACAGATTCTGGCAACGGCAAACCGCTGCAGCTTTCCCCAGACGTTTTTAAGCTCTCCGGAAAAATAACCTACGGCACCAGCAGGGAGAAAGGCGTGGGCCTGGGCCTTGTGCTTTGCCGGGAATTTGTGGAGGCCCAACAAGGAAAGATCTGGTTTGAGCTCCATCCCTCCTCTGGGGTCACATTTGTGGTGCAGCTGCCGCTGGCAGCCAAGGCGCTATCTGTTGCTGAACCCTCACGCCCGGCTGCCAAAATATAATGCCCCTGTTTTAGGGCTGTTTTCAGAAAAACAGCTAACAGGGGCATTAATCAATAGTTAGCAGGTAGCTACTCTGCCTTTTTCTGACTCACATAAAAGTTAGGGTCTACCTTTATGTCTGTGACGGCCGCTTTGGTTTTGGTGGTTTTCCATTTGGTGGTTACCGGCTCCAGCCATAGCTCCTTCTCCCCGGCCTGCACTTTCACCGGCAGGTTGAACCCGGACACGGTATTGGTCCAGCGGTAGCTGAGCCTGTTGCCTTCCAGCCTGTACTCCAGCACCGGAATGCGCACATCACGCAGGTACTGGTCAAAGAAAGGGTTCAGGTCACGGCCAATCTGCCGGCTCAGGTAGTTTTCAATCTGGGCAGAGGTCACGGTCTGGTGGTAGAACTCCTGGTTCAGCCCGCGCAGGATCTTCCGCCATTTCTCGTCATCCCGTACCACCTGCCTGAGCGTGTGCAGCATGTTCGCCCCTTTGGGGTACATGTCTCCAGAGCCGCTGGCATTCACGTGGTAGGGGCCAATAATAGGTTTGTCATTGGCAATGTTTCGCCGTAGCCCAATGGCGTACTCGCTCCCCGCCTGCTTGCCGTAGTGGTATTCTACAAAAATTGGCTCAGAATACGTGGTGAAGCTCTCATGCACCCACATATCTGCAATGTCTTTGTAGGTGATGTTGTTGGCGAACCACTCATGGCCACTCTCATGGATGATGATGTAGTCAAACTTAAGCCCCCAGCCAGAGCCGCTCAGGTCGCGCCCCAGGTAGCCGTTGCGGTATTTGTTTCCGTAGGTGACTGAGCTCTGGTGCTCCATGCCCAGGTACGGCACCTCTACCAGCTTGAAGCCGTCTTCATAGAAGGGGTACGGCCCAAACCAGTGCTCAAAGGCTTTGAGCATACGCGGTACATCTTTGAACTGCGCTTTGGCCTTGTCCAGATTGTCTCGCAGCACATAATAGTCACAGTCCAGGTTGCCCTTTTCGCCGGGGTAGACCTCAGAGAAATGCACGTAATCCCCCACGTTCACATTCACCCCGTAGTTGTTGATGGGGTTGGTCACTGCCCAGTGAAAGGTTCTGGAGCCGTCGGGGTGGTTTTCTACCTGGCGCAGGCGTCCGTTGGAGACATCCATCAGGTTCTTGGGCACCGTCACCCTGATCATCATGCTGTCGGGCTCATCATACATGTGGTCTTTGTTAGGCCAGAACAGGCTGGCCCCCTCCCCCTGCACCGAAGTGGCAATAAAAGGGTTTCCGGCGGGGTCTTTCTTCCAGGTTACCCCGCGCTCCAGGGCGGGTTCCGGCTCACTTTGGGCTTGCCGCCGAACTGCACCTCCACCGCATGCAAAGCCCCCACCGCCTGCTTCCCGGGCAGGGTGATGTACCAGGCGTTTCCGTCCTGTTTTACCGCCAGCTGCTGCCCGTTCTGGGTGACCTGGGTAATGCGCATGGGGGGCTGCAGGTCCAGCTGCATGACCTGCTGTGCTTTTAGCACTTTGTACCGCACCAGGTTGGTCCCGTGCATGGAACTGTCCTGGGGGTTCACTTTGATGCGCAGGTCATAATGTACCAGATCCCACCACGCCCGCTCTGGGGTGATGGAACCGCGCAGGGTGTCCTGGCGGGTGAAGGTGCGGTTTTTTTGTGAAAACGCACTGGTGCTACAGACCAGCAGCCAGCAGAAAACCCCTGCGGCATAACAGGCGGAACGGGTAATCATATTGCATCTATTTAAAAAATACAGGAACAAGCACACATCCGTTTGCCCCCAAAACCCTTGTTTCTGTTTTTGGCTTACTTTTAGAAAAACAGGCCAAAAACGCATTTTACAACGTTACAAAAAAAACGGCAGCCATTGGTATAACGGCACCTGATCCGGCAGTTTTTCCTGAAGAGCAGCATCATTTCAGCCAGGAAATTTCTCGCCCGCAATCATCTACCGTTAGCCTCTGATTATGGCGCATGCTGATGAAGAACCTGGTAACGTTTCATGGAGCCTGGAGACTGAATCAATCCTGTAGCACGAGTTTGAAAACTCATGCCAGTGCTATGCAAATGACATTTACACAGTAAGAGGCTGTTTAGTGTTATAATAGAACAGTATCTGGCAAAGATTCTAATTTCTGTTTTAGGGCTGATTTCAGAAAAATAGCCCGGAAACAGAAACCACTGGCTGGAAAAAACCTTATCCGGCAGCCTTTACCTGCCAGTTTCAAAAACATCAATCAGCATCTTTCTGTCATCTGCCTTACTCAGGTTATCTTTTGGCAATAAGGGTAATGCTGGTGCGGGACTGTGGACTTGTAACATAAAATGGTTGGGTCTCCAGCCTCGTTGGGCAGCCGCTTACCAGCCGCTAAAATCCCTTTTGAAGTTGTTTTAAAACTTCAGCTAACTTAAATAGTAGTCTTTGAAGCCCTGCGCCTTGCAAACCCACCCAGTTTCTCAACCGTTACCACCCAACTTTTGGTTTATTGTACGGTATGTATGAGTTTCGCCCCATGGGCGCAGCCGGTAACCTAAACATTTTTGACGATGAATATATTTGACCTCATAGGGAACACACCGCTGGTAGACATAAGCCAGGTAAACCCCAACCCCAAGGTAAAGATCCTGGGGAAACTGGAAGGCCAGAACCCCGCCGGAAGCGTAAAAGACCGTCCCGCCTATGCCATGATCAAGAATGCGCTGGCGCGCGGGGAGATCAAGCCGGGGGACCAGCTGGTAGAGGCCACCAGCGGGAACACCGGCATTGCCCTGGCCATGGTGGCACAAACGTTGGGGCTGCACATCACGCTGATCATGCCAGACAACTCCACGGCTGAACGGGTTAAGGCTATGGAGGCGTACGGGGCGAACCTCATTTTAACCCCTGCCGCCAAAACCATTGAATACTCCCGGGAGGTTGCCGAAGACATGGCCGCCCGAGGAGGCTATTATATGCTCAACCAGTTTAGCAACCCAGATAATTACCAGGCCCACTATACCAGCACGGGCCCCGAGATCTGGCGGGACACCCACGGGAAGGTCACCCATTTTGTATCAGCCATGGGCACCACCGGAACCATCATGGGCGTGTCCAGGTACCTGAAAGAACAGAATCCTGAGGTGCAGATTGTGGGCACGCAACCCTCTGAGGGTTCCAACATACCGGGAATCAGGCGCTGGTCACCAGAGTACCTGCCCCAGATCTATGAACCTTCCCGCGTAGACCGGCTTCTGGACATCAGCGAATCAGAAGCAGTCACCATGACCCGGCGGCTGGCCAAAGAAGAAGGGATTCTGGCGGGCATGAGCAGCGGGGGGGCTTTGCACGCGGCCTGTCAGCTGGCGCAAGAACTGGAGGAAGGGCTCATTGTGTTCATTGTCTGTGACCGCGGAGACCGGTATTTGAGCTCCTCCCTGTTCGGGTAAAGGTTTACGGGAATAAATTAGCCATTTTAGAAGGGAGGTGCGGTTGCCCAACTTCTAAGCTTGGGCAAACCCCAGAACAGGATTTGAATAGCGGTTAGAAACGTTTAATTCAAGGAGTCAAAAAACAAAAAAGCCTCTCCACATCTTGTGAAGAGGCTTTTTTATAAACCGGTGTGATCCCATTTGGATTCGAACCAAAGACCTACTGCTTAGAAGGCAGTTGCTCTATCCAGCTGAGCTATGAGACCATCGAAACAAAAATGAGTAATGGAGAATGTTTCTACATCCAACATTACTCATCTTTTTTCGTCGGGGTGGCAGGATTCGAACCTACGACCTCCACATCCCAAATGTGGCGCGATACCGGGCTACGCTACACCCCGAAACCTGCAATTACCAGTTAACCAACTAACCTAACCCTAACCTTTCTGATGAATTGCGGTGCAAAGATATGAAATGAAATTCTCTTGTCAAAATAAATTTTCAGGAAAATTTCGCGGAGAGAGGGGGATTCGAACCCCCGGTACCCTTTAGAGGTACGGCAGTTTAGCAAACTGCTGGTTTCAGCCACTCACCCATCTCTCCGGGCAGCTCTTTCGGTTAAAGAGTGTGCAAATATAGGTGAACCCGCTTCACTTTAACAAGGCCGCCGCCAAAAAAATTTATACTCGCCGCCCCGTTTCCCCAGCATTTTGTTCTTTACCAGGGGCTTACCTGCTCAATTATTTTTGCAAAATAATCCTTCCCCCCTGCCGTTTTACCTCCAAAGCACCTGCGGGCGGCATACCGGGCCAAACGGGGCGCTGTGTTAGCTGGTTTCTTTTTAACTTGCCGGTTCTTACCGTAGCTGCCCCTTACCCGGGTAGCCCGGTACTTCACGTTTGCCACCGTTTCGCCAATGACCTGGTACCTGCCGTTTACTTCTGTAGAGTTCTTCCTGCTCCTCTTCTTTGTGGTGCTCTATGGCGGCTATCTTTACAGAATCAAACGGCTGGCGCACCAGTTTCACCAGAAGGCGAATGCGCTGTGGGTAAAGACGGTTCTCAGAACCCTGTACATGGGGTTGCTGATAGTGGCCTTGCTGGGCCCTTCGTTTGGGGCCATGACCAAAGAAATCAGAACCAACGGCAAAGATGTGCTGATTGCCGTAGACCTTTCACCGTCTATGAACGCCACAGACGTGCCCCCCTCCCGGCTGGAGAAAGTCAAACAGGAAATAAGGGAGTTTCTGGTGCAGTCCAACGCTGACCGGGTGGGGCTGATCGGGTTTTCCTCAGAAGCTTTCATGGTCACCCCGTTTACCTATGACAACAGCGCCCTGGAACTGTTTGTGCAGTCACTGCGCACGCCGCTGGCCCCCCCAGAGGCTGCCCGGCTCACCCCGGCCCTGGAGTTGGCCGCGCAAAAGTTCAGGGAATCAGATACCGGCAGGAGCACAGAAAGGTCTAAGATTCTGGTCATTTTTACAGATGGGGAAACCTTTGGCGAAAACACGAAAGCGGCTACCGCTCCCCTGGTGAACCAGGGAATACATGTGTTCACGGTAGGGACGGGCACCTATGAAGGCGGCAAAATTCCCGAAGGGCGGGGATTTAAGCAGGACCAGGACGGGAACACCGTGGTCACCAGGCTGGTGCCCGAGGCGCTCCAGGAAATAGCCCAGCGAACCAACGGCAGCTACTATGAGATCAACCAGAGCATCAGTGAGCTGCCCAGGCTGGTCAGTGCGGTCAATGCCGTCCAGAGCGAACTGCGCCAGACCAAGGTGGTAGAAGTGGCGGCCAACAAATACCTGTACCCGTTGCTGGTGGCTCTGTTCCTGATTGTGGTTGATGTGTTATGGACGTTACAAGTACTTAAAATATGAGCTACTGGTGGTTGGTTCTGCTTCTCGCCTTCTCCCCGCTGGAGGGGCTGCAGCGCATTGCGCTCCGCAATCAGTATGCCCGGCAGGCAGAGGCAGCCTTCCAAAGAAAAAATTACCTGCAGGCGGCGGCCCTGTATGAGAAAGTGGCCAAGGCCGAAGGGGATGCACCGCTCCTTCCTGTCCGGTTGAACCTTGCCCACAGTTATTTCCAGCTGCACAATTTCAGCAAAGCCTCCCCCCTCTACCGCGCCTTACTTAAAAGCGCCTCAGACCCGGGTTTGAAATCTATGGTGGCCAACCAGCTGGCGGTCATTGAGGCTGAAGAGGGGAACTACACCAAGGCGCTGGCCTTCAGCAAACAAGCCCTCATTGCCGATGAACTGAACCAGGAGGCCCGCTTCAATTATGAGCTCCTACAGAAATACCTGTTGCTGCACCCAGAAAAAGGGGAGCAGCTGCCGCCTCCGCGGAACAAAAACGGCAAAGGCGGGCAGAGCGGAAGCCCCTCTACTGGCACCTCACAAGGCCAGACACAGGCGGGCGGTAGCGGCCAGGAGCAAGGGGGTGGCAAGACCGCTTCTGCCAACAACGGCCCCACCGGACAAGATCAGCAACGGGCCCAGGGAGACACTCCCGGCACCCAACGCGGACAAACCCAGAACCAGGGGAATGGTGCTGGCGCAGGCGCAGCGGCGGCAACCGGCCCGGCGGCCAGAACGACGCCCTGCTGCAGACCCGTTACGAGCGCCTCCAGAAAATCAACCTCAGCCCTGAGAAAGCCCGTCAGCTCCTGGATGCCATGCGCCAGGAGGAAACCCAGTACCTGCAGCAGCTCCCCCGTCGCAGAGCCCCCAAAAAAGACGATGGCTCCCCTGACTGGTAATATGCTTCCCGTGCCGTTTCGTCTCGATTTTGGTCCGAAAAACCAAAGCCCGGAAACCCGGG
>NZ_LRMM01000052.1 GCF_001647275.1 Rufibacter ruber | reverse complement strand
TCACACGCGGGAGAGTAGGTAGCCGCCAACCCCCTTACCAGGAGAGGCCCCACGGGTGAAACCGCAGGGGCCTCCCTGCGTTTAAGCCCTGCCAGGGCCAACCCCCCCTTGCCTTTGAGGCGGCACCCCGCTATATTGGGGTAAAAATGGTGCAGATGTTTTTACTTACCTCAGGCGCCGCTGTTGCGTCCTTGCTTCTTCTCTTCATTCATTTCTTTGGCCTTCGGCTAAGGCAGAAACTTGAGTTTTCTCATATACAGTTTCTTTCCTCCATTCTGCATAGATCCAGATCCGTTAAAAAACTTCAAAATGTAGTTTTGCTGCTAACAAGATTACTCTTTGTTGTCTCAGCGCTTATTGCCTTTTTCCTTTTTATCTCTGATTCATCAGAACAAGAAGCTGCAGCAGGTGCAAATGCCTTGGTGCTAGTAGATGATTCATGGAGTATGAAAGGTGTTGCCAAGGTAAATGCTTTTTCAAAAGCAGAATTAATTGATCAGAAAACAACTGCTTTCCTCTCTGAAGCACAAGGCGGTAAAAATCAGAGTAGTATTGCAAATACAGATGCTCAAACTAAAAAGACATTCCGCACTTTTAGTGAGTTGGAGAACTATGTAGCACAACAAAAGAAATCTACCGCATTATTTATTATATCAGACTTTCAAAAGTCACAGTTCTCATTAGAGCAGGTAAGCACTTTTTTAAAGAGGAATTCAGTTTCACTTGTCTCTGTTCCAAGCTCCTCTTCTCCCAATTTTTTTATTGACTCTGTTTGGGTAGATCAACCTATTTATTTAGCGGGGAGTGCACTTACCGTGATGGTTAGAGTGGCGGGCAGCCAGCAATCAGAAAAAGAACAGGTGTTAATAAAAGCTTTGGTAGGTGATAAACTGGTAGGTAGCTCTCAACTTTTGTTAGAGCCACAGCAAAAAGGAATTGTCAAATTTGATTTGAAAGGGGAGGGTAATTCTGCCACTAAGCTTAAAGTAGTGGTAGAAGACACTAAGTCTCCTTTTGATAATGAATATTTTGCAGTTCTTCCTACCCCTACCTCTATTAAAATAAGAATAGGAGAAAAGGTTGAGCAGGGCCATCCAGTAGTGCAGGCTCTGGGGCAAGAAGCTGCTTTTACTTTACACAGAAAACAATCACCCTCTGCTTCCACTTGGTTTTTTGATGCATCTACCGGTAGTATCAACTCAGGTACTGCCAGAGAAATGAAAGATTGGCTTCAGCAGGGGAAATCACTGATCTTAGTGCCTGCGGTTGGGAGTCAAGACGCTCTCCTTTCTCTTCTAACTGAAATAGGTTTGAAAGGTATACGTGCAGAAGCTTCTGTGAGTAAAACCTTACATGCGCCAGACCTTAGTGATCCTTTTTTTAGATCTATCTTTGAAAAACAGGTGAGGAATATGAAAATGCCTCAGATACAGCCTCTACTTTTTTGGAACAGTGCTTTCCATACCATCTTAAAGTTTTCTGACAATAGTCCCTTCTTGAGCTCCTTTCAACTAGAGAAAGGGAAATTACACCTTTTCTCTGCTCCTTTAGAGAAAGAAACTTCTTTTGCGGCGCATCCTTTGTTTGTGCCAGTACTGTACCAGTTAATTATAACTGATAATACAGGTTCTCCATCTCCGCTAGCCTATGCTTTAGATCAGGATGAAATCAGGCTGCCTGCTGCAGGCGCATTGGCAGCTTCCAGAGAGGGAATTACGCTTAGAAAAGATGCTCAGAATATAATTCCAGAACAGAAAGTGAGAAAAGGAGACGTTGTTATTTCTTTGCCCACAGAAGTCACAATACCGGGTTTCTATGAAGTAGTAGCCGGAGAGCAGGTACTCTCAACAGTTGCGCTGAATATTCCTGGAAAAGAATCTTACTTAGAAAGTTACTCTGTGAATGAATTAGAGGAAATAGCCAAAGAGCAGGGGACAAGTATAAAAGTAGTGGAGCTGGAGGAGAATCTTCCTCTGCAAAAACTGTTTCAAAACTCAGAAAGTGGCATGTCGCTGTGGAAATATTGCCTAATATTGTGCCTGCTCAGTCTTCTGGCTGAGGTTGTCATTTTAAGTGCAAAAAAACGTGGATCACTTATTTAAAGCTGTAACCCTTGTTGATAGTTCTTCCTCCTTTAACGGGCAATCTGTTGATATTTTAATCAAAGAGGGTAGAATTCATAAGATGGATGCTTCCATATCTGAGGAAGAAGTTGGGAAAGGTGTCCAAGTTATCACAGAAGAATCCCTTTGCTGTTCAATTGGTTGGTTTGACCTTTCAGCATTTACCGGGGAGCCAGGGTATGAACACCGGGAAACACTGGATAGTTTTATGAAAGCAGCGGCCCTTGGTGGATTCACTGAAGTGGCGTGCCTTCCCAATGTGCAGCCGGTGTTAGAAACAAAAGCGGCTTTGGAGCTGCTCAAACAGAAAAGTGTTGCTGCCCCTGTTCAACTACACCCCCTTGCGGCGGTAACCCATCATCTGGAAGGAAGAGACTTGGCTGAGCTGCTGGATCTGCATCAGGCTGGAGCCGTGGCTTTTTCTGACGGGTTAGTCCCTATCCAATCTGAAGATACACTTTTGAAAGCGCTGAATTACATCAAGCTGTTCAATGGCGTGTTGATGAACCACCCGGTTAATCTGAAGATAGCGGCAGGTGGTCAAATTCATGAAGGCGTGGTGAGTACGCAATTAGGTCTCAAAGGTATTCCTGCTATTGCTGAAGAGGTGCAGGTGGCGCGGGATCTTCAGTTACTGGAGTACACAGGCGGGCGGTTGCACTTTTCTCAACTGTCAACGGCTGGGGCGCTTGAAGCCGTTAGAGTTGCAAAGAAAAAAGGGCTGCAGGTTACTTGTGACGTGGCTGCGCACCAGTGTGCTTTTATTGATGAGACCATTGAACCGTTTGATACCAATTACAAAGTGTCTCCCCCCTTTAGAAGTGAGCAAGACAGACAAGCCATTATAGCAGCAATACAAGACGGTACCATTGACGCCCTTGTCTCAGCCCATACACCTTGTGATGTAGAAACCAAAGAACTGGAATTTGACTTGGCAGATGTCGGCATCATTGGTTTGCAAACAGCCTTTGCTACTGCCGTAGGTTCTACAATAGATGCTGTCCCTTATACCAGAATTGTTGAAATGTTTACCAGCGGTGCAAGGCAGGTGCTTGGCTTACCCTCACCACAGGTAGTGGAGGGCGCAGTGGCCAACCTTACTTTCTTCAGTCCAGAAAAGGAGTGGCGCTTTACAGAGGAGAACAATGCCTCAGTTTCAAAGAACTCACCTTTCCTGGGTAAGACACTCATTGGTGAGGTATATGGGACTTACTTTAATGGACACTTCACGCTTAATCCAGCTTTTTAAAATAGAATCGCTCCTTTCCAGATATGTTTGACAGAGCAGTTGTAAATACCGCCATTCGTTATGGGGTCACCGGAGGGGTGGTAGGAGTGGTCTATGTGG
The DNA here is from genome assembly GCF_001647275.1 of Rufibacter ruber. Classification (GTDB taxonomy): domain Bacteria; phylum Bacteroidota; class Bacteroidia; order Cytophagales; family Hymenobacteraceae; genus Nibribacter; species Nibribacter ruber_C. The sequence goes on along the minus strand of NZ_LRMM01000052.1, from coordinate 36,071 downwards.
TGTCTTTAGCATTGTTAGGGTTAGAGAACCCTTACGCAAATGTTGCTGAAGTCTCTTCTATAGTCTTTTTTATCCCTGTTTTCATTATTCTGGCTACTAAATATTACAAAAAGTACTACGGGGCAGAAATCGGTTTTGCCAAAGCCTTTAAAGTAGGACTGGCTACTACTTTTTTTCTTGCGTTTACAACCGCCGTGCTTTTGTGTATCTTCTCTCTTCTTGCGGGAGAGGAAATGATTCAACAATATATTATATTGGAGCAGGAGAACATGAGACTGCATCAGAAGGAGTTAATCCAGATGATGGGAGAGCCAAATTACAAGTTTGCATTTGAAAAGCTGAAGGAGCTAAACGCCACAACACTGGCGCAGAGGACTTTTATGTTTAGAATGCTGGCTGGTTTTTTAACGAGTATCGTTTCTAGTGTCTTTTTTAGAAAATAACTAAAACATATTGTTATGACAGAACAAACTACCTCCCCATCATCTGTAGGCGTACGCTATGGGTTAATTACCGGTTTTATCTCGGTCATTTTTAGCTTGGTCTTATATGTCACTGAAATGCACCAGAATAAATGGATGTCAGTTCTGAGCATCCTGATTTTGGTAGCAGGTATTGTAATGGCTCATAGCTATTTCAAGAAAGAAAATATGGGGTTCATGTCTTATGGGCAAGGATTAGGAATAGGGGTGATTCTTTCGGCGGTGGCAGGAGTGTTAGGCAGTATCTTCACCTTTGTGTACGTTAAGTTTATTGACACTGGTTTTCTTGAGAAGGCGCGCAACGCCCAGATAGAGGAAATGGAAAAGAACGGGATGAGTGATGATCAGATTGAACAGGCCATGAACATGGCTGAAAAGTTTTCTGGACCAGGAATGATGTTGGTCATGGGTATTGTAGGATCAGTGGTGATAGGTTTAATCATTTCATTAATTGTTGCGGCTATCATGAAGAAAAGCCGGCCAGAGTTTGAGTAAAATACATGCAGTATAAAGTTGATATTTCTGTAGTGATTCCTCTGTTGAATGAAGCAGAATCACTACCTGAGTTAACCCAATGGATAAACCGTGTGATGGTATCACACGGTTTTATTTATGAAATCATTTTGGTGGATGATGGAAGTACAGATGCTTCCTGGCGGGTGATCCAGGAACTGGCCCAGAGGGATCAAAATTTGAAAGGCATCCGGTTTAACAGAAACTACGGGAAGTCTGCCGCCTTGAACGTTGGCTTCAAGGAAACCACGGGCAGGGTGGTGATCACCATGGATGCTGATCTGCAGGACAGCCCAGATGAGATCCCGGCCTTGTATCAAATGATAGTAGAAGAGGAGTATGACCTTGTCTCCGGCTGGAAAAAGAAAAGGTTTGACCCTTTAAGCAAAACCCTGCCCACCAAGTTGTTCAATGCCGCTACCCGTAAAATCTCCAAAATCAAACTCCATGACTTCAACTGTGGCCTGAAAGCATATGATGCCCGGGTGGTGAAGAGCATTGAGGTGTATGGCGAAATGCACCGGTATATACCAGTGATTGCCAAATGGAACGGTTTTAGCAAAATTGGGGAGAAAGTAGTACAGCACCGTGAACGGAAGTATGGCACCACCAAATTTGGGCTGGAGCGGTTCATGTACGGCTTTCTGGATTTGATGTCTATCACGTTTGTGTCTAAATTCAAAAAGCGCCCCATGCACTTTTTTGGTAGTTTAGGCTTTGTCTGCTTTCTGGTAGGTTTCCTGATCACCATGTGGCTGATTGGTGAGAAAATGTACTACTCGTTCCAGAACCTGCCCGTGCGCGATGTCACTGACCAACCTCTCTTCTTCTTAGCCTTAGTGGCGCTCATCATTGGCGTGCAGCTCTTTCTGGCCGGGTTCATGTCTGAGATGGTTTCCTTGTCTGGCAAACGTAAGAATGAGTATTTAATCAGAGATGAAATAGGGTTGGGCTAATGGCGCACATTGTACTGATTGGCCCGGCTTACCCTTTCAGGGGAGGATTAGCCACTTTTAATGAGAGGCTGGCCCGTGCCTGGCAACAGATGGGGCATCAGGTTGAAATCATCACGTTCACTACCCAGTATCCATCTGTACTGTTCCCTGGCAAAACCCAGCTGGTAGAGGGGCCTGCCCCCCAGGGAATTGATATAAAGAGAAGGCTGAGTTCTGTCAACCCCCTCACCTGGCTAGCGCTTGGCAAAGATCTGCAGAGCAGGAGGCCAGATATTATTCTCTTCAGGTATTGGCTCCCATTCATGGGCCCCAGCTTTGGGACAGTAGCCAGGTTGGCAAAGAAAAACGGCCACACAAAAGTTGTAGCGCTAACAGACAATGTAGTGCCGCATGAGAAAAGACCAGGTGATACGGCTTTTACCAAATACTTTCTGCAGGCCTGTGACGCGTTTGTAACCATGTCAGACGCGGTAATGCAGGACTTACGGTTGTTTGAGAAAAAGAAACCAGCCGTTTTTCATCCGCACCCGCTGTATGACACCTATGGGGTTGCTGTGCCACAGGCTGAGGCGCTTCAGCGCTTAGGCTTACCGCAAACGGGGAACTACCTCCTGTTCTTCGGTTTTATCAGGCAATACAAAGGCCTGGACATCCTGTTAAAAGCCATGACAGATCCTGGAATGAGGGAGCGGGACATAAAACTGATAGTAGCAGGTGAATTTTATGAGGCACCTGAACCCTATACAGAGATCATAAGAGACGGAGGCTTAGAAGACAGGGTGATCCTGAAAACAGAGTACATCCCAGATGACAAGGTGGCTCTGTATTTTTCAGCCGCTGATCTGGTGGTGCAGCCTTACCGCAGAGCAACCCAAAGCGGGGTAACTCAAATTGCCTACCATTTTGACAAACCCATGATCATTACCCGCGTGGGCGGGTTACAGGAGATGATCAAAGACCAGGAGGTAGGGTACACCGTAGAGGCAGACCCGGAGGCCATTGCTACTTCTATCTTCAGGTTCTTTAATGAAGGCCGAAGTGAGGAAATGAAAGCGAACATCCAAAAAGAAAAGCTAAGGTTCTCCTGGGGTTCCCTCGCCCAAACAATACTAGATCTGGTGGCCCCAGCAGCTAAAACCTAAGAAGGTAAGAGTACGTGCAGCTGAGCTGTTTTCGACCTGTTTTCAGGAAAACAGACCGAAAACAGGAATTACCCGGCCCAGCCTTCCCGGTCCAGGCTGCGGTACTGAATGGCCTCTGCCAGATGTTCAATTTTAATTTCCTCAGAGCCGGCCAGGTCAGCAATAGTGCGGCTCACTTTCAAAATACGGTCATAGGCGCGGGCAGACAAACCTAGCTTTTCCATGGCCTTTTTAAGGAGCAGCCGCCCCGCTTCATTAATGCGGCAAAGGTCTTTCACCATCTGGGGGGGCATCATGGCGTTAGAGTGAATGTCTGGGAAGGCCTCAAACCGCTTGGTCTGCCACTCCCGGGCCCGCTCTACCCGCTCCCGTATGTCGGCGCTGGTTTCAGCTTTGCGGGTGGCGGTCATCTGGTCAAAGGAGACCGGAGTAACCTCTACGTGCAGGTCTATGCGGTCCAGCAGCGGGCCGCTCACCTTGTTCAGGTACCGCTGCACCACGCCGGGGCCGCACACGCAGTCTTTCTCTGGGTGGTTATAGTAGCCGCACGGGCACGGGTTCATGCTGGCCACCAACATAAAGTTAGCGGGAAAATCAATGGTCACGCGGGCCGCGAAATAGTGACCCGCCGCTCCTCCAGCGGTTGCCGCATCACCTCCAGCACGGTGCGCTTGAACTCAGGCAGCTCATCTAAGAATAGCACCCCGTTATGTGAAAGCGAAATCTCCCCCGGTTGCGGATTCCCGCCGCCCCCTACCAGGGCCACGTCTGAAATAGTGTGATGGGGCGCTCTGAACGGGCGCTGCGCCAGCAGAGAAGCCTGCGGCCCCAGTTTACCCGCCACTGAATGGATTTTGGTGGTCTCCAGCGCCTCGTGCAGGTTGAGGGGCGGCAGAATAGAGGGCAGGCGTTTGGCCAGCATGGTCTTGCCAGCGCCCGGCGGCCCAATCATAATCACATTGTGACCACCGGCGGCGGCAATTTCCAGCGCCCGTTTAATGTTCTCCTGCCCCTGCACATCAGCAAAGTCTGCGGCGTACTGGTGCATAGACGTCTGGAAGAGGTCACGCGTATCTATTTTTATAGGGGTAATCTGCTTTTCCCCAGCCAGAAAGTCAATGGCTTCTTTGAGGTTGGTGACGCCAATCACGTCCAGATTATTGACAATGGCGGCTTCCTGGGCGTTCTGCTGCGGCAGAATAAACCCTTTGAAGCCTTCTTTTCTGGCCTGAATGGCAATAGGCAACACACCTTTGATAGGCCGGAGCTCCCCATCCAGCGCCAGCTCCCCCATGATGAGGTAGCGGTCCAGCTGGTCAACCAGGAGCTGGTCAGAGGCGGCCAGAATACCAATGGCAATGGGCAGGTCATACGCAGACCCCTCTTTCCTGACATCGGCGGGAGCCATGTTGATCACTACTTTCTGGCGCGGCATGCGGTAGCCGTGGTGCTTGAGGGCACTTTCAATGCGCTGCTCACTCTCTTTGATGGCATTGTCTGGCAGACCCACCAGAAAGTACTTGGTGCCGGGGGTAACGTTTACTTCAACGGTAATGGTAAAGGCATTCACGCCCTGTACGGCGCTCCCGAAGGTTTTAACCAACATATAATCTTGTATGCAAGGTGTTTATCTAGAGGGGAGCAACAGCAAACCCCCGCAATTAATTCCTTAGGCACGTTCTGTTTCTGGGCTGTTTTTGCCAAAACTACCTAAAACTGGCTTCAAAGACTATCAGAAGGGGTAGGGGCTTTTACGGGAGGGCCCTGCGGCCGGAAACAACCACGCCCAAAGCCAGTGTACCCCTACTTACTGCTGGTGCAGCTTGACCAGATCTTCATGAATGGGCAGGTAGGCGCTGGTGACCTCTTTGCCCTTCTGGTGGAGGATAATGGCTACACAGGTGCTGTCTGGGCCGGTGATCTCAAAGGCAAGGCCTTCCCCGGTGGCATCATAGAGGTAGGCGCGCTGCCGCCCCTGGTACTGGTAATGCGCCAGCGGCCGCACCCGGTTAAAAGCCTCTCTGATTTGCGGCAACGTACTGCCGGTGCTGAGGCCAGAAGGCATCACCTTAAAGGCCGAAGACGTAACCCGTACCTGGTGCACGCCCACTGTCTCTTGGGGCGTGCCGGTTTTCTCCCGTACCGTGTACACGTTCAATTCCTCCCGTTTTCCGCCGTTGGCGGAACTGTACCACGTTGAAAGGGACTTGCCCATGGCGGCGTTACTGGCATCTGGCTTGCCTAACGCCTCTGCTACTGCTTCTGGTGACTCATTCAGAGAGGTCTGCCCCATGCGTTCTCCCGGCACTATCTGGTAAGCAGAGTCAACGGCGGGGGCGGCAGAGGGAGAACTGGTAGAATCAACCGCTGCCCCCTGTTCAGAAGCAGCGGTAGCGGTGCCTTTTTGGTCAGAGGTAGAAGTGCCGCAGGAAAGGCAGCCGCAAAGAAGCAGGCAGTATAGGAATGGGCGCATGAGCGTAACGTTTTTAAAGTATACTCTGCTCACGGGTGAAGGGATGCCAGCGGTCAGGAGATTTTTTCTGTTTTGGGGCTGTTTTGGCCAAAAAAGCCCCAAAAACAGAATGGCCCTAGGCCATGTGCTTCTCCAGCAGCAGAATCAGAATATGAATCACTTTGATATGGATTTCCTGAATCCTGTCGGCGTAGCCGAAATGGGGAACCCTGATTTCTACGTCACTAAGCCCAGCCAGCTGGCCGCCGTCTTTGCCGGTGAGGCTCACCACGTGCACCCCTTGGTCGCGGGCCACCTGGGCGGCTTTAAGGGCGTTTCCTGAGTTCCCGCTGGTACTGATGGCCAGCAGCACATCACCGGGTTTGGCCAGCGCCTCTACGTAGCGGGAAAACACCTGGTCATAGCCAAAGTCATTAGAGACACAGCTCATGTGGCTGGGGTCTGCAATGGAGATGGCGGCCATGGGCGCACGGTTTTCGCGGTAGCGGCCGGTGAGTTCCTCAGCGAAGTGCATGGCGTCACACATAGAGCCGCCGTTGCCGCAGGAGAGGATTTTGCCGCCATTTTTCAGGCTGTGCGCCATGAGTTGGGCGGCCTGCTCAATGCTGGCAATAGTGGTGGGCTGGGCTAAAAAGTCTGCCAGAACTTGTTGGGCCTGCTGTAGCTCCTGCAGAATGAGGTCAGAAGAAGTAGGGTTCATGTGGGTTTAAGGTAATGGGCGGTGGTGGTTGGGTTTCGCCAGATGGTTTGGGTCTCTGGTTGGGTCAACGGCGGGCGGGGGCACAGTATTGTCCAGCGGTGGGGCTGGCGTTTGTGCGGCGGCCTCAGTGTTTAGCCGCTGGTCATACAGTTTGGCTTTGAGTTCTGTCAGTTGGCGGTGCTCTAGCGCTAACCCCCGTTTTAGTGTGGCAATATACGCGTTTTCTACCAAGAGTTCAGCCAGAAGCAGAAGGACACCTGCCCAAAGCAGCCTCCGGTAAAAGGCGGCGGCGTCTGCCATGTCAAACAGCGCCACAAACTTGTCTACGCTCAAGATGCGCAGCAGAAACAGCAGGGCAATGATCAGGTACGCCATCACCGCTATATTGATTATTTTCTTCAGGGTCTCCATGTCATAAGGTGTCTAAACATTAGATATAATGAATATTCTACTCTTTACGGGAGAACCTGAGAAATCGGTACAAATGAGGGGAAGGGATAAAGAGAGGAAGTCTGTTTTTTGGCCTGTTTTCTGAAAACCAGGTCAAAAACAGACTTCCTCTGTAGGGGTTGCTGATTCTTCTGATGTCAACACGTAGCAACCAGCAATCTACCCTTCATCAGGTGTTCTGCATCTGGGTGAGCTTGTAGTACAGGCCGCCTTGCTCTACCAGTTGCGCATGGTTGCCGCGCTCTACAATACGCCCCGCCTGCAAGACAATAATCTCATCTGCGTGCTGAATGGTGCTCAAACGGTGGGCAATCACCAGAGAGGTGCGGTTCTTCATGAGGTTGGTCAGGGCCTCCTGCACCAGCTTCTCAGACTCGGTATCCAGCGCCGAGGTGGCCTCATCCATGATCAGGATGGGCGGGTTCTTGAGAATAGCGCGGGCAATGCTCAGGCGCTGCCGCTGGCCGCCAGACAATTTGCCGCCGCGGTCGCCAATCACGGTCTGGTAACCGTCTGGGCTCTGCATGATGAACTCATGGGCGTTGGCAATTTTGGCCGCGGCTATGACTTCGGCCTCTGTGGCGTCTGTTTTGTTAAAGGCAATGTTGTTGAAGATGGTGTCATTGAACAGGATAGACTCCTGGGTCACAATCCCCATCTGCTCTCTGATTGAGTGCAGGGTGCAGTCACGCAGGTCATGGCCGTCAATGGTGATGGCGCCCTGGGTGGGGTCATAGAAACGGGGCAGCAGGTCGGCCAGCGTTGACTTTCCGCCGCCAGACGGGCCAACCAGCGCCACGGTCTTCCCTTTGGGGATGCGCAGGTTGATGTCCTGCAGAATAGGGTCATCCGCATAGCGGAAACCAACGTTTTTGAAATCAATCTCCTGGGTGAAAGACGGCAGAACCTTGGCGTTGGGCTTGTCCCTGATTTCGGGCTGGGTGTCAATCAGGGCCAGTACGCGCTCACCGGCCACCAGGCCCCGCTGTATATTGCTGAAGGCGTTGGAGATGGCTTTTATGGGCACCAGCACCTGGGAGAACAGTGCCAGGTAAGCCACCAGCATAGGGCCGGTCAGGTCAGAGTTCCCGGCAAGAATGATAGAGCCGCCAAAGTACAGAATACCCGCCACCACGGTCACGCCCATAAACTCAGAGAATGGCGAGGCCAGGCTGCGCTTGTTGTTCATGGAGGTGATGATGTGCGCGTAGCGGTTGTTGCTCTGGTTGAATTTGTCTATCACATACGGCTGGGCGTTGAAGCCTTTGATCACCCGCAGGCCGCCCAGGGTTTCATCAATAATGCCCAGAATGGTGCCCAATGATTCCTGCCCTTCAGAAGACTGCCTTTTGAGTTTTTTGGCAATGCTGGAGATGATGAGCCCAGACACCGGCAGCACCAGCAGACTGAAGAACGTAAGCTTAGGCGACAGGTAAAACAGCACCCCAAAATAGCCAAACAGGTAGAACGGTTCCCGGAACAGCACATTGAGGGTGCTGACCACTGAGTTTTCCACCTCCTGTACGTCATTGGTGAGGGTAGACATGATGTTGCCCTTGCGCTGGTTGGAGAAAAAGCCCAGCTGCAGTTGCGTAATGCGCTCATACACCTGCTGCCGCAGGTTCTTCACCACGCGGGCCCGTACCACGCCTTCAATGCGCAGGCCTATGTACCTGAAAACATTAGAAAGCAGCACTGAGCCAATCAGCAGGAAGCAGATGAACTTGAGCGCGCCCATGGTGCCCTGTGCCTGCACCACCTGCCCAAAATAGTAGTTGAAAAACTGCTTGGGCCAATCAAATGAAAGTTCAAAGGCCGGTGGGGCCGTAGGGATCACCCTGTGCGCCTCAACCTGGTCAAACAGCACCGTCATGAGTGGGGCCAGCAACGTAAAGTTCATGACCCCAAAAATGGTAGCCAGCAGCGTAGCAATGGCATACCCCGGTACGTACTGGCTAAATGGCCGCGCAAAGTTTAATATGCGGAAATAAGTTTTCATTACGGCAAAGGTACGGCTTTGAATTCTAAAACAGCATACCGCGCCGGCCACTCGTTTTAGGGCTGTTTTCTGGAAAACAGGCCCAAAACAGGAACGCTTTGATCAGCAGGTTTTCCTCCTGAGGGTGCCGTGTCACTTTCTCATAGCGTCTTCTGGAAAGGATAGAGTCCCCCTTTTGTTTGCCGGGGGCCAGGGAAGGGGTCGTTTGTTTAAGAGCGTGTTTCCATTTCTCTTTTACGCTGCAAACGGGCCTCAGCAGAACCTGACCTGGCGGTTGCCTCGCACCATAGCGCTGCTATGCTCCTCGAAAAACCATAGAAGAACCTTTTGCTCCCCGTTTGCAGCGCAAAATCAAAATTTAAACATGCTATTTAGGCCGGTAATATCTTTGAGTTTCTCTTTTGCCTGGTTGGCCATGTTGTCTATGATGGTAACGTGATCAGTATCCCTGGTAATACCGGTAGGGACTTCAAACTGAAGTTTTTCTGCCAAAGGCGCGGGCCGGTTCATGACAAAGGCGGCGGTTTGCTCAGAATATTTTTCCCTTGCCTGCTCAGCCGTGAGCCTGCCGCACACAATTTCATGCATCAGGTTCAATGCCAGAATGTTGGCCGCCTCCATGTCACAGCGGGCAGAGACTTCACCCTTGGTGCGCTCCACAATGACGCTGCCGTCAAACTTTGCCAGCTCTGAGAACTTCTCTATGGCATACCTGGGGCTAAGTTCCTGCCTTTATGCTTTTTAGAGGGCGGTAAATTATTTAGAACTCATACTGCCGCTGCGGAATGTTCCACCGCAGGGAGATGGCAGAGAAAGCCGATTTCTGGTCAAAGGCATTATCAGCGGCGTTGGCGCGGCGCAGCACCTGCGTCACGTCAATGTTCAGGTTGTGCAGCAGCTGGTAAGACAGGTTCACCTCGCCGTAAAGCTGGTCTGTCTGTACGCCGCTGCCAATGCTGTAGCCGTAGTCACCGTTGCGGGTGGTGTAGGGCTTGAGCACGTTGCCGCCAAAGTTGCTGTTCACATTGCGCGGCTCCGGGTCCTGGCCGTAGCGGGTGGCAATAGCCTTGGCGGTGAGGGTGAGCCTGGGCACCGGCTGGTACCGCACAATAGCCACGGCCTCTGCCAGGTTAGCCCCCAGCGGGTGGGCCAGCGGCTGCTGGTAGTGCTGGTAGTTGGTGTACGGGGCCTCGTGCTGGTAGGTGAACGGGCGCACCACGTTGATCTCCCCGTGTAAGTCTAAATTTGAAACCCCAAACGCATCAATGTACTTGGCCCCACCTTGTATGGCGTATTTGTTGCCCCACCAGCCGTTCCCGGCTTTGATTTCGCTCAGCAGGAACTCATCCAGCACCAGCTGGCCGTACAGTTGCACCCGGTTGTAGATGTTCCACTTGAAGTCTGCCCCCAGCAAAGCATTGTCTTCTGAACCCAATGCCTGCTCTATGGCGCGGTAGAAGATAAGCGGGTTCAGGTACTGCAGCTCAAACCGGCCTTTGTCCCGCCCAAAGATGGTAGACTCAAACACGCCCACGTTCAGGTTGGGCAGCAGGTTGATGCTGAGGTGGTGCAGGGTCATGTACTTCTTGGGGTACAGCTGGTCACGGCGCTCATGGTCAGCGGTGAGCTCAGCGTAGAGGTTGGTGTACTGCAGTTTCCAGACCTGGGTCTGCAGCTTCAGAAAGAAATACGGGGCAGAGTAGTTGGAGAGGATCAGGGACCGGAACCCGTTGCCAATAAAGTGGCGGTCATGGCCCAGCATCACGCTGATGTGCTTGGTGGCCTGGTAATTGACATAGCCTCTGGCCGAAAAAAAGTCATAGCCGCCGTCTTTGAACGGTTTCCAGTAGGCCTCATGCGGCACAATGGTGTCACGGGCAATACGGTGGTTCACCCAGCCGGGGAAGAACGCCTGGTTGTCGGCCAGAAAAGTGTAAAAGCCCAGTTTGTCATCCAGGGAGCCTTCTACTTGCACCCCCCGCGAATTGAGGTAGCGCAGCCCGTCGGTCTCATTGTCTTCACCGGCCTGCAGGCCCAGCACGGGGTTCACGCGCAGGGTGAACTCTGGGCTCTCATAGCTGTAGAAATCAGATTTCTTCTCATAGAAGTACCGCAGGAGCGTGCGGCGGCTGGTGTTGTCGCGGTCATGGCGGGTGTAGTTCCAGTTGTCATTGAGCAGGTAGTTGATGTTGTACTCGTCTGCCTCAGACTTGTCGCTCAGGTCCTGCTCGGCAGACTCGGCCAGCGTAGCCACCCGGGCGCGCCCGTAGGGTTTGAACGAAGTGTGCAGGTTCTCCGGGTTGTACTTGATGTGGTAGCGGTCAATGACCCGGTACACCTGCTGGTCCAGCGGCACGGTGGCGTCCTGGGCGTACGCCGGCAGGCATATCGTCAGGCTGAGGAAAAGCAGCGGTAGTATGTTTTTCATATCAAGGGAATCTTGCGTGAAGATACTAGAATTTTGTGCGTGTACTCGTTGCAGGCCCCGGGGGTTGCTTTCAGGGGCCATTGCTCCCCAGGTTTTGGGGAGGAAGCGCGTTTTCCTGTTTTTGGCCTGTTTTTTCAAAAGTAGGCCCAAAACAGAAAGTGCCATCGGCTTTAGCCGAGGTGCTTTGCCCCAACTGACGCTCTAAACCCGTATCTTGCCCCAGATGATACAACTGCTGCGCCACCATGAGATTGACCCCGGGCGGTGGGAGGCCTGTCTGCAAAACGCAGAGCGGCCACTGGTGTACGCGCATTTCTGGTATTTGGAGGTGGTGGCGCAGGGGCAGTGGGAGGCGCTGGTAGAGGTTCTGGACGGGGCCTATGTGTCACTGTTCCCGCTTCCGGTGAAAACCGCATTTGGACTGGACTTCCTGTACCAGCCGTTCTTTACGCAGCAGCTGGGGCTGTTCACCACGCCCGCCAGCCAGCACCGGGATGTAGCGGAGTATGTGGCCAGGCTCCCCGCCCTCTACGCGCAGGGGCAGTACCAGATGCCCCAGATACCGGCACAGCCGAACGAGGGGGAAGCAGCATGGGGGCACCGGCTTAGAACCAACTATGAGCTGGCCCTGGACCGGCCCTATGACCAGCTGCGGCAAGGCTATTCCCTTAATCTGCGCCGCAACCTGAAAAAGAACAGCCCGCTGGAGGGGCTACGGCCGGGAACCACAATAGAGCCCTTGCTGCACCTGTTCAAAGCCACCAAAGGAAGAGAACTGCCTGAGCTGAAGGAGCGGCACTACCGTCTGCTGGCGCAGCTGTACCGGCGGGCGCAGCAGGAGGGGGTGGGCCAGCTGTGGGAGGTGGAGCAGCAGGGAGAGCTGCTGGCCGCGGCGTTGCTGCTGGTTACCGGTTCACGTACCACGTTCCTGCTTGGGGCCAGCTCTACCCAGGGCCGGAAGCAGAACGCCATGGCCCTCTTGCTGGACCAGGCTGTGCAGCGGGAGGCGGACTCAGGCAAAACCTTTGATTTTGAGGGCAGTGACGTGCCCGGCGTGGCTAAATTTTACGCGGGCTTTGGTGCGAAGCCCGTCCCCTATCTATCTTTATACTTCAAACGTCATAAACGTACTTTCCGCCAATGGATCTTCAACGCCTGCACATCCTTAGTCAAACGCCTTCGCTAGCCAACCAATTCATCTCTGAGCTGCGCGATGTCACGGTACAGAAAGACAGCCTGCGGTTTAGACGCAATCTGGAGCGGCTGGGGGAAATCATGGCGTACAGAATCTCTGAGACCCTCCCGTTTGAGGCCAGAACCGTACAGACGCCCCTGGAAGAGACAGAGCAAATGCTGCTGCAGGATTTTCCGGTGCTGGCCACGGTGCTGCGCGCGGGGCTGCCGTTCCACCAGGGGTTCCTGAACTACTTTGACCACGCTACCTGCGCCTTTATTGGCGCCTACCGGGTGGAGGGGGAGCGCCAGCTGTCTGTGCACCTGGATTATATGGCCGCCCCCAGCCTGGAGAACAAAATCCTGATTCTGGCTGACCCCATGCTGGCCACCGGCAAATCTTTGATTCAAACCTACCGCGATCTGTTGCGCCTGGGTACGCCAACCCGTTTCATCATTGCCGCCGTCATTGCCAGCCCAGAAGGAGTGGCCCACATTCACCATGAAATACCTGAGGCCGAAATCTGGGTAGGGGCCCTGGACGAGCGCCTGAATGACCATGCCTACATTGTGCCGGGCTTGGGAGACGCCGGGGACCTGGCGTTTGGGGCAAAAAAGTAACCGCCCAGGCTGATTGCTTCTTTCTTCCCCCTGGCCTTGTGCCGGTTCTGGGGAATTCCCTTGCCTGGGCATTGCCCGGAACAGCTTAGGGGTGGGCTGGGTTGAATCTCTTGCCAGCTTCTTGTGCCTCTTTGGCCTTAGCGCTGGTTTGCGGGCAAAAGGTGGTTTTCTGTAAGCCGAAGCGGAGTGATGTCATTCAGTGATGCACGGGTGTCTCGTTCGCCTGTAGGCGGCTGGTTTAGGCCTGATTTCTTAAAAGTAGCTCCAAAACAGAAAGCCTATTGCCCGTGGGGCCAGGCAATTTGTGAGGGAATCATAGCATTCAGCAGGTCCATACTTTTACCGCTTGCCGCCAGCTATTTGATTGCCATGAAGAAAGAGCATGTTCGCTGCAAACGGCATAAAAAGAACCTGCGCTCGCACTTTTACCACCTTGCAGCGCGGTTCAGAAGCTGCTTGGGCAGCACCTTTCTCTGGCATTTTAGCCAGTAAAATCAAAACTTAAGCAAGCTCTAAGTATTTTTGGAATCAGCAAGTGCCTTTTTCTGCCTTAGTCTGCGTATAGTTTATGTTAGCGTTTCCGGTAGTTTAATGGTCAAAGGGGATAAATGATAGCTGCAGCTTTAAAATATTTTTCTGTTTTCCTGCTTAGCACCGTGAAGTTTATTGGCGGGCCTTTGGCCGGGATGGCCATGGGGCTTTCCTTTGGCGCCACGCTGGCACTCACTGTGGCGGGCATGATGACCAGTGTCTTCCTGTTTTCGCTCATTGGCACGGCGGTGCACAAACAGTACATGGTGCGGCAGCGGGCTAAGAACAAGTCACTGTTCAGTAAGAAGAACCGCCGCATTGTGAAAGTCTGGAGGCGGTTTGGCATGTCAGGCATTGCTTTCTTAACGCCGGTTATTCTCACGCCCATTGGGGGCACGGTGCTGGCCTCAGTGCTGGGGGTCTCCAAAAGCAGAATTGTGTTGCACATGCTCTGGAGCGCGGTCTTCTGGGGCTTTTCCTTGACCTTGATCTTGTTTAAGCTGAGCCACCTGCCTTTTCTGCAGCGGTTTTTGGAGTAAAGCTGGCGTTTACCAGAGAAGCATTTCAACTTTCTTAATGCCAGGTTCCTGCTTTGTACGCCTTCCCGAGCGTCCCCCTTGGAAGGGGGTAGGGGGATGACGAGGCAAGTTGAAGAACCATTAGCTTCTGATAATTGAAATGAGAAGACGATTCTCGGGAATGCGTAATCTGCACGAATACATCTGCAGAAGTAATCATCCCCCTACCCCCTTCCAAGGGGGACGCTCGGGAAGGCGTGGATGAAATTAGGGAAGCGTTGAGAAGAGAAAACTAAGTTTCTTACCGTAGGGAATTTTCTGTTTTGGGGCTGTTTTGGCCAAACACAACAGAAAAAGGCTTTTTGGGGCCTCCTAGAAAAATTTTAGGAAACAATGAGCAGACTGCACTAACGGTTACAGTCAGCCATTCCAATCCTTCCCGAGTGGAAGAAATTGGAGTGGCTGACTGTTGAACTTAATGGCTGTTGAAGGCTGATTCCGCTTTAGCGGGAAACAGCCCTCAACCACTGTCTTACTTATTTCGGCTCTTGCGTTTGCTGGCGCCGCCTGATTTGGTTTTCTTCCAGCCGGCTTTTTTCTTGTCCCGCACCTTGGCGCCTTTGCCAATGTTCTCGCGGGGAGGCCGTGATTTCTTCTCATGGAAGGCGCCTTTAAAATCTGGGTCTTCGCGGCGTTTCTGGTTGTCCAGCTCACGGGCAATCTCCTGCTGCTCATCAAACGGCGTGTCATACACTTTCACTTCCTGCGGCAGCAGAAGCAGAGGGATCTTCATCTTAATGAGCTTCTCAATGCGGTCAATGTGGTGCATTTCGGCTTCATTGGCGAAGGTGATAGACGCCCCTTTTTTCTCGGCCCGGCCGGTGCGGCCAATGCGGTGCACGTAGTCTTCATAGATGATGGGCACGTCAAAGTTGATCACGTGGCTCACATCATCAATGTCAATGCCGCGGGCGGCTACGTCAGTGGCCACCAGATAGCGCACTTCGCCGTCTCTGAACGCCTCAACGGCATTAATGCGCGTGTTCTGGCCTTTGTTGCCGTGTACCACGCGCACGCCGCCTTCGCCCTTGCGGTCCAGGAAAGAGCTCACGTTGTCAGCGTTGCTTTTGCTGCGGGTAAAGATCATGACGCGGTTGAACGTCTCCTTGTCTTTGAAGAGGTGCTCCAGCAGCGCAATCTTGGTACGCAGGTTAGGCACCTGGTATAGTTTCTGGCTCACCGTCTCCACAGGCGTGGCCTGCGGGGTTACTTCCACCACCATGGGGAACTCCAGGAACTCCTCAGAAAGCGTGTGCACGCGCTCATGCATGGTCGCCGAGAAAAGTAAGTTCTGCCGCTTGCGCGGAATGATCTCCAGAATCTGGCGTATCTGCGGCATAAAGCCCATGTCCATCATTTTGTCGGCCTCGTCCAGCACCAGCGTTTTGAGCTCTTTCAAGACCAGTTCGCCTTTGCGGTAGATGTCCATGAGGCGGCCGGGCGTGGCCACCAGAATGTCAATGCCCGCCTGTATGCGCTCAATTTGGCTTTTAGGCCCTACGCCGCCGTAAATGCCTACAGTACGAAGGTCAAGGTAAGCACTGAATTTATGGATGTTCTCCTCAATCTGCAGCACCAGCTCGCGGGTAGGCGCTAAGATCAGCGCGCGCGGGTGCTTGCCCTGCGCGTATTTCACCTTCATGAGCAATGGCAGCACGTAGGCGGCAGTTTTGCCCGTGCCCGTCTGCGCAATGCCCATCACGTCATGCCCCGCCAGCGCCAGCGGAATGGTCTGCGTCTGCACCGGCGTGGGTTTTTCATAGCCCAGTTCAGTGATGGCGTTCAGGAGCTGCTTGTTCAGCTTGAAGTCCTCAAAGCTGGGCTGCGGCTCGCCTTCGGCCTCGTCTGCTGCTTCCGGTTCTGTTTCTGCCGAAGGTTCTGCGGGTATGGTTTCGTCCTGCTCGGGTGTCAGGTTTTCGTTTTCTTCGTCTATCATCAGGGCAAAGGTACGGAAATGAATTTTGGTCTTTTCTATCTTACGTTTTTGGGCTGATTTTGGGAAAACAGGCCGGAAACGGAAGAGGTAGCAGCCGTTATAATTTTAAAAACCAGGCGTTTTAAGTAATGGCGGCAAATTCTCCTCCTCAGAGGGGCAGGGGTGGGTTTCATGGGCGGGCTATTGCTTGACCGCTTGCTCAAAAGACCTCGCAGCGTCTTCCAGACCTGCGAGCGTCTGTGCCAGCTTTCTTACTGGAGTCTGGAGACTCCACACATCCTATGTCACGAGTCTGGAGACTCGCGCCAGTTCCTGAACTCCAACCTGCGGGAATCCCAAGTCCACATAATCCAGGGGCAGCCCCCTTGCCGTTTTTGACCTGTTTTCAGAAAAACAGGTCAAAAACGCCTGACTTACGCGCGTGGGGTTTATCTTAGCCGCATGAACAGCAGTATCCTGATCAAAAACGCCCAACTGGTCAATGAAGGCCAGATCCTGTCGGCCGATGTCTTGGTGAAAGACGGTCTTATCCACACCATTGGCCAGAACCTGAACGCCGTGGCAGACACGGTCATAGACGCCAGGGGCCAGTACCTGCTGCCCGGCGTCATTGACGACCAGGTTCACTTCCGGGACCCCGGTTTAACTCACAAGGCAGATCTGTACACAGAGCCCAGGGCAGCCGTGGCCGGCGGCGTGACCACGTTCATGGAAATGCCCAACACCGTGCCCAACGCCACCACCCAGGAACTGCTGCAGCAGAAGTATGACACGGCGGCGCAGAAGTCACTGGCCAACTACTCATTTTTTATGGGCGGCACCAATGACAACCTACAGGAGATTCTGAAAACCGATCCGCGCACCGTGTGTGGCATTAAGCTGTTCATGGGCTCCAGCACGGGCAACATGCTGGTAGATGACCCAGATACCTTGGAGGCAATTTACAGGCAGAGCCCCATGCTCATTGCCACGCACTGTGAAGACGAGGCTACCATTAGGGCCAATATGCAGAAATACACAGAGCAGTACGGCGAGAACATTCCGGTGAGTGCGCACCCAGAGATCAGAAGCGTGGAGGCCTGCTACAAATCCAGCAGCATGGCCGTGGAGCTGGCCAAAAAGCACAACACGCGCCTGCACATCCTGCACATCAGCACGGCTGAGGAGCTGGAGCTGTTCAGGAACGATATTCCGCTGGAACAGAAGCGCATCACCGCCGAAGTCTGCGTGCACCACCTCTGGTTTGACGCGTCACAGTACCAGACGCTGGGCTCGCAGATCAAATGCAACCCCGCCATCAAAGAGGCCCGCCACAAAGAGGCGCTGTTCCAGGGGCTGCTGGACAATAGACTGGACATCATCGCCACCGACCATGCCCCGCACACTTGGGAAGAAAAACAGTCTGACACTTATAAAGGAGCGCCGTCTGGCTTGCCGCTGGTGCAGCACTCGCTGCAGGTGATGCTGTCTTTCTACAAACAGGGCAAGATTTCACTGGAGCGGGTGGTGGAGAAAATGTGCCACGCGCCCGCCATCTGTTTCCAGGTAGAAAAGCGCGGGTTCATACGCGAAGGCTACTGGGCTGATCTGGTGCTGGTGGACCTGGAGCAGAACTATACCGTTAAGCGGGCAGATGTCTATTATAAGTGCGGCTGGTCGCCGCTGGAAGGGCAGGAGCTGGCGGGCGTGGTGACGCATACCATTGTTTCTGGGCACTTGGCCTACCAGAACGGGCAGTTTGATGAAAGCAAACGTGGTGAACGCGTGTTGTTTAACCGATGAGAAAGAAAAATTTAAGCAAAATTAGCGGCAGATACTTGCATTGAATACCCAAAGCCGCTACTTTTGCTCTCCAATTACACGGTGGCCGTAGTTCAGCTGGTTAGAGCACCAGATTGTGATTCTGGAAGTCGTGGGTTCGAACCCCATCGGCCACCCAAAAAGCTCCTGATTCGTCAGGGGCTTTTTTTGTTTTCGGGCTGTTTTTAGTATCAAGTAGCAGGTATCATGTATCAAGACTAAGGTTGAGAATACAAAACTTGTGGAGAATAGGTACTTTTACACCTAAGAATAAGAAATGTCGTGCTACGCGATACGTGCTACTTGCTACGTCTCGCGCATAACTGAAAAAAAACATGAGTCTATTAGTCATTGGGTCAGTGGCGTTTGATGCGCTGGAAACGCCGTTCGGGAAACGGGAGAAGATCATCGGCGGCGCCGGAACCTTCATTTCTTTGTCTGCAGCCAACTTTGTGCAACCGGTGAACCTGGTGAGCGTGGTGGGCGGCGACTTCCTTAAGTCAGACATTGCCATGATGCAGAGCAAGGGCATCAACACAGACGGGCTGCAGATCAAGGAGAATGAGAAGTCGTTCTTCTGGTCGGGCCGGTACTTCAATGACATGAACAGCCGCGAGACGCTGGTGACTGAGCTGAACGTGCTGGGCGACTTTGACCCCATTATCCCGGAGAGCTACCAGGACTGCCAGTACCTGATGTTAGGCAACCTGGCCCCGCAGGTGCAGCGGCAGGTGATTGAGCGCCTGCACAACCGCCCCAAACTGATTGTGATGGACACCATGAACTTCTGGATGGACATTGCCCTGGATGATCTGATCCAGACCATTGGCATGGTAGACGTGCTGAGCATTAATGATGAGGAAGCCCGCCAGCTGAGCAAAGAATACTCATTGGTGAAGGCTGCCAAGAAGATCATGGCCATGGGGCCCAAGTACCTCATCATTAAGAAAGGCGAGCACGGGGCGCTGCTGTTCCACGGGGAGGAAGTGTTCTTCGCGCCGGCCTTGCCGCTGGAGGAGGTGTTTGACCCCACCGGGGCCGGTGACACGTTTGCGGGCGGTTTCATTGGCTATCTGGCCTCAACAGATGACATCAGCTTTGAGAACATGAAGCGGGCGGTGATCCACGGGTCGGCCATGGCGTCTTTCTGCGTGGAGCAGTTTGGTACCGAGCGTCTGGTAGATTTGCAGCCAGATGAGGTGGTGCAGCGCGTGCTGGAGTTTGTGAAGCTGGTGAATTTCCAGCCGCAACGCTTGTCATAAAAGCCGTTTTCGCCTGTTTTCTGAAAAACAGGCCGAAAACAGCAGAAAAGCCCCGGCTAGAGAATGAACCACTCTAGCCGGGGCTTTTCTGCTGTTTTGAGAGACTTTTTATGATTGTGCCTGCAGCCAGCGGCGCGCGTCTTCTGCCGCGGTGAAATAGGCAATGACAATGCGGCTTTTCTGTTGGGCTAATTTGTTGGTGGCCTCTATGCTCATCTTCCCGAAGAAATCTTCCGGGGTCAGGAACGCCAGGTGGGTGACACCCGCGGCTTCGGCCCGGGGGAACCATTCCCGGTCAATCCAATGCTGACTTTTCAGCTGAATCACCTTGGCCTGTGAGGTGTCTACCAAGATCTTGCGGTAGCCAGACTCCTGCACCAGGAGCAGGCTGCGCTCTGCTATTGCTTTGAATTCCTGGTGTTTGAGAAACCCATTGAAAACAGCAGCCACGGCTTGTATCTCTCTGTCTAACTGATTTGCACTCATAGCAAAAGTGGTGGCAAAATTTGCGCCAGCTGGGTTAAGATACAGCGTAAAGACTTCTTTTTGTGCTATTTTCTTCAGTTTCTGACGGCAGGTGTGGGCGCAGCCTAAAAAAAACAGGAATTTCTTCTGATATTTATTTAGGTTGGAAGGGCAAATAAACAGTAATGGAGAAGAAACAGCAAACGGCGCTGGCCGTTTTTGTAGGGGCGGTGGTGTTCCTGGCGTTAGAAGTGGTGGTGTATTATGGTCTGGTTTACTGGCTGATCCCCACTGATCCGGAGGTAGAGGCGCAAGGGGCGCCATTGTGCGCAACTGGAACAAGGTCATGTACTTCATCCTGATCTACATGGGGGTGCTGGTCAGCGCCCTGCTCCTTGCCAGCTCACAGGTGCCGCGCCAGTACCGCCGGCACGTCATGTTCTGGTTTTACCTCTCGCTGCCCACGCTGCTGGTGATCCTGGTCCTGGCTTTTAGTTGAAAAGTGATATACTTTTGGCCAAGGCGCCCGTATAGTAACTATCACTTAACCAAAAAGGAGGATATATGAGCGCCGATAAAACCAATGATACCAACCAAAAAGGGCAGAACGAGGAAGCCAATAAAAAAGGCGGGTTCCAGGATAATACCGACCCCAACTCCTTAGTGCCTCCTACCCAGACTGACCCAGAAAGCAAATATTTCACCAACAGCAATGGGACTAGCATCCAGAGCGAGCAGAACCTCTCCAGAGGCGGCAACAATAACCGCGAAGGCGTGAACCGTGCCTACGGCGATGGTGGGGACCGCCCCCGCAGTAACCCCAGTGACAACCAGTCAGACAGAGGGAAATAAGAAGCTTGCCCCTGCGGCAGTGCTGTCAAGGTGAAGGCTGTTCTGCAAAGAGCAGCCTTTTCCTGTTTTTGAGCTGTTTTCTCAAAAACAGGCCGAAAACAGGAAAGGCTGCAGACGCTCGCAGGTCCTCCAGACGCTGCGAGGTCTTTAGAGCAATTGCTGAGTGTTTAATTGATGATTTTAAACAGAGGAACTGGCGCAAGGCTCCCGTCTCGTATCATGGGATGAGGATAGTCTCCAGGCTTGCCGGGAACCGCGGGGTGATTGGAATGCGTAAAACCCACCCCTACCCCTCCAAGGAGGGGAGTAACCGCTATGCGTGAGTGATATACCCGTTCGTCTGTAATGTATGGATCAGCTATGCGTGGCCCGGCTGGTGAACACCCCTCTCTTTCTCCCCTCAAGCGGTGAGTCCCCCTTCGCCCCCTTTAAAAGGGGAATAACGAAAGGAGTCCTGAGTCTATAGTTCTGAGTCATTTAATCCGTTAAGGCAATCCAGCACGGGTAAATCAGCACTGCGCATGGTCGCTGCCCGGCAGCGAGGGCAGTCAGAGACTCCCCATCATCACCAGGCACGAGTCTGGAGACTCGCGCCAGCGCGGGAGAAAACGCCATTGCGTTTCTGGCCTGTTTTCCTGAAAACAGGCCAGAAACACAATGACTGTTTCAATTCTTCTACTTACGAGATTGCTCCTATTTGCTTCAGCTGCCGGCACTTCTGCTCCCAGTACTCACTTCTGCCATTGCTACTCCCCTTTTAACACTTCTGCCTCCGGCTGATGTGCGCAGCACGGGCTCGCCCCAGGCTAGCGGAACTACAGCACTAACCTGCAAACAATCTACATCAAGAAAAGCAATAGCAGCAATGGAACCTAAACCAGTCCTGGGGGTGAGCGCCTCTGTTAATACGGTGCCGCGCCAGCGGCAAGGCCGGAGGGCCTAGTTTTAACAGCAGTGCTCACCCCCAGGACGGGCCCCGCGGCCGTGAGCGCTTACCGGAAAAGATGAAACAGTACAGTTGGTAAAACTGAGCGTCAACCGGTACAGCCAAGGGAACAGCAAACAAAGCATTCCAACAGCAGCAATGAAACAAAACAGCTAGTGAGGCACCGGAGCAACCGGTACAGCCAAGGGAACAGCAAACAAAGCATTCCAACAGCAGCAATGAAACAAAGCAGTCAGTGAGGCGCCAGAGCAAACGGCTAAGCCAGGGAAACAGCAAACCACACATTCAAAAAAAGGTGAAAAAGGAAAGGGTTTCTGTGCCAGAGCAAACGCCAAAGCCATGTGAACAACAAACCACACATCCCCACACCGCCACTGCAACATTTCAAACCCTTAGCCCTTTCAGCAACGCAGAAGTTTCAAAACCGCAGCGGCTCTCCTATCTTTGCCGGGATGAAACCCAAACCCATGCCCCTGGAGCCCGGAGACTTCTACTACAATGCAGAGGGGCTCATGGTGTTCACAGCGCAATACCATCTGCGGCGGGGCTACTGCTGCCAGAGCGGGTGCACACATTGCCCCTACGGTTTTAGGAAAGACCCAAAAAAGACAGCAAATGACGCAAGTGCTAGTAGCGCTGAGGCAGGATAAGGCGCTTTTTTAGAAGAGATTAAAGAAAAAAGTTTACGGTGGGTTTTGACTTTGTATGAATTTTTGTGGATATTTGCGTCCCTTTTGAAATAAACGATACTTACGATAAAATGGCAAGAGTTTGTGATTTAACCGGTAAAAGAGTACAAGTTGGTAACAACGTGTCTCACGCTAACAATAAAACCAAGCGTAGATTCTACCCTAACCTGCAGAAAAAACGTTTCTACATCCCAGAAGAAGATGCTTGGGTAACGTTGAAAGTTTCTACGTCTGCGCTGCGCACCATCTCTAAAAACGGGATCAACGCGGTGTTGAAAAAAGCCAAAGAGCAAGGCTACATCGTATACTAATCTCTGCCATGAGATCTCTGCGACACCTATGTCTAATAGTACTTGTGTCGCTTCCGCTGGGAGTGGCCGCGCAATCTGGCGGACCAGACAAACCCGCGGATTTCCTGGATAAAGAATTTCACCGGCAACGGAGAGAGGCCCTGCGGCAACAGCTGCCGGCCAACTCCGTTGCCGTTTTCTTTTCCAATCCGCTCAGGAACCGCGCCAATGACGTGGATTTCCACTTCCACCAGCACCCAGACTTTTACTACCTCACCGGGTATCGGGAGCCCAATGCGGTGCTGCTGCTATTCTCAGACCAGTTCATGATCAATGGGGTGGCTACCCAGGAAGTTTTCTTCGCGCAGCCCCGTAACCCGCAGGCCGAGTCCTGGACGGGCAAACGCCTGGGTGAGGAAGGGGTGAAGCAGCAACTGGGGTTGACCTACGCGCTTCCGGCCACTTCGTTTGCAGGCTTCAAGCTGGACACGGCGGCCTTTGACCGCATCTTTCTTCTGGATCTGCCGCATGATCTGCGCAACGACCCGTCTAACCCCGCTGATCTGCATGATCTGGTGGCGCAGTTCCGCCAGAAGGTAGGGCTGGTGCCGGGGCAGGGCTTTGCGCACCAGCAGGTGTACCAGATCATTAGCCAGTATGATGCTCAGGCGGGGCCACGGGTGCAGGAAGAGGTGAAGCGCCAGATGGCGGCTAATCCGGCCCTGGCCAACAATACTTTCCTGAAAGCCTACGTGAACGCCAAAGATGCGGCGGCTAGGGCAGCGTTGGCAGCCAAGGTTCCGCAGGAGAAAGTAGATACCGGCTTTCTGGAGGAGAAGCTGAGCGAGATGCGGGAGGTGAAGACCCCTGACGAGATGAAGCTGCTCCGCAAGGCCATTGCCATGTCGGCCATTGGGCAGGTAGAGGTGATGAAAGCCATGCACCCCAATATGTCTGAGACCGAAGTGCAGGGCATTCACGAGTTCGTGTACAAAAAGTACGGGGCCGAGTATGAGGGCTATCCGTCTATTGTAGGTGCGGGCAACAACGGCTGCATTCTGCACTATATTGAAAACGAGCGCCCTAAGCTGGGCAATGACCTGGTGCTGATGGACCTGGGTGCCGAGTACCACGGCTATACGGCTGATGTGACCCGGACTATTCCGGCCAACGGTAAGTTCACGCCAGACCAGAAGCAGATATATGAACTGGTGTATGCCGCGCAGGAAGCCGGTTTCAAAGAATGCAAAGTAGGCAATGAGTTTAACGCGCCCAATGCCGCCGCCCAAAAAGTAATGGCAGAAGGGCTGGTGAAACTGGGCATTATCAAGAACCCCGAAGAGGCCCGCCGCTACACCATGCACGGTGTCTCCCATTATCTGGGACTGGATGTGCATGACCGCGGCACCTACGGGGCCTTTAAGCCCAACACGGTGATCACGGTGGAGCCTGGTATTTACATTCCGGACGGGAGCCCGTGTGACAAGAAATGGTGGGGCATAGGCATACGCATTGAAGACGATGTGCTCATTACTGAGAAAGGCTGGGAGAACCTTTCTAGTGGCGCGCCCCGCACGGTGAAAGACATAGAGGCCACTATGGCCAAACCCAGTCCGTTAGACAGTTTCAAGCTGCCGGAGCTGAAGTGAGTAGCACGTAGTGTGAATCAGGTAGCAAGATTTAGGGATCCTGTTTTCTGCCTGTTTTGGCCAAAACAGGCCGAAAACGGAAATCTTGACTGAGAAAGTCTCGCTATTGGATACGTGCTACCTGATACGCTCATAAAAAAGTGGCAACCTATTTGTAATTCAATTACTAAGCCTGTATATTTGCAGTCCTAAATAAAAAATCAACTTCGCGATGGCAAAGAAAGCTAAAGGCAATAGAGTTCAGGTGATTTTGGAGTGCACTGAGCAGAAAAACTCCGGCGTACCTGGTATGTCTCGGTATATCACTACCAAAAACAGAAAGAACACTCCAGAGCGTATGGAGATGAAGAAGTACAACCCGTTCATGAAGAAAGTAACTGTACATAAAGAGATTAAATAACCATGGCTAAGAAAGTAGTTGCAACCCTGAAGACCGCCACTGGTAAAGACTGGGCGAAAGTAATCAAAGCGGTAAAGTCACCTAAGACGGGTGCTTACACCTTTAGAGAAGAAATGGTGCCTATTGACCAAGTACAGGACGCCCTGAAAAAGTAATTGCCGTTATCGCTTTAAGATATACCCATGAAAGTCCCTCTGTACGTGGGACTTTTTTGGTATATTCCCGTTTATACCATTTCCACCATTACCAGCCCCGTTCCCGCTATGGCACTATTCGGTTTCTTTAACAAAGAGAAAAAAGAGTCGCTAGACAAAGGCCTTGAGAAAACCAAAACCAGCTTCTTTGACCAGTTGAGCAAAGCCGTAGTAGGCAAATCAAAGGTGGATGAAGAGGTGCTGGATGAACTGGAGACCGTGCTGGTGCATGCTGACGTAGGAATTGGCACCACCGTCAAAATCATTGACCGCATTGAGCAGCGCGTGGCCCGTGACAAATACGTGGGCACCTCAGATCTGGACCGCATCTTGCGCGAAGAGATCATGAGCCTCCTGGAGGAAAACAAAGGCGGCGTGGCGGCAGATTTCAGTCTGCCAGACACCGGCGGCAAACCGTACGTGATTATGGTGGTGGGCGTAAACGGTGTGGGCAAAACCACCACCATTGGCAAGCTGGCCTCTCAGTTTCACAATGCCGGCAAGAAAGTGGTGTTGGGCGCCGGTGACACCTTTAGGGCCGCCGCCGTTGACCAGCTCAAAATATGGGGTGACCGCGTGGGCATTCCGGTGATTGACCACGGCATGAACACAGACCCTGCCTCAGTGGCGTATGACGCCGTGAAGAAAGGCGTGGAGATGGGCGCCGACGTGGTGATCATTGATACCGCCGGGCGTCTGCACACCAAAGTAGGCCTCATGAACGAGCTCTCCAAGATCAAGCGGGTGATGCAGAAAGTGATTGAAGACGCGCCGCAGGAAGTGTTGCTGGTCTTAGACGGCAGCACCGGCCAAAATGCCGTGATCCAGGCCCGCGAGTTCACCAAAGCCACTGAGGTAACCGCGCTGGCTGTGACCAAGCTGGACGGTACTGCCAAAGGCGGCGTGATCATTGGCATCTCAGACGAGTTCAAGATTCCGGTGAAATACATTGGCGTGGGCGAGAAGGTGGAAGACCTGCAGGTGTTTGACAAGCGCGAGTTTGTAGATTCTTTGTTCAGCAAGAAATAGAATTCCCGTTTTTGGGCTGTTTTAAGAAAATCAGGCCAAAAACGTCATTGCATTTTTACCCACAGCTTCACTTCTTTTGTCATCCTGAAAGGATCTTGTGGGCGAACTAGAAAAGCTTTTCTGCTTCAGGTTTTTAACTTGGAGCCACCCATAGTGCAAGTTGTCAACTTGCCTGGGTTGCAAATTGAAAGGAAAAGTAAAGAATGCGTCTTTTGAGGCCATGCCTCACTGAAGTTGAAAACTTCAGAAAGGAGTAGGTTCAAGGTAAAACAACTTGAACCAGAGTAAATAGAAACGAATCAAAACTTCGGCTTTTTAAAGCCCGATTTCAAATAATAGGCACAGAATAAACCATTTGACAGGTTTTAGTTGTTGCCTCCCTACATAAGTTCCCAAAGACAGGCACGTGAAAGTAAGATCGCTTAAAAAAGACAAATACAACGTTATCACGCTGGGTTGCTCCAAAAACCTGGTAGACTCTGAAGTGCTCATGGGGCAGTTGCAAGCCAACGAGTTTGACGTAGCCCATGACTCAGAGAAAGATGACGCCAACATCATCATTGTGAACACCTGCGGCTTTATTGACAACGCCAAGCAGGAAAGCATTGACACCATTCTCCGCTACGCCGATGCCAAAGAAGCCGGGGCCATTGACAAGCTGTACGTGACGGGTTGCCTTTCGCAGCGGTACAAAGACTCCCTGGAGGAAGAGATTCCGCAGGTAGACGCGTATTTCGGTACCCTGGAGCTGCCGCAGCTGCTCAAGACCCTGGAGGCCGACTATAAGCACGAACTCATTGGCGAGCGCCTTATTACCACGCCCAAGCACTACGCCTACTTCAAAATCGCTGAGGGCTGCAACCGCCCGTGCTCATTCTGCGCCATTCCGCTCATGCGCGGCAAGCACGTAGACCGCCCCATGGAAAGCCTGGTGGCAGAGGCCACGCGTCTGGCCAACATGGGCACCAAAGAACTGATCCTCATTGCCCAGGATTTGACCTATTACGGCCTGCAGCACTACGGCGAGCGCAAACTGGCAGAATTGCTACAGCGCCTCTCAGACGTGAACGGCATTGAGTGGATACGCATGCAGTACGCCTACCCCAGCCAGTTCCCCATGGATGCGCTGGACGTGATGGTGGAGCGCGACAACATCTGCAAGTACCTGGACATGCCACTGCAGCACATCTCAGACAATATGCTCAAAACCATGCGCCGTGGCATCTCCAAGCGCCGCACGCTGGAACTGGTAGATACTATAAGACAGCGGGTGCCAGACATAGCCTTGAGAACCACCTTGATTGCCGGCCACCCCGGCGAGACGCAGCAGGATTTTGAGGAGATGTACCAGTGGGTGGAGGAAACCCGTTTTGACCGCCTGGGCATTTTTACGTACAGCCACGAAGAGAATACCCATTCCCATACCCTGGAAGACAACGTGCCAGATGAGGTGAAACAGGAGCGCGCAGATGCCATCATGGAGCTGCAGCAGGGCATCTCTATGGAGATGAACGAAGCCAAAGTGGGCAACACCTACAAGGTACTGTTTGACCGCAAAGAGAGCGGCTACTTTGTAGGCCGTACCCAGTATGATTCGCCGGAGGTGGACAACGAGGTGCTGGTGCCGGCAGAGTCAACCTATGTGCGCCTGGGCGATTTCACCCACGTGAAGATCACAGACTCCTCAGACTTTGACCTGTACGGCGAAGTGGTGACTTCTACACAGGAGTCTCAGCGCCACCTTGCCTCAACCGCCATTTCAGAATAAGCTGTTTTGGGGCTGTTTTTCTGAAAACAGGCCCAAAACGTAAAGGATAAAAGACCTCACAGGCTGTCAACCCCTGTGAGGTCTTTCTATTTCCAACCCGGAACTACAGGTGAAAAGCATGTACCCCTTCGCCAAAGGGAACAGACGTACTATTGGCAAGAGGCTTTTCTGGCTGTAGCGTATTTTTCACAGGTTCACAAATACGTATGAAAGAATTGCGAAGAAGAAAGGTTAAAAGCTGTTTTGGTGCTGTTTTCCCAAAAACAGCACCAAAACGCCAGATAATAGCCGTTGTTCTAAGAAACGGATAGGTGTAACAAGTAGGGCTGGGGCTGAATCCTTGCGAAATCAAGTGCCGTTACCTGGCTTGGGCAGCATGCTTGAGAATTTATGGGCAATATCTATACTAACTATCTTGAAACACTGGCCCCCATCAGCGAGGGCTTGAAAGAGGCACTTGTGCAATGCATGGTGGGGCCGTACCCGGTAAAAAAAGGAACCATCCTGCTGAGGGAAGGGGAGGTGAGTGACCGGGCGTATTTTGTAGTGAAGGGAATGCTGCGGCTGTATTATACCGTGAAGAAGAAGCAGGTGACCAGCCGTTTCCTGCCAGAGTATTCTACGGTCATCCCGTACTACAGCTATTTCTCGCAGCAGCCGTCTTATGAGAGCCTTGACGTGCTGGAAGACTCTGAGCTAATCATGGTAACCCGGGCAGATTTTGAGGGCTTGTATGCATTCTTCCCGGAGCTGCACAACCTCATGCGGCAGCAGTTGGCCAAATCAGTGGTCTGGAGTGATGAGCGCAGCATGATGCTGCGCAAACTCAGCGCCAAAGAGCGGCTGGAGGCCCTGCTGCAAAAATTCCCAGATATTTTTCTGCGGGCCTCAGTAGAGCAGATTGCCTCTTTTCTGGGCGTTAGCCGCGAAACCCTGAGCCGCATACGCTCTCACCGGTAATGGCGGTGTGATAAATGTCACAAAGTGCTGCCTGAGCCTCTGGCGGCTTGGTGAAGGCAATAAGATTCACTTGCTTTACATAACGTTTATGGCCGTTGTCTGTTGTCTTACGCCATAGATGCTTGCTGTGCCTAAGAAGGTGGGCCCAATGCAAGGGTTGTTGTAGATATATATAAGAAAAGAAAAAAAAGATTAGTATCCCGTATGCCTGCACGGGTGAAGAAGCGTAAGTTCTTTACCCGTGATAGTAAATCCCAAACAAGCTAACCAGTAATAAGTACAGATAAAATCTGCCAGTCCCTGCCCATCCCCTGTAACGGGTTATCCTTCCAGAGTCCAGCAGAAGCCCCATCACCAAGCCCCCAGAGATTCTTCTCTGCGGGGCTTTGGTGTTTTAGAAGGTGTTGGGTGAAATCCCCTTCAATGAAGATACGGGGCGAATGGCTCCTGTTTTTGCTGTTTTTGAGAAAACAGCCCAAAAACAGGAGCAGTTTCCTGTACTACACCATCCGCAGCGCGGCCAGGAACGTACACCAGGTAGAATTCACAAAATAGATTTTACCTTTGCAGGCACGCGGGCTACCACGCCGCCGCTCCCGTTATGAAAGTTTCCTGTATTGACTATAGCGCCACCGGTGCCTTCTCCCCCCTAGTGCTGGACTACCTCAACCGAGATAGCAAACTGCAGCCGTTTTATGCCTGGTTTCCAGAAATCAGCTCCTTTTCAGAGGTAATCAAACAGCGAAACTTCCCTTCCGCGCAGCGGCAGGTGCTGGTGGCAGAGCTAAGGCGGCAGTATGAAGGGGTGGAGCTGTCTGGGGCGGCAGAGGCCAACCTTTCGGCCCTGGCCGAAGAAAATACCTTTACCATTACCACGGGCCACCAGCTGAACCTGTTCACGGGGCCGCTGTACTTTATTTATAAGATTGTCACGGCCATCAACACCGCCCGCGAGCTGCAGCAGGCGTACCCGGCCCAGAAGTTTGTGCCCGTCTACTGGATGGCCACTGAAGACCATGACTTTGCCGAGGTGAACCATTTCACCCTCTTCGGGAAGAAGTATGAGTGGGAGCTGGAGGCCGAGGGGGCGGTAGGCCGCCTTTCTACCGACGGGCTGAATGAGCTGCTGGACGCCCTGCCGGAGCATTACCCGCTCTTTGAGGAGGCGTACACCCACAGCGCCACCCTGGCCGAAGCTACCCGCAAGATTGTGAACGGCCTCTTTGGCGAGTACGGCGTCATCTGCGTAGACGGTGACACCCCGGCGCTGAAGCAGGCGTTTGTGCCCGCGGTCAAGCGTGAACTTACAGAGCAGGTGGGCTACAAAGCCGTGACCCAAACCAACGCAGCACTGGAGAAACACTTCAAGCCCCAGGTGATGGTGCGCGAAATCAACCTGTTCTTCCTGGATGAAAACCTGCGGGAGCGCCTTGTGCTGGAAGAAGGGCGCTACAAAGTTCTGAACTCCGGCTTGGAGTACAGCCAGGAAGAAATCCTTCGGCTTGCCGAAGAACACCCAGATAGGTTCAGCCCGAACGTGGTGTTGCGCCCCCTGTACCAGGAGCTGGTGCTGCCCAACCTGGCCTATATTGGCGGCGGGGCCGAAGTGGCGTATTGGTTCCAGCTGAAGGGTATGTTTCAGGCGTTTGGCGTGCCGTACCCGGTGGTGATGCTCCGGAATTCGGCGCTGTATGTGACCAAGGCCAACGCCCAGCGGCTGGAGAAGCTGGGGCTGACCGTGCCTGAGATGTTCCAGGAGCTGCCTGACCTGAAAAAACGCCTGGCAGAGCTGTTGAACCAGGAGGAGGTGCGTCTGTCTGAGCAGCAGCAAGCCCTGGAGGCGGCCTTTCAACAGGTAGAGGCCCTGGCGCAAAGCATTGACCCTACTTTGGTGAAGGCGGTGGGCGCAGAGGCGCAGAAAGCCCAGCAGAGTCTGCAGGTGCTGGAGAAGAAACTGAACAAAGCCATTGAAGGGAAGAACAACACCGCCTACAACCAACTGGCAAACGTGAAGGAGAAGCTGTTTCCGGCGGGTGTGCTGCAGGAGCGGGTAGACAATCTCCTGACCTACCAAACCAATAACCCAGACTTTATTCAGAGCCTGGTTGAGGCGTTTGCCCCGTTCGCGCACTGCTTTACCGTACTGGAGGAGGAGTAGCCATGGCGCTGAAAGCAGAGCTGCGTAAAACCTATCTGGCCAAACGGCGTGCATTGTCTGTAGAGGAGGTTGCAGCCAAAAGTAGGCAGATTGCTGATCTGTTTTTCTCAGAGTTTGCCCCGCAGGCCGGGGAGACGGTGCATGTTTTCCTGCCCATTCAGCAACACCGGGAAATAAATACCTGGCTGCTTGTGCACCAGATTTGGGAGCAGTACCCAGGTGTTCAGGTAGCGGTGCCGGTTGCTAACCCGGCAGACTTCTCTATGACCCATTATCTGCTTACCCCTGAGACAGAACTGCGGGAAAGCCTTTGGGGGATTCCGGAGCCCGTTCACGCGCTCCCCCTTCCTGAGTCTGAAATCACCACTGTGCTGGTGCCATTACTCGCCTTTGACTGCCAGGGGCACCGCGTGGGCTATGGCAAAGGGTTCTATGACCGTTTTCTAGCCCTTATCCCCAGCGCCAGTCAGAAGATTGGCCTGGCCCTGGAACCGCCTGTTGAGCGCATTGATGATGTGCACCGCAAAGACCTGACCTTAGATGCGGTGATTACCCCACAAGCGGTGTTCAGGTTCTAACCTGTCATTTCCCATAAGTGCCCTTTCTTACTTGACTGTTAGCCTTGGCTTCTGCTAAGGTGAAAAGAATTTGCGTGCGTTTTGCGTAACAGGTCGTTTCTTGCCCCAGCCATCTGAGTACCCGTCTTTTCTGCTCTCTTCCTGGCAGGGCAACTCCCCAGGTTCCAGTGAACCGCTATTCTAAGTGAATCCTAAGATACACAAATAGTAAACTGATAGATATTATGTTAATTTGATTAGATATTTTAAAACTTTAGGTGATTTTTATAGGAGATAACTATATAAATCAATAAACTACTGCAAGAATACCTCTTTTCTACTTACTCATCTAACTACAAACAAACACAGTATGAAAAAACTTTACTTCTTTTTCTGGCCCTGATCACAGTGCTGCAAGTGGCGTTTGCCCAGCAGCGTACGGTGACAGGAAGAGTAACTGCCGCAGATGACGGTACCGGCTTGCCCGGCGTGAGCGTGGTGGTGAA
Organism: Rufibacter ruber; assembly: GCF_001647275.1. Lineage (GTDB taxonomy): Bacteria > Bacteroidota > Bacteroidia > Cytophagales > Hymenobacteraceae > Nibribacter > Nibribacter ruber_C. The sequence continues at coordinate 4,564 of NZ_LRMM01000052.1, read as the reverse complement.
AGGCACTACCTCCGGAACTTCTACCGATGCCAATGGTAATTTCAGCTTAAATGTCTCTGGGGATACCCCTGTATTAGTAGTAAGCTACTTGGGTTATTTAACTAAAGAAGTGAACGTAGGCAATGAGTCCAGTTTCGACATTGCAATTGCCCCAGACAATAAGTTGCTGGATGAAGTGGTGGTGACCGCCTTGGGCATTCAAAGGAGTGAACGGTCTTTAGGCTATTCTACGCAAGAAGTAAGTGGTAATAATCTTACATATACCAAGGAACAGAATGTTCTTGGCTCATTGGCTGGTAAGGTGGCTGGTGTACAGGTAGTAGGTTCTTCTGGAGCAAGCATGGGCGGCACCCAGAAAATAAAGCTGAGAGGTGTGAATTCACTTCGTGTCAATGATCAGCCCTTAATGGTTATAGATGGCACCCCTATTTCCAACGCTAACTTTGCAGGAGATGCCGGCGCTGATTTTGGGAACTTGGGCCAGGATATCAACCCTGAAGACATAGAATCTATCAACGTATTGAAAGGGCCAGCTGCCTCTGCCTTGTACGGGATACGCGGGCAATATGGCGTAATCATGATTACCACCAAGAAGGGGGCGAAAGGAGCGAAGAAGGTGACAGTGCAGTTGAATTCTGCCTTCTCTATTGAGAAAGCGGGTAACTTTATGCCCCTGCAGAACCTGTACGGGGGTGGTTCCAAACAAACCTGGAACACTTTGCCTAACGGTCAAAAAGTAGTGCAAACTGAAGTAGATGAAAGCTGGGGGCCTAAGATGGATGGAACCCCTGCCCGCCAGTTTTATAGTTTCTATCCGCAGGATAAAGAGAACTTTGGCAAAGAAACTCCTTTCTTGCCTCAACCAGACAATATCAGGGATTATTATGAAACGGGCACCAACTTGAATAATGGTTTGACCATTACGGGCGGGGGCGAGAACTCTAACTTTAGATTAAGTTTTAATGATACCAGAATTGAAGGCGTTGAGCCTAATACCTGGTTGAGAAGGAATAATATAGGGGTAAGTGCGGGAATAGATGTTTCTAAAAAGCTGAATGTCTCTACTAATATCAACATAGCCACCAATAAGGCGCAACGGCCTACTCAGGGGTCTGAGTACGGTGCTCGCTACACCACCCAGTGGTTTCAGCGAAACGTAGACATGAAACGGCTTAAAAATTATAAGTTTGAAGATGGCACCTTCCTGAACTGGAGCCTCCGTTCTATTCCGCTTACTGGTGCCAATGCTAGTATTGTGACTAATTACAAACCAGATGACTGGAACAACCCTTACTTTGAAGCTTATGAGAATCCTATCAACGATAGTAGAAACCGCGTGTTTGGTGATGTAGGTGTCACCTATTCCGTTTTGCCCGAATTAAAGCTCAGCGGATTTGTAAGGGGGGACTTATTTACCCAAAATATTGAGTCTAGAATTGGTTTCGGCGGTGTTGAGGCGTTTCCCGCGTATTCTATTGGAAAGTATGAGGGGCAGCAGATGAACTATGAGTTTCTGGGGCAGTATGAAAAAGAGTGGGGAGGTTTTTCACTTAATGCCAATCTAGGTGCTAACTTATTTACAGATAGATACACTTATTTATCTATGGGCACGGTGGGTGGACTTTCAGCAGTGGATTATTATAATATTGAAGGTTCTGTAAACCGGCCCACTACAACCTCTTATTTAAGAAGGAAAGAAGTTCGGAGCTTTTACGGCATGGTATCTTTAGGATATAAAGATACTTATTTCTTAGACGCCTCATTAAGGAATGATATTTCCTCTGCCTTGCCTGCAGATAACAACTCTTACTGGTACCCGTCTGTTTCAGGGTCATTTGTATTCAGTGAATTGATAGACTGGAATCCTCTCTCCTTTGGTAAAATACGGGTAAGTTATGCCCAGGCCGGCTCTGACCTAGACCCTTACCAAACTACCGCATACTATAGTGTGGGGAATGTTTATACTAGTGGTACCACTAATGTAAACACCTTGTTTGTGCCAGATAACTTAAATAACCCTATGTTAAAGCCTGCTTTTGCCCATTCTTATGAGGCAGGCATTGACCTTAAGTTTTTGCAAAACCGTTTAGGGGTAGATTTTACTTATTATAGACAGAAAAATGTGAATCAAGTTATGCCTTTGACCGTTTCTGGAACAAGCGGTTATGGTTCTACAACGGTCAATGCCGGTTTAATTGAAAATAAAGGGCTGGAGCTTACCCTGACAGGAAGCCCCATCAGGAAGGAGAATCTGGCTTGGGATGTAACCTTTAACATTGCCAGAAACAGAAACATGGTGGTGGAGCTTATTGAAGGCATAGAGGTGTATCCACACTACTCCACGAGTTATTCTTCTACAAGTAGTTACCTTAATTCTTACGCAGGGCAAGCTTTTGGTGTACTTATTGGGCAGTCATATCAGCGTGATGAAGCTACCGGTAAAATTTTGTTAGACGCGAATGGTATTCCATTATACACCGCAGCCACCCATAACTTCGGAAGTGTTCTGCCAGATTATACCGGCGGTTTTCAGAATACAGTGAGGCTTTGGAAATTTGATGTGTCTGCCATGATTGATTACCAGATTGGGGGCCAGTTCTTCAGTAGAAGTAAGATGTTGGCCATGAGGACAGGGCAGGCGGCCGAAACCGCAGTGATGAATGACAGAGGGCATAATATTAGAGATGCGGTAGCTGAGGGTGGAGGAATCAAAGTCAATGGCATCTATGGGCCAGGGGTAAAAGTCAATGGCGCTGATGTGGGTGGCCAGGAAGTTACCTTATATGTAAACCCTCAAACTTATTATGGAACCGTAGCCAGGAGAATATATGATGACTGGCTTTATGATGCCTCCTATGTGAAACTGAGAGAGGTGCGCATTGGCTATACCTTAGATAAGAGTTTACTAGGCAAGCTGCCGTTTGAACGGGTAGGTTTAGCGCTCATAGCCCGTAACGTTGCCCAAATCTGGCAAAAAGCCCCTAAGGGACTGGATCCGGCAGAGCTTTCCAGCGGCGGGCAGAGCATCAGCTGGTATGAGTCTGGGCAGTTGAGCACCGTACGGTCTTATGGGGTAAACCTTAACATTACTTTCTAATCAGAACTACCATGAAAAAAATATATCTGTTACTGGCCGCCAGCCTTCTGTTGGGCGGGTGTACTGAGTTTGATGAAGACATCAACAGAACCACAAACTCACCTAGCAATGCCTCAGGCATGCAATTGCTGGCCAATGCTATGCTGGCACTGCCCGGGTTGGGCTCTTCTCCCCAAGGTGAATTCATGGCGCAATATCTGGCTGAGACCCAATACCCCACGGCTTCTCTTTATCCTAACGGAGGGACTAGCTTTTATAGCTTATACCAGGGGCCGTTGATGAACATAGAGGAAGTCCTGAACTCAAAGACGCTAAGTGCCACCCAGGGACCAGTGGTAAACCAAGTAGCCGTAGCAAAAATTCTTAAGGCCTACTATTTCTGGCATATTACTGACAGGTGGGGAGATGTTCCTTATTCAGACGCCCTGCGGGGAAATGCAGCATATTCGCCTACATATGATACCCAAGAGTCTATCTATAACAGTTTATTCATTCTGCTAAAAGAAGCCAATGATCAGATAGTGTTGGTGGGAGGTGCCGTAACAAATGATGTCATTTATAATGGTGATATGGCAAAATGGAAGAAGCTGGCCAATACCATTAGAATGTTGATGGCATTGCGCCTCTCTAAAGTTAATCCTACCAAAGGCAACACTGAATTTAACGCTGCCATTGCTGACGGGATTATGACGAGCAATGCAGACAGCTTTATTTACAGGCACTTGAATGATGCCAATAACCAAAGCTATTGGTATGCCCAAGTAGTAGGCAGCAGCCGGGAGTGGTGGGCTTTGACTAAAACCTTAGTAGACGTTATGAAACCAGTCGCTGATCCGCGGCTTGTAGTTTATGGCCAGCCTGCCAGAACCTCAGGGGAATATATAGGCCTCCCTATAGGTACCACTACTAACATGCCTAATACAAACAGTTACTCATTAATGGGGCCTGCCATCTATGCTCAAAATGCACCTATCTACTTGGTAACGTATGCACAAGCTTTGTTTGCCAAAGCAGAGGCGGCCAAATTAGGTTGGATTACCGGAGGTGACGCAGAGGCGAAAACAAATTATGACTTAGCTATTCAGAACTCTGTGTTGCAATGGACGGGAAATACTACCGGTGTAGCGGCTTTCTTAGCGAAACCAGAAGTACAGTATAATGCAGCCACGGCTTTACAACAGATTGGCACACAACGCTGGATTCATCTGTTCATGCATGGCTATGAAGGCTGGGCTGAGTGGAGAAGAACCGGTTATCCCAATAACTTCACCACTTCCGGAGGGAACAATGTGCCTACCAGGCAGATGTACCCTTCTGATGAAGTTTTCTTGAACGGGCTTAACTACAATGCTGCGGTTCAAAGATTGAATGGCGGAGATACGTTGTATGGGAAAGTTTGGTGGGATAAAGATTAATTCCCCTATCACTTCAACTAAAAAAAGGCTGGTCAAGACCAGCTTTTTTAGT
>NZ_LRMM01000051.1 GCF_001647275.1 Rufibacter ruber | reverse complement strand
TCTTTTAATTGGGACGGCATTTCTGTTTTCGCCTGTTTTGGCCAAAACAGGCCGAAAACGCAAAAGCGGGTTCTTCTCCCTCTGGGAGAAGGGTAGGATGAGGGGAAACGGCTCAAGGTAGAACAGCCATCTACCAAGCAGAAGAAAACCACGGAAGTAACTTCCTTCTGTTTGGTAGAAAAGACAAGAGATTTTATCTGGCAATTATATCTGGCGCGAGTCTCCAGACTCGTGCCGATGGGTGTGTGGAGTCTTCAGACTCCTGTTTCACCAATTCCCATCTTGTGGTTCCCGGCGAGTCTGGAGACTCGCCGCACGGTCAGTCACGAGACGGAAGTCTCGCGCCAGCGAAACTTGAAAGTTACTAAACCCCGAAGATCCACTAAATCCCGTAAATCCTGCTTCTAAACGTTCCTGCGCCACTCACTTACTCAATCACTTCTTTCCTGTTTTTAACCTGTTTTCTGAAAATAAGGCCAAAATCAGAAAGGCTGTAAATGCAGAAAGCCTTCCCCGTCTGGGAAGGCTTTCTTATATTGGTTAAATAACGTCTTTTGCTACTTACTTGATGTTGTTCTACCTCGCACTCAACGTATCCCTTAAAAACTAAATCTAAATCGATCTCTCATATTAAGTTTCAACGCCAAGCTTCTGCTTTGCATCCCTTCATCGGTTTCGCTTTCACTATTTAACCAATCATATCTACTTGCTTTAACGGCCTTGCCCGTACAAAGTTGCAAAGCCCGCAGAAAAAGTTAGGCAGAGGCGTTTGAACCGCCGCCAGATCCCTTAGAAGAGCCCTGCCCGCTGCTTGCAGAAGACTTGGCCTTTGTGGTGGTGGTATCAGTGGCTTTCTTGCCTGATGCGCCGGTGCCACCTTTTGATTTTTTGCCGCTGCTGGCAGGGGCATCATTGGTTCCGCCGGTGTTGCCCAGGCTGGAGCTGGTAGCGCCAGCGGCATCTACGTTGCCGCCGGTGGGGTTATTGTCCAGGTGAGAGGTAGCAGTAGTGTTAGAACCCGTGTTCACCACATCTGCCGCGGCTCCCTTTGAACCGCCTTTGCGGCCTACCAGGGCGCCAGCACTGGCGGTAAGGGCCTGCAACTGGTCCATGCTGCCCTGCAATTTTTCATTGAGTCCCTGGCTCAGTTTTGAGGCGGACTTTTTCAGGTTGCCGCGGGTGCTCTCACCGGCTTCAGGTGCCATTAAGATACCAGCCACCACACCGGCGCTAGCGCCTGCCAGCAAAGCCAGAATGATTTTTCCGTTGTCTTTCATAGTAGTACTTTAAAAAAAATGAGTTCTTTCCGTTAGAAATACCAACCCTATATAGCGTCAGTTCTATTTTAACGGGAAAGAACTCATTTGGTTATTTTGGGCTAACCCACCCGGGCTGCCGGCGCTTAGCCTTGAGCACCAGCACCATCTGCCGTGGTTCCGGTAGTGGCATCAGCACCAACAGACGCGCTAGAACCGTTAGCGCCACCGGCACCGTTCAACATGGCACTCAAGCCACCCAGTTTCTCCAGGTAAGGGGTTAACTGGCCGCCAAAGTTCTCAGCCAGCTGGCTTGCAAACTTCATAATGCCGTCACGGGAGTCTTTGCCCGTGCTGGGGGCCATCAAAATACCGGCAACAACACCTGCAGCGGCACCAGCGGCGGCCGCGATCAAGATTTTTGAATTGTCTTTCATACGAAAATGAATAAGGGTTAAGGTTCTATTGTAGGTTGTAAGTAGCTGGGCGGGTAAACCAGAAGGCTCTGCCGCCGTTTTGCTTCACAATAAATATATATTTGCATATATATAAAATTACTTACGGATTTACTCGGTCCCAGGTTAGCTGTTTTAAGCGGCAGCGCCATAATTTTTTACTTTAGCCTGCCCCCTAAGCGGCTTATCTTTCGCCGGAGCAGACCGTATAACTACCAATACCCACTGCTATGAAAAAACTACACCTACTGCTACCCGTGATGGTAGTCCTGTTCTCAACCGGCTGCAAAAGCACGCAAGAGAAAGCCTGCATTGACCCCACCAAGATTGACCCCGAAAGGGCCTGCACCATGCAGTATGACCCCGTGTGCGGCTGTGACAACCAAACCTACGGCAACCACTGCATGGCCGAAAAAGCCGGTGTCACCTCGTACACCAAAGGAGAATGCGCCACCTCCAAAGGCACTGCCAACTAACCCATGGGCGAGAAAAAATACATTCTCCAGAACGCGCCGTTCAAGGTACCCACCCATGACGGAAAACTGATTGAGGAGCATTTTGGGCTGGCCAGCACCCGTACCCAGGCTTTCAGTATAGCGCATATGGTGGCCCCGCCGCACTGGGGCGAACCGCACCAAACCCCTGAGTTTGATGAGGTGACCATTGTGCTCCGGGGCAAGAAGCTGGTAGAGATAGACGGCGAGTCCATAGAACTTTCGGCGGGGCAGACCCTGCTCATCAAGGCGGGCGCCAGAATCAGATATTCAAACCCTTTTGACCAGGAGGTGGAATACTGGTCTGTCTGCATACCGGCCTTTGACATCAACACCGTACACCGGGAGGAGGAGGAATAGGCCAGCCATGGCAGCAAGGTCTCTACTTGGCTGTTTTGGGCCTGTTTTCTGAAAAACAGCTTAAAAACAGAAGCGCCGCCCAATTGCTCCGGCGGCGCTTCTGTTTAATGGGTGTACTGCTCTTGATGAATAAGTGCACATCACCTATTTCAGGGGGCTGGCCCCTTAGTCTTCATACAAATTTCAATAACCTGTTTTTTCCCCCGCCTGCGCGCACAACGGGAAGTACCCATCCAGATGTGGCAACCGGCCTCTGTGCCTTATAAGACAGCGCTCATCAGGTAATCAGCTCTATAGAACCCCGCCTTCTGGTGTACCTGTGTCCCACTTGGCAGGGCGAGGGAGAACGAAACATTTCTGTTTTGGGCCTGTTTTCTGAAAAACAGGCTCAAAACAGAAAGATCAGGCATTCAGCGCCAGCAGCTCTTTGGCACTCTGGAAGGCATTCTCTGAAGGGTTGGCCCCGGCAATCATCTGGGCAATTTCCTGCACCCGCTCCTCATGGCTCAACTGCCTGATGCGGCTTATGGTGCGGTCTGTGCGGTCTTCCTTGTAAACAAAATAGTGGGTATCACCTTGGGCGGCCATCTGCGGAAGGTGGGAGATACAGATCAACTGGTGCTTCTGCGCCATCTGCTGCATCATCTTGCCCACTTTTACGGCAATCTCCCCGGAGATACCGGTGTCAATCTCGTCAAAAATAATGGTTGGTAACGCCGTCTTGTCTGCCAGCAAATACTTCACGCAAAGCATTAAACGGGAGAATTCACCACCAGAGGCGGCTTTGCTCAAGGTTTGGGGCGCGGCACCTTTGTTCGCACTGAACAGGATGTTCACCACATCAATACCGGTGGGGCCGGGGGCGGCCGTTTTATGCTCCACCACCACGCGGGCGTTGGGCATTCCCAGTTCCGTCAGCAGGCTGTGCAGCTCTTCCTGGAAGGTGGCGAACACAGCAGTGCGGCTCTGGGACAGCTGTTCGGCCACGGTCTCCACCTCGGCACTGGCCGCGTCTAAGGCTTTTTTAGTCTTCTCCAGCGCCACGTCCAGATTATGGACGCTGCCCACCTTGGTTTCCAATTCGGCCTGCAGGGCCAGGAGTTCCTCATTGGTGCGCACCTGGTGCTTGCGCTGCAGCGTATAGATCAGGTCTAACCGCTCCTGCAGCTGTTCTGCCCGCTGCGGATCTGCCTCTGTGCGCCGTTCCGCGTCCTCTACCTCGCCGGCAATGTCATTGAGCTCAATCAGGCAGCTGTCTAAGCGGTCCTTCAGGTTTTGGTAATCAGCGCCGTACTCAGTGAGCTGGCCCAGCAGAAGTGCGGCGTCTTTTAAGGCGGTGGCGGCATTGTACTCACTCTCAGACAGGTACTGCAGCGCGTGGGTCAACTTGAGTTTGATTTCCTCAGCGTGCTCCAGTTGCTTCAGTTCTGCCTCATGGCTTTCCTGCTCCCCAGCCTGCAGGTTGGCCTCTGCCAGCTCATGGAGGAGGTACGTGTTGTAATCAAGCTCCTTCTGGCTCTGGGCCAGCTGGTTCTCCAGATCCCGGTACTCCCGCTCCAGTTTCTTGAAAGCGCGGTAGGCGGAGCCGTATTGGGTTCTCAGGGCATCATTCTGGGCATACAGGTCCAAGATGTTCAACTGGTAGGCGGGGTCCCCCAGCAGCAGGGTGTCATGCTGGGAGTGAATGTCCATGAGGTGTTCTCCTATGCGGCGGAGCTGGTCCAGGGTCACGGGGGTGTCATTCACAAACGCGCGGGATTTTCCGGCCGGGGTGATTTCCCGGCGCAGCAGACTCACCGGCTCAAAATCCAGGTCCTCCTCCGCAAAAAACGGCTCCAGCTGGTATTCTGAAATATTGAAGGCTCCCTCAATGACGCACTTCTCCCCCTGGTTGAAGAGCAGCTTTGAGTCTGCCCTGTTTCCCAGCAGAAGGCCAATGGCGCCCAGCATGATGGACTTACCCGCCCCTGTTTCACCTGTAATAATATTCAGGAGAGGCGACGGCTGCAGCTCCAGCTGCTCAATAAGGGCGTAGTTTTTTATCTTAAGATCTACAAGCATACAGTAGATGTACCCGTGTCAAGGATGAAAGTTTGAACTGAATGTTCAACAAACAAATATGCTAATTAATTTAGTCTATACACTAAAAAACATAGCGAAATCAGCAGTTATTTTACTCAACTCCCGCTCGCTGGTTGCCAACTTCAACAGCACAGGCCAACCTCTGACATTTGTTCAACGGCTCCCAGCCCTTCTTTTTAAGCGTTCTGTTTTCGGCCTGTTTTTGGGAAAAGAGGCCGAAAACAGAAACTACCGCTTGAGCAGGGGCTCGTACTTGGCCCGGTTGGTGGGATCTACCTGGGTGAGCAGTTCATAGGCCTGCTGCTTCTGGGCGGGTGTGGCCGTGGCGAAGGCGTTGGCCAGCTCAGTGGACTTGGCCTCAAAGAACGAACGCACGGCTACCGTACCCGGCCGCCGCTGGGCCACCTGCTGAATGTTGCGCAGCGCCTCCAACATGTTCTGTCGTGCCTTCTCAGGATCCTGAATCATCAAGTCCAACCCTTGCCGGTGGTAGAGGTAATTAGCGGCCCTCAACTGCTCAAACTGCGGGTCCAGCAGGTTGTTCACCAGCCAGTAGCGGTTACGGGTGTCTGTGTTTGAGGTCCACCCTTCTGAGGCCGCCCCGGCCGAGTTTACCAGGTTCAGGATGTTGTTGGCCTCAGACAGTGCGGCGGCTCCCCCCATGCGGGAAAAACTGTCATTGTCCATGCCTATAATAGTGTAGGCATAGAAAGACAAAAGTGCGGTGAGGTTAGAGGTATAGGTGTTGGGCGCGTACTGCAATGGCTGTGCCTGCGTGTAGTCAAAGGTAAAACGGGTGTCTACAAAAGAGAGCACGGTGGTCTCATAGCCGGTGCCGTAGGTGGGCCTACTGGAGACTATCTGGGTATTGGCCTCAAAAAAGCCAATGCGCGGCATGCCCTTCACCGTGATAAACAGCTTGCACCTGATACGTTCTTCGTTCTGGTACAGGTCATTGGTCCAGCGGGTGTTGTTCATGATCTCAGAAATGGCGTTCTGCATGTCCTGAAAGATCTGGCGGTCAGTCACCTGCACCTGTTCACTGTTCACCACCACCTCGCACCGCAGTTCCTGGGCCCAGGTCAGCAAGGGCAAACAAAGGCTCAAGACTGCTATTATCCCTATTTTTGCACGCATGCCCATTCCTTTTTGATAGATTCCAGAATATCTTCAGCCACTTCGTCTTTTGACTTAAGCGCGTATTCCTCTACGGTGTGTTGCTTCACAATGGTGATTTTGTTGGTGTCATGCCTGAAACCGGCCCCCGGGTCTCGCAGGGAGTTCAACACCACCATGTCTAAGTTCTTCTTACGGAGTTTAGCCTGGGCGTTTTCCAGCTCCTGATCGGTTTCCAGCGCAAAGCCCACGGCAAACTGGCCCGTCTTCTTCTCTTTGCCCAAGGCCGCTGCAATATCAACGTTCTTTACCAGCTCAATGGTGAAAGAGGCCTCACTTTTTTTTATTTTGGAAGGGGCTACCCGGCTGGGCTTGTAATCTGCTACTGCGGCGGCGAACACCCATATATCAGCGGCAGCGGCCCTTTGTTGGCAGGCGGCATACATTTCATCTGCGGTCATCACCGAGATTACTTCTACCTGCGGGTGCTCCAGTTTCATGGATGTAGGCCCTGAGACTAACTGCACCTGCGCGCCCTGCTCAGCAAACCTGCGGGCCAGGGCATAGCCCATTTTGCCGGTAGAGTGGTTGCCAATAAACCGGACGGGGTCTATGGGTTCATACGTGGGCCCGGCTGTTATGAGAACTTTCTTTCCGCTAAACAAGGCGTTCTGCACTGAAATGTTTTTCTAAAACTTGAACAATCTCCTCTGGTTCAGCCAGTCGCCCCTGCCCTACCAGACCGCTGGCCAACTCACCGTAACCGGCTTCAATGAGCTGGTTCCCGTAAGAGCGCAACAGCCTGAAATTCTCCTGCACCGCCGGGTGCTGGTACATGTCCAGATCCATGGCGGGGGCCACAAACACGGGGCACCGGGCCGAAAGGTAGGTAGCTGTGAGCAGGTTGTCACACAGGCCCCGGGCAAATTTGGCCACGGTGTTGGCGCTGGCGGGAGCCACCACCACGGCATCTGCCCACAGCCCCAGTTCCACGTGGTTGTGCCACAGGCCAGACTGGTCTTCCCGCACAAAATGGGTCAGGACCGGCCGTTTGGAGAGTGTGGCCAAGGTGACAGGGGTAATAAAGGCAGAAGCAGAAGTGGTCAGGATTACCTGCACTTCTGCTTCTGCTTTGATCAGGAGCCGCACCAGATGCGCCGCTTTGTAGGCGGCAATGCTACCGCAGACTCCCAGTATGATTTTTTTATGCCTAAGCATTAGGCCAAAGGCTTAAAGCGCTGATGAAGTCTGCGCCTCCTCATCTGCCTGGCGGAAATACACCTTTCCTTCAACGAACTCCTCAATGGCCATGTTGGTAGGCTTAGGGAGACGCTCATAGTATTTAGAGATTTCAATCTGCTCACGGTTTTCAAACACCTCCTCCAGGTTGTCAACCGTGGTGGCAAACTCAGCCAGTTTAGAGTTCAACTCCTCCTTCACTTTCACTGCAATCTGGTTCGCCCGCTTAGAGATGATAGAGATTGACTCATAGACGTTGCCAGTGTCTTTGGCCAGGTCAGAGATATTACGGGTAACGATGGATGCTGGAACTTGTGCCATATATCTGTTGAATTGAGTGATTACAAAAATTAGTTAGTGGTGGCGGTGGCCGCTGCTGGCTGCCCTGTTTTGTTTAGCTGCTCCAACGCCTTACGGCTGGAATCATAAAAGTTTTCAGCGGAACGCAGAAACTTGCTGTTTGGGTAAGCATCTACAAAGTTCTGGTAGATCTCTATCACCTGCTGGTACCGCTCTGCCTGCTTGCTTTCAATACTTTGTTGGGCGTAATGGTACTGGGCGTCAATGCGCAGGAAAGCCGCCTCTTCATTTAAGGTGGAAGACGGGAAGTTCTTTCTGAAGTTATCCAGCGCTATTACCGCAGACAGAAAGTAGCGCAGCTGGTAATACATCTTGGCATTATCAAATGTTTTCAGCTCAATCTTCTTAGACAGGTCTTCATAGATGGTGTTGGCCTCCTGCATGTACTTGCTCTGCGGGTACCGGCGCATGAACTCCTGCAAGGCACTCATGGCCTGCACGGTGCTCTGCTGGTCCAGGTTGTATGACGGCGACTCATTGGTCAGGGATTTGGCGTTCATAAACGCCGCCTCCTCTGCGTATTGGCTTCTGGGGAACGTCTGCCCAAAGGTGATAAAATGGAAAGAACTCTCCAGGTAAAGCTGCTGGTGGTACTTGGTGTACGCGTACAGGAAGTTGGCGCGCTCATACTCACTCCGGCCCTTCAGCAGGGGCATCAGGTCCTCTAAGAGGGCACCGGCCCGCTCATACTTGCCGTTCTCATAATACTCCAGCGCAGCTGCGTATTTTTTATCTACGTCATCGCTCTTGAGGAGCTTATTGTATTTGCTGCAGGCGCCCAACAGCACCAGCGCGAGCAAAAAAGGCAAAAAGGAGAAAATGCGTTTGGTCATAAGCGCGCAAAAATAAACAAAATCTTTTACAACTGCCAGAACGAATTACCAGAACCTACAGTATACAAATAGTTTACTCTACCCTCAGTTTTTCAGCAGCCCCTTTTCTCTGGGGTGTTGTAGTGGCTGGCACTGCTTTTCTGTTAGCGGGCGTTACCGGGGCTACTTTAGCCGGGGAGGCAGAAGCCGGCGGAGCAGCCACGCCGTTCTTTTTGGGAGGAACAGCCGCTGGCTTAGCCCCCCTAGCCGGGGAAGAAGCAGCGGCAGGGTCACTTTTTTTCCGGGCTACGCCCCTTTTCTCCAGCACAAACGCCCGGGTGGGCTTTTCATCTGCCCGCCAGACAAAGCCCTTCAGCCGTTTCTCAGGCTCCTCCAGCTCGTGCGGCGGAATCAGTTTGGCGTCTGGCTCGGTGAGAAAGGTGATAGACTGCACCTGCCCATCATTAAACTTCATGCGCATGTCACTGCAGAACGCCTTGTTCATCCCCATCACGGTACTGTCTCCCTGCAGGGCGAAGTAGAGGCTTTCCCCGTTTCCGTTCACGTCTATGCGCCTGATTTTGCCCTCGGCAAAATGGGCTGTCATGTTACGGCCCTTCACCTGGTTAAAATTCTCCAGCGTATCCTGTGAAATAGCAAACGAGTTGCCAAACATGCGCATCTGGTCCAGTGTCTTGTCCCGCAGCTGCATGATCACGCTGTCTGCGGTCATCTGGCTCTTGTTGGCCCAGAGTTTGGGGCTGCGGTTCATGTAAATCATGGAGTCCTGCAGGTTGTAGGTAAGGGAGTCGCAGATTCCCTGCAGGTCAGATTTGTAAATGCGCACGTCTGGGTACGCGTACACAAACCCTTTCTTAGTTTTATCTACCCGGTTCTCTACCGCCAGCAGCGTGTCAGCAGACAGGAACATGGTGTCATTCACGTTGTTCTTGCTGTTGGCCGCCACCGTGCGCATGACCGGGCTTCCAAACACCTTTGACCGCCCCAGGCCCCGCCAATGCAGCGCTGTCTGTCCGGTTATGACCGTATTTTCTTTAATATGGGTGAGGGAGACGTTACCGGCGGCAGTGTAATACTCCTTCAGCTTGTCATAGGTGAGGGAATTGCCCTTAATAAGGTAGTCTGGGGTCTTGATGCTGGCGTTGCCCCTGAAATTGGCCTCCCGGGTCACGGTGTTATAGGTGCCGCGGTTAGCAAACAGCGTTCCGTCTGGCGAGGTGATGGTGGTGGGCCCAAAGAACTCCACCACCTTGCTGATGGTGTTGTAGGCCATGGTATCACTCACCACTTTGGTATTCTGGGTGTTGGTGTAAACTACATCCTTTTTAAAAGTTAGCACTTTATCTGTAGTGGTGTAGGTCCCTAAATGGCTTTTAATGGTGTAATCTGGCCCTACAATATGACCGGTTTGGGTGTAATAGGCGCGCTTGGCGTCCAGGTCATACTCCAGCGTGGGGGTGTTCAGCGTCATCTCCTGGTCCCGCAGCACCACGTTTCCGCGCAGGTTGGCCATGCGCCTGGTACCGTCATAGGTACCGGTGGCACTGGTGGCTTCCATGGTCTCCTGGGTAATATGCACGTTCCCGAACACCTCCAGCCGGTTACGGTCTTTCACATACTGGTAGGCCGAGTCTGAGGTAACGGTGGTAGCCCCCTGCCGCATGACCACGTTGCCAATCAGCCTGCGCACTTCCTCCCCCTTGTAAGTACCCGCCTGCAGGGTACTGGACGAAACTTCTACCCGCTGCCCCTGCTGGGCCCAGGCCGAAACCATAGACCATACGGAGATAAGCGCAACTAAAACTATCTTTGTGAACTTCATTCAATCAATTCAATAGAAACAAAATTACTAAGAACCTGCTTATAAATAGATTTTGCACCTAAAAAAGCGGAGATTTCGGCAAAGCCGAAACGCATTTCCTGCTGAGGCTACCAGTTCTCTGACGCCCGGCAGAATGAGTTTCCCGCCTTCATGGGCAAAAAAAGGCACGTTCTGCTTTACCTTCTTTGACATATGCTCCAGAAAGTTCAACACTATATAGACAGCCATCAGCTGCTTTCCCCTACCACTAAAATTCTGGCCGCCGTGAGCGGGGGCCTGGACTCTGTGGTACTGGCCGATGTGCTGCACCGCTTAAAGGTTCCCTTTGCCGTGCTGCACTGCAACTTTGGTCTGCGGGGCGAGGAGTCTGACGCAGATGAGCTCTTTGTGCGCAAACTGGCCAAACAGTACGGCGTGCCGTTCTACAGCGAGCAGTTCCAGACCGAGGCCTTTGCCCAGCAGGAAGGCATTTCCATCCAGATGGCGGCCCGCTCCCTGCGCTACGCCTGGTTTGAGCAGATGCGCACCCAGCTGGGGTATGACGCCATTGCCACGGCACACCACAAGTCAGACGCGCTGGAGACCGTGCTGCTCAACCTGGTGCGCGGCACGGGCCTGGCGGGCCTGCACGGCATTCTGCCCCAGAACGGGCACCTGATCCGGCCGCTGCTGGCCCTCACCAAAGACGACCTGTACGACTGGCTCACCTCTAAACGCCTGGCGTGGCGGGAAGATTCCAGCAACGAAAGCAGAAAGTACGCCCGCAACCTGGTGCGCCACGAGGTGGTTCCCGTGCTCAAGCAGCTCAACCCCAACCTGGAGGAAACGTTTACCCAGACCCTGGAGCGCCTGCAGGGCGCAGAAGCCGTGTTTCTGGCCTCTTTTCAGGAAATCAGGGCAAAAACGCAACGCACAGAGAACGGCACCACCTACCTTTCTATTGCGCCGCTGCAGCAAAGCCCCGCGCCGGTAGTGCTGCTGCATGAGCTGCTAAAACCGTTCCAGTTCTCCTACGTGCAGGCGCAGGAGGTAGCAGCCGCCTTTGCCGGCCTCTCAGGCAAGTCCTTCGCCTCCCCCACCCATGTGCTGGTGAAAGACCGGGAGGAACTGGTGATCACCGCCAAAAACCTGGAGGTGTTTGGCAGCGTGGCGCTGCCAGAACAAGCCACCCAACTCACTTTTGGACCTTATCTGGCAAAAATAACCCGCAAATCGGCCGAAGGCTACAAGATACCCCGTTCCAAAGACACGGTGGCCCTTGACGCCGAACTGGTAAGGTTCCCCCTCAAACTGCGCCCCTGGAAACAGGGCGACTGGTTTATCCCGCTGGGCATGAACGGCAAGAAGAAGGTGAGCGACCTGCTCATTGACAAGAAGGTGCCCGCCAACCTCAAGCCAGACGTGTGGGTGCTGGTCTCAGACGCCTCACTGGCCTGGATCATTGGTCACCAGCCAGACAACCGGTTCAAGATCAGTGAGAATACCCAGCAGGTGCTGGAGATTACCGTGACCCGAATTTGATTGTTCATTGCTGATTGTTAATTGTTGATTGTTAGAAAGGCAGCAGCTTAAGCTGACCGATTTGTGAAGGAACCCAAGAGAAAGCCGTTTAGAGACTGTTTCTAAGAAACAGGCCTAAAACAACAATTGACAATCAACAATTAAAAAGCAATTAACAATCAGCCATTAAATAATTTTCAGGTGACGCCCTTTTTCCTATCTTCACCGCGTAGTATATCATCTAACCAAATTTAAGCATAATGAAAGTAACCGTAGTAGGAGCCGGTAACGTAGGGGCCACCTGTGCCGACGTGCTGGCGTACCGCGAAATTGCCAATGAAGTAGTGTTAGTAGATATCAAAGAAGGCTTCGCCGAAGGCAAGGCATTGGATATCTGGCAGAAATCTCCTATCAACCTGTATGACACCCGCACCGTGGGCGTCACCAATGACTATAGCCGCACCGCCAATTCAGACGTGGTAGTGATCACCTCGGGCCTGCCCCGCAAACCCGGCATGACCCGTGATGACCTGATCAGCACCAACGCCGGCATTGTGCGCTCGGTGACTGAGAACGTAATCAAACACTCCCCGGAGGCCATCATCATTGTGGTGTCTAACCCCCTGGATGTCATGACCTACGCTGCGCATTTAACGTCTAAGCTTCCCCGCACCAAGGTGATGGGGATGGCCGGTATCCTGGACACCGCCCGCTACCGCGCGTTCCTGGCTGAGGAACTGAACGTGTCGCCTAAAGATATTCAGGCGGTATTGATGGGTGGGCACGGTGATACCATGGTGCCGCTCCCAAGATACACCACCGTGGGCGGGATTCCGGTAACCGAGTTGATTGACTCTGCTAAACTAGACGCCATTGTAGACCGCACCAAAAACGGCGGTGGCGAGCTGGTGAAACTGATGGGCACCTCTGCCTGGTACGCGCCGGGTTCCGCAGCCGCCCAGATGGTAGAAGCCATTGTACGTGACCAGAAGCGGGTGTTTCCGGTTTGCATTAAGCTGGAAGGCGAGTACGGCATCAACGGCACCTACCTGGGTGTACCGGTGGTACTAGGCAAGAACGGTATTGAGAAAGTAATAGAGCTGCAGCTGAACGAAGACGAGATGGCCCTCTTGAAAGCCTCTGAGAAAGCGGTGCGGGAAGTGATGGACGTGCTGGACAACATGCCTGCCAACGCCTAACCCCCTGATTTCTACCCAATAAAAAAGAGCCCTACCTGCAGGTAGGCTCTTTTTATTGGGTTTCTGTTTTTGGCCTGTTTTCTTAAAAACAGCGCTAAAACAGAAATCAAGTTACTTAATTGGGGTCTGGGCAGGCTGGGCGGCAGACTTATTCTGGTTCTGCTGCTTCTTCTGGCTCCTTTTTTCCTCCAGCTTCTGCAGGCGCTCCTGCTTCTGCTGCTCCCGCTCCTTCTGCTTGGCTTCGCGTTTGGCTTTACGCCGGAAGAAGCCGTTCAGCAGAATACTGTGCTGCAGGCTTTCCATGTTGGCGTCCAGCTTGTCTGTGCCGGCCTCCAGGTTCTGCATGGTGAGCTGCAGGTCAAGGGCGAAGTCCTCGTCATTGAGCAGCACGCCCAGGGCGTTGTTAGGGCTGTTGAGCTTGTCTGTGGTGGCGTTGAGCTTGCCGGTGATGGCAGAGGCGGTGGTCATGGTCTGCTGCAGCTGCGCCATGGTGCTTTTGAGGCGGTTGTAGACGGTGGTATCTGTTAACAGCTCATCTGCCAGGCCGCCTTCTGTATTCAGTTTATTTGAGAACTGGGTGAGGGCTTGCGCGGCGCGGGAGCTGCTGGCGGTGGTGCGCTCCAGGTTGGCGACAATGGTTCTGAAGTTGTTGGCCAGCTTCTCGTCTGTGAGCAACGCACCGGCCATGCCTTCGCCTTTGGCGAGGTTGGCGCTCAGGCCTTTCACGTCATTGGTGATGGCCAGCAGGTTCTGGTTGCTTTCCTGCAGGGTTTTCATCATCTGCTCGGTGCTGAGCTGGGCTTCGGTTTTAAGTATATCGCCGGTCTCAATGGCGGGGGAGGCCTCGCTGCCGCCGTACACCACAATGGTGCGGTTGCCTATGATGCTCTCTGACCCAATCTTCGCGAACGCGTTTTTATGGATATAAGGTACCGCGCTTTCCTCAATGGAGAAACTGACGGCCACCTGTTTTTCACCGCTGATGGCAATGCTTTTCACCACGCCCACTTTCACCCCTGAGAAGATCACGTTGTTGCCTTTCTTGAGGCCGGTCACGTCATCAAACAGGGCGGTCACCTCAATAGAATCCCCGAAGCGTTTCTGCTTTCCGCCCAGAATGAAAATACCGGCCACCAGAATGACAATGGCCAGAAACACAAAAATGCCAACTATAACGGACCGTTTATTATCTCCTGCTCCCATTTAATCTATAAAGTTGTAATCATGAAATAGTTTCACCCGCTCATCCTGGGTGTTGAACACCTCTTCAAACGTGCCCTGCCGCTGAAACTGCCCATCTAAGAGCATCACCACGCGGTCGCCCACGGTTTTGGCGCAGGTGAGGTCATGGGTGATGATGATAGACGAGGTATGGAACCGCTCCTGCACCTCATTGATCAGGTTGTTGATGTCAATACAGGTAATGGGGTCCAGCCCGGCGGTGGGCTCATCATAGAGCATAATCTCGGGCGTGAGAATCAAGGTGCGGGCAATCCCAATGCGCTTGCGCTGTCCTCCAGACAGCTCAGACGGCATCTGGTTAATGCTTTGCAGCAGCCCCACGGCGTCCAGCACGCGCTCCACCCGTTCGTTTATTTCCTTGCGGGTCAAATTGCGCAGATTCCGCACCAGCGGGAACTCCAGGTTCTCGCGTATGGTCATGCTGTCATACAAGGCGCTGTTCTGGAACGAAAACCCAATCTTGAGCCGGAGTTGGTCTAAATCACGGGGCTTGAGCTGGTTTACGTCCTGGCCCAGCACGTTTACCCGGCCTTCGTCCTGCTGCAGCAGGCCGGAGATAATCTTAATCAACACTGATTTACCCGTACCCGATTTGCCCAGAATCACCAGGTTTTCGCCTTTGTAGAGGTCCAGGTCCACGCCCCTAAGCACGTGCAAATCACCGAAGGATTTGCGCAGGCCCTCTATCTCTATCACCTTTTGGCTTTTATCTATTTGGTGCGGGGGTTTCTTCATGTCTTCTACCGGAAAAGATTAATCACCTGCATGGCCAGCAGTTCTTCAATGAACACCAAAAACATGGCCGTCACCACAGAGGAGTTGGCCGCCTTGCCCACACCTTCGGTTCCCTTAGATGAGAAATACCCTTTGTAGCAGCCCACCACGCCAATGGTAAACCCAAACAGCACTGATTTAATCAAAGACGAGAAAATATCAAGGAAAGAAATGGCCTCAAATACCTGCGTAAAATACGTAGTGAAGCTGGTCTGCTCGTTGGCGTTAATATTTAGGAAACCGCCCAGCAACGCCACCAGCATCACGTACATCATCAACGCCGGAATCATGAACGTAGTGGCCAGCACCCGGGTCACCACCAGAAACTTGAACGGGTTGGTAGCAGAGACTTCCATGGCGTCAATCTGCTCGGTTACGCGCATAGAGCCCAGCTCGGCGCCCATGTTAGAGCCCACGCGGCCGGCGGCAATTAACGCGGTCACCAGCGGGGCCAGGGCCCGCACAATGGCAATGGAAATCAGGGAAGGCAGCCAGGAGGTGGCGCCAAACTCGGCCAGCGACGGGCGCGATTGGTTAGTGAACACAATGCCTATGATGAAACCGGTCAATGAGATCAGCGGAAGCGACTTCACCCCCACCTCATAGCACTGCCTGATCACCTCGCGCATCTCATAGGGGGGCAGAAACACCTCCTTAAAGAAGCGGGCTATGAACTGGTAAATTCTATACAACTCAGCAAATACCCTGTCCAGTTTGGGGGAGATCACATGGTCTCGCTGTTTAGGGGAGTTACTGTCCTGGTCTTTGGATTGCATCCGTTACTTCTGATTTCTTTATGGCCTCTGGCAGGCACTGCGCGTTGACTCCTTTTGGGTACGGTCTTGGGGCTACGGAAAGGAAAGCCTGAGGGCTCTCCTCCTTACCTGATTTACCTGAATAGGGTTACATCTGCCCAGAATCTGCTGGCCATCACGGCACAAAGATAAGATGAACCAGCTAAGGAAAGGTAAAAATACTTTTTACCTGCCCAAATCCCACTCCCCCGCGCGCAGAACCAGTATACTTTTTACCACCCGCCCGCCTGGCACCACGGTTAAAGCGCTCCTGCAGCGGTGCCTGTCTGTTTTGGGGCTGTTTTCTGAAAAACAGCCCCAAAACAGACAGGCACCGCTGCTTTAAGTTAAAAGTTTATGGCAGTCTGGCGGCAAGCGCGTATACTTACCAATAAGAGTATGTTTACCTTTGTTTTTTGCGCATAAACCGGCTTCAATGGACTTAACTTGGTCCTGGTCTGGCGCCAGGGCGCTGCTAGACTGCTCCAGAATGGCTTTGCCAGAACTTTACACTCATATATATAGGTGGCAATACCTAAACGTAAACAAGCTTTCAACCACACAGCATCTCTGATCAAGACTATGAAAATTTGCTTCGCCTCTAACAATGCCCACAAGCTGCAGGAAATCCGGGCCCTGCTGGGGGAACCGTTTGAGCTGGTGAGCCTGCAGGACCTTGGCTGCGCCGATGAAATTCCCGAAGAACAGGACACCTTAGAAGGCAACGCCCTGCAGAAAGCCAGCTACATCTGGGAAAGGTATAAAATTTTATGCTTCGCTGATGATACCGGGCTGGAGGTGGAGGCACTGAACCAGGAGCCCGGCGTGTACTCGGCCCGTTACGCCGGCCCGGCCCGTGACAACCAGGCCAACATGCAGAAAGTGTTGCAGGGGCTGGAGGGCAAGGAAAACCGGAAGGCCCGCTTCAGAACCTCCATAGCCCTTATTTTAGAGGAAGGCGAGCAGCACCTCTTTAACGGCATTGTGGAAGGCCACATCTTAGAAAGCCCACGCGGCGAAAAAGGCTTTGGCTATGACCCTATCTTTGTGCCTGAGGGCCATGAGCGCACCTTCGCAGAGATGGACAGCCAGGAGAAGAACGAAATCAGCCACCGCGGGCGGGCCGTGCAGCAGCTGGTCTCGTTTCTGCGGCACCGGTACGTACAGACGGGCACGTGAGCTATTTTTCTTGGTTTTGGGGCTGTTTTGGCCAAAACAGCCCCAAAACAGCCCCAAAACAGAAAATCTGGCTGCCTTTTCTTCCGCTGGGCGGGTAATGCAGAATTTCTTTAAGCCTGCATTAGGCTGCAAGCTTACAAAAAGTTAATTTTGCACCCCGTAAGCAACAGGTATTTATGCATCAAAAGCCATTTATTGTAGGTATTACGGGCGGAAGCGCATCAGGGAAAACCACCTTCCTGAGCAGATTAATGGCTTCGTTTGCACCAGAGGACATCTGCCTCATCTCCCAGGACAACTATTACCTTGACCGCGACAAGCAGCTGGTAGACGACAACGGCATTCATAACTTTGACTTGCCGGGTTCTATTGACAGTGCCGCCTATGCCCATGATATTCTCAGGCTGAGCCTGGGCGATACCGTGCAGCGCAAGGAGTACACCTTCAACAACGCCAGTGTCATTCCGCGCATTCTGGAGTTTAAACCAGCACCTATTGTGGTGGTAGAGGGTATTTTTGTGTTTTACTTTGAAGAAGTGGCCCGCCTGCTGGACCTGAAGGTGTACATTGACGCCAAAGAATACATCAAACTGCAGCGCCGCATCATCAGAGACAAAGTGGAGCGCGGCTATGACCTGGATGATGTGCTGTACCGCTACACCAACCACGTGGCCCCCACGTATGAGAAATACATTAAGCCGTTCAAGAATGACGCAGATGTGATCATTCCCAACAACCGCCACTTTGACCGCGGCCTGGAGGTGCTGGTGACGTATCTGAACTCCAAAATCAAAAAATAAGCTGGCCCTGCCGGAAATATCAAACCAAATAGAAGCCTCTGCTGTTCAGACCACAGCAGAGGCTTTTGTTTTATTTTAAGAATCACCTATCTTTGCTTACTAAGATGAAACCTGGGCACTACATACAACGCAACTGGCGGCTGCTTTGCACAAGCATAGCCCTGCTGTTGGTGCTTACGGTCAACCACCGAGCCTTGCCCGCCTATGCCCATGCGGCTACTCCGGCTGAGCAGACGGCGGTGAGAAAAGCGGCCCAGGACAAAGACGCCACGGTTGTCAAGCAAAAGGTCTCTTTTGAGGCGACCACGTCGTTTGTTGACTTCAACCTGGTAGAACCCGTCGCGTTTGAGCGCCTCACATTTGCCGCCCCGGTGCAGCAGCAGGTGCCTTTCAAAGCCGGAATCCCATACTGGGCCTATTATCTACAGCAGCTGGCTACGCTGCCTATCTCGCCCAACGCCCCTTAGGCATTCATTCTTTTCTGCGGCCCCAGGTTGCCGGGGTATTCTGTTTGGCTACATACAGCCGCGCCCATTCTATGGGCCGCCAGCGTACCAGCCACATTTTCTTATCATATTATTTCTATTTTCATTTTAACCAACCTATGCGTAACAAAGGTTTTATTGTATTTCTTACGGTAATAGTCACCGTGCTTTGTGTGTACTATCTATCCCTTTCGCTTGTTTCCCGCAATGTGGAGGAGAAAGCAGTGGCGTATGCCACCAGCCCCACTGGCGGAGTAGACGCTTACAAGAAGCAAACGTATCTTGACTCTGTCTGGAGAGCGCCTGTTTTCAACTTCCTGGGTGCCGAATACACGTATCAGGAGATCAAAGAAAGAGAGCTGAGCCTGGGCCTTGACCTGAAAGGCGGCATGCACGTGACCCTGGAGGTTTCTCCGGTAGAGATTATCCGGGCCATGGCCGTGAACAAGAAAGACCCGGCGTTTGAGCAAGCCCTTAAAAAGGCGCAGCAACTGCAAACCAACAGCCAGGAGAACTTTGTAGACCTGTTCTACCGCACCTACCGTGAGTTGCAGCCCAACGCCAAACTGGCCTCGCTTTTCGCCAGCAGCACCACCCGTAATCTGAACTACAACTCTACTGATAAAGAGGTTCTGGCTGAGATCAACCGCGAGGTAGATGATGCCGTGGCCCGTTCTTTCAACATCCTGAGCACCCGTATTGACAAGTTTGGGGTAACGCAGCCTAACATACAGCGTCTGCAGGGCACCAACCGCATCCAGATTGAGTTACCGGGTGTTGACAACCCTGAGCGGGTGCGCAAACTGTTACAGGGAACGGCCAACCTGGAGTTCTGGGAAGTGTGGAACGTGCAGGAGTACAGCCCGTACTTTGGCCAGTTGAATGACTATCTGGTGAAACAGGAGGCTGCCACCAAGCTGAAGGGTTCTTCAGCCGCCGGTTCTGCCGCCCTTGCCTCTGCCTCTGCCACTGACACCGCAACCGCTGCTGTGACTGCCGCTGGCACAGACACCACTGCCCTGGCCGCCCAGCTGAGCAAAAAAGACACTACCGCTGCAAAAAAAGACTCGCTTAACGCAAACCAGAGCTCTCTGCTGGCGCGTCTGTTCACGCCGCTCCCTGGTGGCTTGGGTTCAAACGTACGTGATACCGCCAAGGTAAATGAACTGTTGGCCAGAGCTGAAGTAAGAGCCATTTTTCCGCAGAACCTGAAGTTTTTATGGAGTGTGAAACCTATTGTGGCCAATGACGGGGCTGAGTTTGTTGAACTGTATGCCATTAAGAAAGGCCGCGAAGGAAAAGCTCCTTTGTCTGGTGAATATATCTCTGATGCCCGTCAGGACTATGACCAGTCTGGCCGCCCAGAGGTAACCATGGGTATGAACGCCGCCGGTGCTAAGAAATGGCAGCGTTTGACCGGTGACAACATTGGCCGCCAGGTAGCCATTGTTCTGGATGACTATGTGTACTCGGCCCCGGTGGTGCAGAGTGAGATTGGCGGTGGCAACTCTTCTATCTCCGGTTCTTTCACCATTGAAGAAGCCCAGGATTTAGCCAACATCTTGAAAGCCGGTAAAATGCCAGCCCCTACCCGTATTGTGGAAGAAGCCATTGTAGGTCCTTCTCTGGGTCAGGAAGCCATTAACCAAGGTTTGCTTTCCTCATTGGCCGGTCTGGTGCTGGTGGTGCTCTTTATGATTGCCTACTACAACAAAGGTGGTTTCATTGCCAACATTGCCCTGTTCTTCAACATCTTCTTCATTATTGGGATCATGGCCCAGTTTGGCGCTGCCCTTACCTTGCCTGGTATTGCCGGTATGGTGCTGACCATGGGTATGTCTGTTGATGCCAACGTACTGATCTTTGAGCGTATCAAAGAAGAGATGGCTGCTGGCCTGAATATTCAGGAAGCCATCAAAAAAGGCTATAGCAAAGCGTTCAGCTCCATCTTTGACTCCAACGTTACCACGTTATTGGCTGGTATTATCCTCTACTTCTTCGGGTCAGGCCCAGTGAGAGGTTTTGCCGTTACCCTGATGATTGGTATTGCCACCTCTTTCTTCACGGCGGTCTATGTATCCCGTCTGTTGGTTGAGTGGATGGCCAAAGGGAAAAACGCCAATACGCTGTCACTGCAGACGCCGCTGTCTAGAAACTGGTTCAAGAACATCAAGTTTGACATTCTTGGCAACCGTAAAAAAGCATATATCTTCTCCATTGCCTTTATTCTGTTTGGGATTATAGCAGTGTTCATCAAAGGTGAGTTGCCGTTAGGGGTTGACTTTAGAGGAGGCCGCTCTTATGTGGTAGACTTCACCCAGGCTGTTCCGGCTTCTGAGGTTCGTTCTTCCCTAGATGATGAGTTCCAGGGAAAAGGTACTGAAGTAAAGACCTTTGGCGCTTCTAACCGCTTGAAGATCACCACCAGCTACCTTGCCGCCGATGAGTCTACCCAGGCAGATGAGACAGTGCAGGCCGCCCTGGAGCAAGGATTACAGCAGTACAGCGCTCAAAAGCCCACTATTGTAAGTTCTTCTAAGGTAGGCGCCACTATGGCAGATGACATTCAGAAACAGGCGTTAATTGCCGTGTTACTGGCTTTTGCCGGAATCTTTGTGTACGTAGCCTTCCGTTTCAGCCGCTGGCAGTACAGCCTGGGCGGGGTGGCCGCCTTGATTCATGACGTATTGGTAGTGTTCTCTGCCTTTACCATTGCCAACCTGTTTGGGGTTTCTTATGAGATGGACCAGGTGTTCATTGCCTCTATCCTGACCATTATTGGTTACTCTATCAATGATACCGTGGTAGTATTTGACCGGATCAGGGAGTACACCAAAGATAACCCGCGCGTTAAGTTCAAAGACATTGTGAACCCGGCCTTGAACAGTACCTTCAGCCGTACCATCATCACCAACTTAACCGTGTTACTGGTGGTAGTGGTATTGTTCATCTTTGGTGGTGAAACCTTGAGAGGCTTCTCTTTTGCCATGCTGGTGGGTTCCTTAACCGGTACCTACTCTACCCTGTTCATTGCCTCGCCAATTGTGGTAGACACCACAAACGTTGACAAGGAGAGACTGGTAGCTGCCAAGCCTGTGGTTGTATCCTAATAACCCGCTGTAACCCCACAAAAAAATAGCCGGACCAAATGGTCCGGCTATTTTTTTGTACGGAACCTAAGACAGTAAGCCAAGACCGCATTTCAAAACAGTTTTTCCAGTTTTGGCTTAGTTTCTGAAAAACAAGCCAGAAACGCGAAGCAGCAACCATAGCCTTTCCCCCCAACTTGCATAAGTACAGAGCATTTTCACCATTTTGGACAGATAGGCGCACACGGCCGGTGAAAGTTTCTGGCAAAGGAATTTTGGACCGCTTGGTGCAATGAAGTCAGACAAAGGCCCGAGGTTAGTTCTCGCGGAGGCTGATTGCAGCGTGAATTGAAAAGGCTGGTTTGAATCTTTCGTTTTATCCAGGGCGCAGGGTGAACTAGTGCAGTAAGAATTGACCTGCGCCCTGTTTTAGGGCTGTTTTCTGAAAAGTAGCTCTAAAACGGCAGCGCACAAGAAGACGCTTGCAGCCCCCCCTTCAGAAAGGAAAGCAGAAACTCTACACGGGTTCCAGATTAGAGCTTGCGCAGAGTACCTGTTTTAAATTCCCTTTCTCTCAATCAGCCGCAAGGGAAGGGGATTTCTGTTTTCGGGCTATTTTTCTAAAAGTAGCCCAAAAACGTGGGCGTAAGCAGACGTTTGCACCACAAAAGGCTCTTTCATGGCAAGGGAAAATACTTTTAAAGCATGTTGAAATCTGATTTTTTGCGCTGCAAACCGACATCTGATGTGCCAGACATTGCCTTTCCCTCACAACATAACGCTGCAATGCTGCTCAAAAACGGTACAGAAGAACCTTTCGCGCCCCGTTTTCCCTGCACAATCAAAATAGAAACAAGGAAACTGTTTAAAGTTTTTTAGTATAAGTGACGGCGCTAGCATCCGCTTCTGTATTGAAGAGGGTAAAATTTCTGTTTCCGGGCTGTTTTTGGGAAAGTAGCCTCAAAACGCCGGCACAAGCGGATGCTTACGCCCATGCCAGGGTCAGTCACGGCCCTAACGATAGAAAAAGGAAAACTGTAACCAGCTACAGGCTCTATACCGGCTCTATCTCCATAATGAAGGGATTATTTTCTGCTCACCATTTATTAATGAACCTGTTCAGCTGATACTTGACGCTGCGCACTCTAAAAACAGGATTCGCATCTTTTCTCCGTAACGCTGCCATGCAACTCTAATACTGCTTGGCCAGCACTTCACCCTGCCCAGATCTGCTGGTGTGTTAAACTCTTGTGATGCTTCTGCCTATTTCCCTTTCAGAAACCCAAGCCCTGTTTTCGGGCTGATTTTGTAAAACCAGCCCGAAAACAGGGCTTAGGGTATTTCAAGTTGCGCTTTATGAACTGGTGAATCAAAATGTGGCAAAGAATTTTTCACCCCTCCAGGGAACGCAATTCTGAATCATCAGGGGGAATCCCCTCTCTGGAGAGGCAGGGGTGGGTTTAAAACCGGTAGCAAACTGTGTTACTATTTAACTGAAGACTGCTAAAGATTAAAGTGACGGTTCCCTATTATATGCTAAGCCAAGGCTTCAGGTATGCCTGGTTCAGGGGAGGCTACTTCCAGCTGCTTTATTCTGCGGGGCAGGCCTACAATCCAGACAATATCCCCTTCTTCAAAAACCAGCTCTGAGTCTGGGTTGAGCATGCGCCGCCCTTTGCGCTCCACCCCAACTATGAGGCCTTTGGTTTTTTCACGCACGCCAGAATTTCTAATGGATTTATGCAATAGCACAGAACCAGCACGGATCTGGAGCTTTTGGAGCCGCACGCTTTCACGCTCTTCCTCCTGTGAGGAGGTCAGGACAGACCGCGTCTGGATGAATTGCCTGAACGCTTCTGTCTGGCTTTCCTCCCCCACCACAAAGACCTTATCATTGGGGAAGATCAGCTCGTTTCTGGTGGGGGCGGTAATGGTGCGGTCGCCACGTTCAATGACGGCTACATTCACTCCGTATTTCTCCCGTACCTGCAGGTCAAGCAGGCTTTTACCTACCACCGCAGATCCAGGGTCAATCTCAAAACTGGTAAGGTGAACATCCCAAGGGGTGAGAGTATGGTGCATTCTGACCGCCTCCTGCAGCTCCCTCGCATTTAAATTCTTCACAAACCGGTTTTCAATCCTGATATAGAACTGCTGAATTTTCTGGGAGAACATCATAAGGAACGCCACCATCACCAGCCCTACCACAATGGCCAATTGCACTGAGAAGAACTGGTTCAGCAACACCCCTATAAACAGAATGGCCACCGCCACCCGCCCAAACTCCAGCACAATGACCAGGCTCCGGTAATTACGGTTAGCCCAAATACGGCCCTGCGCCTCTTTCTGCGGATGGTAAACGGCCAAGGCCCACAGGAACGGTGCCATCACCAAAAACGTGATGGCTGTAGTGACCACATCTCCCCAATTTCCGTTCACCACATTCTCTACAATAAACGGGTTAAGATACTGCGCAGACAAGAGTATGATACTGATGATGATGACGCAGTACACCACCATATGCAACACGTATGACCGCAACACAAGCTTCCAGTCACTGGTGGTGGAAATGATCTGGGTACCTGAGCTGTACTCATTCAGGGACTTTTGCCACTTGGCCGGAAGTAATCTTTCTACCAACCGATAAAGAGGCTCAGAGAACTTGATCATGTACGGAGTTGTAAACGTAGTAACGGCTGAGACCGCTACCGCCACCGGATACAGGAAATCGCTGGTAACTTTGAGCGTGAGCCCCAGCGTGGCAATGATAAAGGAGAATTCCCCAATCTGAGACACGCTCATGCCACTCTGAATAGACGTTTTAAGCCCTTGACCAGAAATAAGCCCGCCCCCGGTAATACTAATGGCTTTCCCCACCAGTGTGACAAGCGTTATCAATGCAATAGGCCCGGCATAGGTCACCATCATTGCCGGTCAATCAAGATACCTACTGACACAAAGAAGATTGCCCCAAACAAGTCTTTCACCGAGGCAACAAGATGCTCAATCTTTTCAGCCTTGGTGGTCTCAGCCAGGATAGAGCCCATGATGAAAGCGCCTAATGCGGGAGAAAAGCCCGCCTGCGCCGCCAGAATAACCATGAGCAGGCATAGGGCCAATGACACAATAAGCAAGGTCTCATCATTCATGAGCTTGCTGGCCTTGCGCAGGAACGTAGGAATCAGGAAAATCCCTCCCAGGAACCAGAGCAACAGAAAGAAGGCCAGCTTTAAAACCGCCGCCAGCATTTCTGAGCCGGCAAACTGCTGGCTTACCGCCAGGGTAGAGAGCAACACCATGAGCAAAATGGCCACCAGATCTTCTACAATCAAGACCCCAAATACCAGCCCGGCGAAACGCTGTGTTTTTACGCCCAGCTCGTCAAATGCCCTAATGATAATGGTGGTAGAAGATATAGATAGAATCCCGCCCAGGAAAATGCTGTCCATGGTAGACCAGCCCAGAATCTTACCGGTAAGGTAGCCCAGCAGCAGCATGACTACTACTTCTATCAAGGCCATCACCGAAGAGGCCCCACCCACTTTCACTAACTTCTTAAAGCTGAACTCCAGCCCCAGGCTGAACAATAAGAAGATCACCCCAATCTCTGCCCAGATGTTGATATTCTCCAGTTCAATGATGGTGGGGAATAGGGCAACGTGCGGCCCCACCAAGAGCCCGGCAATAATATAACCCAACACCAAAGGCTGCTTCAGTTTTTTAAATAGAAGGGTAGTGATACCGGCAGCCCCCAGTATCAATCCCAGATCAGTTATCAAATGCGGTAAATGCGTCATGGTAAGAAGTGTAATGAAGATTCAACTGCCCGTATAAAAGAAGAGGGCAACAGCTGTTTGCCAAAAAGTACCAACTACACTGGAGCTGGCAAATCTGGGACTGGTGTGTAAGAATTCTATTTAAAGAAGAGGGCAGACCACTTTCTACAGAATACAGGATTCCCTTCTCCGCACTAAAGCGGAAAATAGATTACTAATAGATACGTAAAAAGCAGGAACGGGGACCACAGCAAGTAATGACAGGGCATCTTCTGGCGGCAGCAGGGTGAAACGCTACGGGGCGTTGGGCTGAAGGGAAAAGAGAAGGAATTTTAACGCGGGAACCTTAGTCAGAAAAAGACATATTTGCTCCGGGGAAAAACAAGAAGAAGCCCACAGGGCAGACAAATCAATGCTTGCAGGTAAAAAGGCAGGGGCAACCTGCAGAGAGGGTGCTTGTGACACTTTGGCATCAGCGAAGACATGTACAGCCTCTTGCTGCACCTGCGCTGTTTCTGGGTCTTTTTCCCGTGCCTTCAGAGTATTGGCTTCCGGAGCCGGTTTCCCGGTAGAACAGCTTAGCAGAAATTTGTAAACCTCTGTTTCCTGCCCCGGCAGCGTCAGTGCCCAAAGCAGCATCACCGCCATGAGCGGAAGTTTGAGAGGCTGTTTTATTTTCCTGAAAACCAAGTTTAGCATTATTGCAATAATACGGTTTTTAGCCCTAAAGGGCAAACCGCCTGTCCCTTTCCGGTAACAGCATCTGCTTCTTTCTTACTACTTCCTGCCAAATAGAAGAAGAGCCCATGCCTGGGCAATGAACATGTTTCAATGCTACTTTTTAAGACAGTTGCCCCCTGCCGGGAGGGTCTTAAAGAAGAGAAGGCTTCCCTATCAGGAAGCCTTCTCTTCTTGCAATAGTGGGCTATGCATTATCTGGCGTGCAGGTGAATCTCTACCTTCCGGGCTTCAGGACCTCTACTTCCCAGAACCTCAGATTGTGTCTCAAACTTAAAGCTGCGTTGGCGGTGCTTCATCTCTATGTACTTCTGCAACAACCTGGCCCGCTGCTGGGCTACCCTGACTTTCCCTTTGGCCGGCCCAATGTTGTCTGAGTAACCTTTCACCCAGAGTGAAGCCCCGTCAGGCAATTGGGCCAGGAAACCGTCAAGTTCAGCCGCCGCAGCATCAGTCATGTAGACCTCGTTAAAGCCGTAGGAAACGGTAAGGGTAGTAGGAACAGGAACAGCAGCAGGCTCAATGGCAACCGGCTCCGGTGCGGGTTCTAACTCAACCTTTGACACTACTGGATCGGGGCCATTAACATAGGCAGTATAGTTGCCGTCTGCGGTGCGGGTGATCCACATCTCATTCTCCCCCACCCTTTTATAAGCAGAATTAAAGGCATTCTCCCTGTTTACCCGTGTACTGAACTTTACCGCCTCTCCAGTAGGTTTGGAGCCACCCCCAATAGGCATAGAATACACAGAGGCCTGGTCACCGCTCTTGCGGGAGAAGAACAGGGAGTCATTCATCACATACGGGGAAAACTCCGCTTCCCTGGTATTGGGTGGGGTGCCCAGACCGGTTGGCTTAGACCACTTGCCCCCCTCCCACTTGCTCAGATAAATATCATCATACCCCTTGGTCCTGCCCAAGTCAGCGGCCATGAATAACGTGTTTTGGTCTGGTGATAGGTAGGCACCCAAGTTATAGGAGTTGTTCTTGATTTTTGGGAACGGCTTTTCCCCTGCTTTCTGAAAACTGGCACCGTCCCAGCGGTAGATAACAATCTTATGGTCTTTGCGCCCGGTCTTCTGATAGACATAGACCTCGTTTCCCCCGGCACTGGAGCCTATCAGGGCATTTACGGCCCCTCCGTTTAAAGAAGTCTCCTTTTTAAAGGTGCTCTGGTCTCCTTTTCTCTCTGAGTAGAGGTACTGGCCGTCTTTCTCTTTGATGGTGTAGAGCACAAGGTTCTCCCCCACAATAAACAAGTCAGCAATGTTCTCTCTGGTTTCTTTGATAGCCGTCTGGGCGTGTGCATAAACCGCAGATGACAGTAATATGGCAATGGTGTAGATGGTTTTTTTCATAGACTCTAGGTAGCGCAGGTTACCACATGGTTACTTTTTTACCCAGCTTAGGGTACTTCACTTGGAACAGGTTGTACGTCACCATAAACTCGCTGGTGTTCTTGCCAATGATAGAGGCGTCGCCGGTTGGCCTCTCCAGCACATACCCTATTCTGAACTGGCTCACCCTGAGCCCCGCGTTGAGGGTATAGGCCAGGTCATGGCGGTAGCCGCCCCCCACCCAGAACATATTCTGAAAGACAGCTTTGCCCTGCACTTCTACCGTTTCCTTCAGATTGCTGTCATACCGGAAAATACTGTTGGCTACCAGCCCCACCTGCTCTGACACCGCCACCCGGTAGCCGGCCTGCGCCACGTGCTGCAGGGCGTAGGTGTCATTGAGGAACTCCTTCCCAGAGGTTAGTCCCCCTTGCCCAACATCCTGCAAGGCATAGCCCAGGTAGAAGTTCTCACCAGTCAGCATCACGCCTACGTTCACATCCAGTTTATTCACCCGCCCTTCTTTGCCAATGTATTCATCAAACTCGGTGTCACCAGACTCATCTAAAATCAGCTTATTCCCGTTCAGGCGCGTCAGGGAATAGGTGGCGGCAGCCCCCGCCCTGAGGCTCAGTTTTTCTGACAGACGAATACGGGAACCGTAACTCAGGAACACCTGACTCTCAGCAAACGGCCCGAAGCTGTCATGCAGCACAGAAAGCCCCCAGGCGTGCTTGGCCCCGGCCTGTCTGTTATAAGCGTCATCCTCGCGGGTTTTCAGAACGTCGGTCTTCCGCCAGGCTGAAATGTCAGCGGCATCCAGTTCTACCGAGGCAAAGATGGTGCGCGGTGCGTCCTCAAACCCCGTCCACTGATCACGGTAGAATGTCTTGATCATGGAACCCTCATAGCCGGTGAGTGCCGGATTAAAGTACTGCTGAAACAGGGAGAAGTTGGCAATGTGCTTCCGGTTCTGGGCAGAGACGCCCAGAGCGGAAAGCAGTATACAAAAGGATATGGTCAGCTTTTTCATCTTCATTAATTTTTAAGGATGGTCACAGTACCTCTCTTCACGTAGTTGATGTCCTTGATATGGATGACGTACAGGTAAGGACCAGCCAGCACCTGGCCGTTCTTGTTCCGTCCGTCCCACTTCATGGTAGGATCATTGGTCTGGAAGATCAACACCCCGGAGCGGTCAAACACTTGAATCTCCACGTTATTGTAGTACTCCAGCTCTGGAATTCTCCAGGTATCGTTTTTGCCGTCGCCATTTGGGGTGAAGGCATTCACAATTTTCAGGTCAGGGGCAGCTGTATCATATCCCTCTTTGGTGATAGTGAAGACTTTTGAGAATTTATTATTTGGATTAACGCTGTAATAGGAGTCTCTGCTCTCCACCCTAATGGAGAACTGCGTCCTGCCGTAGAGATTCACACCACGCTTGAGGAACAGTTGATTCCCAACAATCGTGAACATTGAATTATCTGTGCTTCCTACTCCATCCACCAAAACGTAATTGTGTGCTGCGTCTCCAGGATATGGATCGTCTTCATCTACCGTTGTGAAAGCACCTATGGCCTGGTCTTCTTTGATGTCTGGTTGGAAAGAAGATTTGCTTAAGGTGATATCAGTAGGCGCTTTGTTTGGCATGATGCGCACCGTCCACTCCGCCGTCAGGTTAGAGAGGTTGGTAGCGTCTGATGGTACGGCAAGGGTTCCTGTCAACACATACTCACCGGCTCCCTTCCCGTCTGTGCTATAATTACCTGGCAGCCAGGTAACGGCCACCTGCTGCTTGCTGCCGTTAGAGAAGCTCACTTCAACCGTAGCAGGCTTGGTTAGTTGCGCGAACGTGGTGCGGTAAGGAACCTGTAAAGCAGCCGGTCTTGCAACAGAAACCATGTTCCGGTACTTCATTACTTGAGCCGTGACGTTTGCTCCGCGGTTGCCCGCCAGGTCGGTCTGGAAGAATGTGACCGTGAGCATGCCGTCATTGAGGCCACTCAGGTTTACATTAGCAATGTCAAAGTTACCAGTTATGGCAGTAGCCGAGCCCGTCACCGGAGTACCGCCCGCAGCGCTGGTGACCGTGTAGCTGTAAGGGATGTTTGGTTCAGCATTGGTTACCCGTAGTGTGATGGCACTGCTGTTGTTCACCGTTACCATATTCTGCACAAAGGCCACCCCATAGCCGGCCGGAGCCGTTCTGTCAAAGAGTACGCTGCTGCCGTTGGTGGTGGTGTTTACCGCTGCCCCCGGGTTACCTGTCACATCTGTGAAACTAATATTAAAAGCTACCAGTCCCTCAGGGTCACTGCTGGCCATGGTGTAGGTGGCAGTATAGCTATTAGCGGCAGTACCAGCAGTAACGGTGGCCGCGTTTCCGGCTATGGTCACTACCGGGGTCATGACAGGCTCATTGGAAGTGAAACTTACCGTTATAACATCCCCTACTTTTGCCCTTGTGGCACTGGCGTTGTTAGACACAATAGTCACAGCTGTTAATACTGGAGCGGTTCTATCAAATACAACACTACTACTGTTGGTGGTAGCCGTTACAGCAGTAGCCGCATTGCCCGTTACGTCTGCGAAGTTGATCCTGAAGGCTACGGTGCCCTCGGTATCATTTGCTTTCATGGTGTAGGCGGCGCTGTAGGCATTGCCTGTACCGGCGGTTACCGTGGCGGCATTTCCGGCAATGGTCACTGCTGGCGTCTTGATTGCCTCATTTGCAGTGAAGCTCACCGTTACCACATCGCCCACTTTGGCTTTGGCGGCATCTGCGTTGCTGGAGGCAATAGCTACAGAGGTTAACACAGGGGCTGTAATGTCAAACACTACCAGGCTGTTGTCTGTGGTGCGGTTCACGTCTGCCCCCTCATTGCCTGTCACGTCTTTAAAGCTGATGTTGAAAGCTACTGTGCCCTCTGCATCTGTGGCGGCCATGGTGTAGCTGGCCGTATAGGTATTCCCTGTGCCGGCTGTAACAGTGGCAGTTTGACCCGCAATGGTGACTATTGGCGTCATGATTGCCTCATTGGCCGTTAACGTCACCGTCACTACATCACCTACTTTCGCCCTGGCGGCGTCTGCGTTGCTGGAGGCAATGGCCACCGAAGTCAGGGAAGGAGCAGTTCTGTCAAATACCACCCGGCTGTTGTTGGTGGTAGCCGTTACGGCAACTGCCGCATTCCCGGTTACATCAGTAAATTTGATTTCAAAAGTTACCGGACCTTCAGGGTCACTGGCAGCCATGGTATATGCAGCCGTATAGCTATTGGCAACGGCACCAGAGGTCACCGTGGCGGCATGACCTGCTATAGACACGGTAGGCGTCATGATAGGCTCAGAAGCTGTAAAGCTTATGGTCACCACGTCCCCTACTTTGGCTTTGGCCGCATCTGCATTGTTAGAGGCAATGGTCACCGAAGCCAGCACCGGAGAAGTTCTGTCAAACACCACGCGGCTGTTGTTGGTAGTGCTTGTTACCGTGGTTCCGGCATTTCCTGTCACATCCTGAAAGGCAATGCTGATGGCGACATTCCCCTCGGGGTCTGAGGCAGCCATGGTGTAGGTAGCGGTGTAACTGTTTGCTGCGGTGCCTGCTACCACAGCGGCAGCTTGGTTTGCGATTTTCACGGTGGGTGTTTTGATCGCTTCATCTGCCGTGAAACTTACCGTTACCACGTCTCCTACCTTGGCCTTAGTGGCGTCTGCATTGCTGGAGGCAATAGCCACGAAGGATAAGGCAGGTTTGGTTTTGTCAAACAATACCAGGCTATTGTCTGTGGTAGCTGAGACCGCAGTGGCCGCATTCCCTGTGACATCACTGAAATCAATCTGGAAAGCCACGGCTCCCTCTACATCATTAGCTGCCATGGTATAGGCGGCACTGTAGCTGTTGCCTGAAATAGCTGTCACCGTGGCGGCGTTCCCTGCAATAGTAACGTTAGGCGTTCTGATCGCTTCATTTGCGGTAAAGCTGACGGTCACCACGTCACCCACCTTGGCTTTGGCGGCGTCTGCGTTATTAGAGGCAATGGTTACTGAGTTGAGAACCGGTGCCGTTCTGTCAAACACCACGCTGCTGTTATCAGTGGTAGCCGTTACTGCGGCACCTGTGTTGCCAATGGCATCTTTAAAAGCGACGCTGAAAGGCACAGCCCCCTCCGCCTCAGCGGAAGTCATGGTGTAGCTGGCCGTGTATTGGCTGGTGGAAGTACCTACTGCGGAGACAGTTGCGGTTTTCCCGGCAATGGTCACCACTGGTGCCTGGATAGGCTCATTGGCGGTGATAGTGACGGTCACCACATCGCCTACTTTGGCTCTGGCCGGGTTGGCATTGCTGGAAGCGATGTTCACCACTGTCAATTGAGGGGCCACGGCATCTACCAAAACACCGCTGGTTGCCGGAACATTTTTCAGAGTCAGATTGGCCGCGTTACCCGAAGCGTCTTTCAAGGTTGCGCCGCTGGATGCAATAGAGGCAGCCAGTGAGATCCCATTCGAGTCAAAGTCATTGTTCTGCACGGTGTAGCGGAACGAAAGGGTGCTAGTGCCACTTCCTCCCGTCAGGGTTGCCTGAACGGTTTCAGTACCAATGGAGATAGGCAAACCAGGTGTTCCGCCCGAGACCTCCACTGGTTTGGAGAAGGTGACTGAGAAGTCCAGGTTATCTCCCGCCACATAAGTTCCATTGGCAGGCACCGTCACAGAGAGTACGC
The DNA here is from genome assembly GCF_001647275.1 of Rufibacter ruber. GTDB lineage: Bacteria > Bacteroidota > Bacteroidia > Cytophagales > Hymenobacteraceae > Nibribacter > Nibribacter ruber_C. The sequence continues at coordinate 7,999 of NZ_LRMM01000051.1, read as the reverse complement.
TTGGGGCAGTGCCGTCTATCAGCACCCCGGTGGTAGAGGCAACGTTGTTCAACTGCGTATTGGCATTGTTACCCGGGGCGTCAATTAGGGTCATGCCGCCAGAAAGGGTTAGGCTAGAGGCTAGCTGAATACCGTTCCCATCTTTCACTCCCTCGGCCACAGTGTAGCGAAATACCAGCGCAGAAGAACCGCTGCCAGACACGTAAGCCGCCGTTTGAGTCCCTCCCTCATCTGGGGTAAAATCAAGCCCCAGGGAACCGCTTCCCCCCACAGTCACCGGCTCAGTGAAGTTCACGGTGAAATTCATAGTCTGCCCATTCACGTAGGTAGCGTTGGCAGGAACTGACACAGAGGTAATTGCAGGTGCCACACCATCTATCAGAATATCTGTCATGGCACCTGGGGTAAACGTCCGCACCAGGCTGTTGCCTGCCCGGTCAAACACATCGCCGGTAGGCACCACTAGTTCATTCAGGGCAAAAGCGATTCCGTTAACATCAAGATCTCCTGCCTGCACGGTGTAGCGGAATACCCATTCATTAGACTCCACCTGGTTCTGCCAGGTAGCGGTTCTGGAGGTAGAGCCAACGGTAATGGTAAGTCTTGGGAACCCGGTGGCACTCAACATTTCTGAGAACTTTACCTTAAAGTCCAGTTGTTCTCCAACACCGTATGTTTTGGCGGCAGGGAGAACTACTTCAGTGATAGTAGGTTTGGTCAGATCTACTGTAACCGTAAAGGTGTTGCTGGCGATACTTTCGTTGCCCGCTAAGTCAGTCACCATTGCATAAAACGTATGCTCCCCTTCTGTTAGGGTTGGAAGTGCTGCAGACCAGTTACCACTGGCCGTAGCGGTAGCGTTGCCTACCAAGGAGCCTGAAGCTAGATTATATATCTTTACCCACAGGCTCGCCTCTGCAGTACCGCTCAGGGTTAGGGTTTGGTCATTGGTGAGGCCGTCATTGTTGCTGACACCAGAATCATCAGCAATACGGGCAATGACCGGAGCCGTGGGTTTATCTGTATCAATTGTCACAGAAAGCGCGTCACTGGCAACGCTTGTGTTTCCGGCTATATCTGTGGCGGTAGCGGTAAAGCTGTATACCCCAGCAGTCAAAGCAGTGGCAGTGATTTGCCAGGAGCCATCTGCCCCAGCCGTGGCAGATCCCACTTCTACCGCCCCAGCGTATACATGCACAGTGGTACCCACCTCGGCAGTTCCTGTAAGTGTTGGGGTGGTATCATTGGTCAATTTATCTGAGTCACTGGACCCTGTATCACTGGAGGCCATCAAGTCTGGCTTAACAGGCTTGGCAGGGGCCGTGGCATCTATTGTAATAGCCAGGGTGGTGCTTCCAGGGCTCACATTGCCCGCCGCATCAGTAGCCGTGGCAGAAATGGCATGTGGGCCATCCGCAAGAGCAGAACTGGAGGAAACTTGCCAAATACCAGAGGTTGCATCTGCCACGGCCGAACCAATCTCTACCCCACCCGCAAATACTTTCACCTTAGCCCCTTTTTCCGCGGTACCTGTAAAGGTGGGCTTCGATTGGTTGGTTAGGTTATCAGAATCACTGGCACCGGAGTCACTGGAGGCAAGCAGATCAGGCTGGGATGGGGCGGCTGGGGCGGTTCGATCTATAGTATAAGATTCACCGGTATTGTAGAGGGTGTTCAGCCCATTTCCCGCAAGGTCCATGATGCCCGTTTGGGAAGCATTTCTATACAAGTCTAAGCGGAGGGAGCCTTCACCAGACAAAATCTGCACCGGCACGTCGTACTCTGTACCTGACAGTTTGGTCACGGGCTGGATCAGGCTACCAATTGTGCCCCCCTCTGTGGCGTTGAAATCTGTATTATTCACGCCCGTCACTTCTTCACTGAAGGTAACCCTGAAGGTAACGAAAGTATCGTTGACATACTCTTGGATTGGATTTTGCCGTTTAATGGAGACTATGAACGGGGCAATTTCATCCACATCAGTTATTGTAACCGTTATGGTCTGCTCATCATACAGTTTTTCCGCAGTATTTTCTGTGGCCCGTACAATCACCTCATACGTATTGTTTAGACCAACATCTGCTGGATTCTCGAAGTCAGGAGCAGTTTTAAAAGATAAAGAACCCGTTGTAGGGTCTATCTCAAACATAGCCTGATCTTCACCGCCAGAGATGCTGTACGTAACGGCATCCCTTTCATTATCAGTAGCCACTACTGAGGTGGCCACTTTTATATTCTCACTTAAAGAGATATCTGCAGTTGCCCCACCACCGTTTGAGGTAATAACAGGAGCAGTTTTATTTGTAAAAGGACCTGAAAAGATATCATCTACATCAGCACCTCCAATCCCTCTCAAAGCAACCCCTCCGCGCGGCACTGTGGCTGTCAGTGAAAGCATGATCAACTCTGTAACACCATCTGAATCATACACTCTGCCTTCAATGGTGGTACTATTTACCCAAAGCACTTCCATTCTATACCACTTATTCAACTGGTAAGTGAAGGGCTTTGAGACAAGATCAACAAACCCGTAGTTGGCATTAGCCTGAAATAAAAGTTGATTAGTGTTTGGCGCCATGATAAAGGAGTGAGCACCAGCGGCACTAGCCCCAAAGCCGAGATAGATCCTCCCAGTTGCAGTAAATTTACCCCAGGCAGAAAGCTTATGGCCAGGATCTCCCAAGCTTACATCTGTCCTGTGCACCCATGCAGGGTTTGTAATTCCCTTTGAACCTGAAAAAGCAGCACTCGCTGATATGGTTCCAGCACCACCAACCCAGGGCGACCATGGCCAAGTGGCCTCATTTTCGAAGTCTTCAATTTTTTGAGCGAAGACTTCGTGAGAGAACAACACTAATAAAAGCAAAATGACTTTAGTAGCTGTGTTTATCATACTAAAACTAAATTTAAAATATCTATGCAATTGAAAGGTGGAATATTATTCCTAACCAATAACTCAATAAGCCCCTGCTGTTGAACTGACCACTCATTGCCACTAATACCAAACATCCAGTAGTATCTGCAAGCCCATGATTGTGACTGTTATTCTATTCCACTTAAAAATAACTTGCGGTGAAAGCAATTACAGGTTTACAATAAAAACCTGCCCGGCTGTAATAAAACCTATTTAGATTGCACACTATACATTGCAGCAATAGCAACAACAATGAAGCATCCCCTCCTTTGTCACCATCAAGCAGACTTGTTCACTTATATCAACTTAGAATCAACACCAGCAAGTTTTCGCGTAAGTTCATAGTTATTCTTCTCTATCTATGGCGGCGAACTAAATGCCATATCCATAGATTCTACTTTAAGAGCTTTACAAGCAGACTAATGAGATAAAATTAATTGCACTTATAGAACATTAAACTTACAAAACATGCCTTAGCGCAAGCATGCAGAACAAAATCAATATCTAAAAATTACAAAACAGCACACCAACGGCATTCCTTTTTCATCCATGACAAATAAAACCAAACAGGAAAGCTATTGCTCCAAAAGGATTACCTAAAAGAGACTGACTATCAATAGAGGGGGAAGGATGATAGTTGTCCAAATTTTGTAAAAATTATTTTAATAATAAAGCATCTCTGAAATAAAGCAGCCATTTACAACACCTTCCCTCTAACAATAAGCCAAAAGGTCAAATTTTAAAAGGAATTATTTCACAAGACAGCAAGGCACCAAATTTGTTACTTGATTAACAATAGAAGCAGGAGCAATATTTTTCAAAAACAGAACTTTAAAGAGATTATATAATTTTAAAGCGAATAAATTGAGGCTGTTTTAGAGATTCTATATATAGTTATGGCGCAAGCGTCCGCATGTGGCCTTACGATAAGTAAGCATCTGTTTCCGGGCTGTTTTTTGGAAAGTAGCCCCAAAACGTAGGCATATGCCCAGGCTTGTGCCCTGCCAAGGCAGCCAAAACCCAGAACACATCACCCAAAGAAAAAGGGAAAAACTCTAATCAGGTGTAGTATGAAAGCGTCAGGAATTCTAAAAAACCCACAAAGGAAAGTACGCTACTCAACATGCTGTAAAATCAACATCTAAGAAATGGAAGATGCCTGCAAGAGGTAAGTGAAAGGAGTTTACAAAATGTATTTAAATTATGAACCTCTTAACGCCAAAGCGTCTGTAAGAGCCTAGAAGCAATCTCCTAAGTGCCTGACCAAGGTGCAAGGGCTCTGCCCGGGGAGGGGTTGCCTCTGTTTTTGGCCTGTTTTCAGGAAAACAGGTCAAAAACAGAACAGATTTTTAACCACTTCATGTATGGGTCGTTTCTGTTGCTGTGCTCGCACGAGTAGGGTCTTTGGCGAACTCAGGCGCTCCCCAGATATTTCCTACGCATAAAAAAAGCCCTGTCATTCCTGACAGGGCTTTCCAAAAATTTTTAGTGGCAATTACAGTACCACGCCTTCGGCCACTACTTCCTGCACCTCGGGCACCATGCGCTTGAGCAGGTTCTCAATACCGGCTTTCAAGGTGACCGTGGCAGACGGGCAGCCGCTGCAGGAGCCTTGCAGGTTCACCGTCACAATTCCCTCCTTATAAGACTTGAAGGTGATGTTACCGCCGTCTTGCTCTACCGCCGGGCGCACGTAATTTTCCAGCAGATCAATCACCTTCTGGGAGATCTCGGTGTCCTCGGCAGACAAATCACCAGAAACGTCAGCGGCCGCACTGGCAGCGGTAGAGGTGGTGGGGGTGCCTATGAAGATAGGACCGCCGGCCTCTACGTATGATTTGATAAAGGTTCTCAGCTCAGGGATGAGCTGCGCCCACTGCACCGGTGAGTTCTTGGTGATGGTCACAAAATTGCTGGCAATGAACACCCGGCTCACGTAGTCAAAGTTGAACAGCTCCTGCGCAAACGGCGACTCTACCGCGCTTTCCACGGTAGGGTAGTCCACGCTTCCGCCGTCACCCAGCAGAACGGAGTTCAACACAAATTTCATTGATTCCGGATTTGGGTTCGCCTCTGCGTACACAGATACCGGTTTGGTTGTATTTTCAGTCATGGCTGGTCTCTTTAATATAGTAAAAACTAACTACCTGCTCTTTAAGTTTCCAAAATTAGGTAAAAATACCTTACCGCGCAGTTCCCTCTTGGGTACCACGCCCCACGGGGAGCCCCTCCTCACAAAACGCGGCAGAAAGGGGGCAGGTTTTTGATCAGAAACCGTAACTTTACCCCCGTTGATTGTTCATTAAACCCGCGCCTCATGCTTAACTACACCGTGTTACTGTCTGCCACCCCGCCAGACGTTCCTGGTTACCTGATTGCCCCATTTGTGCTGTTGATTGGTTTGATTGCCACCGGCCCCATTTTTTTCCCGCACTTCTGGCATAAGAATTTCAAAGTGATTGCCGTTGGCCTGGGGCTGCTGGTGCTGGCCTACTACCTTTTTGTGCTGCATGACCACCACATGCCGGCTGAGACCTTGGCTGAGTACGCTTCGTTTGCCATTCTGCTCTCCTCTTTGTACATCGCCGCTGGCGGAATTTATATCAACGCCAACGCCAATGCTACACCTATTATCAACGTGGGTATTTTGGTGGTGGGCGCGGTGATTGCCAATGTGATAGGCACCACCGGCGCTTCCCTCCTGCTCATCAGGCCGTTTATCCGGTTAAACAACCACCGCATAAAGCCGTACCAGATTGTCTTCTTTATCTTTATTGTGAGCAACGCGGGCGGCATGCTGACCCCATTGGGTGACCCGCCGCTGTTCATTGGTTTCCTGAAAGGGGTTCCCTTCTTTTGGACCCTGCAGCACCTGCTCTCCCCTTGGGCCATTGCCGTAAGTGCGCTGTGCCTTATCTTCTTTATCCTGGACAGCCGCAACAAGGAGGGCTTTATACCCAAGGCGGAAGTGAAGGCCCGCAATGAAGCCAAAACCGAATTCTTCTTCACCGGCAAGCGCAATATTCTATGGCTGGCGGTCATCATAGGGGCCACGTTCCTGAACCCCTCCTCCTATGAATGGTTGCCGTACATTCCGTTAGAAGGCGGCATCAAAGTATCTTTTGTACGAGAGATTGTTCAGTTGACCGCAGCCATTCTTTGCTTCAAGTTCGCCAGCAGAACCGCCTTGAACGGTAACCACTTTTCCTTTGACCCCATCATGGAGGTGGTGTTCCTGTTCTTCGGGATTTTCTTCACCATGATGCCGGCTTTGCAGCTTTCTGCCGAACTGGCCTCTTCCCCTGAGTTTGCCGCCAAACTTACCCCCTCGGTGTTTTACTGGGTCACCGGTTCCCTTTCCGGAGTGCTGGACAATGCTCCCACCTACGCCAATTTCCTATCATTGGGCATGGCCAAATACCACATGAACTACGCCAATACCGCGCAGGTTCATGATTTCGCCTACGGCTTGGCGCAGTCGCCTGAGACGTTGCTGGTTCTGGAGGCTATTTCTATTGGGGCCGTTTTATTTGGGGCCATGACCTACATTGGCAACGGACCCAACTTTATGGTGAAAGCCATTGCCGAGCAGGCTGGCGTCAAAATGCCGCCGTTCTTCCAATATATGTTCAAATATTCCCTCGTCTACCTGCTGCCCGTGCTCGCGCTGATCTGGGTGCTGGTGATTCTGTAGCAACTGATCTTTTAAAAAGTTAAAAGCGTTTTCGGGCTGTTTTTCAAAAAACAGCGACGCTTTTTCTATGCTTGCCTCCTGAAGCAGCCCCCCTCCCGTGGCATTATGTTCGCTGAGGCTATTGGCGCAGACGCCCGCAGGAGCTGCGCGCACTATCAGCTCTTTGGAGCAGGCGGCACAGCGGGGCAGGCGTAGGTTCTGTTTTTGGGCTGTTTTCAGGAAAACAGGCCAGAAACAGCATAGCGGTGTACCTGCTCCCTGCGGGAGAAGGTCAGGAGGAGGGGAAATGGTTCATGTTGTTATGGCAGAAGCTACTGGCACAGACGCTCGCAGGTCTGAAAGACGCTACGAGGTCTTTTGAGCAGGCGATACAGCGGGGGCAGGCGTATGGGACCCACACCTTCCCCTCCCGGGAGGGGAGTGATCTGGCATGCATGGGAGCAAATGAGGGGGGCAGTACATCTGGCATGCGTGGATCTGCACGTGTCAACATCCCCCTTCGCCCCCTTCCAAGGGGGAATATCGAAGTGAGTTCTGAGTCCTGAGTTCAGAGTCCTTTCTTTTCATCTTAGGCAATTCAGCAGGAATGAAACAGCAATGCCTGGTCTCGCAGCCGCGCCGCGAGGGCAGCCAGAGACCGCCCGTCATCAGTAGGCACGAGTCTGGAGGCCCGCGCCAGCGCGTGAGTATCAGGTAGCGTTAGAAGGCACGGAAGTAACTTCCGCGCCATAGAGGGGCAGAAGAGGGAGCTATAGAGGGCAGAGGTAATGTGAGGCTGCCGCCTCATGGAAGCTGGAAGCTTCCGTCATTATAGGTCCAAGTTGGAAACTTGAACCAGAGAAAGCGGCAAACAAGCAGCAATAAGTAAGCAAGCAAACAACAATGAACAATCAACGCTTCTGCTGGTGGCACCTGGGTTAATTAGCACTTCTGCCCCTGGCTGATGTGCGCAGCACGGGCTCGCCACAGGCTAGCGGAACAGCAGCGGTTACCTGCAGAGGCAGACAAAACAAGGGAAGCTGATCAGGAGAGGAACCTGAACCAGTCCTGGGGGTGAGCGCCTCTGTTAATACGGTGCCGCTCCAGCGGCAAGGCCGGAGGGCCTAGTTTTAACAGCAGTGCTCACCGCCAGGACGTGGCCCCGCGGCCGTGAGCGCTCACCGGTAAAGATGAAACAACGCAGTGAGTAAGGCATTGCGTCAACCGCCAAAGCCAAGGGAACAGCAGACCACGCATTCCTAAAATAAAGGCACTGCAGCAAACTGCCCAGCAAAGGGAACAGCAGACCGCACATTGCCAAAGCAGAAGCAACAGCCAAACCCATCCCTTCAAAAGAAGAGACAACCCCTACACAAACTTTTTCTGTTTCCGGGCTGTTTTCGCGAAAACAG
>NZ_LRMM01000050.1 GCF_001647275.1 Rufibacter ruber | reverse complement strand
TTTTCTGGAAAACAGCCCGAAAACGGAAAAAGCCTCACTGCCAAGGCAGGTGAGGCTTTTCAATAGCAGCAGGAAAGAATTATTCCTGAATACCCGGTACGCCTACGGGCATAGCGCTGTGCCAGTCAAAGTCTGGGGCTTTCTTTTTGGTTGGGGCCAATTCATCTAAGGTGTTGGCATCATACAGACGGCCGTTCCGCATCACGTATTGGATGGTGTTGGTGTTCCGGATGTTCTCCAGCGGGTTCTGGTCCATAATCACCAGGTCGGCCAGTTTGCCGTTCTGGATGGAGCCCAGGTCACCGTCTAAGCCCAACGACTTGGCCCCCAGAATGGTAGCGGTTTTCAAGGCGTTCAGGTTGCTCATGCCGCCAGACTGCATAGACCACAGCTCCCAGTGGTAGCCCAAGCCCTGCAACTGTCCGTGCGAACCTACGCCGGCCAGACCTCCGGCTTTTACCAGGCGGTCTACAAACTGGGCATGCTTGTCAAACACGTGCTCCTCTTTCATAAACCAACCGCTTCTGCGGCGCGATTTCTCGTCCAGCTCCACTTTTGGGGTGAAGTAGTTGAGTTTTTTGTCGTTCACCAGGTCTTCGGTGGCGTAGTAGTAGTTTTCGGCCCATGGGCCGCCGTATGACACCAATAAGGTTGGCGTGTAGGCAATCTGCGACTGGGACACAAACTCCAGCACGTCTTTGTAGAGCGGGAAAACAGGGTACGAATGCTCGTGGCCCGGGTAACCGTCCAGTACTTCAGTGAGGTTCAGTTTGAAATCCAGACCGCCCTCAGTAGTTGGCATCAGGCCCTGCTCTTTGGCGGCCATGATAATCCATTGGCGGTGCTGGCGGTTGCCCACCAGGTACATTTTAATGGTCTTGGTGTTGTAGTACTCTGAATATTGTTTGAGTACGCTCTTGGCGTGGTCAAGGCTCTTGAGGTTATAAGACCAGTAACCCACACCCGGACCAGTGGAGTACACGCGCGGACCAATCATCTTGCCGGTTTCCACCATGTCTGAGTAGGTGAGCACATCAGTAGTGGCGGTTTGCGGGTCACGGGTGGTGGTCACGCCGTAGGCCAGGTTGGCGGCGTAAATCCAGACTTGGTTGGAGTGCACACCCCAGCGCGGCCACATGTGTGCGTGGGTATCTACAAAGCCGGGCGTAATGGTTTTGCCCTTCACGTCTACCACGGTGGCGTTGCCTGCGGTTAACGTACCCGTTTTACCCACCGCCTTGATGCGGTTGTTCTCAATCAGGATGTCGCCGTTTTCAATCACTTCATCGCCGTTCATGGTGATGATGCGGGCACCTTGCAACAAAATATTTCCGGTGGGGATATCACGTGGAACGGTAATGGCGATTCTGGTTTCAATGGGCTTGTAGCCTTCAATCTTCACGGCCTCTTTGGCGCCGGTACTGTCTTTCTTGGCTTCGGTGTCTGGTTTGGCTTCTTTCTTTTTCTCCTCAGCGGCCTCCATTTCACGTTTTTTAGCGAAGGCGGCGTCTAAATTATAGGCGAAGAAGGCATTGCCAATGGACCAATACACAGATTTACCGTCAGAGGACCAGCTAGGGAATTGGCCGCCGATGTCAGTGAGTTTCCAGCTGGGGAATTGCGAACTGGCCACGTCTGCCACCGAGATGGTGGGGGTTTCGCCGCCTACAAACGGAATGGTCACTACGTAAATCTCGTTGTTAATCAAGGCCAGCGCTTTGTCGCCTTTCGGCGATTTAATGACGGTGGTGGCGGTAGAGGCCTGTTGCTGCGGTTCGCGCTCGTTCAGGTGGTGGTTATGGCTCATTTCCTCCTCCAGCATGTCGGCGTAAGACCCAAAGGTGGTGATGCCTTTCACTTTCACGTATGGGCGCTTGTCGGTGCCGTCCCATCTGATGGAAATCAGGCCGTCTGCTGAGCTGTACAGGTAAATACGGTCATCACCCTGCACAAAATGCGGGTTCGCGCCTAGGTTGGCTTTGGTCACAAAGGTGCTGGGTCCGCCTTTGGCGGAAATCCAGTTGATGGTCTGGCGCGAGTCAAACGCCCCCGGCCCCGCCGATTCACGGTAGGTCTGCGCCGAGCCTTTGATGAACACAATTCTATCACCTTTAGGCGACCACACCGGCTCCTGGAAAACCGAGTTCTCCTGCGTGAGCTTCACGGGTTTGCCTTTGCCGGTGGCCGACACTTTGTAGATAGCACCTCCGGTTTTCTCGTGCCACGTCACAAACACCAGTTCCTTGCCGTCTGGCGACCAGGCGGGTTGCGCCTCGGTGAAGTCATTGGTGGTGACACGCTTGGGCGTACCGTTCGGGTACTCGGTGATGTACAGGCGGTCCAGGGCGGTGAAGGCCAGCCGTTTGCCGTCTGGTGACATGGCCGCGTCGCGGATTTGGGTCACCTTCATGGTTTTGTCATCAGAGATGGGGTATTTGAACTCCACCTTCGGGCCGATGGCGATTTTGGTCTCCACCTCAAACGGAATCTCCTTGGCCGCACCGCCGCTCACCGGAATGCGGTAGATTTTTCCGCCGTACGAGGCGATTAACTCTTTGCTGTCGGGCGTGAACGACATGGCTGGTAACACGCCCAGCGGCGCGATGGATTCCTGCTCGTCGCGCTGCACCGGGTAGGCCAGCCACTTCTCATCACCCGATTTCAGGTTCTGCACAATGAGGCCGGTCTGGTTATTATAACGGGTTCCATACACCAGCATAGTACCGTCTGGCGACAACGTAGGAGAAAATGCCGAGCCGTAGCGCGAGTGCGGGTATCGGTTTCACCGGTTTCGCGGTCAAAAGTGGCCAGTTGGTACTGCGGCAGTTGGGCGTTGTAGTTCCAGGCCCCGGTACGGCGGGCGTACCAGATGTAGCGGCTATCGTTGCCAAAGGCGGGCTCTACCGTCTTCAGCGTCTCTGGGGTTTTGATAAGTTGCGTACCGCCGCCGCTGTCTTTGTGGTAAAGGTGCAGTTTCAAATTCCTCCGGCCTTGGGAAACCACCAGGTATTCACCGTCTGGAGTCCACTCGGCGGCCTGAAAGTTCTCGTTTTTGCTCTTGCTGATTTGGCGGGTCTTTTTGGTGGCCAGGTCCATGATCCAGACGTTGTCATTGCCGTCACGGTCAGAGAGGAACACAATAGACTTACCGTCTGGGCTGAAACGCGGCTGTACATCTAAGGCCATGCCGTCGGTGAGTTGTTCGGCCTTGCCGCCGCCTATGGGCAGCAGGTACAGGTCTCCCAGCATACTGAAGATCAATTTACTGCCGTCTGGGTGCACGTCCAGCGCCAGCCAGGACCCTTCATTGGTTTTAAGGTCAATGGTTCTGCCCGCCTCCAGCGGCAGGTCTTTTTTCTCTTCTTTCTTGGGGCTGTCTTTTTTGGCCGGGGCGGGTGCATTCTGAGCCAAAGACGGCTCAGTGAACAGGCCCAGGGTGCAAAGCAGCAGCACGGGTTTCTTCCAGCCAGAGAAATTGCTGGCCAAGAACTGCTTCCTCATAAAAAATTAAGTTTGTTGTAGGTGTGTGTGTTTGGGAGAAGTGAAGGTAAGGACTTTTTATGGGAATAGCGGGATTTTAACATTTGCGGCTGGCCGTATTTCTGAACTCAGCCTTGTCCCCAGCTTTAGTCAAAAATTTCCCTTATGTTTTTGGCCTACTTTGGCTAAAACAGCCCGAAAACGCACTTTCTTCTAAAAACAGAAAGCGGTCAGCTTAGCAAAGCCACCCGCTTTCTGTGCATAGGTGTTTCCATTTTAGGGCTATTTTCAGAAAATCAGGCCGAAAACGAAAGATGTGCCGCTTATTTAGTCTTTAACATTTCCAGAGCCTCTGGCCCTTTCAGCATAGCAATGGCAAAACCAATGATTCCAGCAACTATAATAAACAAAATATACCCCAGTAAGGCCAAACACATTACGCCAATTACCCTCAGCACAATAGATTTCAAGGGTTTGCCTTGGTAGACTTCTTTAAAGAAGAACACCAGGATAACAGGCACCGCCAAGATGGAGATTTGGGTGACCGTATAAAAATCTTCAGGCGAATGCCTGAAAATGAACATGATGGGGTACGCAAAGATGATGCTCACCAAGGTGTAGAAAGACAGGATATAGGCGTTCATGACTACATGCTCATAGTAGTTATGCCCCCATTTCCTGAAAGCGATCTTAGTGGTGAGCGCGAAAAGCGGAACGTACAGCAGCATGAGCATGGAGCTGTAGCTTGACATGAACGAGAGGATAGTCCCAACCAGCCCTGCGTCAACGTTCTGCTGGGCAAAGTATACGGCCATTACCTCTTTCAAGTTCAGCACCTTAAAAGAAAGAAACGTAGCAATACCGCTCAGAACAAACACCAGCAGGATAGGTTTGTAATGGTTTACCCGGTGCCCGTCTATGTATTCTTTAGCGGTTTTACCCGGATTTCTGAGGACGCTCTTTATAGAATATAGCAGACCCTTGTTGGTATGTAGCACCGTGTACTGAAACTCTTCCCAGAGGTAGTGCCGGTCAATTCTCTTGTACTTTTTCTGCCCGCAAACCGCACAGAAATTCCCGGCGAGGGTTTGCTCACAGTTCTTACAGTTCAGCAGCATAACACTCATAAGACCTTAGAGGCTTCTGGCTTTGATTTCTTTGTTTAACAGGCTCCAGTTGATCAACAAAGGCATAAACGCCACGGGCATCATCAAAATAGGAATGAAAACAGCCATAGACATGCGTCCGGAGCCCTTGGTCAAAAAAAGATAGGTTACCGCCGCAATGGCAAGTAAATAAACAACCCCGAAGCCAATAGAAACACCCTTCATGAGTTCACTCCTCTTCAGCAGTTTCTCATCTGTCAACTCTTTGTACGTATTCTTCTGCATATCAATTCTACTTGTAAAAACTCAATTACACTTAGCGGGTCGGGGCTTGTTTTTAGCTCTTTAAAGATACTAACCATCCTCTCACCCATTCTCTTAGGTTCTATTCTAAAACTTAGGCTGAATGGGATTTAAGTAGGCAAAATAATGAATTATGACCAAAAACAGTTATGGCAACATAAAATATAATAATCAGCTAACGTCTAGTGCATGAGGCGTGCAAGGCCGTCGGCCGTAGCATGGCTTATGCACAATGTTAGCTGTAGTTTTTTTTACCAAAAAGCTTTAATCGATTCTATTGTTGGCTCAAGCAAAGAAATTGTTTCCCTTTCCGCTATTTCAGAATATCTTACGCTATTTTGGCTTACAACATCTACTGTTATACAATACTCAGCACTTATTTCATATTTACTTGAAAAGTTTTCAACTAGGTATCTATGTAAACTGTCAGTAAATATTTCTATCTCTTCAAGTTTTAATCCGTTAAGTTTAGATACAAACCAAACTGCTCCGACCTTTTCTACATTCTGTTCTTTGAACGTAAAAATATGTTGAGGTTTTACTTGAACAGGAAGGCCATTTATTTTTATAACATTTTGGTTCCTACTAATATAGTTTAAATCAGCGTTTGGCTTTAAGTTAGATAAATCAAATTCTAAGGAATTGATAAGTATATCAATATTTCTTTGATACATATCTTTTGAAATCTTAGCTGTCGCAACTGCTCTTTTCTCATTTACCTCATCAATTTTATCTGTTATAATTCCTCTGTTATCATCTTTGAAATTTTTGCTAATGGCACTAATTGAAATAGTCCAATAATCACCTCCTTCATCAGATGTTTTCGGCTTTGGGTATTTTATATTATTAATAAAATTACTTTGAGAACCTTTAGTCTTTTTTGTCCTGAATTCTACAATTTTACTTACAGCTATCTTTTCCATGTCGTTATTTGATTGAAGACTAGTTCAATTTACTAAATATTTAATTATCAATATATTTATTAAAATCATTACTGTAAATATATTGGGAAGTAGATTAAAATTACAGCTAACGTCTATGCTAAACGACGCGCTAGGCCGTCGGCCGAAGCGTGACGTTTAGGTGTTGTTATGTGCAGTTGTTTCTTTGCGCCCGCCGCCGATTTCTTATTTTACTTTCTCTGTTTTTGGCCTGATTTCAGGAAAACAGCCCGAAAACGGGAATCAGCCGCAATTCTTTATCCGTCTGTTTTTGGCACGTTTTCAGAAAAAGAAGCCGGAAACGCATTATGAATCGGTCCGTCTGCACACGTTGCCGACAAATTCCTTTTGCTCAAACGCCTGGCCGATCCCTCTACTGCAACATTAGCCGATGAGAGTCGGGCGGCGTTCATTTTCTTTTACTGAGGTAATCTAACGTTTTGCCGGTTCACTTTTGCAGCAATTCCCGATTTTTCGTCGGCTTCTGCTGATTTTATTGCTTGCCGCCGCGAGAACTTCTATTTACAATTGCACATAACGGCTAGTATAAACAACGTGCTAGGCCGTCGGCCTAGCATGGTGTTTATATAATGTTGTACATAGTTTTTCTATTTCCAGCCTGGCCCTATTTGATAATCTTCTATATCGTCTTCTTCTGGATTAAATGGTTTTGGTGGAACATATTCTTCATTTAAGCTTTCTTCGTACATTTTATAAAGTTGATTAATCAAAAAGCCAATACCATCTTCCTTGTCGGGTTCTTTCTCCATTGCCCTTCTAGCACCTTCCCAAAAAATCTGCTGATATTCTTCCTTCATTAATCTTGTGTCAAGTATCCGTGTAACCATTTCGCTTTCAGGTGTAGCTTTAATAAAGCTCCAACCACATTCTATATCTCCTCTATCTTCATCTGGTAGCAAAGACTCTATCCATGCTTTTAATTCTCCTTCTTTACCATCTTCACTTAATTCAAGCATTATTCTTTCAAGAACCCAATCATATCTTGACCACCTAGCATACCAGCTTTCTCCATTTCTAAATTTAATAAAACCTGAGGCCATATATATTTTAAATTATGTACAACGTTCTAAGCTAAACGACGGGCGAGGCCGTCGGCCGAAGGCTGACGTTTAGGTGTTGTTAGCTGTTGTTTTTCTTTATTTGTCCCAGTAATCTTTTATTATAGGAATTCTATTTGTTTTCTTTTTAATTGTCAGGTTGGCTATAACTCCATGTCCAAAACCGCAACTGAAGTTATAGTCGCTGGCTTCATGTTTTATGATTACTCTCTTCTGCTCAAATGTGAAGGTCAGTTTACAGTCGGGATTAACTTCTCCTGGTTCTTTATAAGTATAGATAATCTTGTTGTCCTTATAAGCCAAAGTATCAACGAAAGAGCCAGAGTTGTAGCTTGGATGTCCGACATTATAATAGAAACTAATTGCTGCCAAGTCGTTTTCAATAAGCTTTACATGAATCTCGCCGTGTGAGCCCTTCTCTCCATTTTTAATCTTTTTCGCTTCCAGAATATATGAACCTGTCGGGTCAATTTTTTCTACTTGTCCATATGATGCTACAGATAGCAAAATCAGGACTAGAGTAAGAAAGGCTTTTGAATTCATTATTTTATAAATAACAGCTAACTACCGTATAACCGTCACAATTACGTTTATCACACCTATAGCCGTACCTAAACATACGGTTTACATCCCGTTTCCGGCGGATAAACGTAATTGCACTGCCGAATATAGGATTTAGATCTCTCATAATAAAGCACTTCCCGTTTTCGGCCTCTTTTCCTAAAAACAGCTCAAAAACGCAAGCTTGTATAAACAAAAAAGCGGAGGCAGTTTTCACCGCCTCCGCTCTTCAAAAAATATAATCTCCAGAAAACCGCTTACATTAACGTCTCCGGGTTGCCGTCAGTATCTACGATATCGCTCTGGCGCAGCTGCACCGGCTTGGTTTTCTTGCGCAGTTTCAGGTTGAGCATCTCTACGGCCAGTGAGAAGAACATGGCGAAGTAGATGTAGCCTTTCGGGATATGCGCGTGCAGGGCCTCTACCACCAGCATCACGCCAATGAGAATCAGGAACGACAGGGCCAGCATTTTCACGGTTGGGTGGTTGTTCACAAAATCGCTCACGTACTTGGCAAAGGCCAGCATAATCAGCATGGAGATGATCACCGCCACAATCATCACGCTCACGTGGTCTACCAGACCCACGGCCGTCAAGATAGAGTCAAAGGAGAACACAATGTCTACCAGAATAATCTGAATGATGATTTTGCCCATGGTGGCGTTGCCGCCCTTGGCGCCATGCGTACCTTCTTCCTCACCCTCCAGTTTGTTGTGAATCTCAGTGGTACTCTTGGCCAGCAGGAACAAGCCCCCGCCAAACAGGATGATGTCGCGCCAGGAGACGTCAAAGGGCTCGTCCAGCCACGGCAGGTCCCAGGTGAAGAGCGGCTGGTTGGCGTGCACAATGTAACTGATGAACATCAACAGGATGATCCGGAAGACCAGCGCCAGCAGCAAGCCAATGGTGCGGCCCCGGCCCTGCTGCTCGCGCGGCAGGCGTGACACCACAATAGAGATGAACACAATGTTGTCAATGCCCAGCACCACCTCCATGAAGGTAAGCGTGAGCAGACTGAGCCACACATCTGGGCTGGAGAAAACGTCAAACATAGTTTTAGAAGTAGCGGAAGTGCATAACGGCGTGTACGCCTGCCAACTTTAACGCAGCTGGCAGATACGGGTTAAGCCCAGCCATGGGTGTAGAAAGATTTATAGTACAACTACTGATGCCCGCTTACGATTTCATGTTCACAAACTGCAGCGGAATCCCCAGCTCGGCGCGGCGCAGCATGGCAATCACCTCCTGCAGGTCGTCAATCTTCTTCGCGGTTACGCGCACCTGGTCATCCATGATGGCGGGCGTCACCTTCAGCTTGCTGTCTTTGATCAGTTTCACAATCTTCTTGCCGTCTTCCTTGTCAATGCCGGCGCGCACCTTCACGTCTTTCTTGATCATAGGCCCGCTGGGGAAGGCCTCATTGCTGAAATCAAGGGCGGTGGCGTCTATCTGCTGCTTCACAATCTTGCTCAGAATGATGTCTTCAATCTGGCGCAGGCGCATGTCATTCTCAGTGGTGATGTGCACCACGTTGCTCTTCTTGTCCAGCTCCACGCCGCCCTTGGTGTCTCTAAAGTCAAAGCGGGACTGGATTTCTTTCTTTACAGTATTAATGGCGTTGTCCAGGGTCTGCGGATCAACTTTGCTCACAATATCAAATGATGGCATAACAAAAAGATTAGGTTAAATAATGACCGAATCACCGGCATGTCTTGCTTAAAGCCGTACAAACTTAGTAGATTTAGGCGATTTTACGGACAAAGACAAAAACGCAGTCATGCAAATTATCAAGCCCTCTTCGTTTGACGAGTTTGAGCAATATTACCGCTTACGCTATGAAATGTTACGCAAACCCTGGCACCAGCCGGTAGGCAGCGAGCGCGCCGAAGACGATGACCAGGCCGTGCACCTGATGGCTGTGAACGATGACTCCGGCGAAATCATGGGCGGCTGCCGCGTACACCTGGAGACAGACACGGTGGCGCAGCTCCGGTTTTTGGCCGTGGGGCCCAAGTACCAGAACAAACAGGTAGGCCGCCAGCTCCTGCAGAGAGTAGAAGAAGAGGCCCGCCAACTGGGTGCCAAAGAACTGATTGTGCAGGCCCGGGAGTACGCCAGAAACTTCTACAAGCGCAACGGTTTCATAGAAGAACACCCCACCCACCTGCTGTTTGGCGAGGTGCAGCACTACCAGATGCGCAAACCGCTGTAGGAACTTGCCTCACCTGTTTTTGGGCTATTTTTCAGAAAACAGCCTAAAAACAGGTTCCTCGGTTTCTCTGGCACCTCCCTCCTAGCGTTCCCTCCCGTCCTTCTCCCCTGCGGCATCACGGTTGTCAGGGACAGCCGTTCCTTTCTGCTGCTGCTGGGCCAGCACCGCCTGCAGCTCAGCCCTCAACGCCCGCACCTCCTGGTGCAGCTGGTTTATCTGGGCGGCACCGGCAATCTGGGTCTCCTGGTTGGCCGCGTCACGGTCCAAAAAGAAACTGGCCAGCAGCGCCGTAAAATACCCGAACACGGCAAACCCGTACAGGGCCAGCAGAAAGCACAGCGCCCGCCCCTCAGGTGTCTTCGGCCAATATTCGCTGCCCAGGGAGATCAAGATCATGGCCGTCCACCACAGGGCTTCGCCGAAGGCGGCCAACCCATTTTCCGCCTCACGCTCAAAGGCATACATGCCCGCAGATCCTGCCAGCAGCACGGCCAGCGTGAGCGCCAGCATGTAGCCAAAGCCACGCCGCCCCATAGTGTCCCCCAGGCTTTTCATGCCCCGGTTCAGCGAGCTGAGCACCCGCACCAGCCTGATACCCCGCACCGCCCGTACCGTCCTGAACACCCGTACAAACCGCGCCAGCCTGAATACCCGCAAGGCCGGCACCGCCAGAGAGATCAAGGTCAGCCAGTTGGTCTTCAGGAACGGGAGCTTCTCGGGCGCCAGCACAAACCGCAGCAGAAAGTCCAGAATAAAGACACCCCAGATGCAGTAGTTCACCAGATCCAGCACCGGCCCCAACCCCCGTATAAACTCCACCACCAGCAGCACCAGCCACACAAACCCCAGTACAATCATGGGTCCTTCCATGGCGTGCTGAATGCGGCGCAGCAGTTGCCGCCGCTCTCGGTTCAGGGCTGACTCTACAGGGGGCGGGGTTTCTTTCTCAGGCATAACCAGGCAGGTGTTTCCCTAGCATACGCAGGCCACCGGAGCAGGTATGCACTTAGCGGCTCCGCCGAATACCAACAAAGCATTTCTGTTTTTGCCTGTTTCCCAGAAAACAGGCCAAAAACAGCTTTCCACCTTGATTCCTGCTTTTGTATAACCATACAGATAAACCTACCCCTCTAAGGAATGGAGTTTCATCCCATTTAGGTAATGCCCTTGGTTGGAGAGGCAGGAGCGTCCCATTGGCGTCTTTTTCTGTTCGGGATTTGCCATCCCCAACCCCAGTACCTCCGGATTTATAATACGGGGCGCTTGCAGATCAAACCACAGAAAAAGCGGTTGCGAATCACCTGCATCCAGTATTCCAATCCCACCAAAGCGTATTTATAGTTTAAAGGAATTTGAGCCGTTCTACCGCCACCTAAAAGCAGACGTTTCTCTTCTTACACATGTTGTTGGCAGGTGCCAGCCCAGTAAAACAAAACAATCACAAACCATTTCATATCAGCAATTTACCGACCGCAAGCTTAACAAAACGGTAACCAAACAATAATCATGGGGCAATAGTGCTGGAGTAGCTTTAACGTATAAATGAGCAGAACTTCTGAGGCCTTACAGGCTACCCGGGAACATGGCACACAAACGCTTCTGCCACCTCTATGTATACTATACGCTCCATGAAAACGATCAAATCTTTCCTGCAAAAAGTAGCCTTCCAGGTACTGGTGTACCGGCTGCATTCTTTCTACTCTCCTTTTAAATTGCACTAAGCACCAACGCCTATGGGTATGAAGAAAGTGAAGCTTCACAGAAAGCGGAAGGTAGACGTGGTGGTGATCTCTGATGTACACTTGGGCACGTACGGCTGCCACGCCAAAGAACTGCTGGCCTACCTCAAAAGCATTAAACCCAAAAAGATCATCCTCAACGGAGATATCATTGACATCTGGCAGTTCAGCAAAAACTACTGGCCCACCTCCCACATGCAGGTGGTCAAGTACCTTACCGGCTTAATTGCCAAAGGCGTGCAGGTCACCTACATCACGGGCAACCATGATGAGATGCTGCGCAAGTTTGTGGGCTTCAAGCTGGGTTCGTTCAGTATTCAGAACAAAGAGGTGCTGGAGTTGGACGGGCAAAAGGCCTGGATCTTCCACGGTGATGTCTTTGACGTGACCATGAAGCACTCCAAATGGCTGGCCCGGCTGGGGGCCCACGGCTATGACCTGCTCATCCTGCTCAACAGCCTGGTCAATTTCATATGCCATAAACTGAACCGAAACAAAGTCTCTTTCTCCAGGAGCATCAAAAACCGGGTAAAGAGCGCGGTAAAATTCATCAATGACTTTGAACAGGTCTGCGCCGAGATTGCCATAGAAAACCAGTTCCAGTATGTGGTCTGCGGCCATATTCACCAACCGGAGATCAGGGAAATCGCCAACGGCAAAGGCGCTGTCACCTACCTCAACTCCGGTGACTGGGTAGAGAACCTCACCGCCCTGGAGTATGATGATGGCAAGTGGCACCTCTACCGGCACCAGGAAGACGCCGCCGCGCCCCAGGACCTTCACCACCTGGAAGATGTTACCGCAGAGTCTTTAGACACCAATCAGCTGTTCCTGAACCTGATCTCAGAATTTAACCTAAAACGGGCTTGAGAGTTTTATATGCCATACAAGGCACGGGCAACGGCCACCTGAGCCGCGCCCTAGACCTTGTCCCCCTGCTCCAGAAACGGTGCCAGGTAGACATTCTGGTGAGCGGCTGCCAGGCAGATCTGGCTTTACCTTTTGAGGTGAAATATAGATGCCATGGCCTGAGCTTCATCTTCGGGAAGAAAGGGGGCGTGAACTTTGTCAAGACTTTTGCCCAGCTCCAGACCAAGATGTTTTATGAGCAGGTGCGGGACCTGCCGGTAGAGGACTATGATCTGGTCATCTCTGACTTTGAACCCATCTCGGCGTGGGCCTGCTATTTTAAGAAGAAGCCATGCGTGGCCCTGAGCCACCAAAGTGCGGTTCTGGACCCCAAGGCACCCCAGCCCAAAAAAGATGATTACTTGGGCAGGTTTATCCTGAAGAACTACGCGCCCGCCACGGCCCATTACGGTTTCCATTTTGAACGCTTTTCTAAAAACACCTTTACGCCGGTCATCCGCTCGCAGGTGCGGGAGTTGGAGCCCACTAACCAAGGCCACTATACCGTTTACCTACCGGCCTATGAAGATGAGGTGCTCCTCAAAAAACTTTCTTTTTTTCAGGAGGTGAAGTGGGAAGTCTTCTCCAAGCACAACCAGTTCCCCATCAGGCAGGGTAATATTAACATTAAGCCCATCAATAATGAGCAGTTTGTGCAGAGCATGGCCAGCAGCGCCGGCGTACTGTGCGGGGCAGGTTTTGAAACACCCGCTGAGGCGCTCTACCTGCAGAAAAAGCTGCTGGTGGTGCCCATGAAACGCCAGTATGAGCAGCATTGCAATGCCGCCGCACTGGCCGCCATGGGCGTGCCGGTGATCAAGAGCCTCAAGTCAAAACACCTCCCCACCATTGCCGAATGGCTGGCACACGGGCAGGTAGTTCCCGTACACTACCCCAATGAGACGGAGCAGATCATTGACCTGGTTTTAGAAACCCACGCCGTTCCGGCCGTAGTACACCCATAAAAGCCGCTGATACACCCCTTAGGCTTTTACCAAAACCACAATTTACCTACAGACCCACGGGCCACCCCGGCATGGACAACGAAGCAGCAGCAAATCAAGAAGATTCCCCCTTACAGAAAGAAGATTTCGGGCAAGAATTTAAATGGGGCGTCTCAACGGCAGCCTACCAGATAGAGGGAGCCCACACCGCCGATGGCAAAGGCGCCTCCATCTGGGACGAGTTCACCCAGCGGAAAGGCAAAATCCAACGGGGGCACCACGCTAACCACACCTGTGACTTCTATAACCGCTACCCGCAGGACTTAGAACTTATGCAGGCCCTGCATATTCCCTGCTTCCGGTTTTCCTTCTCGTGGCCCAGAATTATTCCTGAAGGCACCGGTGCCGTGAACACAAAGGGATTAGACTACTATGACCGCCTGCTGGACAACTGCCTGCAACGGAACATTGAACCGTGGGTCACCCTCTATCACTGGGATCTACCGGCAGCGCTGGAGAAACGTGGCGGCTGGGCCAACCGCGACATTGTGAGTTGGTTTCAGGAGTACGTGTCTTTGTGCGCCCAGAAGTTTGGCGATAGGGTTAAGCATTGGATGGTGCTCAACGAACCGATGGCCTTTGTAGGTGCCGGCTACTTTTTAGGCGTGCATGCCCCCGGCCGCCGCGAACTTGGTGCCTTTCTGGCCGCCGCCCACCACGCCAGCCTCTGCCAGGCCGAGGGCGGTAGAATCCTGAAACAACTCCTGCCCCACGCGGAAGTAGGCACCACCTTCTCCTGCTCCCATCTGGAGCCTTACCGCCCGCTGGAGCGTGACCGAAACGCCACCCGCAGGGTAGACGCCCTCTTGAACCGGCTATTCCTGGAACCTTCCTTAGGCCTGGGCTATCCCGTGGCTGATGTACCTTACCTGCGCCGTATAGAAAAGTATTTCGCCCCTGGCGATGAAGCGCGCCTAGCCTTTGACTTTGATTTCATAGGCCTCCAGAACTACACCCGCGAACTGGTCAGATATTCCTTCTTCACCCCCTTTCTGCAAGCCAAACTGGTGCCTGCGCCCAAACGGAAGGTGCCCCACACCGTCATGAAATGGGAAATCCATCCTGAAGCCATCTATCAGGTTCTCAAGAAATACAGTGCGTATGCAGGCGTGAAGAAAATCATCATCACAGAGAATGGGGCAGCGTTTCCAGACACAGTGGTATACGGGCAGGTACACGACCTCCAGCGAAAACAGTACCTGCAGGACCACCTGCAGCAGGTACTCAGAGCCAAGCAGGAAGGCGTGAACGTGCAAGGGTACTTTGTCTGGTCGTTCACAGACAACTTTGAGTGGGCAGAGGGCTATCACCCGCGCTTCGGGTTGGTGTACGTTGACTTTGAGACCCAGCAACGCATTGTCAAAGCGTCCGGCCAATGGTACAGCCAGTTTCTGCAACCCTGATTCCTGAAAAATATCCCCGTTCGCTCACAAGTGTTACCGAAGGGTTACCGGAAGATGAAGCCAGACAATCCGTTTCTCCTACTTTAGCGTTAAAATCACCCGGCTACATCAACTTTCTGTTAAGCTTTGTTTTTGGCTTGTTCCAGCCGGTGGCAGGAGCTTAGCTTTGCACTGTTTGTTTGTAGAAAATGATTAGGACACAGTCGCAGCTCTCTAGCTGCCGTTTGTGTTTACAAGGAGTACCCCTTAAACTTTCAATTACTATAGGCGCTTCCTGCACCTAACACCTCTCCTTTACTTACCCTACAGGAATCCACAGGCTGTATTTTGCTTGCCTTGAGAAGTTACCTCCAGAATACATTACAGTTGTCTCCTATAAATGACCAGATAAACATTAGGCACGCGTGGACCGGCAGGTGTAAACATCCCCCTGCGCCCCCTTCAAAGGGGGAGTATCTACTAGAGTTGTAAGTCACGGAAGTAACTTCCGCGCCATAGAAGTAAAGTAAATGTTTCATTTTGCGTTTTGGGCTGTTTCCGGAAACAGCCCCAAAACGCAAACCTCCTCATCAGTGCCTGCGGGAGCGGGCGACGCAGAAGCCGCAGGCACTGGGAAGGAGCTTAGCGGGAGCACGGACAGACGGCTGAAGTTAGCAGTGCCCGCGGTGGCAATGGAACAGACAGCCCCGGGACAGGTGGGAAAACAAATGAAGCCCCTCCTGTCTGAGCGGCAGCGAGTCAGGGGCTTGTTGATTCTTTTGGTTAGGTTGAATATCAAGAATCAACGTGACAAACCTAAGCAGAGAGAAACAGCAGTTTGAGGCTTGGTTGGAACGGGAGTGGGAGCAAAAGCTTTTGGGCTGAATGGCATTGGAATCTCTGTAAACTCAAATTGCAAAAGAAGGATCAGCAATGCGTATTAACCCACCCCTACCCCTCCGAGGAGGGGAATAATCATCAATGTGTACACTCCTGTGCAAATAGCCACTTTCATCAACTTCAAAGGCAAATATCCGCCAAAGCCCCATTCTATCTTCCTGTTTTCAGCCTGTTTTTCAAAAAACAGCCCAAAAACGCACTTCTTATTGTAGTTACCCTACATATATGTAACCACGGCTATATGAGTTGAGTACAAGTAGCATCACAGGATTTTACCAGCCTATTCACCTTGTCTACGCACGCATTTAAGAAATATACCTTGGGCACCCTCAAAGTGCTCCTCTGGATCATTGGCATTATTCTGGCCTTGGTGCTCCTGCTGTTGGTGGCACTGCAGTTTCCCACAGTACAGGACTTTGCCGCCCGCAAAGCCGAAAACTATCTGCAAGGCAAAATTGGCACCGAGGTGCGCATTGGCAAGTTCCGGAGCGACTTCCGCAAAGACATCCTGCTGGAAGACGTGTACCTGGAAGACCAAAAAGGCGACACCCTCTGGTACTCAAAACATCTGGCGGCCAATCTGGACCTCTTCGGTCTCATTAAATCAAACGTGGCGCTCCACTCCCTGGAGCTGCACAACGCCACGCTGCACGTGCAGCGCACCCTGCCAGACAGCACCTTCAACTTTGACTACATTCTGGCCGCCTTCGCCACCACCCCGCCAGACACTACCGTCACTGACACCACCAGTGCCGGCTTTACCTATGACATTGGCACCATTGACCTGCAGAACATCTACCTCACCTACCGTGACCAGGTGAACGGCCAGAACGTGGCCACCCGCGTGGGCGCTCTGAACGTGGAGATGGACGAGCTGGACCTTACCAAGGAAATCTACCGTATTGAGAACATCGCGCTGCGCGATACGTGGGTAGACATGGTGCAGACCAAAGTTCCGCCAGAGGGCGAACAGGAACCGCTTACCATGCAGTTCGGGCTGAACACGGTGGCCCTTGACCGCGTGAAACTCAAGTACCGCAACGGCGTGGCCCGGCAATTCATAGACGTGAACCTGGGCAAGGCGCGGCTAGACGCCGATAACATTGACCTGCAGAAAACCCGCATTGACCTGGCCAGCCTGGAGCTGCACAACAGCACCCTGGCCTACGCCCAAAACGCCGACATGCCCGCTGAGTACCGCGTGGTCAACCCCAAAGAAGCCATTGAGGCGCTGGAAGAAGCCGTGGAGAAAACCGGCCAGCCGGCCAACTGGGTGGTTACGCTGGACAACCTGAACATCACAGGTGTAGATGCGGTTTTTGACAACTATGACCAGCCCCGCCAGGCCCGGGGCATGGACTATAACCACCTGCAGGCCCGCAACCTGAACGTACAGCTCAATGATCTGTTCTTCAGCAACAACCGCACCACCGCCCAGCTGGAGAACCTGAGTTTTCAGGAGAAGAGCGGGTTTCAGGTGCAGCAGTTCACCGCCGGCATTCTGTTTGACTCGGTACAGACCGAACTCACTGATTTAGTTCTGCAAACCGGCAACAGCCGCATTGCCCGCCGCCTCAAAGTAGGCTACCCGTCACTGGAAACTGCCGCAGATGACCTGAGCAAACTCACCCTGAGCGCAGATTTTCAGAACACCTACATTGGCTTTGAAGACATTGCCCTGCTGCAACCCGCCTTGGCCAAACAGCCGCCGTTGGCGGGCAACCTGAACCAGAGCGTGCGCCTGAGTGGGCAGGTAGACGGCCGCATGGACAACCTCTTGGTGAATAACCTGCGGGTGAGCGGTTGGCGCAATACAGAACTGGCCGCCAGCGGAAGAATACGAGGCTTGCCCAACGTAGACAACCTGCTGGCCAACGTAAAGATCAACCGGTTCCACACCACCGCCGCAGACATCAAATCATTATTGCCGGCCGGTACGTTGCCCGCCAACATTACGCTGCCGCCGTCCATAGACCTGGAGGGTACCTTCAGCGGCAGCACCACCGCATTTGATGTGAATGCCACCTTGCGCACCAGCTTCGGGAATGCCGTGGCCAACATTGACATGGAACCGGGGCGGGCGCCGGGCCAGGAACGTATTCAGGGCAACGTGCGCCTTCTGCGCTTTGACGTAGGCAAACTGATTCAAAATCCGGCCTTGGGCCGAGCTACGTTGGTAGCCAACATCAATGGCACCGGTCTGGCCCCTGAGAACATGGTGGCCCGCATAGACGGGGCCGTGCAGAGCCTGGAGTACAACGGCTACGCCTACCGCAACATTGACCTGGATGTAGATGTAAACCGCAACCGCTATGACATCAAAGCCCTCAGCAGCCGTGATGAGAACATTGCCTTCAGCCTGAACGGGGTAGTGAACCTGCGCGGGGAGCAGCCTGATTTTCAGGTGGCCGCCAACATCAGCCACATTGATTTTCAAGCCATCAAGCTATATAGTGAGGATTTACGCTTGCGCGGAAGAATTGAGGCCAACATGACGGGAGCAGACGCCAACAGCCTCAACGGAACCGTGGTGGCCTATGACGCGGCCGTGACCACAAACAACCAACTCATTCCCATTGACACGCTGAACCTGGCGCTGGTGCAGCGGCCGGGGCAGACACAGGTACGTCTGTTATCTGACATCTTAACCGCCAACCTTGATGGTAACATTGCCCTGGGCAATCTGGCGCCGGAGCTTATCAACCACATCAGCCGGTACTATGACATGGGCAACGGCCCCTACCGGGCATCGGCTACGCCGCAGCAGTTTACGTTTGGCATGGCGCTGCACAAGCCCAGAGTCATTGCCGCCTTTGTACCGGGACTCAGGAGAATTCAGCTGGACACGCTCTACGGTTCTTATGACAGCCGAACCGCCAACTTAGAGGTGCACGGCCTGTTGCCGCGCATCAGGTACAGCGGCTACCGGTTAGACTCGCTCACCCTGAATGTAGACTCCAACCCTGACCAGTTGAATTATGCGGTAAGGGCAGAACGAGTGCGGCAAGATACCACCTTCAGGGTGAACAACCTTGTGCTGGCCGGCAACGTGCAAGACAACATAGTGGCGGCCAGGGCGGCTAACATGAGCGCCGGGGGCGAAGAAGAAACCGCCATTGGCGTGCAGTTAAAGCAGTTGGCCAATGCCCTTGAGGTGAACATCTCGCCAGACCTGGTGATCAACCGGGATAAGTGGGCAGTATCACCGAACAATTTTGTGCGCTATTATACCGCCTCAGGCGCGGTGGTGGCCAATAATCTGCAGCTGTCTAACGGGCCGCAGTCCATTGCGCTGCAAAGCCAGAACGCAAATAACCAGAATTCGCCGCTCAACGTGAATATCCAGAACCTGGACCTTGGGTACTTAGCCCGCGCCGTCACGCAAGATGACAGTCTGCTGGCCGGGCAACTGAACGGGCAAGCCACTATCAATGACCTGGCCGGCACCATGAGTTTCACCGCTGACATGGACCTGACGGGGCTCCGCTACCAGAACAACCCCGTGGGTGATATTGCTGTTGAAGCGCGTAACACCACCGCTAACCGCTATGACGTGAACGCCCGCCTTACCGGCAACGGCAACAATGTAGCGGTGACGGGTTATTATCTGGCCACTGAAGGTCAGCCTTTGTCTTTTGATGTAACCTTAGACCAGTTGAATCTGGCCAGCGTGCAACCGTTCACCCAAGGCATGCTCAAAGACATGAGCGGCGGTTTAGGCGGTACCGTGGCAGTGCGGGGCAGCGCCAGCAGCCCAAATATTCAGGGGGATCTGCAGTTCCAGAACGCCTCTTTCAACGTGGCCATGCTCAACTCCACCTACCGCATTCCAGATGAGCGGCTGGTGGTGAACAATGAAGGCATTCAGTTTAACCAGTTCTCCCTGGTTGATTCGCTGGGCAATGAGGCGGTGATCAACGGGGCCATTCTCACCACCAATTTCATTGACTACCGCTTTAACCTGCGGGCCACCACAGATAACTTCCTGGCCATGAACAGCACCGCGGCCGACAACCCGCTGTACTACGGCACCGTGTTCCTGGACAGTGACACCCGCATTACCGGCGACCTGAACGTGCCCGTGATCAACACCAACGTGAAAGTGGCGCCTAACTCCACCTTCACCTACGTGATGCCAGATGAGCCCACCAGCGTGAACCGCGAAGGCATTGTGGTCTTTGTAGACGTTGACAGTACCCGTAACCGCCGCCTGAGAAGGCAGAAAGAACTAGACACGCTAGATGCCGAGGTGTCAGGGATTGAGATGGCCATGACCCTGGAGCTCACAGATGAAACACCTATCAACGTGATTGTAGACCCCAACGCCGGTGACCAACTCACCATCAGGGGCAACACTACTTTGAATCTGGGCTATGACGTGACAGAGAACATCACGCTCACCGGCCGCTTTGACGTAACCGAGGGCTCGTATGAGATGAGCCTGTATGAGCTGGTGGAACGACGTTTTGAATTCTCGCCAGAAAGTTACGTGGTCTGGACGGGAGACCCGTACACCCCAGATGTCAACGTCACGGCAATCTACAAGGTAGATGCCGCGCCGTATGAGCTCATTGCCAACCAAGATCCTAATCCGGCACCGCAGTTCCGGCAGAAGATGCCGTTTGAGGTACACCTGAACATGTCTGGTGAACTGATGAACCCTGCCATTTCCTTCAGCATTGCGATGGAAGAAAACGCCCGCGGCGATGCCGAGATAGAGGCCCGTCTGGAACAGTTGAACCAGCCCACGCAGGAGTCTGAGCGTACCAAGCAGGTATTCTCATTGCTGGTACTGGGTAGGTTCATGGCACCAGACCCGCTGGCCTCGTCGGGCGGCGGTGGCATCAACAGCGCCCTGCGCGGCAGCGCCAGCAAGGTACTCTCAGACCAGCTGAACAACCTCACCGGGAAATACCTGGGCGGACTTGGACTAGATCTGGGGCTGAACACCTATGATGACTATTCTACCGGCGAAGGGCAAAGCCGCACTGATCTGAACGTGGCGCTGCAGCAGCAGCTGCTCAATGACCGGCTCACCGTGCGCTTCGGGACAGACATCAACCTGGAGGGCAGCGGCCAGAGTTCAGCCTCTGGTGCCAGCGGCTTTGCCGGTGACGTGCTGGTGGAGTACTCGGTGCTGCCAGACGGCAGGCTGCGGCTGCGGGCGTTCCGTCAGAATTCATATGAGGGCTTCTTAGACGGGCAGTTGCAGCGCACGGGCCTCTCCCTCATCTTCGTCAAAGACTATGACAACCTAGCTGAACTTTTCAAAAACACAGGCAAAGCAAAATAATGACCCTGACCTTCTTCCATAATCGTTCCCGCGCTGCCGCCGCCTCTTGCACCGGTGCCCTTTTTCTGGCGCTCCTGCTGCTGGCGGGCTGTAGCGGCATTAAAAGTGTTCCGCAGGGCGATTATCTCTACACTGGCGGTGATATCAAAGTCACCTCGCCTTACCCGGAAACAGACACCAAAGCGGCAGAGGCAGAATTGGCAGACGCCATCAGGCCCAAGCCGAACACCTCTTTTTTAGGTATGCGCCCCAAGCTGGCCATCTACAGCGCCATGGGCGGCAACAAGGAAACCAAAGGCATCAAGAACTGGATCAAAACCCGTCTGGGGGAGCCGCCGGTACTGTTGAGTGAGGCGTATCCGGCCCGCGTGCGCAGCCAAATGATCAACCGGCTGTACAACATTGGTTATTTCCAGCCAGAGCTGGCCCACACCGTTGACAGCACCAGCAAGCGCAAGATGGCGCAGGTGCACTATACCGCCACGGTGGGCAAACAATATACCATTCAGCAGATCCAGTACCCGCAGGGGCAGGACAGCCTGGCCATCAGGATCAGGGCTACCGAGCCGCAGAGCCTGCTCAAGGTCAACAACCCGTACAACCTGGAGACGCTCATTGCCGAACGCATACGCATTGATGCCGCGCTCAAGGAACAGGGCTACTTCTTCTTTGACGAAGGCTACCTCATCTTTCACGTAGACAGCACCCAGCAGAACAAGGTGAACATTTATGTGCGTATCAAAGAAGACGCCCCAGACAAGGCGTTGATTCCCTACAAATACAACCAAGTCTCTGTCTTTTCAGATTACTCTATTGGTGACAGCCTGGGCTCCGCTTCGTTACCCCCGGTGCAGTTTGAAGACTATCTGTATTACCCAGATGAGAAGACGTTCAAAGCCAAGGCCATTCTTAACGCGGTGTTTATCAAGAATGACGATTACTACTCCCGCAGAAGGCACCTGCAGACCATTAACCGTCTCATGGACCTGGGCACGTTTAAGTTTGCCGAGGTGCGGTTTGAGCCTCTGGATTCTGTGGGCACCAACGGCCTGCTCAACGCAGACATTCTCCTGACCCAAGCCAAGAAGAAATCTGTTAGGCCCGAGGTGCAGATGGTGACCAAGTCAAACGGCTACGCCGGGCCGGGCATCAACATCAACTTTAGGAACCGGAACGCCCTGCGCGGCGCAGAACTGCTCATGCTCAACCTGGTGGCCTCGTTTGAGAACCAGACCAGCGGCACCGCCGAACGCCCCGCCGGCCTCACCTCCTATGAGTTTGGGGCAGACGCCGAAATGCAGATCCCGCGCATCATCTCACCGTTTGACATCAGGATCTCCAACAGCATGTACCAGCCGCGTACGCGGTTCATGGCCGGTTTCCGGTTCATTGACCGCCGCGAATACTTCCAGCAGAACTCGTTTAACTTTGAGTACGGCTACTCCTGGAAACAGCGCGCCACCACAGAGATCCAGATCAACCCGGTGCAGGTCATGTTTGCCCGTCTGGTTGACTCTACTGAGGCATTCAGCAGAATCTTGCGTGACCGCCCGTTCCTGGCCCGCAGCTTTGACCAGCAGTTCATCATTGGCGGTAACTACCGGTTCACCTATAACACCCAGGGCATACAGGGGCGCAAGCACCAGTTCTACATCAGCCCCGGCATTGACCTCTCCGGCGGCTTGTGGGGTTTGTTTTTCAGGGCCAAGAATGGCCGACCGGCAGATCCGGAAGACCCTAACACATTGGCCGGCCAAGCCATTTCGCAGTACGTGAAGACAGACCTGGAGACCCGCTATTATTTCAACATTACAGACAAACTGGTGCTGGCCACCCGCCTGATTGGCGGCGTGGGTATTCCCTACGGAAACTCTACCGTGCTGCCGTACATCAAGCAATATGGTATTGGGGGCCCCAACAGTATCAGGGCGTTCCCCGCCCGCGGCATTGGCCCCGGGGTGTATGAGCCCACCCGCAACCTGAACACAGATGATCCCGTGGCGCAGAGCTTCTCGTTCTTTGACCAGACCGGTGACATACGTATTGAAGGCAACGCCGAATTCCGGTTCCCGCTCCTGGACCCGTACCTGAAAGGGGCTGTTTTTGTAGACGCCGGTAACGTCTGGTTGATCAATGAAGATCCAGACCGCCCAGGCGCCAAGTTCTCCGGCAACTTCATGAGTCAGCTGGCCGTGGGCGCCGGCGCCGGGGTGCGGGTTGACGTGCAGTTTTTTGTGCTTCGGTTTGATCTGGCCTTCCCGCTCCGGGACCCCAACTACCCCAACAACGACCGCCCCAAAAGCGGCCTCTTTGGCAGCGGTGTGCTAAACCTGGCCATTGGCTATCCTTTCTAGACCTGCTGCTTTGCGTTAAGACACAAGTCTGTTTTGGGGCTGTTTTTCAGAAAACAGCCCCAAAACAGACTTTACCTCATACCTGGCAGACAGGGCAGAAGTACGTGGCGCGGCCGCCCACATACTCTTTCTCAATGCGGCTCTGGCAGTGCGGGCAGTGCAGGTGGGCTTCTGCTACCGGTGAGGCGGGTGCGGTGTCCCATTCGCGGGCGTGAATGAGGTAGTGGGCGGGAAAATCGCGGTAGATAGCCTCTGCCTGTACGGCGGTTTCCAGCACTTCCCTGATAGCGGCGGCCAGGCGATCAATTTCCTCTGCGCTCAGGCGGTTGGCGGGGCGCTCGGGGTGCAGGCGGGCCTGGAACAGAACTTCATCGGCAATCCAGTTGCCCACGCCGGGGGCAATGCGCTGGTCCAGCAGCAGGGGTTTGATGGGCGCTTTCTTGTTGGCCAAGCCTTTGGCCAATTCTTCAGCGGTGAGGGTGAGCGCGTCTGGCCCCAGTTTCTTCTGCTTTCTGAACTCGTCTACGCTCTGCGTGAGACCCAGCCGGCCAAACTTGCGGGAGTCTACAAAGGCAAACCTGAACCCGTTCTGGAAAAGGAAAACGGCCCGGGCAAAACGGGGCGTCTCGGCGGCATCACGGTAATAGGCCACATCACCCGTCATCCCGAAGTGCATGGTCACGAGCACGCCTTTCTCTGTCTCCAGAAACAGCTGCTTGCCAATGCGGTGGGTGCCGGTGAACTGGTTGCCAATCAAAGCCCGCCTAAATTCGTCCAAATCTACCTGCAGCTGGCGGTTGGGGTCTTGCACCTCCACTTCGGCAATGGGTTGGCAGAGGCAGGTTTCATCAATAAAACGGCGGTAGGTTTCTACTTCGGGTAGTTCAGGCATGGCGGCAGGAATTACGTTTTTGGCCTGTTTTTCAGAAAACAGGCCGAAAACAGCTTCTGGTTGAACAGGCAAATCTGCTGAATGTTACGCAAAAAGTGTTGTTACGTGCACCGCAGCCCCTCCCCCATCCTGAGTTTCTGCCCCCGGTTCCCCGCATAGCCGTTCCGTCTTATTTTTCGGCAGTGCCGCAACGGGTGGCGCGGCAGACAGGCGCGGCCACGCACGTTGAGAATACCGCTCTTGAAGAATCATGGCGCACCCGCAAAGCCAGACCACCACCTGTGCAGGGGGGGCCGCACGGGCAGAAAGAGGGGCCGCCGCAGAAACCTTCGCCGCCGCCTCTCTTGCTTTGCGGGTAGGCTGTAACCGGGGCAGCTCCCTACCCGCCCGGCATCTATGCGGCCTAGTCCCCATTGGCCTTGCCCGAACTTTTCAACTGGTGCTGTTTTGGGTCTGTTTTCAGAAAAATAGGTCAAAAACGCGGGGCAGGTGGTACGGTTTTGTTAGATTTGCTTTGAACGAGATGTAATGCACGCTTATGGAAACCCCTACCCTGTCTATAGAACAACTGCGCTTTCCGGTGGGCCGGTTTGAAGCCCCTTCTGTGTTTCAATCAGTGCGTATCCAGGAGGCCATTGCCACCCTGGAGGCGCTGCCGGAGCAGCTGCAGCAGGCCATTGCCGGTCTTTCTGAGGAACAGCTGGACACCCCTTACCGCCCCGGCGGCTGGACCATCCGGCAGGTGGTGCACCACCTGCCGGACAGCCACATGAACAGCTACATTAGGTTCCGGCTGGCGCTGACCGAAGAGAGGCCCGTGATTAAACCGTATGACGAGGCGGGCTGGGCGCAGCTGCCAGACGCCCGTGAGGGGGATCCGGCGGTTTCGGTTCAACTGCTAACCGCACTGCACCAGCGCTGGGCACACCTGCTGCGCGCCATGGATTTCCCGCAGTGGCACCGCACATTTGTGCATCCTGAAGGCGGCGAGCTGTTCCTGTTTCAGGTGGTGGCGCTGTATGCCTGGCACAGCCGGCACCACCTGGCGCACATCACCGCGTTGAAGGAAAGAAGGGGCTGGTAGGCAATTGTTTACCACAGGTTGCCGTTTTTGGCCTGTTTTCTGAAAAACAGCAAAAGGCAATTCAGTTTCAAGAATATTACAAAATTTAGTTTAATTTAGTCAGAAGTTTCATTCTGGCTATGCGTTTCTCTATTTCCCTTTTCATTCTCTCTGCTTACCAGTTGTTACTGGGCCTGCTTTTGGGTCTGCCCGCCCCGCAGGCGCCAGCCCCCGCAGTAGTTTCCGGCCAGCAAACGGCACGGTTTTCAGCAGATACCAGAACGCTTGAGTTTGTAGAGAACAAAGGGCAGTGGCCCCACCAGGTGAAGTATGCGGCAGACATCCCTACCGGTAAACTGTTCCTGCAGCCCACCTGCTTTACGTATGTCTTCCATGACCCCGCCGCCTTAGAGAAATTCAACTCCCACGGGCAGCCCCAGCCAGAGACCACCCTTGCCGCCCAACCCCATGATGAACTGAGGGGCCAT
Organism: Rufibacter ruber; assembly: GCF_001647275.1. Taxonomy (GTDB): domain Bacteria; phylum Bacteroidota; class Bacteroidia; order Cytophagales; family Hymenobacteraceae; genus Nibribacter; species Nibribacter ruber_C. The sequence continues at coordinate 13,977 of NZ_LRMM01000050.1, read as the reverse complement.
GCCTATTCTGTCACTTTTGAAGGCGCCACCCCCACCACCCCGCTCACCGCCTTAGAACCCACTGCAGGGCTCAGGAACTATTACCTGGGTGACAATCCTGCCCGCTGGGGGAGCGGGGCCAGAGGCTTCAGAAAAGTAACTTACCAGGCCCTGTACCCCGGGGTAGACCTGGCGCTCTATGAGTACGGCGGCAAACTTAAATATGACCTGCACCTCACCGCCGGTACCGCCACAGACCATATCAAGCTGCGCTATGACGGGGTTACGGGCCTGAAACTGACCAATGGCCACCTGCAGATACAAACCTCTGTAGGCACTATCACAGAGCAGCGGCCGGTGGCTTTTCAAATGGTCAACGGCCAGCGGGTGGAGGTGCCCTGCCACTACACCTTAACCGGAAACGTACTGGGGTTTCAGTTCCCTAAAGGCTATAACCTGAAGCTACCGCTGGTGATTGACCCGGTGGTGGTGTTTTCAACCTTTTCCGGCTCTAGCGCAGACAATTGGGGCTTTACCGCCACGTATGACAGCCAAGGCAATATGTATTCTGGGGGCATTGTGTTCAACACAGGTTTTCCGGCTTCTACCGGGGCCTTCAAGACCACGTTTAGCGGTTCAGTAGACATTGGCATTCTCAAGTTCAGGACAAATGTGACAGGAGATGCGGCCCGGCTATACGCCACCTATTTGGGAGGGAGCAATGCAGAATGCCCCCACAGCATGGTGGTGAATGCCCAAAACCAGCTCCTCATCCTGTCTAGCGTGGGCTCATCAAATTTCCCTACCAGTCTCAACGCCTTTGACCGTTTCTTTGGGCAAGGCACCGCTATTTCCCCGCTGGGGAATAACAGCGACCCTAATTACTCCCAGGGCTCTGACCTGGCCATTACTACATTGAGTGAAGACGGCAGAGCCCTTATTGCCTCTACCTTTCTGGGCGGCAGCAAGAATGACGGGTTATTAGAAATCACAAGTCCCTTAACCAGAAATTACGGTGACCAGTTCAGAGGTGACATTATTACAGACCCAGACGGTTTTGTGTATGTGGCCTCCAGCACGGCCTCAAATGATTTCCCCGCGCCTAACGGCTTTAGGAACCAAGCCTATAGCGGCTCTGATGCCATTGTCTGCAAACTCACCCCAGCCTTGAATCAGATCATCTGGAGCAGTTACTACGGGGGGGAAGGGGAGGATGCCGCATACTCTATCCAGCTTGACACCGCCCGCAATGTGTACATAGCCGGTGGCACCACCAGCACCACCTTGCCTAACACCACCGGTGGGCTTCACCCTACCGCCAGAGGAGATGTAGACGGCTTTGTAGTAAAAATTGACAAAAACGGAGACAAGGTATTGGGGGCCTCCTACCTGGGTACCAGCTCTTATGACCAGGCTTATTTTTTGCAGCTTGATGTAGAGGCCAACGTGTATGTGTACGGGCAGAGCCTGGGGGGGTACCCGGTAACCGCAGACACGTATTCTAACACCAACGGCAAGCAGTTTATCCATAAGCTCACCCCTGACCTGAAAACAACCCTTTTCTCCACCGTCTTTGGATCTGGCAGACCTAACCTGGACATTTCCCCAACAGCCTTTCTGGTAGATGACTGTGAGCGCATCTATGTCTGCGGGTGGGGCGGCGGCGCCAATGTCAATTACGGCAACGGCACTACCAATGGCCTGCAGTTCACTTCTAACGCGGTACAGAAAACCACAGACGGCGGAGACTTTTACCTGATGCAGCTCTCACCCAATGCCGCCTCTCTGGAATATGCTACTTTCTACGGGGGCCTTCAAGCCAGCAACACCTCTGCAACTGAACACGTAGACGGCGGCACCAGCAGGTTTGACCGGAGGGGCTTCATTTATCAGGCCGTATGCGGCGGGTGCCAGGGGAGAACAAATTTCCCCATCCCTCCCGGAGCACACTATTTCAGGAAAGACAACGAAAGCTCCAACTGCAACAACGCCGCCTTTAAATTTGATTTCCAGGTAGTCACACCCGTGGCTGGGGCCAACAGGCGGGTTTGTACAGGAGACGCGCCCATTATTTTGGGTGGCACGCCTGCTGGGGGAATCTGGAGCGGGAACGGGGTCAGTCTGGTCAATAGCCAGTATGTTTTTACCCCAAGCCAAGCCGTTCTCGGGAACAATACCCTTACCTATACCATTCCCGGAACCGGACAATGTACCCGCGCCAACAACATGGTAATTACCGTTAACCAGACCAGCTTGCATACTATTGCCCTTCAAGGCCCCATTTGCGCCAGTAGTGCGCCTGTTCAATTGCAAGGGACACCCGCCGGGGGCACCTTCAAGGTAAACGGGACGGTGACCTCAACCTTTTCGCCCGGTTTGCTTGGCCCAGGGCAGCACACGGTTACCTACTCCAGCAACGGCAGTAACGGGATCTGCGGTACTGTTACCAAAGAGGTAGAGGTTCTGGCCGCCCCTGCTATTCAGACGGGCCCAGACACGGTTATCTGCCCAGGCAGTATGACGCCTTTCCAATTGCGCGCCACCCCGGCTGGTGGGATCTGGACCGGCGCCCACGTCTCAGCCACCGGACTATTTACGCCTCCGCAGGGCTTCACCGGCTCTACCCAGGCCACCTACACCGTTGCCGGCCTCTGCACCGTCTTTAAAAACGTGGCCATCTCTGTGGCCCCCACCCCTGTTTTCCGGGCCAACCTCACCAATGGTCTCTGCTTTAGCAACCCGCAGATTACCGGCTATACCCCGTTTAAAGCAGTTTTTGCCAACCAAACCACCAATGCCACCCGTTTTGCCTGGGACTTTGGTGACGGCAGCCAGTCAACAGAGCAGGAGCCGCAGCATGTGTATGAGCGAGCCGGCACGTACAAGGTAACCCTCACCACCTTCTACGGAAACGGTTGTGAGGAAACCAGAACCATAGCCCAGGTGGTGGTAGAACCTAACTTCCTGCCCAACATCATCACGCCTAACGGAGACAACCTCAACGAGACCTTCTTCCAGAAGTTCAGCTGCCTGCCTACAGAGATTACCATCTTTAACCGCTGGGGCAAGCAAGTACACTATGAAAAGGTCTACCAGCAAAGCTGGAACGGGGGCAAGCTATCAGACGGCACCTACTTTTACCTGCTGAAAGACGAAGCGGGCAATACCGCCAAAGGCTGGGTGGAGATAGTTCGGTAGAAATAAAAAAAACCTGGCATAGGGGAATAGAGAACTTTAATGGTCAGGTGATAAGAATTCTCTATTCCAGATATCCTTATGCGCCCATTTCTTGCCCTCCTGCTGCTTTGTACAGCTACCGTGTTTACCAGCTGCAGCGTTGCTGATGAATTGATGGCAGACCCTGTGATGACGGCCAAAATCAACGGCCGTGAATTCACCGCCTGCTCCATACTGAGCGGGAGCGGGAAGAGCCCTGACATTACCCTCCCCAAAGATAAACTAGCCGTGACCTATGATGCCGCATCTGGCAATTTATCAATCATTGGCACAGACGCTTGCAATGACTCAACCAGAAGCATTCACCTCACGGTCAAGAATGTAAGGACCACGGGCACGTTCACCCTCAATGACGAATCACCGGTGTACCAGAAGCTGGACCAGACGTACGGCAGCGGTGCCGGCAATAATGGAGCCCTTAAATTTCTGGACCGCAGACCCTACATCATCTCCCACGGCGTGTTCACCACAGATGCACAACACGTGGGCACCTTTACCGTGACTGAATTCAATGCAGAGAAAAGGCGCTTCTCGGCCAACTTTGAGCTGGAGGTATTTGATGCAATTGCCGGCAAAGGGTACCGCATCACAGAAGGCCGTCTCAAAGACGCTGCCTTCTAGCAGGGAATACAGCAGAGTTTTTTGGGGTTTATAGATCTGCAGCTGTTCTGACTACAGCATGGGCCGTTAGAAGCTGGCTCGCAACTAGAATGTCTAAAAATTCTGTTCTGTTTTTGGCCTGTTTTCCTGAAAACAGGCAAAAACAGAGGCAACTCCTACCCGGGCAGAACCCCACCCCTTCATCAGGCATGCAGGAGACGGCTACTCCTAATGCCACCAGCCATGCCCCCGTGTACGCCGTAGGGCAAGGGTAACTTTTGATTATGCACGCATAGGGTAGCCGCGGCAATGATAACTTTTAACCGGCCGCTACTCCTTTTCAAGCGGCTTCAGTTTTTCCCCTCTGCCCTTCCTGCAATTAGCTAAAAGTACTGTCAACTTGGTTCTCTGCACAAGGGTTCTCCTCCCGTTCAGGAAACAAGCGGTGGTTCTGTCATAACGCACGCCGCACCTCCACCAGCTCTGTCTTTTTCCACCGCTCAAGATAACAGGCCAGATGATCACGGGCAGGCACACGCAGCACAGAAACATTGCCGCCCAAAACGGGCTCTGGGAGAAAGGGCTTCACGTGTAAAATCGAACTCTTATCACCTGGGAAGGGTTTTTATTTTATACTTTTAGACCTGAATTCATTTTACACATATGGCGCAACGCCCCAGAAGAACCTTAGGCACTCCTACGTTTCCCATGCCCATCTCCGGCAAGTTTCTGCCGGCCACCCTGCTCCTTGTAGCCGGCTTGGCCCTGATGATCTACCAGAGCATTGGCGGCGGCGTGCGTACCGTGACTGACCTGACCGTAAAGGAAGGCACGCTGATCAATTATTCCTTCAGGAAAACCCCTGAGGGCGAGCGGGACTACGGGGTCTGGCTCAAAGAATTCTCAGAACGTTTTGCTTTGACCAAACGTGATGCCGCCGCCTTTGACACCGCTGCTTTCAAGGCGCAGGTGAAACCCGGCGACCGGGTGCGGGTAGAGTATGATGGCAGCATCAACCCCTTAGACACGGAGGGTGAACGCAAGCTCTTCGGGTTAGCAGTGCCTTCTAAGAGTCAGTCTTTTTTGCTGCCAGAGGAAACCATCAAGAACGACCGTTATAACTGGGTCACTTATTTGATGTATGGCCTACTGGCGGCCGGTATCCTGCTCTATATTTACAAGATCATACAAATGCAGCGCAACCGGGACGAAGTACTAGACTAGCACAGCTGTTTTCGGCCTGTTTTTACCAAAACAGGCTGAAAACAGAAAGCAACCCCCTGAAGAATACCGCACCGCTGCCGTGATCACGCTCCTGACCGAGCAGTCTGCGGCTGGTAAACAGAGCATAGCCGCTTTTTTTCCGTAGAAGGGGAAGGAGCGCCGCCCAAGAAGAAGAACAGCCCATGAGCAAATATCCCACTACCCCAAAGCAAGTCATCTACGCCTGCGCCGGCAGCAAATGCCAGAAGCGCGGGGGCAAGGAAATCAGAAAGGAAATCAGAGACCAGCTCAAGATGGCCGGCCTCAAAGACGAGGTGGAGATCATCAAAACCGAGTGCACAGACCGTTGCAAGCACGGCCCCATCTTCTGTCTGCAGCCGCAGAACCTGTGGTTGCATGACATGACAGAGCACCAGATACTGCAGATTCTCAGAGAGCAGGTGCTCCAAAAATAGAAAAATCCCTCAGGCCCGTTAGTCTGAGGGATTTTCTTTTAGTGCCTGATGGCATGGGTCATTTGCGCTGCCAACGGGCCTCACATGAACCTGACCTGGCGGTTGCCCCGCCCCATAGCGCTGCTGTGCTGCTTTAAAAACGGGATAGAAGCACCTTTTACTCCCCGTTTCCGCCCGCAAGGCCAAAATGTGAACAAGCTGTTACACCAATTTGTGAGGAGAACGGCAGAGATTATTCTTCGCCGCCGTCATAGCTGATTTTACGCACCGCCTTGTCAATCTCATAGCGGCCGGTGCCTTCTTCGCCAATCACGTCAAACAGTTCCAGGGCGCGGCGGGCAACATACTCTTCCTCTACCTGCTCATTCAGGAACCACTGCAGGAACTGGAACGTCATGAAATCCTTAGACTTCATGCACTGGTCTGCCAGGCGGTTGAACTGCTGGGTCACAAAGATCTCCTGCTGCAGGGCTTTCTCAAACACATCTCTGAACGAGTCAAACTCCTGCGGAATGTTTACCACCTCTGGGGAGATGGCGTGGCCGCCCAAGTCACTCACAAAGTTGAACAGCTTGAGCATGTGCTCCCGCTCCTCATGTGACTGTTTCATAAAATAATCTGCGCTGTAGTCAAAGCCCTGGCGGTTGCACCAGCTAGACATGGCTAAATAGGTGGCAGAGGAATGGGCTTCTACTTTTATCTGTTCGTTTAAGAGCGTCTCCACTTCTTCTGAAAGCGAGGTACGCAGTCTCAATAAATCTTTCATGGTTTGCAGTATATCAAGTTGGGCAGGCGGCTAGCCAGTGTAGCGTCTGAACTCAAATATACCCGCAAAACGATTGATTGGTTCTCCTTTACCGCTGAATCTGCGCAATACATATTCAGTCTAAATACAAGAATTCACGCCAGAATGCCCAGAAGAAGAGGGCGCGTTTTTGGGCTATTTTGGGAAAACCAGCCCAGAAACAGGAAGAGCAGGGTACCCCGCCAAGGCCAGGGCAAGCGGGTTAGGCCAGCACCGGGGCGTGCAGGCATTCATGCAACAGGCTGTTCAGGGTGATCATGGCTTTGGCCCCATGCAGGAGCTCCTGAAACCGCACCACATCTGCCAGGCCCAGCACAAAGCAACGCTCTGAGCGGGCAGGCATGAGCACGTACACGTCTGAGGCGCGGCTGGTATCCTGGGCCATCTCAGAGACATCAATGGCATCTACCTGGCGCTTCAGGGCCTTGAAATCAGCCACCTTGAACGGCGAAATACCTCCCGCAAACTCTACAAAATAGCAGTTGTACCGGTTACACTGGTAAACGGCACCATAAGCGGTTTTAAAGATTTCGTGCAGGCAGGGAGGCGTAGGCATGGGGACTCTATACTTTGATTACTGAAGCAACAGCACAAAAATAGTTTCAGTTTAGAATTAGTCCAAATAATATCTGGTGATTTTCCTCATTTAAATTCCTGACGGGGCTCAACTCCTGGATTTCCCCATAAAAAAGCGTTTTTTGGGGCTGTTTTTCAGAAAACAGCCCCAAAACGCCTTTTTATGGAATAGGCACAGAGAAACTGGCTAGTCGCGGTTTACCAGTTTGTTGAAGGTGCTGTCTTTCTCATCCTGGTACAGGAACGCCAGCTTCTTCTCCTCAAACTTCTGGAAGAACTCGTCCCAGGAGATGTCTTCCAGGCTATCTTCGGCCCCGCCGGGGAAATTAATGCGCAGCAGCCCGGCCTCGTCACCGTGGCCGGTGCCTTTTACGGTGGCGGGTTTGCCGTCACGGGCTTCGGCCCATTTTTTTATGGTACTGTGGTCTGTGGTGGTTTTCGCAGATGCTGACATAGTTCTATTTGGTTAGGTCCTGCCTATTTTCACGGGGCAAGCTGCAAAATGTTACCCTGGCCCGCAGAAACTATTGCCCACCCTTTCCGGTTTTACTTTAAAACGGCCCAACGCCCTTTAACCGCTATGAGACACCTCCTTTTTTCTTTCATACTGCTCCTGGGCCTGTCTGCCTGCGCTCAGCGCCAGAAAAACAACCAGACGGCTGCGCCGAAGGCAGCCACTCCCCAACCCACCACCCCCAACGGGCTGGCCGTGGCCACCTTTGCCGGCGGCTGCTTCTGGTGCACCGAGGAAGCTGCCGAGAAACTCAAAGGCGTGACCAGCGTGGTCTCTGGCTACACCGGCGGCACCACTAAAAACCCCACCTATGAAGAAGTAAGCACCGGCCAGTCTGGCCATGCCGAAGCCGTACAGATTACGTATGACCCCAAGGTGATTTCTTACCAGACGCTACTGGAGGCCTTCTTTGCGGCCCATGACCCCACCACCCTTAACCGCCAGGGCCCTGATGTGGGAACGCAGTACCGCTCAGCCATCTTCTACCGCACCCCTGAAGAGAAAAAGCAGATTGACGCCTATATCCAGCAGCTGAACGCAGCCCGTGCGTTTCAGGCCCCCATTGTTACGCAAGTGGTAGCCTTTACTGAATTCTGGCCAGCAGAACAGGAGCACCAGGACTTTTACAAATACAACCAGGACAACCCGTACATGCGCGCCGTCTCCAAACCCAAGCTGGAGAAGTTTAAAAAGAAGATGGAAGGCAAACTCAAAGACAACGAATAAGCCTGTGGCGGCCCTGCTGCGCCAAACCGTTGAAATGGAAGCCACTCTGCCAAAGAGTGGCTTTTTTGTTGCACCTGTATTCAGAAGGACAGGTGGGCCGTTAAGTGACGGGGTAGAAATGACCTTACTCCTCGGTTCTCCCTGTCACCCTAAGCAGATCTAAGGGGCGAACGGCAGTAGCGGCCCATAGGCGTGTATTTTGCTTGCGGCCAAGATCTTTGCAGGAAGGCAAAAAATCAGTGTTGTAATTTCCCTTGCTACTTATTTGTTCTGAAGAGACAGAAATGCTCTAAACGAACATTTTACCCTCTAACGCAGAAAGCAGTTCCAGAAAACGGTCAGAAAGGGCTTCTATTTCGGCAAGGCCGTTTTGGGCCTGCTCAATTTGACCGCTCCGGTAGAGGCTGAAAAGGCTTTGGGCAGCCGCATCAAGGTTCTGCTGCACCTGTTTGAGTTCCAGCATCTCAGCCGCAGAATGGTAACGGGAGGAGCCAACAGAGGTGAGCCAGCTGTGAATGGGACCGGTGCGGGAAAAGAACTCCTCATCTACCTTGCCCCCGTACAACACAGAGCGCACCTTTGACTTAAACAGGATATGTTTAATGCGCAACTGTTGAAAATCTATCTGGGCTTGGTTCATCTGGAGCACGCTTTCCTTATGTGTTGAACAGGCAACTTCTCAAAGCAAGACTTCTCAACCATTTTTAAGGCTCTCCAATTCTTGTCTCAGCTTAACTGCAGGGGTAACATCATACCCGAAGGCAATAATTCCCGCCACCTGCCCATTTTCTACCAAAGGTTGATAAGTGGTGGTAAAAAACGCTTCTTCTTGCTGGCCGGTGTTGTGCCAGTCAAGGGTAATGCCAATCTCTTCGGCTACAAAAGGCTGGCCGGTTTCAAATACGCTGTCCAGGATCTGAATAAAGCCTTGGCCCACCACCTCAGGCAACGCCTCTGCCACGGTTTTGCCAAGCAGCTCCCGCTTGGGGAAGAGTTGCTGGTACCGCGGGTTCACCAATGAAAACCGGTGCTGGGGCCCGCGCAGAATGGCAAAGACGGCTGGCGCCTGCATGATGAGCTGCTCCATGGTGGCCCGCTGGTCCTCGGCCTGCTGGTACGCCTGCTGCACCTGGTCTGAGAGGGCAGACAGCTGCTCATTGGTGTCCAGCATTTCCTGCACCATGATTTTGGTGCTGTGAATGTCATGGGCGCTGCCCACGCGCATGATCACAGAACCGTCTGCATCTTTCATGGGAACACTTCTGAGCAGGTGCCACCGGTACTGCCCGTCTTTGCTCTTAATCCTGAGCTCTATCTGGTATTCCACATGCTCCGTCATGGCGTTTTGGCGCCGCTGGGCCACCTGCGCCATGTCTTCCGGGTGTATGGTCTGCTGCCATCTGTCCCCCAGCAGTTCTCCGGCCGGCAGGCCGGTATACTCCAGCCAGCGCTGGTTCACATAGGTGCAGTCTCCCTCAGGGGCGTTGGTATGGATTAGCTGCGGCACCGCGTCTGTCAGGAACCTGAATTTCTCCTCGCTCACTTTACTGGCCTGCCTGGCCAGTTCCCGCTCGGTCACGTCATGGGTGTTCTGAATCACAAAGCGCACCTGCCCCGCCTCATCCAGCACCGGTGTGTGCGAAGCTTCCCAGTAACGGGCCTCATACCCGCCGCCATCAGCGGCAGATTTCTCCAGGTCATACCGCAGCACGTCCAGATAGTCAACCTGTTTGGTTTGCATGGCTCTTTTGATAGACAGAATCACCGGGTTCTCCTCAAAAGAAACAGCGGGGTTCTGGTACACCTCTTTCAGGAAAACCTTTCCCAGAATTTCCTCACGGGTTTTCATGGTGGTTTTCAGGTACGTATTGGTGGCCGCCAGAATCTTCAGCTCAGGCGAGACCACCACTATGTTCTCAGGAACGTTGATAAAGTAATCGAAGAAGTCCATAAGGTGCTTTGGTTAGGCTTTGGAGGGAAGCAGGCCAAGGGCAAAAGTAACTTTTTCAAGTAGTTTTCCTACTGCTCCCGCCGTGGCTCTGCCGTTCCTGTTACAAAAAGCGTGTCCTCTGCCAAAAGGTTTTGCCACCCATTAAAAAATTCAAGGGGCGTTTCCTGTTTTTGGCCTGTTTCCAGAAAAACAGGCCAAAAACGCAGCAGCCAGATTCTCCCGCCGGTACAGAACCAAGCCTTCTCCCCTTGCGTTTCCAGAGAGACCGTAAGCGCTGCTCAAGCCCTGGCTCTGTCTGCTCAACAAGCGAAGCCAGACTTTTGCTTTGGCCATTGGAGCACAAAAGACAAATTTTAAACATGCTCTAAGAATGGCTAGCTTTGCCTTTGATTTTCTAGAAAAGATGAACCCTTGAAAGCAACTCAATTTTTGGAGCTGTACCGCCAGGACCCCGTGGTGCAAACCGTGGCCCAGCGCCTGCAGACTCCTGAGCCCCAACATATACAACTGAAAGGCCTGGTGGGCAGCCAAGACGCCGTGGTGGCGTCTGCCCTGCAAACCCTGCAGGCGGGCACGCACCTGTTCATTCTACATGACCGCGAAGAGGCCGCCTACTTTTACAGTGACCTCTCCAACCTGCTGGAAGACGGCCAGGAGGTACTGCTGTTCCCCAGTTCGTACAAGCGCGCCTACCAGTTTGACCACACAGAGAACGCCAACATTCTGCTGCGCGCAGAGGTGCTCAACCGCCTCAATGACCGCGCCGGGGCCGGGGCGCTCCTTGTCACGTACCCAGAGGCGCTCACTGAGAAGGTCATCAACAAAAAGTCACTGGTGGCCAATACGCTGGGCGCCAAAGTGGGCGAAAAGCTGGATGTCAACTTCCTTACCGAGGTCCTGAACAGCTATGACTTTGAACGCACAGACTTTGTGTATGAGGCCGGCCAATACGCCGTGCGCGGCGGCATTGTAGACGTTTTCTCCTATGCCAATGAGCTGCCGTTCCGGCTGGAGCTGTTTGGGGATGAGATTGAGAGCATCAGAACGTTTGACCCTAATACCCAGCTTTCTGTAGAGCAGAAAAAGCAGATCAGCATCATTCCTAACGTGCAGACCAAACTGCTGCAGGAAACCCGTGAATCGTTTCTGGACTTCATACCGGAGAACAGCAAAATCTGGGTCAAAGATTACCGCCACACCGTGGAAGTGGTCTCTGAGTCTTATGAGAAGGCTGAAACGGCGTTTCAGGAGATGCTGGAGGGCAGCGCGGGGGTGCAGATTGTCTCTAAGCCAGAAGATTTATTTGAATCTGGCAAAGCCTTTAAAAAGCATCTGGAGGCATTTACGCTGGTGGAGTTTGGCAAGCGGTTCAACTTCAAGAATGCTGAGGTGGTACAGTTCCAGGCGCACCCGCAGCCGTCGTTTAACAAAGACTTTAAACGGCTGGTCCAGAACCTGCATGAGAACCAGAGCAACGGCTACGTGAACGTCATTGCCGCCGAGTCTCCCCGCCAGGCAGACCGCCTCACCACCATCTTTGACGAGCTGGACCATGATGTGCGGTTTCACCACCTCATGCTGGCGCTGCGCGAAGGTTTTGTAGATGACCTGGTCAAGCTGGTGTGCTACACAGACCACCAGCTCTTTGAGCGTTTCTACAAGCACAAAACCAAGGAAGGCTACTCCAAATCAAAGGCGCTGACCTTAAAAGAGCTGCGCACCCTCAAACCCGGCGACTACGTCACCCACATGGACTACGGCATTGGCCGCTTTGCCGGGCTGGAGAAGGTAGAAGTGGGCGGCAGGTTGCAGGAGGCTATCCGGCTCATTTACCGAGATGACGACTTACTTTATGTAAGCATTCACTCGCTGCACAAAATCAGCAAATACACCGGCAAAGAAGGCACGCCGCCCACCATGAGCAAACTGGGCTCACCCGAGTGGGAAAACAAGAAGAAAAAAGTCAAGAGCAAGGTCAAAGACATTGCCGCCGAACTCATTTCACTTTACGCCAAACGCAAAAAAGCCCCCGGCTACGCCTTTTCCCGTGACGGTTTCCTGCAGGCCGAGCTGGAATCTTCGTTCATTTATGAAGACACCCCAGACCAGGGCAAGGCCACCGAAGACGTGAAAAACGACATGGAGCAGCCGCACCCCATGGACCGCCTGGTCTGCGGTGACGTGGGCTTCGGCAAGACCGAGGTGGCCATCAGGGCCGCCTTCAAAGCCGCCTGTGACGGCAAGCAGGTGGCCGTGCTGGTGCCTACCACCATTCTGGCCATGCAGCACTACAAAACGTTCCGGGACCGGCTGGAGGCGTTCCCCGTGAACGTGGAGTACATCAACCGCTTCAAAACCACCAAGCAAATCAAAGAAACCCTCGGCCGCCTGGCCGAAGGCAAAACCGACATTCTCATTGGTACGCACCGCATTGTCAGCAAAGACGTCAAGTTCAAGAACCTGGGGCTACTTATTATTGACGAGGAGCAGAAATTCGGTGTAAAAACCAAAGACCGTCTCAAAGAGATGAAGGTGAACGTAGACACGCTCACGTTAACGGCTACGCCCATTCCGCGCACGCTGCACTTCTCGCTCATGGGGGCCCGTGACCTGTCTGTGATTGCCACGCCGCCGCCCAACCGCCAGCCGGTGCAAACCGAGCTGCACGTGTTTGATGACGCGCTCATCAGAGACGCCGTGGCCTATGAACTCAAACGCAAGGGGCAGGTGTTTTTTGTGCACAACCGCATCTCTGACATTGAGGAGATGGCCAACCTGATTCTGAAGCTGGTGCCAGACGCCAAAGTAACCTACGCCCACGGCCAGATGGACCCCGAGGAGCTGGAGAAACGCATGATGCGCTTCGTGGAGGCCGAGTATGACGTGCTGGTGAGCACCAACATCATTGAAAGCGGGCTGGACATTCCCAACGCCAACACCATCATCATCAACCGGGCGCACATGTTCGGGCTTTCAGATTTGCACCAGATGCGCGGGCGCGTGGGCCGGTCTAACAAGAAAGCCTACTGCTATTTACTCACCCCTCCGGTTTCCGGCCTGCCGTCAGACGCCCGCAAGCGGCTAAGTACCTTGGAAGAATTCTCTGACTTGGGCGAAGGCTTCAAGATTGCCATGCGCGATTTGGACATACGCGGGGCGGGCAACATGCTGGGCGGCGAGCAGAGCGGGTTTATCACTGATCTGGGCTTTGAAGCGTACCACCAGATTCTGGACGAGGCCGTGCAGGAGCTCAAAGAAACTGAATTCAGAGACCTGTTCTTCAAAGAGCTGGAGGCCGATAAGCTGCTGGAGCCGGTGCGTGAATGCTCTATTGAAACCGATTTGGAGATTCTCATTCCAGACACCTACATCAGCAACATCTCTGAGCGCCTGCAGATGTACAGCAAGCTAGACAGCGTGAAAGACCTGGAGAGCCTGGACAAACTGGTGGTAGGCATGGTAGATCGCTTTGGTCCATTGCCTGCAGAGGTGCAGCAGCTGGTGGCCATTGTGAAGATGCGCTGGGAAGCCTGCCGGCTGGGTTTTGAAAAACTGACCATCAAGAAAGAAACCTTGAAGGGCTACATCCCCAGCCAGCACAATGAGGCCTACTTCCAGTCTGAAACCTTTAGCCGTATTTTGCAGTACGTGCAGCAGCACTCCCGCCGTTCCAGACTGAAAGAAGCCAAAGATAAGCTGATTGTCATTGTAGAAGACATCCGTACTTTGGAGGCAGCCAAGGCTATTTTTGAAGAACTTCAAACCTGATTTCTGTTTTCGGGCTGTTTTTCAAAAAACAGCCCGAAAACAAAAATACAGGCAGGCGCTCCTGTTCCAGGCAACGCTTTCATCAGGCCCAAAAGTGTACAGGACGGGATGAAGCCTTTATGAAAGAATCTTTAGAATGGCA
>NZ_LRMM01000005.1 GCF_001647275.1 Rufibacter ruber | reverse complement strand
TTTGGCGTCTGAATTTTCTGAAAAACAGCACACGCCCGGGCTTTTTTTTAATGGAGTGAATTTAAAGACGAGCCACTACCTGGTGATCATCTCAAAGCCAGTATAGCGGTGCAGTGCCTTCGGCAACTTGATACCCTCTGGGGTCTGGTTGTTCTCTAGCAGGGCCGCCACAATACGGGGCAACGCCAGGGCGCTGCCGTTCAAGGTGTGCAGCAACTGCGGTTTGCCGCCTTCGGTGCGCTGGCGCAGCTTCAGTCTATTGGCCTGGTAGGTTTCAAAGTTAGAGACAGAGCTCACTTCCAGCCATCGGCCCTGGGCCGCAGAGTAGACCTCCATGTCATAGGTGAGGGCAGAGGTGAAGCCCATGTCGCCGCCGCAGAGGCGCAGCACGCGGTACGGTAGCTCCAGTTTCTGCAACAGGCCCTGTATGTGCTGGCTCATCTCCTCCAACGCTGCATATGACTTCTCTGGGCTCTGGATCTGCACAATCTCCACCTTGTCAAACTGGTGCAGGCGGTTCAGGCCGCGCACATCGGCTCCCCAGGAACCGGCCTCTCTCCGGAAGCACGGCGTGTAGCCTACGTTCTTGATGGGCAGCGCGCCCTCAGGAATGATCTCATCACGGTAGAGGTTGGTGATGGGCACCTCGGCGGTGGGGATCAGGTACAGGTTGTCGGCGGTGGCGTGGTACATCTGGCCTTCCTTGTCAGGGAGCTGGCCGGTGCCGTAGCCAGAGGCCTCGTTGACCACAATAGGGGGCTGCACTTCGGCGTAGCCGGCTTGGAGGGCCTCATCTAAGAAGAAGTTGATGAGCGCGCGCTGCAGACGGGCACCCTGGCCTTTGTACACCGGGAAACGGCGCCGGTGTTTTTACCCCCAGGTCAAAGTCAATGATGTCATACTGCTTGATCAGGTCCCAATGCGGCTGGGCATTTTCAGGCAACGCCGGAATGGTGCCGTGCTCCAGCACCACCTCGTTGTCTTCGGCAGACTTGCCGGCGGGTACGCTCTCATGCGGAATGTTGGGGATTTTATAGATCGCCTGCTGCAGGTCATGCTCCAGTTGCTGCACCTCCTCGTCCAGGGACTTGGTGCGCTGTTTCAGGTCTGCGGTTTCAGATTTCAGTTGTTCAGCCTGCTCTTTCTGGCCGCTCTTCATGAGGCCGCCAATCTCTTTGGCCAGGGCGTTGGCGCGGCCCAGCAGCTCATCCCGTTCAGTCTGCAGGGAGCGGCGCTTCTGGTCCAGGTCTAAGATGGCCTGTATCTCCTGGGCGGCGTTCTTGAAATTCCTTTTCTCCAGACCTTTGAGCACAAGGTCAGTCTGCTCACGTAAAACGGGTACCTGTAACATGGTGTGTGGGTTTATTCTGTCGCAAAAATAGAATATTTTAAATAGGCTACGGCAATAGGCACTTTTTTCTGGGATTTTGTGTAACTATTTATATAAAAAGATTCGTATTGCTTGTAAATTAGAACAAGGCTGTCTAACATTGCATTACATTTTCAGAACGACCGCCACTCTGGTTCTTCAAAAACTCTTACTCAAACCATTTTCCTGTTTTATCTGTCTGCCTGTTGCGTTCTGCAACCGCTATGCTTATAAACTGAATAGCTAATTATTGTCTCTATTTATGTACAACATTGACGAGTTGAAAGATTCTCTTCTTTCAGAGCTCAAAGAAATTGCTGAGAACCTCGGCGTGACCAACTTCAAGAAGCTCAGCAAGCAGGACCTGATCTACAAGATATTGGATCAGCAAGCCGTCACCCCTGAAGACAAACTCCCCAAAAAATATAAGAAAGCTCCAGCAGCGGCAGAAGCCCAACCAGACGCAGAGGCTGCTCCCGCGCCCGCGCCTGTGGCAGAGGCACCCGCGGCCGAAGCCCCCCTTTCCTTGTTTGAGGCCAAAGCCGAAGCCGCTGCGGCACCGGAGCGCCCGGCCCGTACCGCCCGCCCGGCCCGTGCAGAGCGCACCCCGGCCGCTGCCCCGCGCGAGGAGAGACCGCGCATACAGCGGGAGCCAAGAGCGCCGCGGGAAGAGAATCAGCCGCGCGAGTCAGCGCCCACCCCGGCCGCTGCCCTTCCAGAAGCCCGGGAGAGCGCCCGCCCTGAGACCCGGGAGCCGCGTGAAAGCCGTATGCAGCCGCGTGAGTTCCAGCCCCGGGAGAGCCGTGTGCCAAGGGAGCCACAGCAACGCGAGACGCCAACCCGTGAACCGCGGGAGCAGCGGGAGCCAAACCAGCCGCGTGAGAATGCCAACGCAGCCCGCGAACCCCGGGAGAACACCCCGCGCGAACCACGCGAGAATACGCCGCGTGAGCCCCGGGAAAACAATAGCAACAACCGCGAGAACAACCCCAACTGGCAGAACCGCCGTGACCAGAACCAAAATCCCAGCCAGAACCGGGCACAGCAGACAAACGCCAACAACAACAATAACTACCGTGAGTTTGACGGCGTGATTGCCAATGAGGGGGTGCTGGAGCTGATGCAAGACGGTTACGGCTTCCTGCGTTCTGCGCACTACCACTACCTGGCCAGCCCAGATGATATTTATGTGTCTCCGTCACAGATCAAATTGTTCGGGTTAAAAACCGGTGATACCGTAAAAGGCACGGTGCGGGCACCCAAAGAAGGGGAGAAGTACTTCGCGCTGTTGAAAGTAGACTCAGTAAACGGCCGTACCACTGAGGAAATCAGAGACCGTATCCCGTTCCAGCACCTGACCCCGCTGTTCCCCGAAGAGCGTTTGAAACTCACCACCCGCTCCAGCCAGTACTCTACCCGTATCATGGACCTGTTCGCCCCTATTGGGAAAGGACAGCGTGGTTTGATTGTGGCCCAGCCGAAAACCGGTAAAACAGTGTTGCTGAAAGAGATTGCCAACGCCATCACAGAGAACCACCCCGAGGTGTACCTCATGATTCTCTTGATTGATGAGCGCCCCGAGGAGGTAACCGACATGGCCCGCAGTGTGAAAGCCGAGGTCATTGCCTCTACCTTTGACGAGCAGGCTGAGCGCCACGTGAAAATCTCCAGCATTGTGTTAGACAAAGCCAAGCGCATGGTAGAGTGTGGGCATGATGTGGTGATTCTGCTGGACTCTATTACCCGTTTGGCCCGTGCTTACAACACGGTGGTGCCGTCATCCGGTAAAATCCTATCTGGTGGGGTTGACGCCAATGCCCTGCACAAGCCTAAGCGCTTCTTTGGGGCGGCCCGAAACGTGGAGAACGGCGGTTCTTTGACCATCATTGCCACGGCCTTGATTGAAACCGGCTCTAAAATGGATGAGGTCATCTTTGAAGAGTTCAAAGGAACCGGTAACATGGAGCTTCAGCTGGATAGAAAACTTGCCAACAAGCGCGTGTACCCAGCCATTGACGTACCGGCCTCAGGTACCCGCCGTGAAGACCTGCTCATGGACCGCGACGAGCTCAGCCGTGTCTGGATCCTGCGCAAGTTCATGTCTGACATGAATTCTGTAGAAGCCATGGAGTTCCTGAAAGATCGCATGAAAGGCACCAAAGACAATGACGAGTTCCTGATCTCCATGAACAGCTAGTTTATAGGGAGTTCATAAAACAGAAAGCCCCGCCAGTCCTGCTGGCGGGGCTTTCTGTTTTATATGCTTTCCGATTATGGGCTACTTTTTAGAAAACAGCCCTAAAACAGGTATAGCCTTACGGAGGGGAAGCACTACCCGCCAAAGCTACCGTACCTGATGGCTTTCTGCTGCTTAGGGTCATAGACCAGTAGCCTGCCGTCTTCTTTGCCCAACAGGTACTTGAACCCAATTGTGCCTTTGTTTGCCTGCAGTTCCCGCCACGTAGACAGCTTCACCAGGGACGTGTCTGGGGTAGCGCCCTGGGAGATGGCCGGGGTCAGAAAGTTGGCATCCTGCACAAACTCATTCATCCGGTTCAGAATATAGGTTTCCCGTTCTGCCGCGGTTGGTGGTGTGTTCTGTTTCAAGGTATACACCATGTTGGCCTCCAGGTCTGCCGCTGAGAATAACTCCTGGTATATCTGCTGGCCGGTTCTGGTGGTAATCACAAACTCTACCTGCCCGGCGGTCACTGAATCTCCGCGTAGCGTGAGCCTGAAATAATCTGGTTCCCCCTTGCTGGAGAACTGATGCGTTCTCTGCACCACGTGCAGCAAAGGCATTTTCTGGAACTCTTTGCTCTCTTTAGAGGACGGCGGAAGCGTGGCGGTAGTAGGCGGCTGGTTTTCCTCCGGCGGGTTCTTCTCATGGGCTGGCTGGCAGCCGCAGACCCATGCCAGCAGCAGGAAATACAAATAACGGGAAGTGTTCATACGAGGGGATTTCCCCCTACTACGCGGTAACGAAGGGTTGGTTCTTAAATTATTTTAAGAATATGCTACCACACCAGCATCAGGATGAAGGCCAGGCTCATGCTCAGCGATGAAATCTTGTTCATGCGCATGGTATGGTCAAAGTCAGCGGCAGCCGTGTCTTTTTTTACTTTCCAGAGCCACCTGGTGAAGAATACCACCACCGGGAACGTGCAGAGCAGAAAAAAGAGCCCGTGGTACAGCTCATTCCTCAGCCAGTAGGTGTAGAGCAGCAGCCCGGCAGCTACCGCCAGGCTAACGCCTGCAAACAGGAAGGTGCCCCAGAGGCCTAACTGCAGGCTGAGAGTTCTGTCACCGCGCCTGGCGTCCTCATCATGCTGGTAGACCTGCGTGAGCGGGTAGGAGCCGCACAGAAACAGGGTGCTCACCAGCGCCAGCAGCAGATTGGGGCCAGATAAGATAGTGCCAGGCTCTACACCGCTGCCTACCTGTACCATGGCAAAGGTAAACCCTCCCTGGAAAAGCACCACCACCAGAGTACTCAGCAACGGGTACTTTTTCAATCGTATGCCTTTGTAACTGTAGGCCTTGGAGATGAGCAGGTACAGCGCCACCATGCCGGCAAACGGCAGTGACAGCAGCGCAGACAGCACCACCGCCAGCCCATCAAACGCCAGCACCAGCCAGTACAGCGCCTCTGTTACCTGCGGCGGATGTTTAAGCCCGCCAATGCTGCCTTCGTCCCGGTCATAATACGAGTTGTACCCGTTGCTGGCCGGGTAGACCAGCAGGTGCAGGGTCAGGAACACCGCGGCGGCGCGCCAAGGCTCCACCTGCGGGGCCGCGCTCAATGCGAACCAGTAGATGGGCATCAGGAACAGTGAAAACGGGATTCTGAGCAACCGCAGCGCGTTGGTGAGAGAAGACGTCATACCGGCAGTTTACGAAGGAAAACCTATTAAGTACAACACCCCCGTTCCGCTCCAGTGCCGGGCGCGCCCAATCTGCCAGGTGTAATGGGGGGCGTTCAACTGGTTTACCATCTGCTGCAGGTGCTGGGGCGTGTACATTCTGAACAAGGACACCGTACCGTCCCAGACCGTACCCAGCGGAATCAGGGGGAGCAGGTACGTGAAAAACAGCCTGCTCCATTTGAACGGCCTGATAAACGGCGTGATGAGCAGGATAAGCCACGGGAACACCAGCCACACCAGCAGCAGTTCATACCACTTTTTCCCGGCGCCTTCAAAAATGCCTATGCCCTGGTTCTGCCGCACGGCATCTGCTAAGATGGCCTGGGCCGTGGCCGGTGAGAAATGATGAAACGCTGAGAAGACCGTTCTAAACCCCTCCAGGTGCTCGGGCACCGCTGTGGCGTCTACAGCGTCTGGGGTGTAGGTGAGTGCCTGGCCTGACTGGGCGGCCAAATACCGGTATGCTTCTACGTTGGGGAACTTGTCTGTGAGGGTGATGGTGTGCCGCTGGCCTGAAGTACGTTCCAACTCCTGCCACACCTGCAGAATGCCGCCGCCCGCCCCAGAGCAGAGGTCTACCAGATGGTTCTGGTTTTGGTGCCGTAACGCTTTCCGCAGGAGCGGAACAACGGGTTTGTAAATCCCCAGGCCGGTAATCAGGAACCGCAGCACATCCATCATGCCCTGCCGCACCACGTGCGGAAACCACGTCTGGTCTTCCAGTTCAAAAAGCTGCCACCGGTGCCGCATACTGGTTGTTTAAGGTAAGGTGAAAGTAGCCTGAGAGTAGGTTGATAGTTGTCTTTCGCGCTGCAAACGGGCCTCAAAAAGAACCGGGCAAAGCGGTTGCCTGGCACTGTTGCGCTGCTATGCTGGTCAAAATGCTGTAGAAGAAGCTTTCGCTCCCCGTTTTCGCCTGCAAAACCCAAAGGGAAGCAAGCTTTGAGAGGCCTTGGCTATTAGCAGAAAGAAAAGCAATTGTTTCCTGTTTTGGGGCTGTTTTTCTGAAAACAGGCCCAAAACAGGAGGAGGTCTGGCTGTTCAGCTCTTTGCTGTCTAAAAAAATACCCGCTCTGCCAGGGCAAAGCGGGCTCAGGTATATCTGAAAGCAGCTTATTCAGCTTCTAATTCCAGGGTTGAGCCGTCTGGGCCCTGCAGGGTCATTTCATCTTCTGTCAGTTCAGTCACGTTGAAGTTCTGGCTAACGTTGTTGTTGGCGTAGGTGAGGCTCAGGGTCTTGGTAGAGGCGTCATACGTCCAGGTGCCGCTGGCCGTCTCAGTGCTGGACGTCTGGTTAAAACTCCCGTTGGCGAAGAACTGTACCTGCTCCTTTTTCTCCTGGCTGGAAAGCTTCTCCTTGTCGCCGGCCGAGTTGGTCTCTTTATTGGCTTTCCAGGTTTTGCTGTTGTCACCGGAGATCATTTTGGTGTTGCCGCCCTCCTTGTCTTTGCCGCCGCAGCTGATGGTGGCCACGCTGAGGCAGAGCACCACCAGCCAGGTGAACAATCCCTGAAAAGGCAAAACATTTCTCTTTTTCATAGTTGTATGGTTAAGTTCAGTAGAAATACGGTCTTCTTTTGCTGAAAACCTGCCTTTAATACGTGGGTTTCTGGCGGCAGTTATCTCTGAATAAAAATAAACCTAACCCAAAAGTGTGCGTAAGAACTATCTTGTATACCAGCTCACTACACACCGTGTGAACGGTTTTAATCCAAAATACGACTATGGGACTATTTGATTTTCTGAAAAACAAGGGCGAAGAGAAACCGGTACAGAAGCCTGCCTCAACGCCCGCTGCCAATAACGACTTTTTTAAGAGCAATCCCGCCCAGCCGGCAGCCGCAGCGCAACCCGCCGCCGCCGCCCAAGACACGTACACCGTTAAAAGCGGCGACTCTCTTTCTAAGATTGCGAAGAGTTTTTACGGAGATGCCCAGCAGTGGCACAAGATACACCAGGCCAACCTGGACCAGATCAAAGACCCTAACCTGATTCAACCAGGGCAGAAGCTGATCATTCCCAGAGGCTAAGAATTTTATTAGGTTTGTTTGTAGAGAAAAGAGTCTTGGCCAGAAGAAGCCAAGGCTTTTTTTCGTTTTAGGGCTCTCCCAAACCTATACGCTGGCGCGATGGAATGGAGTGGCAGAAAAGTAGCAGAGCCGGTTGAAGCGTGGCTTTTTGCCTGCCCATATTCATGGCAGGTACCGTTTTTCGTGCTTCCGTGGCTTTGGGAGCGCCACATGAGGCTCACCTTTGCCTGGTTAAATCACTGCTCTGGCTAATTAAGCGTACAAATTGAATACGTAAGCGTGCCTAAGTGCCACACGTTTCCGTTTTTGGGCTGTTTTGGCCAAAACAGCAAAAACGGAAAATATATTAGGCCTGCGGGTGCCGCTCCAGGTAGCTGGCGACGGCCTGGCAGGTGGCGATTACGTTAAGCCCTTTTTCTTGGGCATACTCCAGCCCGTGTTTGATGAGTTGATCGGCGTAGCCTTTGCCGCGGTACTCCTGCTCAATGAAGGTGTGCTGAAAATCAATAGCTGCTTCTTCTGGAAGCGCGTACGCCAACTCTCCAATTTCCTCTTTCCCCAGGTAGGCGGTAAACTGTTGGGCGCTGGTATCGTGCTGAATTTCTAAAGACATAGTGCTGGTTTTTAAGAACAGCTGCCCGTGTAGCAGCCGCTTACAATACCCCGTTTGGGTTTAAAAGGTTGACTCCATGAATTGGGAAATGGCAACGGCCGGACTCTCTGCGCTTTGCTTCAGGTGTTCTGCAATGCGCTGTCGTTCTTCCAGTGATTTGTTCTGGCTCAGTTTCTCCTTGCCCTGGACCTGAGTGGCCCTCACCTCAAACGCCACTATGCCCCGCGCCATGGCTTCTTTGTAGTGCTGCGGCAGCTGCGCCCACTGTTGCTGGTAAGCTGGTTCATACGCCTGGATCATTTTCTCCAGGAGAGGGAATACTGTTGCAGGGTCTTCAATTAATTGGACATTGCCATATACATGCACCGCCACGTAGTTCCAGGTGGGCACGTTCAGGGTCTTGTTATATAGGGAAGGTGAAATATAAGCGTGCGGCTCCTGGAAAATAACCAGCACCTCCTGGCCCATCATTTGGGTCCATTGCAGATTGCCCGGGCCAGATGGGAGTGCAGGAGCACCTGACCTTCCCTTTCGTCTACGGTAAACGGAAGATGGGTGGCTACTGGCCGGTTGTCTTGCTGGCTGATGAGCGTGGCAAACGGATAGGCCTCCATGAATGCCAGCTGCTTTGCCTGGTCTTTTAATTGGTAGTGCGGCGGAAGGTACATAAATACAAAAATGAAGGTTCTGGTGGGAACAAGGTGTTGGAAAGGGACGGCACAGAAGATCAGTTTCTGAAACTTGTGCCGCTTCTGAAGGAAGAGGGCCGGCTGTAGAAAAAGCGCTGCTTAACACTTTCTTTGTGCTGCAAAAGCCCATACCCAAAGCCTGCCTTCTGGTTCTTGCCGCCTTTGTGGCGCTGCGAAGCGGTACAAGAAAATACTCACTCTCACAGAGAAGCTGTTTCACGTTTTTTTCAGACAATGGCGCAAACGTGCGCTTGTGCCTATAGGGGAAGTGAGTTTCTGTTTCCGGGCTGTTTTTGGGAAAGTAGCCCTAAAACAGACGCACAAGCGCACGCTGGCGCCATGCCCGGGTCAGGCACGATTCCTAGCCATAGAAAAAGGGAAAAACGCGAATGAGCTTCAGAACTTTACCTTGCTGGTCTTGCCAATTCAAAAGTTTAAAATGCCGTCATAATGAAAATTTCTGTTTTCGGCCAGTTTTGAGAAAAACAGGCCGAAAACAGAAATTTAAAAGCTACTGCTTAGGCGGGGAAAGAAGTGGCCTACAGGGCTCCTTGAATGATTTCATCTACCACCGGCGGGTCCAGCAGGGTGCTGGTGTCACCCAGGTTAGACGTGTCCCCTTCGGCTACTTTGCGCAGAATGCGGCGCATGATTTTGCCTGAACGGGTCTTAGGCAGGCCGCTCACAATCTGGATTTTGTCTGGCTTGGCAATCTTGCCAATCTGGTCTACCACGGTCTCAATGACCTCGGCCCTCAGGTTCTCAGGGTTGGCGGGGGCCTCGTCACCGCAGACCACAAACGCGTAAATGCCCTGGCCTTTCACGTCATGCGGGTAACCTACCACGGCGCTTTCTACAATGTGGCGGTTCTGGTTAATGGCATTCTCAATTTCGGCGGTGCCGAAGCGGTGGCCAGAAACGTTGATCACATCATCTACGCGGCCAATGATGCGCCAGAGGCCGTCTTTGTCGCGCTTGGCCCCGTCGCCGGTGAAATAGAGGCCTTTGTAGTTGCTGAAGTAGCTTTGGCGGCAGCGTTCGTGGTCGCCGTAGGTGGTCCTGATGATGCCGGGCCACGGGAATTTCATGCACAGGTAGCCCTCTACTTCGTTTTCTGTGATTTCCTTGCCTTCCTGGTCTACCAAAAGGGGCTGTATGCCGGGCAGCGCGAAGCCGGCGTGGCTGGGTTTCATAGGCGTGATGCCCGCCAGGGAGCTTAGCATGATGCCGCCGGTTTCGGTTTGCCACCAGGTGTCTACCACCGGGCAGCGCTCTTTGCCCACGTGAATGTGGTACCAGTGCCAGGCTTCCTCGTTGATGGGTTCCCCCACTGACCCCAGCACCTTTAAAGAGTCCAGGCTATAGGAAAGCACGTGGTCCAGCCCCGCGCCCATCAGTGACCGGATGGCGGTGGGGGCGGTGTAGAAGATATTCACGCCAAACTTGTCAATCACCTGCCAGAAACGGCCCGGGTCTGGGAACGTGGGCACGCCTTCAAACATTAACGTGGTGGCTCCGGAGAGCAGTGGCCCGTACAGCAGGTAGGAGTGGCCGGTGATCCAGCCCACGTCTGCGGTGCACCAGTAGACGTCGCTCTCATTGTACTGGAATACGTTTCTAAAGGTATAGTCTGTGTAGACCATGTAGCCGCCGCAGGTGTGCACCACGCCTTTGGGTTTGCCGGTGGAGCCGGAGGTATAGAGAATGAAGAGCAGGTCTTCAGCGTCCATTTCCTCGGCGGGGCAGTTTTTATCAACGTGCTCCAGTTCTTCATGGTACCAGACATCACGGCCTTCTACCATGTTCACGGCCCAGCCCAGACGCTCCACCACAATTACCCTCTCTACGCTGGGGCAATCGGCTACGGCTTCGTCTACCACCCGTTTTACCGGAATCTGCTTGGAGCCGCGGTTGAGCCCGTCTGAGGTCAATACCACTTTGGCCTGGGCGTCGTTGATTCTGTCGGCCATGGCCGTGTGCGAGAAACCGGCAAAAATAACAGAGTGTACCGCACCAATGCGGGCGCAGGCCAGCACGGCAAACGCCAGCTCTGGAATCATGGGCATGTAGATGCACACGCGGTCGCCTTTCTGCACGCCGTTACGCTTGAGAATGTTGGCCATCAGGCACACTTTCTCATGCAGCTCACGGTAGGTGAAGCGTATGTAGCGTTCTTTGGGGTCGTTAGGTTCCCAGATGAGGGCCAGCTTGTTGCCGCGCTTCTCCAGGTGGCGGTCCAGGCAGTTCTCGGTGATGTTGAGTTTGCCGTTCACAAACCATTTCACGTTGGGTTCTTCAAAGTTCCAGTCCAGCACCTTGTCCCATTTCTTACGCCAGATAAAGTTATCAGCGATACCGGCCCAGAATTCCTCTGGGTGCTCTACACTTTGTTTATAAGCTTCTTGGTATTCTTCAAGAGAGTTTAAGCGGTACTCCATGTTTGTTAGATTGGTGGTTTGAGGGCTTAAAGATAGGGTTTCTTGCAAAAGTGGCAAGAAAAGAAAGCCACAGCCTGCTGCCTGTTTTTGTTTTTGGGCTGTTTTTTAGAAAATAAGCAGAAACTAGTGGTTTGGTTTTTAGGAATGCAGGTGCTTCTGGTGCTTTCTGTAAGGAATACGTTTGTGGCCGTTCTTTTGGTTTGGCTTGCCTGTTTGTATGAAGGGGGGCTGTTCCCCTGGCGGTGACGGTTGACGACGGAATGCGTAGTCTGTAGTGCCCTTGGCTGTGGCGCTGCTGCTGCTGCAGTGGCAATGCTTAGTCTGCTGTTCCCCTGGCTTTTGCGTTTGCTCCGGTGCGAAACCTCAGCCCTTTCCATAGCTTCTGCTAAGCGCTCACGGCCGCGGGGCCCCGTCCTGGCGGTGAGCACTGCTGTTAAAACTAGGCCCTCCGGCCTTGCCGCTGAAGCGGCACCGTAGTAACAGAGGCGCTCACCGCCAGGACTGGTTTGGGTTCCTCTCCTGATACTTCCTTACTTGCTCTGTCTGCTTCAGTAGGTAACCGTTGCTGATCCGCTAGCCTGTGGCGAGCCCGTGCTGCGCACATCAGCCAGGGGCATGGGTGGTGGAATGTCTGTGGCAGACTGTTAGTGGCAAATTGATAGGGGCTGCTGTAGCTGCTGGCGCGAGTCTCCAGACTCGTGCCTGGTGATGATGGGTAGTCTCTGACTGCCCTCGCTGCCGGGCAGCGACAATGCGCAGTGTTGGTTTACCCGTGCTGAAATTCTTGAACTCCCGCTGGCGCAGGCTTGCAGCTCTTATTTTCTTTTGCTGGTCTTATATTAGTAGATAACTGTTTGGGAGTTGCTGGTGACCTGGTTCAGGTCTGCGATCTGGGCCAGCCTCACACTTCTTCGCCCCCTATGGCGCGGAAGTTACTCCCGTGGCTTCTAACGCCAGCTGATACTCCCGCGCTGGCGCGGGTCCCCAGACTCGTGCCTACTGATGACGAGCGGTCTCTGACTGCCCCCGCGGCGAGGCTGCGAGACCAGGCATTGCTGCTTCTTTCGTACTGAAGTGCCTAAAGAAAAAAGGAAGAACTCAAGACTCAAGACTCAAGACTCAGAACTCAAGACTCAAGACTCCCTTTATTACTCCCTCCCGGGAAGGGTTCTAGAGCGCCTGCCCGCAGTACCGTTGGCTGTGAACCAGGAGAACTTTCTGTTTTGGGGCTGTTTTTTGAAAAACAGCCCCAAAACAGAAAGAGGCCGCTACTCGGCGCCTACTCCTAAATACGTTCTGAGTTTCTCTGACTCAAATTTGGCGGCGGCAGTGGGCTCGGGCTTTAGGAGGGAAACCACAATGCCCATCAGAAAGGCCCCCGACATGGACACCAGGGCTGGGTTTTTAAGTGGGAAAATGGCTTCGTCATACCCCATGATGTCAACCATGATGGTGGGGCTGAGCACAATCAGGACCAGTGACAGCACCGCGCCGGTGGCAATGCTCCAGACGGCGCCCTTGGTGGTGAAACGTTTCCAGATGATAGACATGAGCAACGCCGGGAAATTGGCACTGGCCGCAATAGAAAAAGCCAGACCCACCATAAAGGCTACGTTCTGCCCTTTAAAGACAAGGCCCAGGACAATAGAAAGAATGCCCAGGGCAATGGTGGCGCGCTTGGCTACTTTCATTTCGCCTTGCTCGTTAGAAACGCCGTTCTTGAACACGTGCACGTACAGGTCATGCGAAATGCTGGAGGCCCCTGAAAGCGTCAACCCCGCCACCACGGCCAGAATAGTGGCGAAGGCCACGGCGGCAATAAATCCTAAGAAAGCGGTTCCGCCGGTCTGCTCTGCCAACAGGAGGGCGGCCATGTTGCCGCCTTTGTCAATGCCCTCAATGGCGGGTTTGCCCACCAGCGCCATGGCAGAGAACCCTATCAGGAAGGTGAGCAGATAGAAATACCCAATGAACCCGGTGGCTACAAACACTGATTTGCGGGCGGCTTTGGCGTCTGGCACGGTATAGAAGCGCATGAGAATATGGGGCAGGCCGGCGGTACCCAGCATCAGTGCCAGCCCCAGAGAAAGCGCGTCAAACGGATTAGTGATATAGCCGCCCGGGGCCAACATCTCCTGTCCGTAATTGGTGCTCACAGACTCCAGCAGATTGCCTGGGCTAAAGCCGAATTTGGAAAGCGACAGCAGCACCAAAACCGTAGCCCCGCTCAACAGCAGCACCGCTTTGATAATCTGCACCCAGGTGGTGGCAATCATACCGCCAAACAGCACATACAGGGTCATCACGCAGCCTACCACCAACACCGCAATCTCATATTCCAGCCCGAACAAGGTCTTGATCAGGCCGCCGGCGCCCACCATCTGGGCAATCAGGTAAAACGCAATGGTGAGGAGAGAACCCACGGAAGATACAATCCGGATGGGCCGCTGCCGCAGCCGGTAGGCCACCACATCTGCAAAGGTGTATTTGCCCAGGTTTCTGAGTGGTTCGGCAATCAGGAACATGATGAGCGGCCAGCCCACCAGAAACCCGATGGAGTAGATCAAACCGTCATACCCTTTGGTGGCCACCATGCCGGCAATCCCCAGAAAGGAAGCCGCACTCATATAGTCGCCCGCCAGGGCCAGGCCGTTCTGGAAACCTGAGATGTTTCTGCCGGCGGCGTAGAACTCTGAGCCGGTTTTGGTTTTCTTGGCCGCCCAGTACGTGATGTACAAGGTGACCGCTACAAAAAGAAAGAACATGCCAATAGACACCGGGTTGGCGGTGCCTAGCGTAGAGGCGGCAGGGGCGGGTAACGCCTGCAGAAGGAGAGAAAGTTGCATTTGTTAGTAGGTAGGTGATGGGTAGGTGAGAGGTGCTTAGGAGATCTTCTTCTTTAATTCCTCAACAGAGGAGTCATATTTGCTGTTGGCCCAGAAGACATAGATGCCCGTCAGAACCCAGGCGAACAGAATGATGCCCAGCCCTACGGGAATGGCCAGGGTGGCATACGCCCCAATTTTTTTTGCCAGCAGCTCTTTGTTGAAAGCCACCACCAGCAGAAACCCGAAATACACCAGCAGCATGGCAAAGGTGAGTACCAGGGAAACCGACCAGCGCTGCTTCACTAACTTTTTGAAAGCGCTGCTTTCCAGAATTTCATGCGGGGGGGTAGAAAGGTCACTCATTTTTTTGATGATAGGGTGGAACAAAGTACTGCTAACCGGGAATTTGCCCACACGGCAGGCTTTCCCATATTAATTAATTTGAATATAAGATTTTATATCAGGGAAAGCACACTTAAAGAGAATTTTTTACCTTAGAAGCCTGTTTTGAAGATAAATTGATAAAATTCTACCATGTTGCTCTCTAACCACAGTGGGAAAACCTTAGAAGCCGGGCTGGATGAGGCGGGCCGCGGCTGCCTGGCGGGGCCGGTGGTGGCGTCGGCGGTGATTCTGCCGCCAGATTACTTTCACCCGCTGCTCAATGACTCTAAACAACTTACCGCCAAACAGCGGGACCTGCTGCGCGAAGAGGTGTGCCGGGAAGCCGTACACTGGGCCGTGGCTGAGGTGAGCCCCAAAGAGATAGACCAGATCAATATCTTAAACGCCTCTTTTCTGGCTATGCACCGGGCGCTGGACCAGCTGCAGGCAGAGCCCGAGTATCTATTGGTAGACGGCAACCGTTTCAAAGCCTACAAGGCCGTGCCGCACGCGTGCATGGTTAAAGGGGATGGCCGGTTTTACAGCATTGCGGCCGCGTCTGTACTGGCCAAAACCCATAGGGATGAGCTGATGTGCCGGCTGGCGCAGGAGTTCCCGCAGTACGGTTGGGAAAGAAACGCCGGGTACCCCACCAAACACCACCGAAGCGCCATTGCCGGTTACGGTACCTGCGTGCACCACCGGCTCACGTTCAGGCTGCTGCCAGAGCAACTGGAGCTGGCGTGGGGCTAAGAGAATGATGGCGTTCCGCCGGCGGCGGAACAGGGGCAACCGTGTCAAATACCGGCAATTTCCTGTTTTTAAGCTGTTTTGGGAAAACAAGCCAAAAACACGGGTGCACCGCCGCCTAAAACCAGAAGGGCCAGCTTGAGAACAAGCTGGCCCTTCTGGTGTAGCAGGTAGTTGGTCTGCTATTGGGGTTTCAGTTTCAAAAGGTCTAAGAACAGGCTAAAGCTGTCCAGGCTGGAGGCGCCGTCATTAAAGGTGTCAAACGTTAACGGCTTTACAATATACCCGCTCACTCTCAGGCTCTGGGCCGCATGGCGGTCTGAGTCTTCACTGGAAGTGGTCATGATAAACACGTTCAGGTGCGCCAGGAAAGGGTCTCTGCGAATCTCTTCCAGAAACTCTATCCCGTTCATTTTGGGCATGTTAATGTCCAGCAGAATAATAGTGGGCAGCGGGTTCAGCTTAGGTATGCCGGGCTCACCCCGCAGCATGGCCAAGGCCTCGCGACCGTTCTTAGCTTTGTGCAGCGGGACCATTACTTTGATTTTTCTTAACTCCCTTTCAACACTCATGGCGTCAAGGTAATCGTCTTCCACTAACAAAATACTAGGTTGAGAATCACTCATCATCTATTATTTAATGATACTAAATAAGGTTCAAAAATAGGGACTTCTTAGCTGTCGGTCAATTTAAATTTGGGCCAGGTGAAGGTAAAGACTGAGCCTTCGCCCAGTTTAGACTCTACCCGTATCTGGCCGCCGCGTCGTTCAATGATCTTTTTGACAATAGCCAGGCCCACCCCCGTACTTTCTACGGCATCCCGCTCCTGCAGGGTTTGGAAAAGCACAAATATTCTGTCATGGTACTCTGGCTCAATGCCCGGGCCGTCATCCATCACTGAGAATTCATGCACCTCGTCCAGCTCCCGGTGCAGAATGGTAATGTTGCCTTCAGGGCCGTGGTGGTACTTGATGGCGTTGCTCATGAGGTTGGAGAACACCTGCTGCAGCTCTACCTTGGCCGCCCTGAGCGTGGGGAGCCGGCTGGGAATATGGAACTGGAAACCGGCCGGCGGGTTGAGCATGTCTACCAGTTCATATAATAGCGCCTGCACGTCAACATTCTCTTCCTGCAGGTTAGACTTGCCCACGCGGGCCAGCGCCAGAATGCCGTTGATGAGGTTCTCCATGCGGTGCACCCGTATGCGCATCATCATGAGGTATTCCTGGATGTGGCCCGGCAGTTCTTTGCCCATGTCTTCCTCTACCCACCGGGAGGCGTTCTCAATTCCGCGCAGCGGGGCCTTCAGGTCATGTGACACCACGTAGGCAAACTGGTCCAGTTCCTTGTTCTTGCTGCCCAGCTCGGTGAAGGTTTTGTCAATAGTGGCCGCCATGCGGTTCAGGGAGTCAGACAGGCGGGTCAGTTCATCGTGCTCGTTGTCTTCAATCTGGGTTTTGTATTCGCCATGCGAAATCTTGTCTGCCAGGTTCACCATTTTCATGATTCGGCGGGTGATGAGGCGGGTGATGTAGTAGGCCCAGCCCATGCCCA
Organism: Rufibacter ruber; assembly: GCF_001647275.1. Taxonomy (GTDB): domain Bacteria; phylum Bacteroidota; class Bacteroidia; order Cytophagales; family Hymenobacteraceae; genus Nibribacter; species Nibribacter ruber_C. The sequence continues at coordinate 128,523 of NZ_LRMM01000005.1, read as the reverse complement.
GCAGCACTGAGAGAATGGTGAGGGAGGTGGAGACGTAGCGGGTGTCGGCTATACTTTCATCCAGACGGTTCTTGCGCACGGCCCGGCGCTCAAACTCAATGGTGTTAAAGGCTTTGAAGTAGATACGCATGCGGTCTGTGAGGCGCTTGCCTTCTTCATTGACCACCAGGTAGCCGTGCTTCAGGTTGCTGATGCCCTCAATGCTGGCGAGCGTGTCTGCCATGGCTCTCTCTTTTTCCTCAATGAGGGGTTCGGCAAAATCATACCGCCACTGCTTGTGCAGTTCCTCTATCTCCTCTACCCGCCTGAGCTGCTCTGGGTGGTCTTTCTCATATTCTTTGAGGAGCGAAAACTGGCTGGGCAGAAGTTCAGCGGCCACGTTGTAGGGCTCCAGAAATGATTTTTTACCGGTGAGCAGATACCCCCGCAGACCGGTCTCCATGTCAATGAGGCTCCGTTGCAGGGAGGCTGAGGTACGGGTAATGTTCTGGGAGTCAGATACAAAGTCTGAGTTGGCAATCACATCTTCAGAGAGCCGGTAGTTGACAATGGCCACCGCTGTGAAAATGAAGGAGATGAGAACAAAGCCTGCAAAGAGCTTGGTTGAAAGATTCATGTATAAGGGGCTATGGAGGTGGGGTGAGCCACCGCTTTGGTATACACAGAAACAGCCGCGTTCACCTTCTGGTCAACCGGCTGTACAAAAGTATCAATTTTAAGCAAACCTACACGGCCATTGCTTTGAGCGGAAATACGTCAATATGTGCCTGCCCCTGAGGGGTGGCGCACCCTTTTATATAGTTTAAAATCATGGTTTTGAATAGCTCCTGGTAGTCAAAGGCGAAGGCCGGGAAAAGCCTGGGGTTCAACAACCCGTACATGTGGTTCAGGAACATGCGGGCCGCCAGCTCTGCGTCTACGTCTTGCTGCAGGTACCCCTGGTCTTTGCTCTGCTGAATGAGCGGCCGTAAGTAGTTGCGGGTAAGCAGGCGCATGAGCAGCTGCAGCCGGGCCCATGACTGGGGGTAATACACCTGCAGGTCATAGACAAACGCGTGGTTGAAAGAATACACCTCTTCAAGGCACAGCTGCAGCACCTGCAGCAAGGCCTCTAGCGAGTGGTCTGCCTCAGAGATAATCTGCTCTGCCACCTTCTGCCTGACTCTGATGGAGTGGCTTATGCATTCCTGCACCAGTTCTTTTTTAGAGCCGGCAATCTCGTTCAAAGTGCCCCGGGAGATATCCAGTAATTCCAGAAGAGTTTCAGTAGAGATATCCTCAATACCTTTCTGCTCAAAAATCACCAAAGCCTCGTGTAAAATGGTATCCCTAAAACTCATATCCAACCAAGTACTAACGCAACAACTCTGTTCCAGAAGACTTCAATCTCCTCTCCAACCGGCCATTCTGGAGCCTAGGCTGGCAGAATTGTACCAATAAAATGTGATACGAAGCCTTGGAATGGAGGGTTTTAGATTTTTAGAACAAACCTTTGCACCGTCAGAAGAAAGAAGGGGCTGAGCGTTTTTTTTAAAGGACACAGAAACTGCTGCTGCCAAAAAAGGGAGTAAAACCGCCAAAAAGAAGCTACCGGACAACAAGGCGGCGCGCCTGCAGATTTGCATTTAAAGCAGAAGTTTATTGGAGGAATAAAGAATAAGTGCAATAATAAGGTTCAGCCGTTGTTCTCTGGTAAACGGTTTCTAAAGCCAGGGTAATTGCCTACTTTTGCCTTTCTGTTAGAAGGTGCTCCTAAACAACCCATACATGGAATTAAAGAAAATAGCTCTAAATGATGTGCACGAGGCGCTGGGCGCTAAAATGGTGCCATTTGCCGGTTACAACATGCCTGTTCGCTACAGCTCTGATCTGGAGGAGCACCACACGGTAAGAAAAGCCGTGGGCGTTTTTGACGTGTCACACATGGGGGAGTTTCTGGTGTCTGGGCCGCAGGCCCTGGACCTGATTCAGCGTGTGACGTCTAATGATGCCTCTAAGCTGACCCCGGGCAAGATTCAGTACTCCACGTTTCCCAACCAGCAGGGCGGGATTGTAGATGACCTGCTGGTGTATTGTCTGGCAGAGGAAGAGTATATGCTGGTGGTCAACGCCTCTAACATTGAGAAAGACTGGAACTGGGTCAACCAGTTCAACACCAACGGTGCCCAGCTCAAAGATATCTCAGACGAGCTTTCCCTCTTTGCGGTACAGGGGCCTAAGGCGGCACAGGCGCTCCAGTCACTGACCTCGGTTGACCTGGCCAACATGGTCTATTACACCTTTGACAAAGGCGAATTTGCGGGGGTGCCCAATGTGATCATCTCAGCTACGGGGTACACCGGCGCGGGTGGGTTTGAAATCTACGTACCCAATGAGAACGCCAGAGAGGTCTTTGACAAAATCATGGCGGCCGGGGCCGAGTTCGGGATTAAACCCATTGGCCTGGGAGCCCGTGACACCCTTCGGCTGGAGATGGGGTACTGCCTCTACGGCAATGACATCACAGACACCACCTCACCGCTGGAAGCCGGGCTGGGCTGGGTGACCAAGTTCACCAAAGACTTCACCAATGCCCAGAACCTCAAAGCCCAGAAGGAACAGGGCGTCTCCAGAAAACTGGTGGGGTTTGAGATGATGGAGCAGGGCATTCCGCGCAGCCACTATGAGATTGTTGACGCAGAGGGCACCACCATTGGCGAAGTAACCTCTGGCACCATGTCGCCCTCTCTGGGCAAGGGCGTGGGCTTAGGCTACGTGAAAACCGAGTTCTCGGCCCCCGGAACAGAACTCTTTATCAAAGTGCGCAACAAGCAGCTCAAGGCGCAGGTGGTGAAACTGCCGTTCTACAAACCAACAGTATAAAGAGTTCTGAGTCTTGAGTCATGGGTCCTGAGTCAGATAATTTTAATTTTTCAGGCTTTAGACTCAGAACAACCGCAGGCGTTTTAGGGCTGTTTTCCAGAAAACAGCCCTAAAACGCCAATTTTTTATATGACTCAAGGCTCAGAACTCAGAACTTTTTCAAAATGCCTTCTATAGATGTTTGTTTCAGCCCAGAGCTGTTGCCGCTGTATGATTTAAAGGGAAAGATTGCCGTGGCGGTAGATGTGCTGCGGGCTACGTCTAGCATGGTGACCGCCCTGGCGCACGGGGTTTCCCACATTGCCCCGGTAAGTGACCTGCAGGAATGCCTGGCGTTCCGGGAGAAGGGCTACCTGGTGGCCGCTGAGCGGGATGGCATCAAGGCAGACGGGTTTGACTTTGGCAATTCGCCGTTTCATTACCGGGAGGGCGTAGAAGGCAAGCGGCTGGCCATCACCACCACCAACGGCACGCAGGCCATCAGGCTGTCACGCGCGGCAGATGAGGTGCTGGTGGGGGCGTTTGTGAACGTGGGCGCCGTGGCCCGCTACGTGCGGGCCAAAGGCAAAGACGTGGTAGTGGTCTGTGCCGGCTGGAAAGGCCTGTTCAATCTGGAAGACACGCTCTTTGCCGGGGCGCTGGCTGAACGATTGCAAGCTGACTTCCACCTGAACCATGACGCTACCCTGGCGGCGTACCACCTGTACCAAACCGCCAAAACTGATTTGCTTGGTTTCTTGTCCAAGTCCTCACACGTGCAACGGCTGGAGCGGCTGCACATTCTGCCAGACATTGAGTTCTGCCTGCAGGAAGACGTGTACCAGCTGGTGCCCGTGCTGCAGGGTGAAGTGCTGGTGCCGGCAGAGTTGGGGTAAGCGCTTTTCTCCATAAACGGCAGGAGCGGCCCACAGATACCAATTAGTAGCAATTTCGTTTCTGGCTTATTTTCTAGAAATCAGCGCCAAAACAGCCTTAATAAGCAAGCGTAAGTTCTTTCTCTGCTTTTTTAAATCTGTCATCCTGAAAGGATCCCGGTGGCGAACGGTAATAGCTACCGCTTTTCTAGTTCGCCCACTGTTCCCTAAGATTCTTCCAGATTGACAAAGAGGGGAGGCGTGATGCTGGCTAAATTCCCGTTTTTGGCCTGTTTTCAGAAAAACAGCCCGAAAACGGTTTTTCTCTTTTGTTGAATTATCCCTTTAGCTTGGGGTTGTTCTGGTGACGGTCTTTGTCCCGGGCGGTGCGTTTCTCCAGGCCTTTCTGGAACGCTTCGGTCAGGTTTACGCCGGTTTGGTTCGCCAGCGCAATCAATACGAACAGCACATCAGCCATCTCAGTGGCCAGGTCTACTTCCTCGTCGCTCTTCTTAAACGACTGGTCCCCGTACCGGCGGGCAATGATGCGGGCCACTTCGCCCACCTCCTCTGTGAGAATGGCCAGGTTGGTCAGTTCAGAGAAGTACCGCACGCCTACGTCTTTAATCCAGGTGTCTACGGCTTGTTGGGCTTGCTCTAGGGTCATTTTTTAATGAGTGAAGGAGTGAATGCGTGATTGAGTGAATTTTATAATGTACTGATGTGCAAATGAGAATTGTGTTTTAGGGCTGTTTTCGGGGAAATAAGCCAAAAACACGTTTTCTAGTTTCGGCCTGTGGCCGATGCCCAAACACAATCAACAATGAACAATTATTCGCGGTTTTGCGAGTCAATGGTGATGGTGACGGGGCCGTCATTGAGCAGGCTCACCTTCATGTCTGCGCCAAAAATACCCGTGGGAACCGGTTTGCCCAGCTCCTTTTCCAGGGTCTGGTGAAACTGCCCGTACAGCGGAATGGCCACGGCCGGCGGTGCGGCGTTGATGTAAGAAGGGCGGTTGCCTTTCTTGGTGTTGGCGTACAGGGTGAACTGGCTAATGAGCAGAAGGCCGCCCTGCACGTCTTGCACGCTCTGGTTCATCTTGTCTTCCGCGTCATTGAAAATACGGAGCTGGACAATTTTCCGGGCTGTCCAGGCCAGGTCTTCGGGGGTGTCTGTGGGGGTGAAGCCGGCTAACACCAGCAGCCCCTGGCCAATTTGGCCGTTCACGTTCCCTTCAATGGTCACAGATGCCTGCGTGACCCGCTGTAGCACTACGCGCATAATTTTAACTGTGTGAATGTCATCGGTTCAGAAAAACCTGCCTCTACAGGAGGGGGCGTATTCTGTTTTCGGCCTGTTTTTGGGAAAACAGGGCGAAAACAGACCCGGGCGGCCGCCAATACAGACACCGCCCATGAGGGGTGTTACCCCCGGGCGCTCTGAACTTTGCGCAAGTTACTAAGAAAACGCGGGGTGGCTTTGCACCCTGATCATATCAATTTGTAGAGAAAGGACGCTGAAGCGGAGGTTTTTCCGTTATTTTTGTGTTTCCTAACCCTTACAGGATGCCGAAAAAGACGATTTACTGGCTTTGTGGTGTGGTGGTGCTGTTGGCGCTGGGCTTTTACGGGTTTACCAAATGGACAGAGGCTCGCGAAAAAGTAGACCTCTGGACGCTGGTACCTGATGATGCCGTCTTTATTGCCGAAACCAACAGCGTGCCCCGGTTCATTGACCACCTGCAGGAGTCAGACCTGTGGTCTACCGTCTCGCAGATGCCCTTTGTGCTGCGGCTGGAAGACCAGCTGACCACCCTGGACAGCCTTTCTGGCGGCCGCTCCCAGTTCAGAAACTTCCTGGTCAATAAGAACATGCTGGTGTCTTTGCACGTGATGGGGCGCACTGACCAGGAGCTGCTCTATTACATACCGGTAAACACGGTGGCAGAGCACCGCTACATCAGGACCCTGGTGGAGAATGTGGTGAAGGCAGACGAGTACCGGCAGGAGGTACGGGATTACCAGGGGTTTCAGATCACAGACATCGTTCACCAGAACAACACCAACAACTTTTCTTTTTTCAGCTACCACAACAACCTGGTGATCAGCGCCAGCCCGGTGCTGGTAGAGGAGGTGGTGCGGCGCATAAACCGGGGGCAGCTGGAATCACCGGCCAAAGATTACAAGAACACCAACTACCTGAGCCAGCCAGAGGTGTACGCCAACGTGTTCATCAACTACCAGCACGTGCCAGACCTGTTCAGTACCTTTCTGAAGGAAGACCTGCTGGATGACGTGAACCTGTTGAGCAGCCTCTGCCGCAACAGCATGCTGGAGCTGAAACTGAACAACAACCGGCTTTTCCTGAACGGCTTCTCTAACCCGGAGACGGTGGAGGGGTCCCTGTTCAGCCGGTTGAAAGGGCATGCCGCCAAATCTTTCAAGCTCAGGGAGGTGATTCCCAACCGGGCGGCGGTGCTGCTGCACCTGGGCATGAACCAGATGGGGGTGCTCAGGGCGGTGTCAGGCAAGCCCAATGCCTCGTTTCTGGACACTCTGGCCAATTCGTTTGCCGGGGAGCTGGGGCTCTGCTACTTAGAGGCCTATGACACCAGAACCTCGCCAGAGAAGGTCCTGTTTGCGCAGGCGTCTAACCCGGCGTACACCCAGTCCCTGCTGAACCGCCTGCAGCCGGGGCAGACCGCCGGTACTCAGGAAAAGTATGCCGACCACACCATTCGGTTGCTGACAGCCAAAGATCTTCCACAGCAGCTGTTTGGAGACATGTTCAAGGGGTTTGACCAGACCTATTATACCACGCTGCAAAACTATATCCTGTTCACAGATGATGTGGCCACCATGCGTTCGCTCCTGGCAGAGGTGAAGGCGGGCAAGGTCTGGGGCAAGTCTGAGGCCATGGAGCCGCTGCTGGCAGAAACGCAGCAGGAAGACAACGTGGGGCTGTACATCCACACCGCCAACGCCTGGAACCTGCTGGTGCGGTCTATGAACAACCAGATCCAGGCGGCCCTGTTGCGCAACAGCAGCATTGTAAAGAAGTTCAATTACCTGAGTTTCCAGTTCAGTGCCGCCGAGCAGCAGTACTACACCAGCCTGATCTTGCGGCACCAGGAGGAGTCTTCTGTGAAGAAGGTGCTGGCCTCCCAGGGCATTACCCAGGAAGAGACGTATGACCTGAAGAGCCGGTTGCTCACCATGCCGTTCCTGTTGCAGTACCCCGTTGACAACACCGCTGAGCTGGTGGTGCAGGACTCGGCACTGGTGCTGCACGGGGTGTCAGCCCAGCTGGACAGGCAGAACTGGACAGACACGCTGGATGCCCGGGTCATGGGGCCGGTGCACCAGTTGGTGTATGGGGCAGACAAACGGCTCAAATATTTTTTCGCCACGCCTAACCGTATCTTTGGGGTAGACAAGAACGGGAATGACCTGGAGAACTTCCCGTTTACGTTGGGAGACTCCCTGCGTCTGCAGCAGTTGACCGTGTTTGACTATGACAAGAACGGGAACTACCGGCTGGCGGTAGATGACCAGCTGGGCAATATCTTCCTGCTGGACATGCAGGGCAACCTGCAGGGCGGGTGGACGCCTATGCGCTTAGACAGCCGGCTGGCCGCGCCGCCGCAGCACCTCAAGGTCAACGGCAGAAACGTGATCATGGTGGTGCTGGAGAATGGGTTTGTCTATGCCTTTGGCGAACAGGGGGAGCCATACCCCGGTTTCCCCATCAACCTGGGGGCCAACCTGCGGTCAGGGCTTTTTGTCAAGCCGGGCATTTCCTTCCGCCGCTCTACCTGCGCCACCGTTACCCAGAGTGGCGAAGTGGTCACATTTGACCTGACGGGCGAAATCATTAGCCGGAAACAGCTGCTGCGCCCAGACCGGAGAAGCACCTTTGAGCTGGTGCCGGAGCCAACCGGTAAATCTTACATCATAGCCCGGACAGACCCTGGGCGGGTGGCGCTGTACAGCCAGGAGCTCAAACTGCTGCTAGACCGGCGGTTTGTCACGTCGTCAGCTAAGGAGGTGCAGTACTTCCACTTTGGGGGAGACAAGAAGCTGTACGTGATCAGGGAGACCGGTACGCGCAAAGCCTATCTGTTTGACGTGCAGGCCCAGCCGCTGGGCAAAGACCCCATCAATACCTCATTCCCGGTGAGTGTGCAGTTCAACGAGGTGCAGAACCAGTACATTCTCTTTGCCTCCTTTAACCGGGTGCTGCAGAAGATAACGGTGCAGGGTAGAAACTAATTAGCGCTGCAGCTCCACCTCTGCCCACCGGGGCTTCTACTTCTTTTGGCTACTCTGCTGCTGTTTTAGGGCTGTTTTCTGGAAAACAGCCCTAAAACAGCGGGGGCTTTCCTGGTGGCAGACAGGCAGAGGGGCTTTCTTGCTGACAGACTTGGGATTATTTGACGGGGTTGACAAAATTTTTTTTCTGCACAACATTTGTATGTACATTAATTGTTTATACATTTGCAGCACTTAAACAGTAAGTCAAAAAGAAATGAAACTAAGAAACACCGTTTTAGCAGCGCTGGTAGCGTTGGTAACATTCGCATTTGCAGGCAAAGGCGCAGACTACAAAGTAGTAGCCAATCAGTCTAAAGTGGCCTGGGTAGGCACCAAGGTGACTGGTGAGCACTCAGGCACCATCAGTATTGCAGATGGTAAACTGGTTAGCGACGGCAAGAACATTCTAGGGGGTACCTTTACCATTGACATGGGTTCTATTGCCTGCACAGACATCTCTGATGCTAAAATGAACCAGAACCTGGTGGGTCACCTGAAGTCAGAAGATTTCTTTGGGACCGCCAAATACCCAACGTCTACCCTGGTGATCAAAAACGCGAAAGCCACCGGCAAAGGCCAGTACCTGGTGTCTGGTGACCTGACCATCAAAGGCATCACCAAGCCCATCCAGTTCCCGGCTACTATCCAGCACGCCGGTAACCAGATCAAAGCCAACGCCAAGGTAACCGTTGACAGAACCAAATATGACATCAAATACGGGTCAGGCAGCTTCTTTGACAACCTGGGCGATAAAGCCATCAGCAATGACTTTGTGCTAGACATCAATCTGGTAGCTAAGAAATAAGCAGCACACAAAATTACAGGAACAAAAAAGGCGCTCCCAAAAGGGGCGCCTTTTTTAGTGGGTAGCTTGAAGGCCTGTTTTGAGCCTGTTTTCTGGAAAACAGACCCAAAACAGGCGCTACTTATTACTGAGCCAGCCTTTGCGGTAGAAGAAATACACCATGCCGGTGACCACCAACCCCATAAAAGTGAGCAGGTACACATACCCGTACGGGTGGTACAGCTCCGGCATGTTCCACTCATTGATACCGCCGCGGGGGTTCTCCCGCGAAAAGTTCATGCCGTACAACCCCACAATAAAACTCAACGGAATAAAGATGGTGGAGATGATGGTCAATACTTTCATGACCTCATTCATGCGGTTGCTCACGTTTGAGAGGTACAGGTCTGAGAGGTTGCTGGTGGTCTCCTTGTAGTTGTCTACCAGGTCCATGAGCTGCACGGCGTGGTCATACACGTCCCGGAAGTAGATTTTCAGCTCCGCCGGAATCACCTCCTCATCCATGCGCAGCAGCTCGTTGATCTTGTCCCGCTCCTGCCACACCGTGCGGCGCAGCTTCACCACCTCGCGCTTCAGGTCCAGGATCTGGGTGAGCAGTTGGCGGCCGGGGTTCTCAAACAGGCAGTCTTCCAGCTCCTCTGCGTAGTCGCCAATCTTGGCCATGGCCGGAAAATAGTAGTCAGTGATCACGTCTAAAATGCCGTGGGTGAGCGACATGACGGGGCGTTTCCGGATAGTACCCTTGCCCGACCTGATGCGGTCCCGCAGCACGTCCAGGCAGTCATGGTAGTCACTCTGGAAGGTCAGCACATAGTTGGGGCCGGTGAGCAGGGTGAGTTGCCGGTCTTCCAGCTTGTGCTCCTCATTGAACTCAATCATGCGGGACACAATGAACAGGCGGTCGGTTTCGTCTTCCACCTTGGGGCGCTGGTAATCATTGACTATGTCTTCCATCTGCAGCGGGTGGATCTGGAAATCAGCCATCATGCGTTCCAGCACCGGCACATCGGCGTAGCCCCGTACATCAAGCCAGTGCTTGGCCTGCGGGTGTTCCCTGAACGTGTGCATGAGGCTGTCATAGCCCTGGTGCTCCTGCTCCAGAAAAAAATCAGGCCCGTAAGAAATCAGGAAAAACCGGGGCGCAAGGGCGTTCTCCGGCAGGGCCAGCGACCCCGGCCGCTGCCCGGCCTTCCGGGAGATAGTGTCCGGCCGAAGCCGCTTAGGGATATGGTAATCTGTCATGCACAATCAGGTTCAAAAACGGCGCAGCCTTCCCCGCACCAGCAAGGGGGCCGGGTGCCCAGCAGGGCCAACGGCTCAAAAGGTACGAAAATCTGGCTTGCAAGGCTGACCTGTTTCCGGCCTGTTTTCTGAAAAACAGGCGGAAACAGAAAGGGGCCGCTTTTGGCCTCGGCGTTGCCGAAGCCAGGTTCTTTAAAAGGGGCCAGAAAGGCCGCTGGCAAAATGCGTTCTTCTGAAGCGACGCCAGGGGCTGTTACAGGATTATGTGTGTTACCGCCGCCGCCGTTGACGTTTATGAACCAGAGCCTCCCGGGGCATTTTCGGCCTTTGGCCGAAGGAGGATGTGCTCCCTAAGGTTGTGGTAAGCTGGTCTAAAATTGCCTTTAGAGATCAAAGACGGCTCCCGGGGTGTCTGGAGAATTGCACCATCTGCGTCACAAGACTGAAGTCCCGCGCCAAGGTAGCTGCCTTACGGCTAGTTTTTAAGAAGGTAACGTGAACCGGGGAGTTAAAAGATGTTGTGCTCCAAAAAGAGAGGCAGACAAAGAGAGCCACCACCTGAGGGACGGGGTGGGTTTAGAGCATGTTTAAATTTGCCTTTTGCACTGCAAACGGGTATCAAAAGAACCTGACTTCGCGGTTGACTCGCACCATAGCGGGGCGTATGCTGCTCAAAAAACGCTATAGAAGAACCTTTCGCTCCCCGTTTTCGCTTGCAAAATCAAAATTTAAACAAGCTCTTAAGGTTGGGAAGGCGGTGAGAATTCTAACGCAGGCGGCCCAGTTTGGAGAACTGCTCTTCTAGTTGCGGGGCCAGGCTGGTGCGCACCTCTACGGTGAGTTGGCAATCCAGCTGAAAGTCCTGCTGCCGAACCAGAAGGTCATAGTCTTTCACCACCCGCATCACGTCATTCATCTGCTCATAACTGAATTGGACCGTGAGGAACGTGGTTTCATGGCGTTCTACTACGTAGGCCTGGGCCAATGCCTCAGCGGTGGCGGTTTTGTAGGCGTGAATGAGGCCGCCCACGCCCAGCTTGATGCCGCCAAAATACCGGATCACCACCACCAGCACATTGCTCAGATCTGCAGATTTGATCTGCCCCAGGATGGGGTCTCCCGCTGAGTGGTTGGGCTCACCGTCATCATTGGCGCGGTAGGTGGCCCGGTCAGCCCCCAGCAGGTACGCGTAGCAGTGGTGGCGGGCGTCAAAGAATTCTTTGCGCAGGGCTTGCAGGATCTCTTTCACCTCCTCTTCAGAGCGCACCGGGTACGCCTTGGCAATAAACTTGCTGCCTTTCTCTTTGTACAACCCCTCAACGGGTGCGGCTATGGTGCGGTAGGTATCCTGCATGGAACGCAAAATTACGAAGTATTTAGGAAAGGGCAGAAGTGCGTTTTGGGGCTGTTTTCCAGAAAATAGCCCTAAAACAGGTTGAAGCAGACAGGCCCCCGTGCCTGATAAAATAGGAGGAACCGCACCGGCACGGCCACCAGATGTCATCTCTGGTTCAAAGGCCGTGGTGCGGTATAGGGAATACCGGTTGCCGCTCTGTGGGCTTGGCAGAATAGGGGCCTGGAATTCACCCAGGATAGAAACATGCCTTATGCTCAGGCACGGGGAGCGGTCTACTGGTTTAGCTTAAAAGGAGAGCCTGCAGCGTCTAGAACCGGACGCGGCGCAGCCGGTTGAATTAGGAAGCTATTCTGTAGGGGAGGGATCAAAGGATGGGCGAAGGGGGTAGGCGGATCTTGGTTCTTGCTCTTGGCGCTACTATTGTTACCATTCTGGCGGGTTTGCGTAACTTGGGGGCAAATGATGCCATCAGAACCTTACCTACTGCCGTTTTCAACCTTTTCAGATGCCGGGGGCACGTTAGTTTCCACCCAAGACGCCGCTGGTCTGCCCTTTGCCGTGCAGCGGGTTTTCTGGGTGTACCCTAACGGGGCTGACACCGTGCGCGGGGGGCACGCCCACCGCACCACCAAAGAGGTGCTGACGGTAGTGCAAGGGAGCGTGGTGGTGCATACGCAGACTGCCCGGGGCAAAAAGGCCTTTGAGCTGTCAGATATCTCCCAGGGGCTGTACATACCGCCGCTGTGCTGGATTGCGGTACATCCTGCAGCAGATGCTATTCTCTGTTGCATGACCTCCACATGTTTTGAAGAGTCAGACTATATCAGGGAGTACCAGGAGTTTTTGAAGCTTCTGGCAAAGTAACCAAGCCCGCCGGAGAAGAACCCATGGACGTCATCAAATACACAAGCGCGTATGAGAATGAGTGGAATGCTTTTGTGCAACGCGCAAAGAACGGGCATTTCATGTTTCAGCGGCGCTACATGGGGTACCATTCCTCCCGGTTTCAGGACGAGTCTTTGCTGTTCTTCCAAAAGAACAGGCTGGTAGCCGTCTTGCCGGCGCATGTGCAGGGAGAGACGCTGTATTCACACAATGGCCTCACATTTGGCGGCGTTCTCTGTGACGCTGCTATGACTTTTTTGGGAATGCGGGAGGTGTTTTCGGCCTTGAAAGTCTATTTAAAGTCGCAAAATATTCATGCCCTGGTGTACAAAGCGATTCCGGCGTGTTACCACCAGTTGCCGTCTAATGAAGATGTGGCGGTGCTGACCCAGTTGGGGGCAGAAATGACGGCCCGGGATTTGGTGAGCGTACTAGATCTTTCGGCACCCAGAAAGTATTCAAAAGGGGTGAAATGGGCGGTGCAGAAAGCAAAGAAAGCTGCCTTGGAAGTGAGAAGGAGTGAGAATCTCTCTGCGTTTATGCAAATCATGCAGGAACTGCTCCAAACCAAGTACAGGGTATATCCCACGCATTCAGTAGAAGAACTCCGGCAGTTGGCAAGGAGTTTTCCGGAGAATATTGTATTGTACGGGGTGTTCCAGGGGCAGGAGCTTTTAGGCGGGACGGTGGTATTTGTAACAGAGCAGGTAGTGCACGCCCAATACATTGGCATGGGGGAAGAAGGGAAGGCACTGGGGGCCACCCCGTATCTGCTGGACAAGATTTTCTCTGCGTATCAGGGCCAGAAACGGTATTTTAGCTTTGGGACTTCCCCTGGCCCGCCATATATCAATGAGCAGCTGTATTACTTCAAAGAGAGCATGGGGGCCAGGGCCATGCTGCAGGAGCGGTATCTGCTCACCTGGAAGTAAGGAGCAGGCCATGACACAGGAGAACAACATGCAAGTACCCTTCTTCACGTTCAGAGACTTCCCTGACGGAATACATGCACGAATTGAGCAGACGCTGGTAGAGGAGTACCGGAGGCAGCAGTTCATTTTGGGTGCTTCCGTTCAGGAGTTTGAGCGAAGTTTTAGTGATTATATTGGGGTAAAAGAGGCAGTAGGTGTCGGTAACGGGTTTGACGCCCTGGTACTGAGTCTGCGGGCGTTAGGGGTTGGCCCCGGAGATGACGTATTGCTGCCGGGGAACAGTTTCATTGCCACCATCAATGCGGTGCAGCAGGTGGGGGCTACTCCTGTGCTGCTGGACCCAGATGAGAAAACCTACAACCTCACCGCCCAGGCCGTTAACCAAGCCATTACCCAGCACACAAAGGCAGTGATACCGGTTCATTTATTTGGGTTGCCGTGCCCCATGCCCCAGATCATGCAGGTGGCGCAGGAGAAGGGCATTCTGGTGGTAGAAGACTGTGCGCAGGCGCACGGGGCGGTGGTGGCGGCCGGCAAGTAGGTTCGTTTGGGCATGTGAACGCCTTCAGTTTTTACCCAACCAAAAACCTGGGGGCGGTGGGAGACGCGGGTGCCGTGGTGAGCCAGGATCTGGAGCGGCTGAACTTTATCCGGAAATACCAGAACTACGGGCAGTCCCAGCGGTACGCGTATGAGCTGCCCGGCGTGAACTCCCGCCTGGATTCTCTGCAGGCCGCCGTGCTTTCAGTGAAACTCCCGTATCTGGGGCAGCTCAATGAGGAGAGGAGGAGATTGGCCAGAAGTTACAGCCAGCAGTTGGCGGGGGTGGGGGATCTGGAGTGCCCGGCAGAAGTTCCCCCCGGGACTGAGCCGGTGTTTCATCTGTACGTGGTCAGAACGCGGCAGCGTGATGCATTGCAGCAATACCTGCAGAAAAAAGGTATCAGCACCCTGGTGCATTATCCGGTGCCGGCCCACTTGCAGAAAGCTTACGGCCATCTGGGGGTGAGAAAAGGGGGCTTGCCCGTAACAGAGGCGTTGGCGGCTACCAGTCTCAGCCTTCCGCTTTACCCGGGTATGACCGAAGGGGAGCAACACTATGTGGTGGAGCAGGTGCAACATTTCTTCGCCTGACGTGCAGGCCAAACCAACCAGTTTTCTCCCCTAAGCCCATATTCCCATTTTGGTTTTGCAGGCGAAGGCGGGGCGTGAAAGATCCTGGCGAAGTGGTTTTTGATCAGCATAGCAGCGTTCCGGAGAGTGAGAAGGACGAAAGCAGGTTCAACCGGTGCCAGTTGGCAGTGCAGAAGACCAATGTGAATAAAGCAGAGTAAAAGCTATTTTCGGGCTGTTTTTCAGAAAATAGCCCGAAAACGCCGCACCAAGAAAAGACTGTTCTTCTAAATTACTTAGTTTGCAGAATGGCTAGAAAGCAGCACATCCAGCAGTTTTTGAAAGGCTCTCTCTGGTCAGGACTCTCTACGGTGGCCCGGGCGGGGAGTTCATTGGTGGTCAATAAGCTGTTTGCCATCTATTACGGCCCCAGCGGGATCACCTTGCTGTCGCACTTTCAGGGGCTGATCGCTATTCTGACCACCCTTCCCAACAGCGGGGTGAACGTGGGGCTGATCAGGCACCTGGCCCAGGAAGATGTGGGGCGGCCGCGCTACCAGTCCTTTTTCTGGACCGGGCTGTGGCTCAGCCTTCTTTCCTTTGTGGCGGTGCTGGCCACCGTGCTGGGGTTCCCTGACTTCTTCCTGAACCGGTTTAACTTAGATGCCCTGCTCCAGGGGAGCGGCTGGTACCCCTTGCTTCTGGTGGGGTTGTTCCTGTTGTTGCTGCTGTACCTCTTCGGGTTGTCAGTGCTGCTGGCCCGCCAGTTCCTAAGGCTGTACGTGGGGTTGGTGCTGTTGGTGAGTACTGCTACGGTGGCTATAATCTGGATGGCGGTGGGGGAGTTGCCTTTGCCAGCAGTGCTGTGCCTTTTTTTAGCAGGCCAGGCCGTGGGCGGTTTGGCGGCGGCGGCAATGGTATTTCAGAAACGCCTGGTCCCTGCCTGGCAGGTCAAACCCGAAAAGGAGACCTTGCGGGAACTGGGGAAATTTATTTTGATGGGGGTTTCCACCCTGGTTGGCGCTAAGTTTTCAGATTTTCTGGTGCGGGAAATTGCCATGCACCGCTTCTCGCTGCATGATACGGGGCTGTGGCAGACGGTGGTAAAAGTGTCAGATAATTATACGCTCGCCTATACCTCTATCTTGGGTATGGTGTATTACCCAAAGATTGCGGCCCTTCTCCCCCGGGAAGAGGAATTGAAAAAGTACGTGCGCACCATCTTCTTTACGCTGGCCCCGTTGCTGGCGGCAGGCCTGCTGTTGGTGTATCTATTAAGGCGGTTTTTGTTGGTCTTACTGTTCAATGAAGACTTTCTGCCCGCCCAGGACCTGTTCAATTACCAGTTGCTGGGTGATTTATTCAAAATGGTGGCGTGGGTGCTGTCTTATGTGGTGGCGGTAAGGGCGCAGGTGCGGTTGTACATTGGGGTGCAGCTGGTTTCGCCATTGGTGTATTTCCTGCTGGTGCTCACGTTAATCCCTCTCTTGGGCATTGAGGGCCTTACCGTGGCCTATGCCATTGACTGGGCGCTGTTCCTGCTGTTCCACCTGTATCTGTTCCGGTCTTACTTTTTCTCAAAATGAACGCTCCCCTGGTATCTGTGATTTGCCTGTGCTACAACCATGGCCGCTTTCTCAGGCAGGCCCTGGATTCTGTGCTGGGGCAGACGTACCCCAACCTGGAGATCCTGGTGGTAGATGACCTGAGCTCTGATGACAGTGTGGCTATTATTGAGGAGTACGTGCAGCGGTATCCTTTTATCCAATTCCTTCGGCACCGGCAGAACAAAGGCAACTGCTATTCATTCAATGAAGCGTTCAGGTGGAGCAAAGGAGACTACGTGATAGACTTCGCCACTGATGATGTGCTGCACCCGGAGCGGGTGACCCGGCAGGTGGCCGCCTTTGCCGCCCTGCCCCCTGACTACGGGGTTCTATACACAGACGCTGACCTGATAGATGAGGCCTCTCATCTGTTGGGCCGGTTTTACCAGCGGAGCAAAGACGGTGCTCTTTCCCCGGCTCCCGCCCAGGGGGACGTGTTTGCGCAGGTGCTGAGCAGGTACTTTATTTGCCCGCCCACCGTCATGGTAAAGCGCAGGGTGCTGGAGGAGCTGAACGGATATGACGCTTCATTGGCGTATGAGGACTTTGATTTCTGGGTGCGGTCATCCAGGAACTGGAAATTCCATTTCCTGGACCAGGTGCTCTGCCAGCGCCGCATGCACCCCCATTCGCTCTCCCGGCAGCTGTATAAAAAAGGCGACCAACAGCTGGCCTCCACCATTCAGGTAATCAGAAAGGCGCAGCAACTGGTGCAGAACCCCGCAGAGCGGAAAGCCTTGCAACGCCGCATCAGGTATGAAGCCAGGCACGCTTATCTCACCGCCAATTACAGGCAGGCCGCAGAACTACTCAGTATTTTGCAGGAGGAAGGCGGCGTGGGGGCCTCTGACAGGGTTTTGCAGCAACTGGTGCGTTACCGGGTTCCGTTGCAGTTTGTCAGGAAGTGGTACCACCGCTGGAGGTACGGGCGTAGCGGTGCATGAAGTTGGTGATGACCTGCGTGAACACTGCATCTACCCCCATGCCGGCACCACTCTGGATAGAGCCGGAGTTCAGCACCGCGTGTTGCGGGGAAAGTTCTGTAACCGTGATTTCGCCCCCGCCTTCTCCGTTCCATTCTTTGTGACCGGGCTGATAGACTGCCCTTTCTTGGGAGGTGGCGGCTTTGTTCAGCCCTTTGGCTAACACCACCGTGTTAGCGGGACTGCACCAGGTGGTTTTGTCTGTCTCATCGCCGCAGATAGGGAGCCCGTCTAAGCCCTTTTCTCCAAAAAGCTGCCCCCGGGTGACGTGAGACCCGGAGAAAAGCCAATGTTCTGGGGTGAGCACCTGGTACGGGGCATAGGAGTTCATGCCGGCCTCAGAAAACTGTGCGCCTAAAAGTGTGGCTTCAGGGGCAGAGGTGTGGCGCCAGAGACAGCCCCGTTCAGGTTCATGTTCAAAGAATGCGCCGTCTTTCCTGCATTCCAGCTGGGTGAAGCTGTTGTGCCAGCGCACCTGCCAGTAAAGCTGATTTCCGCCCAGGGCGATCAAACTGATTTTTTTCCGCTGCACCAGGTCTTTGAGCGTGTGGTACATCTTTTGGGTAAAATATTCAGCGTGGTACGCCAGCACAATCACTTTGTAAGACTGGAAACGCTGAGGGTGCGCCTCCAGAAAATAATCTGGCAACAGATCTGCCTGGTACTTCTCTGCAAACCAATGGTAGAGGTGGCTCTCTATCTGGAGGTCATGCTGGTGGCTGGTGGTGCGGTGGTAGGTGAGGGCGGTATTGGGTCTAAGCGTAGAGACATAGGGCACCGCTTCTGCGGCAACGGCATTGCGGTAGAAAGACTGGCCACCGTAGGCGTTGTAAGCTTGCCACGTGGAAACCGGAGCTAAAACGGCCACCTCAGCTGTGGGGGAGGGAGAACTCACCAGAAAATGGATTTCTGAAGCCAACCCGCCCAAACGGTTGTTAAGGAATGCCCGGTAATACCCTTGTGGGCTCTGGGCCGGGAGGGTAAAGGTCCAGCTTGGCGTCCAGTTGCAGCCGTGTTGGGCCTCCTCCAGGGTCTCCTGCTGTAGAAGGAGGCCAAAAGAATGTTCGTGCAGGGTTTGCCAGTTGGCCTGGGGGGTGCGGTATTGCAGAAGCAGCAGGTTGTTTTCCTGCAGTGCTTTGAGGTGAAATGTCACCGTTTGCCCAGGTGCATAGCAGAGGCGGTCTGTATAGCCTTCTAACGGTTGGGGCACCATGTCTGGAGTGACGGTGTCTTGCACGGGAGCAGGCTTATAGAACAGGCGCCACCGCAAGAGCCGTAGTTTTCCCACTACCCCCAGCAGACGGCTTGAGCGCAGAAATACCTTAAACATCAGATACCTGTTTCTTTATAGCCTGCGGTGTAGCCACAAAAATAATTTCCTGCTGCCCCAGACGTAGGCGGTACTGTTCTTCCGGGGTACGGGTGAGGGCGTATTCTACCGCTTCTACAGCAAACCCCTGGGCAGCCACCCGTTGGGCAAAATCAGGGCCGTAGTTCCGGAAACGGTCGGCCTGGCCGTAGGCGTGTAACCGCTGCGTGGGCGTATGGGCATCAGGCTGTTCTAAGGTTTTGGCAAGAGCGGCATGCATGCGGTCCTGGAGCAAGAGCCTGCCGCCTGGCCGCAGCACCCGTCTCAGCTCCTGTAGCGCCTGCAGGTCATTGGGCACGTGGGCCAGAACATGGGAACAGAGGATCAGGTCAAAAGAGGCGTCTGCGTAGGGAAGCGCCTGTATGTCTACCTTGTCCATGGCCACCGGCGACTCCAGATCAGCGCTGCGGTAGTTCAGGTTTTTGAACTGTTTGAGTTTTTTCTGCAGAATAGGCTCAGGGGCCATGTGGAGAACGGTAAAAGATTGCCGGTCAATGTGCAGTTCTTCCAGCAGGTACAGCCACAGCAACCGGTGGCGCTCAACGGTGTGGCACCGGGGGCAAAGCGCCTGCGGCCTTCTCTCCCCTTTGTTCCCGAAGGGCAGGAACGTTCTATAGGAGTGCTCGCAAAGCGGACAATACACCTTGCGCCCTGTGTACAGCCAGCTCCTGGTTTGCCAGAACAGTTGCCTGAGGGCAAACCGGGCAGCGGGGGGAAGTAGTTTCTTGAACAGGAACATGGGCAAAAGCGTATTCCCAAAGATAAAGACCCGAAACCATTTCTTCTGCATAGGGTGGCTTATGTCAACCCAGATGTTATTTTTACGTAGGCATAAGTTCAGTTCTGGTCATAACCGGGGCTGTGTGCTGGTTTCAGGGAGGCAAGTCAGGGCGTTCTACTTGAAAGTTAGTATATTTGTCTTTCTATATCTTGTTTCTTATGATTTCTAATATTGCCGCCACCCGTTCTGAGGTGATGAAATACCTGGAGAACTTCCTGGAAGAAAAGCTTCCGGAATTTCTGAAATCTGTGGAAGACAGCTGGCAGCCCGCTGATTTTCTGCCTGATGCCCGTTTTGATAATTTCTTTGACGAGTTACGTGACCTGAAGGAACGTGCCCGTGAACTGTCTTATGACCTGCTGGCCGTCTTGATTGGCGATACCATCACTGAAGAGGCGCTGCCCACCTATGAAAGCTGGATCATGAGCATCAAAGACGTGAGCCGTGACCCAGACGGCCCCTGGATGCGCTGGAACCGTGGCTGGACTTCAGAGGAGAACCGCCACGGGGATCTTTTGAACCGCTACCTCTACCTGACCGGCCGCATAGACATGCGCCAGATGGAAGCCTCTACCCAATACCTCATTGCCGACGGCATGGACATCAAAACCGATGATGACCCGTACCGCAGCTTTGTGTACACCTCCTTTCAGGAAACGGCCACCAACGTATCGCACCGCCGTGTAGGCGCCCTGGCCAAGCAGGCCGGGGAGACCGTGCTGGCCCGTATCTGTAACCACATTGCCGCTGACGAGGGGCGTCACGCCAAAGCCTACAAGTCTTTTGTGAAGAAGATCTTTGAGGTGGACCCTTCTGAGATGATGCTCGCCTTTGAAGACATGATGCGCAAAAAGATTGTCATGCCCGCGCACTACCTGCGTGAACTAGGCATTGACCAGGGGCAGACCTTCGGGCATTTCACAGACGCCGCGCAGCGCATTGGTGTGTACACCTCTAATGACTACGTGGAGATCATGGAAACCCTCATCAGAGAGTGGAAAATCACCAGCGTCACAGGCCTTAACTCAGCCGGGGAGCGCGCCCGCGACTACATCATGGCCCTGCCTAACCGCCTTCGTCGCGTGGCTGACCGGGTGAAAGTACCAGAGCTGCAATACAAGTTCAAATGGATTGACAGTTAGAAACAGGCTGTTTTTGACCTGTTTTTGTGAAAATAGACCAAAAACGCCCCACAAGAAATTGTGGGGCGTTTTTGTTTTCATGTAGGTTAGTTGGAGATAATGACATTGATTATAGTTTTCCACTTATCCCTATTAATTGCATTTGGTTGTACTCGCTTATCTTAGGCAACATGTAATGCGAGGATGATACAGCGTGATGCTCTTCTAAACAAGGGTGAGGAAATTATTGGAATGAAGATCCTTGCTTCGCGATTTTGTTTTCAACTAACAGATTGGGTAACAGAAATTAGGAATACGTAAGGAAGTGTATCAACTTCCGGATTAGGACCCACAAGTTACGCTAGCGCTAAACTTGCGTGAGAGGTAGATGAAGTAAGTCTTACTTTCCGTTTTCGGCCTCGTTTCCTAAAACGAGCACAAAAACGTACTTCCCTTTTCACCAAACTTACTCATCTTTACCTTTATAAATCTTCAAATCAGCTCCCCACCACCTGCACGCCCTTCCAGAATGCCACGAAACCTTCAATTTCTTTGGCGGCTTCTTCGGTTTGGGGGTAAGTCCAGGCGGCGTCTTTGTTCTCAAAGGTGCCTACTTGTATATTAAAATAGCTGGCTTCTCCTTTCCAGGGGCAGGTAGAGTGGCGGTCGCTTTGGTGGAAGTAGTCCCATTGCAGGGAACTGGGCGGAAAATAATGGTTCCCTTCCACTTCAATCGTCTCTTCACTTTCGGCTAAAACCGTATTTTTCCAGATGGCACGCATAGATAGGTAAGTTGGTATTCTCTAAGAAACTGATTAGAATCTTCTAAGATTGTGTACTAAGTTGCCACCAGAAGGTTGCTTTGCGTAAGAACCAAATGCTTTCCTCGTTGTTGTATAGGAGACACGGGAGGGAAGCACAAGCTACGCAAGGTTGGCAGCAAGAACATGAGGAACTTCCCGCATTGCTCTTTCTCCCCAATGCAGGCGGAACGCCAAATACAGAATTAACAGTTAAAAGAAATGGCAGCCGGATATAGATTCACCCAATTCGTACCTGAGGAAACCACTGAGAAGGGCTTTGAGCCGCTGCTCAAGATTTTCCTCCAGTTAATTACGCTCACCGCCGGTGACGTGGCTGAAGCCATGTCCTGGATGAGTGAGCTGGACAAGCAATACAAACTCACCGATGACCGCTACGGTTTGGGCGACTTCTTTGAAGACCTCAAGAAGAACGGCTACATTGATGACAAAGGACCAGACGGCCAATTCAACCTGCAGGCCAAAGGTGAGCAGCGCATCCGTAAAAGTGCGCTGGAAGAAATCTTCGGGAAGCTGAAGAAAGGCGGCCGCGGCAACCATGCCACGCCTAAAACCGGCATTGGCGATGAGCCTTCCGCCGACAGGCGCGAGTTCCGGTTTGGCGATGCTCCCGAACAGATTGAGCTTACTGAGTCCATCAGGAACGCGCAGATTGCCCACGGCCTCTCAGAGGATTTCTTCCTCACCGAGAATGACCTGGAGGTAACCGAGCGGGAGCACAAGACCCAGACCAGCACCGTGCTCATGATTGACATTTCGCACAGCATGATCCTGTACGGCGAAGACCGCATTACGCCCGCCAAAAAGGTAGCCATGGCCCTGGCCGAACTGGTCAAGATCAAGTACCCCAAAGACAACCTGGACATCATTGTGTTTGGCAATGACGCCTGGCAGATCAGCGTGAAAGACTTGCCGTACCTCATGGTGGGCCCGTACCACACCAACACGGTGGCGGGACTGGAGCTGGCCATGGATTTACTCCGGAGAAGAAAAACCAGCAACAAGCAGATCTTCATGATCACCGACGGCAAACCCACCTGTCTGAAAGAAGGTCTGAAGTACTATAAAAACAGTTTCGGGCTGGATAGAAAGGTGGTGAACAAAACGCTGAACCTGGCGGCCCAGTGCCGAAGACTGCACATCCCTATCACCACCTTTATGATCGCCTCAGACCCCTACCTGCAGGAGTTTGTGGAGGAATTCACCCAGGTCAACAACGGCCAAGCCTACTACAGCAGCCTCAAAGGCCTGGGGAACCTAGTGTTCAGAGACTACGGAAGGAATAAGAAGAAGCGGATGTAAGGCACGTTAGGCATGAAGAGAGATGTTCCTATTAGATTTAGCTATTCTGAAACCGCAGACACGGGGATTGCAAATCCCCGACAGAGTGGTTCGGGATTATAAATCCCGAACAGCGAAGATGTGGAAATCTGGAGATGGGCACTTCTTACATCAAGCCTTCGTGGAAATTGACTTTGCATTTAAAATTTATCCCGCATCAGGTGGTTGATAAAAAATGTCAGTATCTGATCGTCCCCCTTTGAAGGGGGTAGGGGGATGATAAGGGCGGAGGAAGAGGCAAAAAGCTCTAACAAAGCAGATGGAAACCTATAAGAGTAGCGGGAACGCTATTATCAGCACGAGTAATCATCCCCCTACCCCTTCAAAGGGGAACGGAATGCGTACAGGAAGATATGGGAAGGATCAATTTTAAGAAGGTGGCTAAGGTAGATTCGCCCTTGGGAAAGGATTGTCCTAAATAAAGGTTGAAAGGGCGAACGAAAACGTACAAAGACGAGGCACCAGCAGATTTACGCATTCCAGATATTCCCCTCCTCGGAGGGGTAGGTTAATGGGCCAGCCACCGCTTCACCGCCAGCTCAAAAGACCTCGCAGCGTCTTCAAGACCTGCGAGTGTCTGCGCCAACTTCCGTTTCTGAGCTATTTTCCTAAAAACAGCCCCGAAACAGAAAACTACTCAGCAACCGTTTTACGCTTAATGAAATACGAAGCAATGCTCAAAAGACCACCTACCGCAATAAAACCTAAGGCCAGTTCAGGAAAGGCTGTTTTAGTCAGACACATGCCTATGCCGGCCAAAACCAGAAGGCGGGCCAGCACCATGAAAACAGAGGGGACGGTTAAATGACGCATAGCGGTATCCATTAGTGATATACCTAAGATACGATTTTTTCAGCAATAGTGAAATGAAGCTTCAAATGCTTAACCAGAGAAAATCAGCTGACTTCTGTTTTAAGCCTGTTTTCCAAAAAGTAGCTCAAAAACGGAAGTAGGAGTTACTCCTTGTTTTGATTCACGGCACGTCTACGCAAATAGCCGCCAATGAGGCCCAGCACCACGCCAACACCCAGCAAGGTATACCCTAAGGGTCGGTCTATGACGTGAAAAATACGTAATAGGGCACTAATGATCACGAGGGCGGCGCCAATGGCGGTGAAAACTAAAGCGGTGGCAACTGGTTTCATACATTAAAGGTACGCGTTCACCTCAAAAGAGCGTTCTGTTTTTGGCTTGTTTTTCTGAAAACAGCCCGAAAACTCTAATAACTAAAACTGTCAACCAATAACTACGAATGCTTTATTCAGATATACCTGCAGAACAACTGCACAAGATCAAGACCCTGGGCCAGCTAAAGGCCGCCGGCTATGCCCCGAAGAGCGTGAAAGAGGAACTCCGCGCCAACCTCATCAAGAAACTGAGCAGCGGCGAAGAAGTGTTCCCCGGCATTTACGGCTACGAGGAAACGGTGATCCCAGACCTGCAGCGCGCCATCCTGAGCCGCCACCACATCAACCTGCTGGGCTTGCGCGGGCAGGCCAAAACCAGAATTGCCCGCCTGCTGGTGCAACTGCTAGATGAGTACGTGCCCGTGGTGGCCGGTTCTGAGCTGAATGATGACCCGCTGCAGCCCCTTTCCCGCTTCGCGAAAGACCAGGTGGCCCAGCACGGCGATGATACTGCGGTTACATGGCTGCACCGTGACGAGCGCTACACCGAGAAACTGGCCACGCCCGATGTCTCGGTGGCTGACCTCATCGGCGACGCCGACCCGATCAAAGCCGCCACGTTGAAGCTGCCGTACTCAGATGAGCGGGTGATCCACTTCGGGCTGATCCCGAGGGCGCACCGCGGCATTTTCGTGATCAATGAGCTGCCAGATTTACAGGCGCGCATTCAGGTGTCACTGTTCAATATTCTGCAGGAAGGTGACATTCAAATACGCGGTTTCAAGATCAGGCTTCCGCTGGACATCCAGTTTGTGTTCACCGCCAACCCAGAGGATTATACCAACCGCGGCTCTATTGTGACCCCGCTCAAAGACCGCATTGACAGCCAAATTATCACGCATTACCCCAAAAGCATTGAGATTGGCAAGCGCATCACCAAGCAGGAAGCCCGCATCACCAAGGCGCAGAATGACCGCGTGAAAAGCCATGAACTGATTCATGACCTGGTAGAGCAGATTGCCTTTGAGGCCCGCGAAAGTGAGTTTGTAGACGCCAAAAGCGGTGTCTCGGCCCGTCTGACCATCTCTGCGTATGAAAGCGTGGTGAGCGCCGCAGAACGGCGGGTGCTGCTCAACGCCGAGCCGCAGACCCACGTGCGCATCGCTGATTTTCTGTCCGCGGTTCCCGCCGTTACGGGGAAAGTAGAACTGGTGTACGAGGGCGAGCAGGAAGGCGCTAGTGGGGTTGCTTACCGGTTAATGGGAAAGGCCATCAGAACACAGTTTCTGAACTATTTCCCGGACCCAGACAAATTCAAGAAGCAGAAAGAGAAAGACCCATACAAGAAAATCAGCGCGTGGTTCTCAGATGGCCACACCTTAGATTTGCTCAATGATGCCTCAGACGCCGAGTACAAGCGCGTGCTCAACCAGGTGCCCAGCCTTTCTGAGGTGGTAGACAAGTATCTGCCCAATGTCAAAGACGAAGCCGAGCACCTCTTCTTCATGGAGTTCTGCCTGCACGGCCTCTCTGAATACAGCCTCATCTCCCGCAACCGCCTCACCGCCGGCCTGCAGTTCAAAGACCTGCTCAGCAGCATGTTCTCAGGCGGCGGCTTCAGCTTAGAAGAAGACGAGGAGGACGAAGACAATGACCGTTTTTAAGCTGTTTTTCGAAAACTAGCTCCAAAACAGAAGGCCGAGGCACAAGCTTCGGCCTTCTGTTTTTATTGGAGATTCTGTACCTTAAGTAGTCTAAGTTCTGGGATAGAAATAATCTTACATTTTTCTTCTCTCTGTCATTCAAAAAGGACCTAGGCTGCGAACGGCAGTTGCTGTCAAGAAGAGCTTATCTAGTTCGCTCACTGTTCCCTAAGATCCTTTTAGGATGACAAAATGATGAATAATTTAATTTGTCTAATTACATTGTAGTATTCAGCCAAACTAATCATTTGCTAAACGTTAATTCCGCTTTCAATTACTATGAAAAAAGAGCTCGTCACCCAGTACATTCAGGCCTATAACAACTTTGATGTGGAAGGAATGCTGGCAAATCTGCATGATGAAATTGTCTTTAAGAACGTCTCTGCGGGCGAGGTAAACCTGCAACTTCTGGGGCTTTCTGCCTTCAAAGCGCAGGCTGAGCAGGCAAAAAGTTTTTTCAGCCAACGGGAACAAAAAATTACGTCCCTTGAAGAATCAGCCGACAAGGTGGAGGTCAACATCGCCTACAGCGGCGTCTTGGCGGTTGACCTTCCTGATGGCCCCCAGGCTGGTGAACGTTTGGAAATGGAAGGCAAATCAATTTTTGGTTTCAGAGACGGCAAGATTATCTCCATAGAAGATATCTCTTAGAGGTAAAAACTTCTTGGTATGTAAAAGCGAGCGGGATCTCCAACAACATTCTTCCAGAGGAGCGAGTAAAAAAGCAGGAACCAACCCTGCCGCTCATGGAGAGTTTTTTCCTTACCGCACTTCCGCTTTTGGGGCTGATGCTCATTCATGTGTTTGCTGATAGGCTGAAGTTTCTGGAGGGCGTGCCCAGAAGCGTCTGGCTGTCGGGGGCGGGCGGGGTGTCGGTGGCGTATGTGTTTCTGCACCTGTTCCCAGAGTTGCAGGAAGGGCAGGAGCACGTGCAGGAAGCCGCCCAAAACCAAAATATTTCCTTCTTGAAACACCATATGTACCTCATGGCGCTGCTGGGGCTGGTCATCTTCTACGGGCTGGAACGCATGGCCATCAAGTCGAGGAACGGGGGCAAGGGTGCGGCAGACGCCTCGCCGCCCGCCGTTTTCTGGGTGCATATCCTTTCATTTTCGCTCTACAACGCCTTGATCGGGTACCTGCTGCACGAGCAGGAGGAGCGGTCAACGCAGGAGGCGGCCTTTTATTTTGTGGCCATGGCGCTCCATTTTCTGGTGAATGACTTCGGACTGCGGGAGCACCACAAACAGAAGTACCGGCACGTGGGGCGCTGGTGTCTGGTAATTGCCCTGGCCGCTGGCTGGGCTACCGGGCTGGTGGTGCAGGTCTCAGAGGCGGCTACGGCGTTGCTCTTGGCGTTTCTGGCAGGGGGCGTGGTGCTCAACGTGCTCAAAGAAGAGCTGCCTGAAGAACGGAAAAGCAGGTTCTCGGCTTTTCTGCTGGGGGTGGTGGCGTACTCTGCGCTTCTGTTACTTCTGTAGCCTTCGGCTCAAAACTTATGCTTAATTTGTGCCCTCGTCTTGGTCACGGTTGACCAGGGAACCATCTCTTACGTACCCCATGCTGCGCTACCTTTCCCATGCGGCCATCGATTTCCAGAAATGGGACGCCTGCCTGAACCGCTCGGTCAATGGCATGATCTACGGTTTTTCCTGGTACCTGAACATTATATCACCCAAATGGGAAGCTATTGTCAAGGAGGACGCAGGGGAGTACGTGGCCATCATGCCCGTTCCCGCGGCGCGGAAGTTTGGGATGCGGTACGTGCGGCAGCCGTTGTTTGCCCATCAACTGGGTGTGTTCTACCAGCAGCCATTCACCACAGAAGAATGGCAACAAGCGGCTCATCTGCTGGGGAAACGGTTCAACCTGGTGTCCAGCTACGCCTTTAACACGGGCAACGCGTTCATTCCGGGAGGAGTTTTCACTGGTTTTAACTGCAGCACCTTCACCACCTACCATCTTGATCTGGCGCAAGGCTACGAGCGCATTGTTTCGGGGTACCGCAAAGACAGGCGGTGGCGCATCAACAAGGCCAAACGCAGCGGCCTCACCGTGCAGTCCAGCACCAATATAGACCGCATCATCTCCATCTTCCATGAGTATATAGCCCCTAAAATTGCGGGGGTGATAGGCGAAGCCTATGAATACAGACTGCTGCGGCAACTGTACCAGGAGGCAAACCAGCGCGGCATGGCGCAAATGTTCGCGGCGGTTGACGCGCAGGGGCAGGAGCAGGCCATGGGGCTTTTCTTTTTCTTCAACCGCCAGATTATTTACATCTTCAACAGCTCCACCACTCAGGGCAAGCGCCTGGGGGGCATTCCCCTGCTGGTGGATTTCGTGCTGCAGAAATTTGCGGGGCAGGATTATATTTTTGACTTTGAGGCGCCCGAAGTTGATCCCATCTCAGATTTCTACAGCAGTTTTGGGTCAGAGAAAGCGCATTTTCTGTCCATCTCCCGCAATCACCTGCCCGCCCCGGTGCAGTGGGTTAAACATCTGCGCATGCAGTTCTACCGCTGGAAGAACGGTTCAGTCTAAAGGTAGCGTGCTGCTGATTTGGGGTTTCTGTTTTCGGCCTGTTTTTACAAAAATAGCCGGAAAACGCAACGTCTTCCGGCTATTAGAGCTGTCTTTCAACAAGAGTAAGTTCGTGAACTATAGCTTGTCAGGAAAATTAGGCTTCGTTTACCACAATCTTCTCAATGCGGTCACCAGCTTTGATGTCATCAATCACATCCAGGCCTTCTACCACTTTGCCAAAGCAGGTGTGGTTGCGGTCCAGGTGAGCGGTGTTGTTGCGGCTGTGGCAGATGAAGAACTGGGAGCCGCCGGTGTTGCGGCCGGCATGGGCCATAGACAGCACGCCGCGGTCATGGTACTGGTTTCCGCCGGTCAGCTCACAGTCAATCTTGTAGCCGGGTCCGCCGGTGCCGGGCATGCCTTTAGAACCTTCGCGGCTGTTAGGGCACCCCCCCTGAATCACAAAGTCAGGAATCACGCGGTGAAACGTGAGGCCGTCATAAAAGCCTTCTTTGGCCAGTTTGGTAAAGTTTTCAACCGTTTTAGGGGCATCCTGCTCGTAGAACTCTACTTTCATCACGCCCTTCTGGGTATGGATTTCTGCGGTTTTCATGATAAATATGTGCTTTTGGTTTGATACGCTCCCGGCTTAAAGAGGAAACCCCTCCCTGCAACGGAAGCTAGTTCCTGCAAAGGTACGTATTTTTATGGCGTTCCGCCGAAGGAGGGGACCGCGGTAGAGCCTTCCCGTAAATGGTAAGGGGGCTGCGGGCGGCACGGGCTGAGCCCAGGGCGGTTTTCTGTTTCTGGCCTGTTTTTTCAAAAACAGGCCAGAAACGCCACCTAAGCCTAAGGGCTTTCTGGGAAAAGAAAAGGGAGAGCGCGGTCCCAACCCAGAAACAGATTTCGTACTTTGGCCCCATGGAGTATCTTGCCATCTACAATGCCCAGAATGAGCCTTTGCAACAGACGCTGCCGCGGCGGCAGGTGCATGAGTTGGGGCACTGGCACCGCACGGCGCAGATTTTTGTACACCACCCGGAACAAGGCTATCTCTGCCATCGGCGCAGCCGGCACAAAGATTTGTTCCCCTCGCTCTGGGATATCAGCATTGGCGGCCACCTGAGCCCCGGCGAGTCGTATGAAACCTGTGCCGCCCGGGAGTTGAGTGAGGAACTGGGATTGGCTGTTACCCCGGCTGACGTACGCTTTGTGGCCGTCATGTCTATTGATGGCCAGGACGAGCAGGCGCAACTGCTGGACAGGGAGCACGCCGGTATTTTCCTGTACCAGACCCAACGGGAGGCGCAGTCCTTTGAATTTCAGCGGGAGGAGATAGAGGTGGTGCAGTATGTGCCTGTGCGCCAATTGGTAGGAGAACTGCAGGTCCCTGAACCTGTGAGGGCCTTTATCCCGCTGCAGACCCAGTTTCTGGAGATGTTGCAGCTGGTTCAGGAGCTGGTGCTCAAGCCATAAGGGGAGTGTGCTATTGGGCCGGGTACGGGGGGAGTTTCCAGCGTTTACCTACTAGTTTGTAGAGGCGCCTGGTGAGGCCTGGTAGCTGGTCAAATCTGCGCTTGTCTACAATCAGCTCGCGGGGGTCTATCACCCCCATTTGGGGAATAATCTGTTGGTACGGCTGCCCCTGGTGAGACCGGAAGAACGCGTTCAGCAGCTCCCTGAACTCTTTGAAGTCCCAGTAATGGAAGATTTCCTGGGTTGCGCAGTAAAGGGGGGCTTGAGCCCCCTGGGCTAAATGGAAGGAGAAGGCCATTTGCTCAATAATGTGCTTGGGAAACAACCGGTAGAGGCGGTCTGTGGTAGAAAGAACCTGCTCTACTACAGAGGCATCTTCTGTGCGCAACCCCAGCACTCCGGCATTGTACATGGTCATGTGCGGAGAAATCCCTGTCTGCCGCGCGCTCAGGAACTTGTACACCTTCTTAAAGATCAGGTTCTTCTGTGTAGAGACCACCCCTTCGTTCTCGTGCATGACAAACGTGTGCCCCTTCTCAATCAGCTCAAACAGGGGCTCAATCTTTTGGTTGAACACCGTGTCTGTGTCCAGGTAAAGCAGGCTGCCGGTATGGGTGGAAATAAAATCTCTCAGCACCATGATTTTTACGCGGTGCACAAAGTCCTGCGGCCCCCGCCATTCCTGTATCTGGGCGGCAGAGAGCTGGCGGTAGGCAATTGTCTCTGGCAGGAACTGCCGCAGGTAAGCTTCGTTGTCTGTATAGACAACCACCTGGCAGGGGAGGCCCGCCGGGTAAAGCTTTAACAGGGAGTACAGGGAATACAGAAGTTCATGAAGAATATCTTCTTTGCCATACGCCTGGTAAATGAGGTGCCTCTGCATGTTGAGCTGTTGTTCCGGTGAAAAATTGGGTTGCGAAGGAAGGAGTGAACGGGTTACCGGTGAGAATCTTCTTCGTGCAGCAGGCTCAGATAGCTTTCATAGCGCGGCAACGCAATCTTGCCCTGCTTCACGGCCGCCTGCACCGCGCAGCCGGGTTCGTTCACGTGCAGGCAGTTGTGAAAGCGGCATTGGTTCAGGCGTTCCCGCATCTCAGGGAAAAAATGCCCTATCTCTTCCCGTTTCATCTCCACCACGCCTAATTCTTTAATGCCGGGGGTATCAATCAGGTAGGTGTCTGGGCCAACTTCAAACATCTCGGCAAACGTGGTGGTGTGCACGCCTTTGTCTGAGAAGGCGGAGATCTCTGAGGTTTTCAGTTCCAGGTCTGGCACCAGCGTGTTGACCAGCGTGCTTTTGCCTACGCCTGAGTGGCCAGAGAACAAGGTGACGTTGCCGGTAAGCAGCTCCCTGACCTGCGGCAGCCCCTCTCCCGTGTGGGCTGAGCAGGTAAAGCAAGCGTAACCAATCTGGCCGTAGAGCTGTACTACCTGGCTCAGGTAATTCAGGGCCTCCTGGTCATAAAGGTCAATCTTGTTGAAGATCAGCGTAGCCGGAATGTCATAGGCTTCTGCCGTTACCAGAAAACGGTCAATAAACCCAAACGACGTGCGCGGCGACACCAGGGTCACTACCAGAAACGCCTGGTCCAGGTTAGAGGCTACAATGTGCGCATGGTGGGCTTTGTGGGTAGATCTCCTGATGATGTAGTTGCGGCGGGGGGCAATCTGGGTGATCACCCCCTGGTGCATTTCGCCCTCATCTTCCATGGTGACCTCATCGCCCACGGCAATGGGGTTGCTGACCTTGAGCCCTTTGCTTTTGAATTTTCCGCGCAGGCGGCATTTGTACAGCTGCCCGTTGGTGTGGGAGCGTACCAGGTACCAAGAGCCGGTAGATTTTACAACTGTGCCTGTCATGCCTTGGGCAAAGGTAGCCAATATTCCAATGCCGTTAAGATACGTTGGGAGGCTCCGGCCTGTTTTTGCAGATATTCCTGCGCTTTGGATTGGATGCGGTTCTTTTCTGCCGGGTTTTTCTGCAGCCTTTCAAAGATTGCGCTGAGTTCACCGGTGC
Organism: Rufibacter ruber; assembly: GCF_001647275.1. Lineage (GTDB taxonomy): Bacteria > Bacteroidota > Bacteroidia > Cytophagales > Hymenobacteraceae > Nibribacter > Nibribacter ruber_C. The sequence continues at coordinate 97,285 of NZ_LRMM01000005.1, read as the reverse complement.
TTTTCACCGGAAAGGCCACCCCAGCCTCCGCCAGATCTATGGCCTCCTGGAACTTCGCATATTTGGGGCCGAAGAAAATGGGCGGGCCAAAGACGGCCGGTTCCAGAGTGTTGTGCAACCCGGTTTTAAACGCCCCGCCCACATACGCATAGTCAGCGTACTGGTACAGGGAGGAAAGCATGCCTATGTTATCTATGAGCAGGATCTGGTGCCGCGCCACGGTCTGCGCGTCTGCCTGGGAAAACCTGACCGCCTGCTGAGGGAACCGGGTTTCAATTTCACGCAGCTCCCGCTCCCTGATTTCATGGGGAGCTAGGATGAACTTGAGGTGCGGCAGGTGCTGCTGCATGAACGGGAGCAGTACTTTCAGGTCTTCTGGCCAGCTGCTGCCCACCACCATCACCGGCGAACTGCCCTTGAAGGCGGCTGCCACCGGAATGGGGGCGGCGCTGGCGGCCGTCTGCAACACGCGGTCAACGCGTGTATCACCGGCAGTACTCACTTTGCTGAAGTTCAGGGAGGAAAGCAGCGTGGCAGACTCCTGGTTCTGGGTGTAGATGTGGAAAAAACGTTCCAGAATTCTGCGGTAGAATGCCCCACGCTTCCTGAAGTAGATCTGGTTGGGCCTGAAGATGGCTGAAACTGAGAACAGCGGGATGTGGAGCTTCTTTAAAGCCTTGGTAAAGTGGTGCCAGAACTCATACTTGACAAAAACGGCCATCTTAGGCTTAACCAGCTGCACAAACCGGCGGGCATTCTCTTTGGTGTCTAAAGGCAGGTAGCAGATGTAGTCAGCCCCCGGGTAATTTTTTCGCACCTCATAACCAGACGGGGAAAAGAAAGTAAGCAGAATCTTGTACTCCGGGTGCCGTTCCCTGAAGCCTTCAATCAAGGGTCTGCCCTGCTCAAACTCGCCCAGGCTGGCACAGTGAAACCAGATGACGGGGGCTTTGTTGTCTTTGAAGGCCTTCTCCAGGTTTTCAAAGAGCTGGCTCCGGCCTTGCTGCCACTTGGCAGCCTTGGCATGAAAGGGAGACGCCAGACTTACCCCTAACCTATACGCTCTGATTCCTACGTTGTAAAGAAATTTTGACATACTATTTAGTGTTTGCCCTTTCCCGTGGCCGGTAAAGCCAAAGGGCAGGGAACGTATGGTTTGTACAAAGATACGCGTCACCCAAGCCTCTAACCATTTTTTTTCCTTTTATTAAAAAGTGAAATTTTAAGAAGGTGCGTCAAGGTGAATCTGGAGAAGGGGGAGGAGGTAGCAGTAGTAGCACCATGCCGCTCTTGTTTGAACAGAGCCTGCATAAAAAAGCCCCTGTACGGGACAGGGGCTTTTCTTAGATAAATGCCAGGTGTAATTAGTGGCTGGCCAGGTAGTTGGAGACACCTTCACGGGTGGCTTCCATGCCTTCTTTGCCTTCTTCCCAGTTGGCAGGGCACACTTCACCTTTCACCTCAAAATACTGCAAGGCGTCAACCATGCGCAGCGCCTCATCAATGCTACGGCCCAAAGGCAGGTCATTCACTACCTGGTGGCGCACAATGCCTTGCTTGTCAATCAGGAACAGACCACGGTAGGCAACGGGCTCACCGTTGAACACCATTTCGCCTTCTTCATTGTAGTCATAGTGGCCGGCCAGAACGTCAAAGTTAGACGCAATGGTTTTAGCCGTGTCAGCTACCAGCGGGTAGGTAACACCTTCAATACCACCACGGTCACGCGGCGTGTTCAACCACGCCCAGTGCGAGAAGTGGGAGTCAATGGAGCAACCTACCACGGCTACATTCTTACGTTTGAAATCTTCCAGACGGTCTTGGAACGCAATGATCTCCGTTGGGCACACAAATGTGAAATCTAACGGGTAAAAGAAGAAAACAACGTGTTGCTTTCCAAGGTATTGGTCTAATGAGAAATCTTCTACAAACTCACCGTCTGCAACGGCGGTTGCCTTGAACGAAGGAGCTTTTTTACCTACTAAAACTGCCATGGTTAATTGTTAAATAAAAATTTCTATGGGTTTAAGCCGGTTTGCTACCAAATGTTTGGCAGCAAACGCAAATCTGGTGCAAAGGTACAACGCACAACGGTATGCCGCAATAAAGAGAGGTATGGTTAAGGCAACTAACCGCCTGGTGCAAAGGGGGGCTTTATGGGAAAAACGCTATTGCCTGCCGCTGCTTTTCCTTTTTTTCATTGCCTCTTTGGCAATAACGGGACCGGGTACTAAACCCGCTTTGGCTGACCTGGCCGGTGGCCTTCTTGGGTAGGTTTCTTAGAGGGAGGCCAGCTCCAAGCCGTGGAGGGTTCCTGTTTTGGGGCTGTTTTTTCAAAAACAGCCCCAAAACAGGAGTAGATTACTTTCCTTTAAAAACCGGCTGGCGTTTCTCCACAAAGGCAGCCATGCCTTCGGTCTGGTCTTCTGAGGCGAACGTGAGGTAGAAGTTCTTGCGTTCAAAATGAAGGCCTTCCTCCAGGTGGGCCTCAAACGCCCGGTTCACAGATTCTTTGGCCAGCTTTACGGCCACCGGAGACAGCTGCGCAATTTCGCCGGCCAGCTTGAACGCCTCTTCCAGGTGCAGCTCTACCGGCACCACGCGGTTGACCAGACCGTGTTTTTCGGCCTCCCGGGCCGAGATGGATTTGCCGGTGAGCACCATTTCCATGGCTCTGGCTTTGCCAAGGGCGCGGGTGAGGCGCTGGGTGCCCCCGGCGCCGGGCATGACGCCAATCTTGATTTCGGGCTGGCCAAACTGGGCGGTCTCTGAGGCAATGATCATGTCACAGGTCATGGCCAGTTCACAGCCGCCCCCCAGGGCGAATCCGCTGACCGCGGCAATGAGGGGTTTCTTGGTTTTCTTGATCTGGTCCCAGGTAGAGAACTGGTCAATGTGGAGCATGTCAATGGCGGTTTTGTCGGCCATCTGCTTGATGTCTGCCCCGGCGGCGAAGGCCCGTTCATTGCCCGTGAGCACAATGGCCCGCACCTCCTCGTTCTGGTCCAGTTCTTTGAGGGCATCACGCAGTTCGGCCATGAGCTGGAGGTTGAGGGCGTTGAGTTCTTTGGGGCGGTTCAGTTGGATGAGGGCTACGTGCGGGCGCGCCTGCTGGGTGACTAAGATAAATTCCATGGTCTTTATGTAAATCAGTGGTGGTGTGTTTTAGGCTTGTTTTCTGAAAAATAGGCAAACAACAGACATTACCGGGCGGCGTGGGCCGGGCGGCAGACCAGCTGGTAGGTCTGGCGGCTGCGCTGCTCCAGCAGCACCTCTTTGCCCGTGGCTATTTTCTCCAGGCTCTCCTGGTCATAGTTCTTGATGGTGTACAGGTGCAGCGGCGAGTTGTAGAGCACGACAAACTCAGGGGTGAGTGCTTCAATAAGCCGGGGAACCCGCTGGGCATCATAATCTGTGCAGACTGAAAAGGAGATGGCCGAGTTCTGCATCATGTTGATCTTGAGCCGGTACTGGCTCAACGCCTGAAAAATGACGCTCAGGTTCTCCTCAGAGATAAACCCGAAGTCTTTGGTGTGGAACGAGAGCAGGCACTGGTTCTGCTTGAGAATGAAAGAAGGGGCAATGCGGCTGTGCTGGCAGTTCCAGATGACCGTGCCGGGTTCCTGCGGGTGCAGAAAGGATTTCACATACAGCGGTATGCAGCGCTTGGCCAGGGGCTGTACCGTTTTAGGGTGAATGATTGACGCCCCGTAATAGGCCATTTCAATGGCCTCCTGGTAGGCAATCTCCTCATACCGTATGGTCTCCTCAAACAGCTTGGGGTCTGCGTTCAGGAGCCCCGGCACATCTTTCCAGATAGTCAGGGACTGGGCCTGCAGGCAATAGGCGAAGATGGCGGCGCTGAAGTCTGAGCCTTCGCGGCCCAGGGTGGTGGTGGCGCCCTGCTCTGTTCCCGCAATAAACCCCTGCGTAATGACCGGCTGCTGTTCCAGGATTGCGGGAAGGTGGGCGTGTATCTGCGTCTCGGTCCATTCCCAGTCTACTTTCCCTTCACGCCAGGTACTGTCTGTCCTGATGTACTGCCGGCTGTCCAGCCACAGGTTGGCAAGGCCCTGCGCCTGGAGGAAATGGTGCAGAATGAGGCTGGAGAGCAGTTCCCCCATGCTGACAACCTGATCATAATGCCGGTCAAAATCATCTGGGCTAACGTTTGTTAGAATATCCTGCAACTCCTGAAACTGTTTGCCAACGGCTTCGTACACGGGGGCATCCTGCTGCGGGAACAGTTCCTGTAGAATGTTTAGATGGTACCGCTGGGAGTTCTGCAGCGTTTCTGTGTAACTTAGCCCCTGGTGGGCTAATTGAAACACCTCTTCTAACGCGTTGGTGGTCTTGCCCATGGCCGAGACAACTACCAGCGGCTTTTCTGCAGAAGAGAGGGCAGACAGGATCTGGAAGATGTTCCTAAAGGCTGCGGCGTCTTTGACTGAGGCGCCTCCAAATTTGTAAACAATCATTTAATATCGTAAAATTTAACAAATTTAAAATTTACCTGAGGAATAGCTCGGGTAAATTATTATTTTTGTAATAATCAATCCGTTCACAATACACTACTCTACTCCTATGACAATCAAAGAAGACTTAGCGCTCCCGGTGGGAACCACCCTTGACCGGTTTATCATGCGCAAGCAGGAGGACTTTCCTTTTGCTACCGGTGAACTGTCTCAGTTGTTGCGTGACATAGCGCTCGCCGCCAAAATCGTAAACCGTGCCATTAACCACGCCGGCCTTACAGATATAGGGGGAGCTTACGGAAAACAGAATGTGCAGGGCGAAGATCAGCAGAAATTAGATGTGGTGGCAAATATCCGGTTCATCAGAGCGCTGCGCAACGGGGGGGAGGTAGCGGCCATCATCTCTGAGGAGGAGGAAGGCATCATCCAGACCGGTAACATGAAAGGCAAGTACATTGTGGCCATTGACCCGCTGGACGGCTCCTCTAACATAGATGTGAATGTGTCTATTGGGACCATCTTCTCAATCTATCGCCGTACGTCTGAGTTGGGGACTGAAGGGAACCTGGAAGACTGTCTGCAGAAGGGGACTGAGCAGGTGGCGGCCGGTTACATCATCTACGGCTCCAGCACCATGCTGGTGTATACCACCGGGAACGGCGTGAACGGCTTCACCTATGAGAGCTCCCTGGGCGAGTTCTTCCTGTCACACCCCAACATCACCATTCCTAAGAAAGGCGAGATTTACTCTGTGAATGAAGGAAGCTTCAACCACTTCCCGGAAGGGGTGCAGCAATACATTGAGCTCTGCCGGGTACGCAACTACTCTGCCCGCTACATTGGCTCGCTGGTGGCAGACTTTCACCGAAACCTTATGAAGGGCGGGATCTACCTGTACCCCATCACCCAGAAATCACCGCTAGGCAAGCTGCGCCTGTTGTATGAGTGCAATGCCCTGGCCTTTATTGTGGAGCAGGCCGGCGGCAAGGCCTCAGACGGTCAGCGCCGTATTCTGGAAATTGAGCCGTATGAATTACACCAGCGCTGCCAGCTGTACATTGGCTCTACTGACATGGTGGAAGAGGTGGAGACGCTGCTGGTTGCCCGCGGGGTGCCTTCCCGCCACTCTCTGGCTTAACACCTGCCCTGTTTTAGGGCTGATTTCCTGAAAACAGGCCAAAAACAGAAAGGCCCCCGCCAATTGGCGGGGGCCTTTCTGTTTTTGGTGAAGAAGCGGTAGCCGCAGCTTACGCCTGTTTCTTCTTAGAGGCTGGCTTTTTCTTTTCCCCGGCCTTGTCTTCTGTTTCTGCAGGTGCTTCAGCCTCTGCCTGGGTAGAGGCAGGCGCCTCCTGCTCAGAAGCTTCTGTGTAAGGCACGTACTGGTTTACCAGCTGGTACCACTGTACCAGTTTTTTCATGTCTGAGGCATACACCCGCTCCTGGTCATAGTCTGGCAGGACAGATTCCACAAAAGAAGAAAGCTCCTGTGTGCTGGATTTGGCATTCACCGGCAGGTCTGCCCCATACTTGCTGCGAATACGGTCAAAGATGTCGGCCAACGGAACCGTTGCTTCAGCATCATTGGTGTACATGGAGATCTCCTGCAGAATAGACACACGGTTGCGGGCCTGGGCCACGCTGCGTGCCGGCTTCTCAGCCAGGCTTTCTATGATGATCCCGCTGCGGGTAGGGGCAACAATCCGGTACAAGCCGGGCATACCGGAAATAGAGGCAATCTCTTTCAGGTCAAAAGGCATAAAGAAAAAAGTTGGTTAAGGTTATAGTTTGAAATTCACCGGTACGCTGTACTGCTGGCTGTAGCCGGGCGCTTTGAACTTGAGTAATTGCACAACGCGCAGGGCCTCCTGGCCGGTGCCGCCGCCCACCTCTTTCAAAATCTTAAGGTTGATGATGGCGCCGTCTTCCTGCAGGGTGAAGCCAATAATGCATTGCCCCTGCATACGGTTGCGCTTGGCCAGGGCCGGGTACTGGATGCTGCGCTGGAGGTGCGCCACCAGTGAGTCCTGCCCGCCGTTGTAATGTTCTGCTACCGGTAGCTTACCCGTCTGCACAACAGTTCTGGGCGCTTCAAACGCAAAGGCACCCGCGGTCATAAGAGCGAAAAGTCCTGCCAGAAGGCTGTTCTTCAATTTCATGGTAGTAAAAATTTAAACGTAAAGATAGTTGGTTATTATTCCCGTTCCAGTTGGTAGCGCTTGTTTACCTCTTCAATAAACGCCAGAACTTCTTCTCTGCCCTGCCGGGTGGTAGAGGAGCTCTTCATATACAGGGGCAGCTCTTCCCAGGTTTCTTCCAGCGTCTTCATGTAAGCGGCAATGTTGGCATCAGTTTTCTGGCCAGACTGCTTGTCAATCTTTGTGAAGATAAGCACAAATGGCACTCCCATGGTTCCCAGCATCTCCATAAAATCAAGGTCTGGTTTCTGCGGCGGGAGCCTGGAGTCAATCAATACCAAAACGCATGCCAGGTTTGGGCGGTTCTGCAGATAGTACTTGATCATCTTGCCCCATTTTTCCCGTGACTCCTTGCTCACCTTGGCCCAGCCGTACCCCGGCAAGTCTACCAGGTACCATTGCTCATTGATCAGAAAGTGGTTGATAAGTTGGGTTTTGCCCGGGAAAGAAGAAGTCTTGGCCAATTTTAATCGGCCGGTGAGCATGTTGATCAGCGAAGACTTGCCTACATTTGAACGGCCAATAAAGGCATATTCAGGTAGGGTAGTCTGGGGGCATTGTTCTGCCTTGGTGTTGCTGCAGATAAACTTTGCGTCTTTAATAACCATGTAGTGCGTAAACGAGTGCCTGATGCCCCAAAGTTACCAAATTAATTGGGCAACCTGCTACAAGACCGGACTATTGGCCAAAAGGGGCATTTACAGGAGAGAAAAATATAACCATTTATGGCTTTTTACAGTATCTGTTGGCGAGGAACTTTCTATACTGCCAACCTGGATCAATGCTTAGGGTTACCTGAAAACAGGGAAAGGCTGAATAAAAAGCAGGGGCAGCGGCACAATATCTAAAAATTTGAATATAATTGTAACTTCCCTGGAACACTTTATGTAAGTGGTGAAGTGAGCAGATGCCCCTTCTGCTTCACAAGCGTAATAGCGTGAGTTGCACAAAATTGTAGCTATATTTTTTTAACCTTTATTCTATGGATCACTTAGACAAACGGTTGTTTAGAGCAGCATTTCTATTTCTGACACTGTTTTTCATCTCTTCTGCGGTCATGGCCCAGAGTACCCGTCAACTTATCAGGAGCGGTGATAAACTTTTTAACCAGGCAAACTTCCGGTCTGCGTTGCCTTTCTATGAGCGTGCGCTGGAAAGGGATCCAAACAACGCCAAAGCGCTTTACCGCGCCGGTATTTCCTTGATTGCTTTTGACAAAGAGAAAGCAAGCGAGTACATCTACAAGGCGTATCAGTTAAAACCCAAGGTGGAGGCAGACGTCCTGTACTGGCTGGGCCGCGTAGACCTGGTGAACTACGAGTTTGACAAGGCTATCCAGCATGCCCAGAACTACCAGAAAGGGTTAGGGAAACGGGATGAGGAAGGCAAAGAGCAGGCGGCCTTGCTTATTCAGCACGCCCGTAACGCCAAAAAGGAAGTGGCCAACGCCAAAGACGTGTTCGTGAAAAACCTGGGTCCTGTGATCAACACCGCATTTTCTGAGCACAGCCCTGTCATCTCTAAAGATGACAATTATCTACTCTTCACTTCACGCAGTGCGGCCGTGACCGGTAGCAAAGAGGCGGCAGACGGCGAGTATTATGAAGATATCTTTGAATCCCGCAGATTAGGCCCAGACAGCTGGGAGAAACCCACCTCTTTGAGTGGCCGGTTGAACGGTACCGGGCATGACGCCTCTATCCAGTTGTTTGACAATGACTCCAAATTCCTGCTGTACCGCAATGAGAACAAGAGTACCAACGGGGACATCTTTGTGTCCAGCAAAGAGGGCGAAACCTGGGGAGCCCCTCAGAAACTGAACATCAGCACCGGTGACTTTGAAAGTGATGCCTACATCACCCCAGACGGTCAAACCATTTACTTCTCCACCAACCACTTCTCCCAGAACGGGGACCTGGATATCTACTATGCCAAGCGCCAGCCCAACGGAAGCTGGGGAGAGCCTAAGAACTTTGGGAACGGCGTGAACACGCAGTTTGATGAAGACAGCCCCTACTTTACCCAAGACGGTATGACCATGTACTTCAGCTCCCGCGGGCACAACACCATGGGCGGCTATGACATCTTTGTGATCAAATTTGACTCAGTGAGCCGCCGCTGGAGCCGTCCAGAAAACGTGGGCTACCCTATCAATACGCCAGATGATGACACCTATTACCGCCTGAGCGGAGATGGAAGCCTGGCTTATCTTTCTTCTTACCGCATGGGTGGTTACGGGGAGAAAGACATCTACACCATCAGCTACATCAGAAACGCCATTGTACGCGGCCACGTGTACAGCCTGCGGGATAGTACCATTGTGCCGGGCGTAGAGCTGGTGTTTACCGGTAAAGCCGCCAACAACACCCCCCTGGAATACCGTGACGTGACCAAGCCAGACTCCGGAAACTATCAGGTAACGGTGCTTTCGGCCAGACCTTACCAGGTCACCCTGTCCAGAGACGGGAAACTGATCACCACTGAGCAGTTTGAGGTGCCACTCTCCTTGAATGACACCACCGTGGTAGAGAAAGACTTCTACATTGACTTTGAAGGAACCTCCGGTATTGGTGCCCAGGCCTTTGCTTTCAAACGCATCTACTTTGACACTGACAAGTACAACCTGCGCCCAGAGTCAATCAAAGAGCTGGATAACATTGTACGGGTGCTGAAGGCGAACCCATCTTTGAGACTGTCAGTAGACGGCCACACTGACTCCCGCATGCCAGATTCTTACAACATGCTGCTAGGGGAGAACAGGGCCAACGCCGCCTACAACTACCTGGTGAGCCAGGGTATTAACCCTAACCGCCTGATCACGGTGAGCTACGGTGAGCGCCGTCCGGTGGCACCAAATGATTCTCCTGAGAACATGCAGCTGAACCGCCGCACAGAGTTCAATGTGATCCGGAGGGCAGACGAGAAGAAATAAGCGTTTCTGTTTTTGGCCTACTTTTCCCAAAACAGCCTCAAAACAGCGCCCCGGCCGTTTCTGGCCGGGGCGCTGTGGTTTGTGGGCAGGGCATTGCACAACATAATACAGGTTTTCTAGTTAAAGCATAGTAGCTTTGCCTCATCATAAAAGTGTAGCACATGTCAGTAGTTCCCTATAAAGACCTGGAGGCCGGTAAGAAGACGCAGGTAGCGCAGATGTTCAACAGCATTGCCAAACGGTATGACTTTCTGAACCATTTTCTGAGCGCCGGCGTGGATATTATCTGGCGCAAAAAAGCGGTAAAACTGTTAGAGAAGTCTAACCCCCAGCTCATTCTGGACATTGCCACCGGCACCGGTGACTTTGCCCTGGAAACCCTTCGGCTTAAGCCGAAACAGGTCATTGGAATTGACATCTCTGAGGGCATGCTGGAGGTGGGCCGCCAGAAGATTGAGAAGCGGGGCCTGAGCCATCTGGTGCAGCTGCAGGTGGGTGACTCTGAGAACATCCAGTTCCCAGACAACCATTTTGACGCCATCACGGTAGCCTTTGGGGTGCGCAATTTTGAGAACCTGGAGAAAGGTCTCTCAGAGATGCACCGGGTGCTCAAGCCGGGCGGAAGGGTGGTAGTGCTGGAGTTCTCCAAGCCGCAGGCGTTTCCCATGAAACAGGCCTACAACTTCTACTTCAAACATATTCTGCCGGTCTTCGGAAAGCTAATCTCAAAAGACAATGCTGCGTATACGTACCTGCCAGAATCAGTGCAGGCGTTTCCAGACGGCAATGATTTCCTGGCTATCTTCCGTAAAATCGGTTTTAATCAATCAGAATGGCACTCTCTTACTTTTGGCATAAGCTCTATCTACACCGGTACAAAATAATATGTCTGCTCCTGTTCTGCCTATTGGCCGGGAACCAGGCTGTGGCCCAGAAACTGAAAGGCGAAAACCTGCAGGGGTATGAGAACCGCAAGATCAGGTGGGGCTTCTCCCTGGGGCTTAACACCTCCTGGTACCAGCTGGAGCACTCCCGCAACTATGTAGAACAACTGGGAGAAGACGCCAGCACCGGCATTGCCGTGAACCCCATGCAGGGCATTGGCTTTAATGTGAATTTCATTGCCACCTACCGTCTCTCGCCAGATTTTGTGGTGCGGTTGCAGCCGGGTGTGGGCTACCACAGCCGTGAGGTGGAGTACAAGGGGAACGTGCGGGGAGAGGGAGACGAAACCGTGGTACAGGCCATCAACTCGTTTGCGGCAGAAGTTCCGCTGCTGGTCAAGTACGAGGCCAACCGCCGCAAGAACACCCAGATGTATTTCATTGCCGGCGTGAAACCGTCTTTGGTGGTGGGCGGCCAGAAAAAGAACGACCCTGAGGTCCTGCAGGTGGCCACCTCAGATTTCTCTGTTGAGTTTGGTGTGGGGCTGGACATGTTCTACCCGTTCTTTAAGTTTGCCCCGGAGCTAAGGTTCTCCAGAGGCATTACCAACCTGCACCAGCCGGCCAACAGCGTGTACAACAACAGCATCCAGAACCTGACCTCTAATACCATTACCCTTTACCTGAACTTTGAATAACGCCACCATGTCACAGAAAATAGCCTTGGTGACCGGAGCCACCTCTGGTATAGGCAGAGCCACCGCCATCATACTCGCCCAGAACGGTTTTAAGATTATTGCCGCCGGCAGACGCAGGGAACGGCTGCAGGAGCTGGTGGAAACGTTTGGCGCAGAACAGGTCTTCCCGCTTGAGTTTGACGTGCGGGACAGAGAGGCGGTACAGAAAGCCATCACCGGCCTACCCGCCCAATGGCGGAATATTGACGTACTGGTGAACAACGCCGGCAACGCCCACGGCCTGGCCCCCATCCAGAGCGGGGACATCAGTGACTGGGAAGCCATGCTAGACATCAACGTGAAAGGCCTGCTCTACGTGACCAAAGAAGTGCTGCCGGTGATGGTGGAGCGCAAGACCGGGCACATCATCAACATTGGGTCTATAGCCGGCAAAGAGGTTTACGCCAACGGAAACGTGTACTGCGCCAGTAAATTTGCCGTTGACGCCCTCTCCAAAGCCATGCGCATTGATCTGGTGCATGAGGGGGTGAAGGTCTCTGAGGTGAATCCCGGCGCCGTGGAGACTGAGTTCTCTGAGGTGCGCTTCAAAGGTGACAAGGAGCGGGCCGCCAACGTGTACAAAGGCTTTGAGGCGCTCACCGCGCAAGACGTAGCAGAGCTGCTTCTGTTCATGATCACCCGCCCCAAACACGTGAACCTGGCCGAGGTCACCCTTCTGCCCGCGGCCCAGGCGGCCGCCACGGTCATTCACAAGCAGTAACGTTCTTAGAAAGATACCTTAGCAAGCCCCGTTTTCACCAGAGAGCGGGGCTTGCTGTTTTGGCGCTGTTTTCAGAAAAACAGCGCCAAAACAGAACATCTTTCTCCCGGTCGGCGCGTTCAATGAAAAGCAATTTCTGCAGCTTATGGAATTCAGACAGATCAAAGAGACGTGCCTGTACGTGCAGGACCTTGCCCGCACCACCCGCTTTTACGCAGATACCCTGGGGTTGCCCATCATAGGCGAAATGCCAGACCGCCACGTGTTTTTCAGGGCGGGCAGTTCGGTGCTGCTGTGTTTTAACGCCCAGAAGACCCGTGAAAGCAAAGACCTGCCCCCGCACTTTGGGGAAGGGCAGCTGCACCTGGCTTTTGAATGTGAGGCCGAAGACTACGCCCGCTGGAAAGACAAACTCCGTCAAGCCAATCTTGCAATTGAACACGAACAGACCTGGCTGCACGGCCGAAAGTCCTGCTACTTCCGGGATCCCGATCACCACCTGCTGGAGATCATCATGCCCGGCATCTGGGGCTGAGGCAAAAGCTGTTTTGGGGTTGTTTTCAGGAAAACAGCCCCAAAACGGCAGAGCCTTTTCTCAAGAGATCCTGCTGTGGGGATATAGAGTTCTGTTTTTGACCTGTTTTTTGGAAAACAGGTCAAAAACAGAACCATCTCTGTCTGGGAAGAACTTTAAAATAACACCGGGCTAGCTTCTTGCTTTGAGCTGCTGCAGAACGGTGGCGTTAATCTCATGCTTTCCTTGAAAGGTAATGATCTCTGGTTGCAGGCCGGCTTCCCGCACTCTGTTCAACTGCTCCTGCACTTTCTCATCGGTTACAAACTCATCTTGCAGGCCATACACATAACTGAGGCGGGTGTGGGCCAGCGCCTGCCGGGCAGAGACCATTGCCATGTCTTCCGGGAACATGCCCGCCCACAGCACCAGCTCCTCAACAGGCCACTGCGCCTGCGCCAGCCAGCGGCAGACGGTGGCCGCGCCTTGGGAGAAGCCCAGTACGTGCAGTTTGGCATTGGGCGCCTCCTGCAGTGCCATCTCCCGCACCAGGTTCAAATAAGAGACATAGTCATTGATTTCGTGCAGACGTTCTTCCTTGGTCATCCAGGTGGCGCCCACGCGGCCCCCCACGCCCTGCAGGTAAAAACGGGAGAGGGCTTCTGGGGCTATAACGGCTGTCTGCCCGTCTGGCAACGGCTCAAAATGCCTGATGAAAAAGCGCGCCAACTGCCCGTAACCGTGGCAGACCAGCCAGAGATCTTTGGTGGCCGGGGACAAGGTGCCCAACTGGTGCAGGTGCGCCGTGCGCGGTACTTCTATGGTTCTATGGGTGGCGGCCAAGTTAAAGCTGGTCTTTGGTAAACATGAACGGCAGGAGGTCTGCCACAGACTGTATCCTTATAATCTTCCCGTCCTGACCCTGCATGAGCAGCTTTATGGGAGAGCCCTGCCGGTTCTGGTATTCGGCAATGACCTGGCGGCAGGCCCCGCACGGGCAGGCGGGCAGGTAATGGCTTTCATGCCGGCGGCGCACCGTTACGGCCAGCACCTCCATGGTCTTGTCTGGGTGGTTGGAGCCCACGCCAAAAAGCAGCGTACGCTCAGCGCAGAGGCCAGAAGGGTAGGCGGCGTTCTCCTGATTGGTGCCCTGGTGCAGGCTCCCGTCTGAAAGGGCAAGGGCGGCACCCACCAGGTAATTGGAATAAGGGGCGTACGCGTTGCTGGTAGCCTGCTGGGCCAGCAGCATCACTTGCTGCTCCTGCTCAGGTAGTTCAGTGAGGGAAGACACCACGTCATACGTGATGTGCAGTTGTACTTTTTCAGTCATACGGGTGGGTTCCGCACGGCTTCGTACGGGAGTCAAAGTTAATAAGATAGCCCGAAAGTGCAAGAATAGGTTGCCAGTCCGGCAGAAAATAGGCATTTTGGGTGCCACTTACGCTCTGATACCCGCTATGAAAAAGATTCTGCTACTGGGGGCTGGCCGCTCGGCCTCCGTTCTGATTGAGTATTTGGTGTCTCAGGCTGCCGCCGAACAATGGGAGGTGGCCATTGGGGATGTATGCGTTGACCACCTGCCCTCTTCTGTGCAACTCAGCAGCTACACCCACACGTTTGTCTTTGACGTGCACAACCGGGAGCAGCGGGAGCGCGAGATTGCCAAGGCCGAGGTGGTGATTTCCATGCTGCCCGCCCTGTTTCACCCGCTGGTGGCCCAGAGCTGCCTGGCCCTGGGCCGGCACCTGATCACCGCCTCTTACGTCACCCCTGAGCTGAAGGCCCTTTCGGCGGCCGCCGAAGCCAAAGGGCTGGTGTTTGTGATGGAATGCGGCTTGGACCCGGGCATTGACCATATGTCTGCCATGAAGATCATTCACCAGGTTAAGCAGCAGGGGGGCACGGTTACTGCTTTTAAATCTTTCACCGGCGGCCTGCTGGCGCCTGAGTCTGACAACAACCCGTGGCACTACAAGTTCACCTGGAACCCCAGAAACGTGATTGTGGCGGGCCAGGGAACGGCCAGATACATAGAGAACGGCACCTATAAATACATTCCGTACCCGCAGCTGTTCAAGCGCACAGAGACCATTCTGGTAGACGGCTTCGGGTATTTTGACGGCTATGCCAACCGCGACTCCCTCAGTTACCGGCAGCCGTACGGCCTGCAGGAGGTTCCCACCCTGCTGCGCGGCACCCTGCGCCGGTCTGGGTACTGCCAGGCATGGCAGGTGCTGGTGCAGCTGGGGCTCACAGATGACTCCTACGTGCTGGAAAATTCTGCCAACATGACCTACCGGGAACTGGTGGAGAGCTTCTTGCCGGGCACAGACCAGGAGCTGACCCTGAAGGAGCGGGTGGCGGCCCACGTAGGGCTGGCCCCAGACGCTGAGGAGCTGTACATGGTAGGCTGGACGGGCCTGTTTGACGAGCTGCCCATTGGTCTGGAGAACGCCACCCCCGCCCAGGCCCTGGAAAAGCTGCTGGTGCCCCGCTGGAAACTCAGCCCCGGTGACAAAGACATGATTGTGATGCAGCACCTTCTTGAGTATGACCTGAACGGCGAACATAAAAAACTAACCTCGTCACTGGTGGTGCTGGGCGAAGACGAGGTGCACACGGCCATGGCCAAAACTGTGGGGCTGCCCATTGGCATTGCCACTAAACTGCTGCTGCAGGGCCAGATTCAGCAGCGCGGGGTAGTGGTGCCCCTGCAGCCAGAGCTTTATGAACCCATTCTAGCTGAACTGGAGCAGCTTGGGGTCCAGTTCACTGAGAAAGAAGAATAGTCCTGTTTCTGCCTGTTTTTCCATAAACAGGCCAGAAACGCTAAAAGATCAAATAATAGTCTTGCAGCAGCTGCCTGAACGCCAAGGTGTAGGTGGTGTGGTCTTTTTCCCGCACAGCCAGCGTTTCTTCCCCCACCGGTCCGGCCACGCGGGTGTAGGTGTGAATGGCCCGCAGCAGTTTGCCTTGGGGGGTAGCCTCCAGCCAGAGAATATGGCTGGTGTAAAAGCCCGCGGCTAAGGCTTCTTGGGCAAATACCCGGGCTTCATGTGGGGGCAGCAGAATGTGCAGGTGACCCTCCAGGGATAAAAAGCGTTCGGCAAAGCCGATGATCTCCTTGAACGTGAGGGAACCGGTGTGTTTGGCGGTGTTGCGGGCGGTATCTGCAGATTTGAGCGAAGCCTGAAAGAACGGCGGGTTGCTGATGATCATGTCAAACGGAGCCGGGGCGGCGGCGGCAAATTCCTGCAGGCTCATGGGGTGGAGCAACAGCCGTTCTGCCCACGGGCTGGCGGCCAGGTTGGCGGCGGCCTGGGCGGCGGCGGCGGGGTCAATCTCCACGGCTTCAATCATTGCTTGAGGGGCCCGCTGGGCCAGCATGAGACTGAGTAAACCAGTTCCCGCCCCAATGTCTAGAATACGCCGGGCACCCGTGACAGGGGCGTGTGCCCCCAGCACGCAGGAGTCTGTGCACACTTTCATGGCGCACTGGTCCTGCTGTACGGTAAACTGCTTAAACTGGAAATACGGGTTGGGCATACGTTAGCCGGCGGTGGGGTTGGCCTCAAAACCGCGGTCTGGCGGCAGGTTGGGTTGCAGGGCGGCGGCAACGGCTAACTGGTCACAGCGCTCGTTCTCCGGGTGGCCGGCGTGCCCGCGCACCCAGACAAACTTTACCTGGTGCTTGCGGTAAATCTTGAGAAAGCGCTGCCACAGATCAGGGTTGGCCTTGCCCGAGAAACCTTTCTTCTCCCAGCCCAGCACCCATTTCTTCTCCACGGCATCTATCACATACTTAGAATCTGAATACACGGTGATGGGAATGCCCGGCTTGGTGATAGATTCCAGGGCTACAATCACCGCCAGTAACTCCATGCGGTTGTTGGTGGTCTTCCTGAAGCCTTCGCTCAGCTCTTTCACGTGGGGGCCATAGCGCATAATCACGCCATATCCGCCCGGGCCAGGGTTTCCGCGGGAAGCGCCATCAGTATAAATCTCAATCAAAACAGGTCTGGTTAGTCTGCCGCAAAATTACCCATCTCTGCGCAAGCGGCGGCTATCAGCGGGAGATTATTTTCACCCCCGTAGGGCACCGCGCAAAAGTGCGTTTTTGGCCTGTTTTCTGAAAAATAGCTCCAAAACAGAAAATGCAGCGCTCTCTGGGGCAGGCTTTATTTCTCCTGGCTGATCACGGCGCTGAAGCCCAGGCCCAGAAGGGGCACTTTCTGCCAGCTGCCCTGGCTGGCCTTGCGGTAGTAGGAGTCACTGTTGATGAAACCGCCGCTGAACCAGAGGCCCCCGGTGCCCAAGTCACGTACCAGCTCCAGAGAAAGCAGGGCATCACTCTCCAGGTAAACATTGTACCGGCTCAGGTCTAGCGTAAGGCCGTCTTTGATGTCTCCTTTTGCTACGTTGAGGTAGATTGGTTCCCGCAGCACGTTCTCTGTGGGCACGTTTTTCACCACCTTGTACACGTTCACCCGCAGAAATAGGGTATCATACTTGTTACCGGCAAGGTTGAACCGCACGCTCTCCAGAAACGAGGGCTTTCTGATCTTGAGGAGGGTGCCCACCTCAGAGCCCAGGTCATTGCTGGTGAACCCCGCCGACACCGTTTTTGAGTCAACGGTGTTCCCCACCACCTTGGTGACAAATTTTTTGGGCCGCACCACCACCTCTTTCAGCGCCACCGCCTGTTCCTTGAGCTGGACCAGTGCCGTTTGGCCAGAAAATCTTTGCTTGAACTCGGCTACCTTAAACTGCACCGGCGCATAGCCAATAGCCGAAAACTGCAGGATTTCCCCGTCCAGGTCTGGGGGCAGGGTGAGGGCGAAGGTGCCTTGGGCCGTAGATACGGTGCCCACGTTTTTACCCACCACGCCAATGTTCACGTACTCCAGCGGCTGGGCCTGCTGATCAATAATTCTGCCGTGCACACGCTGCGCCTGCGCGGCAAGGGCCAGCAGGAAAAAAGGGAGAAGGGCCAGGTACCTCATAGGTGTTTGTTTCTTGGGTAAATGCAGAGATGCCGCCAAGGGTTGCCTGCCCATACGGTGAAAGCGAAAAAAATTAAAACGGGCGGTTTCTGTTTTGGGGGTGTTTTCTTAAAAACAGGCCGAAAACAGAACTTAGAGATTGACGTGCGTTTTGAACAGTTTAATGGCAATGGCCAACAGAATCACGCCAAAGACCTTCCGGAGCACCTCAGTGCCGTTCTGGCCCAGCTTGCGCTCCAGCCAGTTAGAGCTTTTCAGGACAATGTAGACAAACAGCAGGTTCAGGATAATGCCCACCAGCACGTTAGGCAGCGCGTAAGCCGCCCGCAGCGAGAGCAAGGTGGTCATGGTGCCCGCCCCCACTATGAGCGGGAACGCCAGCGGCACAATAGAACCAGTCTTGGTGTCTGGGTTGGAGTGGAACAGGTGAATGCCCAGCACCATCTCCATCCCAATCAAAAAGATGATGATGGCCCCCGCCAGCGCGAAAGACTGAAAATCAATCCCGAACAGCCTCAGAATCCCGTCGCCCAGGAAGAGGAACGAGATCATGATGGCCCCGGCCACAATGGTGGCTTTCTCAGACTGGATCACCCCTTCACGGCGGCGCAGCTCAATGATGATGGGAATAGAGCCCAGAATATCAATGATGGCAAAAAGAATGAGGCTCACAGAGACAATTTCTTTCAGACTGAAGGCGATCATAGGCGGCTTTACGTGCAAGGTTCAGGTGCAAAACTAATCATTTTGGGTAATGCGTCCTTATTTTGGGCATGCCCGAAGCAGGAATTGTAAAGGCCGGCTTCGCCGATGACAATGCGCCGGTGACCCGGTAGCGGGAGTTAGACATACGTGTAAGCCGCCACCAGGAGCGGGGGCGGGCGGCGGTCAGCCTGCCAGGGTTGGGCATTCTGCCATTGAGATTCTAAGGTTTACCAGCGCAGCAAAGGCGGGTTCTGGTGCTGAACAGTTGCCTGTGCTTTGCCTGAACCGGGGGCTGCTAAAAAGAAAAGGGCGTTTTTGGCCTGTTATTGAAAAAACAGGCCAAAAACGCCCTCGCGGTTACGGCTCAGGTTTATTTGTAGTTCTTCCTGAAGAAGTCTTTCAATACGTCATACTCCCCGTCAACAATGGCCGGGAAGTTCGCAATCCGGAAGGTGTTCTTGGCCCAGTCACCGTAGCCGTTGCCCAGGGTGATGCCCTGCGCGGCGGCGTTCTTCTTGATCTCCAGGATCTGCTTGCCGGTACCCTGCACGGCCAGCACGGTCTGCGAGCGCACCTCCGGGTTTTCTACCAGCAGCTGCACCTCTGTGAGTTCCTCAAAGAAGCTGTACAGCTCCTGGGAGCGCTTCACCAGCTGCTGGTCTACCTGTTTAATGAGCGGGAGGCGCTCCAGCATCTGGCGCATGAGGTACAGGTTGAGCACGTTGGGTGTGTGGCCGGTCTGGTAGTTGAGCATTTTCTCGTACAGAAACACCAGGCTGTTATAGTGCTTCTTGTCATTGAGGGCCTTGGCGCGCTGCACAGTTCTGGGGGAGCAGACCAGCACGGCCATTCCGGCCGGCAGGCCGAAACATTTCTGCACCGACGCAAACCAGATGTCTGCCCTGATGAACTTGAGGTTGAGGCCGGCCATGCTGGAGGTGGCGTCTACGGCCAGCAGCGGGTCTTTGAACTGGTTCTGCAGCTTGAGCAGGGTCTCCATGCTCACCTGGGTGCCGTTAGAGGTCTCGTTCTGGGTCACGCAGATCACATCTGTGTCATCTTCTACAGGAATATTGGGCACGTCCAGCACGTCATTCACGCCAAAAGACTGGCTGTAGCAGTCTGGCCGCAGGCGCCGGGCGTACTGGCCCCATTTTTCGCCAAAGGCGCCGTTGTACAGGTGCAGGCTCTTGTGCGGGGTCAGGCTCTGGGTGATGATCTCCCAACACTCAGTGGCCGAGGAGGTGAAGAAGAGGTAGTAGTCCTGCGGAATGTTCAGTTTTTTGCGCAGCAGCCCCACCAGTTCGCGCATCATGTGTACAAACCGCTCACTGCGGTGCGGTATGCTGAGCAGGCCCTCATCATACGCCATAACCATGAAGTCGCGTATCTGCGGGTAGACTTTAGACGGGCCGGGATAGAAATTGAGCATGGCAAAAGGGCTGGGGTACGGTGTGTGGATCGCTACTTGTTGAAAGCCAGAAGCCGCCGTTCTGTTTCAGGGGTGTTTTTCTGAAAACAGCCCTGAAACAGAACGGCGTGACGGCGGCATCAAGTTAGACCTACACGTTAAAAACGGCCGGTGGTTACGCTTTGGTGTAAGTAAATCCTACTTTTGATGGCCTGAGCCGCTCAAAGTACTGCAAGGCAAGCCTATAACTTTCCAGCCCGAACCCGGAGATGCTGCCTTTGCAGCGGCCGCCAATAAACGTGGCGTGGCGGGTGGCCTCCCGGGCGTACACATTGGAGAT
This sequence comes from Rufibacter ruber, assembly GCF_001647275.1. Taxonomy (GTDB): domain Bacteria; phylum Bacteroidota; class Bacteroidia; order Cytophagales; family Hymenobacteraceae; genus Nibribacter; species Nibribacter ruber_C. Next base: position 77,368 of record NZ_LRMM01000005.1, on the reverse strand, counting down.
GTGCACCTCAACCACGGGCGTCTCAATGGCGGCAATGGCATCTGCCAGGGCCAGTGAGGTGTGGGTGTAGGCGCCGGCGTTGAAGACAATGCCCTGGTAGTGAAAGCCCACCTCATGCAGCTTGTTTATCAGTTCGCCCTCAATGTTAGACTGGTAACACTCCAGCTCCAGGTCTGGGAAAGCCGGGAGCAGGTCCTTCTCATAGTAGTCTTCAAAGGAGCGGGAGCCGTAGATTGATTTTTCGCGTCTGCCCAATAAATTAAGGTTGGGGCCGTTTAATATGAGTATTTTCATAGTCTGCCAGGTTATCTGAGGGAAATCATTTCTCTGAAAAAGTAAAGCGAAGATCGTGCTCAAATGTACGGAATAACTACCTTTGGGCGGCTATGTAAATGCTAGATACAGATGTAACTGCCTCTATAGCCCGCAAAAACTCTATTTCATTCCCCCATGAATTGGTCAACAAGTCTTACACAATTTCAAGGATACCTCCAGCTGGAGAAGTCCTTGTCCAGCAATTCCGTAGAGGCCTATCTGCGGGATGTGCGCAAGCTGGTGCAGTATTTTGAAATCACCCATCAGAAAATAAGCCCCCTGGCGGTAGAGGTGGTGCACCTGCAAGGGTTTCTGGAATGGATCAACACCCTGGGCATGACCCCGCACTCCCAGGCCCGCACCATCTCCGGCATCAGGGCGTTCTACAAGTTCCTGATCATGGAAGACATGATACAGTCAGACCCTACCGAGACCATTGAGGCGCCCAAGCTGCAGCGCAAGCTGCCAGACACCTTGAGTTACCAGGAGATTGTGCAACTCTTTGAGGGCATTGATGTGAGCACCCCGGAAGGCACCCGCAACAAGGCCATGCTGGAGACCCTGTACAGCTCAGGGCTACGGGTGTCTGAACTGATTGAGCTCAAGCTGAGCAACCTGTATGAAGACCTGGGTTTTCTGCGCGTGACCGGCAAAGGCAACAAAGAGCGGCTGGTTCCCATTGGGAAAGACGCGCTCAAGTACATCAGGGTGTACCTGGACGGCGTTCGCCGGCACCAGACCATCAAGAAAGGGCACGAAGACTTTGTGTTTCTCAACCGCCGGGGCACCAGTCTCACCCGCGTGATGGTGTTTAACATTATCAAAGACCTGACGGCCAAAGTGGGGCTGGCCAAAAATGTGAGTCCCCATACGTTTCGGCATTCATTTGCCACCCATCTCATTGAGGGCGGGGCTGATCTGCGGGCGGTACAGGAAATGCTGGGCCATGAGTCTATCACCACCACTGAGATCTACACCCACCTGGACCGGGATTACCTCAAGCAGGTGATCCAGGAGTTTCACCCCAGAAGCTAGGTTCCTCTACCAAAGCCCAAGGCAGTTTTGGAGCCGTTTTTCTAAAAACAGGTCAAAAACAGAACCCCAGCAGCCCGCGCTGCTGGGGTTCTGTTTTTAGGAGACTTGTGTCACCATTCTTCGGCCAGGCCGATGGGTGGAGGGAAAAAACAAGAGGCCAGTCTGAAACCGGCCTCTTCAGCATTGGGGGATATGCTGTTTAAACTCTTTGTGACGTCTCTATCTGTACGCCGTCTATTTCAGTATCTAACAGTGCTAAATACCCTGAGCCAGATCCTGTACTGGGGGAGCCGCGCGTTGGTTGCCCTTACTTGGGGAAAGAAGTCTAAGGCTCTTCAACGTTTGCCTGTCTGAGTCCCCGGCAAACCTAAGCTGTGTGCGGCTTCTGGTAAATGAACGGAGAAATGCGGCGTGCCGGAGGCCCAATAAGGGAAGAAGCCCCAGGCAGGAACCGTTCTTCAGAAAACGTCTTTCAGTGGGGAGTTATTGTGGAACCGTTGGTAGAGGGAAGTAGTTTAGGGAGGAAACCTTGAAAATGCGCTTTCTGGGGCTGTTTCCCGGGCGGACAAGGTGTGGGTGTAACCTCAATGATGGAGGTTTTTCTTACCCGTGACGGGAGCAGGAAAGGCCGGTAAGTCAGATGCGCTGGTTAAGGTGGTGTGGAGGGGAAAACGAACGTAACGGTGCGCGGCCGGTAGGTTCTGTTTTCGGGCTGGTTTTTAAAAAACAGGCCTAAAACAGCCCTTGACCAGAGGCGCGGGCCAGGAGCTCACTGGCGGCGGCAAACGGCGATTTACGGCCCGCGATCACCTCCTGGGAGAGCGCCGGCCATTGGTCTTTCACCACCGGGCTTTGGTAGAACATTTCCTCCAGACTTTGCCTGATGGTCTGCTTGAGCCAGTGCAGGTTCTGCTCCTGACGGCGGCGGTAGAAATAGCCGTTCTGCCGGGTCAAGGCCACATACTCCTCTATGGCGCCCCAGACAGTAGATAGCCCCGTTCTTTCATAGGCAGAGCACAATGTTACCTTGGGGCTCCAGCCAGACGGCCCCAGCGGGAAGAGGTGCAGGGCACTTTGGTATTCGGCCTGGGCGCTGGTGGCCTGGTGCAGGTTCTGGCCGTCTGCCTTGGTGATGGCAATGGCATCGGCCATTTCCATGATGCCCTTCTTAATGCCCTGGAGCTCATCGCCGCGCCGGCCAGCATCAGGAGCAGGAAAAAGTCTACCATTTCATGCACCACCGTCTCTGACTGGCCCACGCCCACGGTCTCCACAAAAATCACGTCAAAGCCTGCGGCTTCGCAGAGCAAAATGCTTTCACGGGTGCTTCTGGCCACGCCGCCCAGGGTTTTTCCGGCCGCTGAGGGCCTGATGTAGGCGTTGGGTTGGGTAGACAGGGTTTCCATGCGGGTTTTGTCGCCCAGAATGCTGCCGCCGGTGCGCTGGCTGGTGGGGTCAACGGCCAACACGGCCAGCCGTTTACCGTGCTGCGCCAGCAAATAATTCCCGAACGCCTCAATGAACGTGCTTTTGCCCACACCCGGCACCCCCGTAATGCCTATTCTCACTGACTTCCCCGCGTGCGGAAGGACCTGCTCTATAACCTGGTGCGCCAGCTCCCGGTCAGAAGGCAAGGTGCTTTCTACCAGGGTGATGGCACGGCTCAGCATGATGCGGTTACCGCTCAATACGCCCTGGGCATATTCTTGGGGTGAAAATCTTTTTGGCACTGGGTTGTGGGCTGTTTCTTCTCAAAGTACGGTAAAAATACGAAAAGGAAGGCTTTGCCGCCCATCAGAGACGAAGGCAGACGTTCAGCAGGCTGCCGCCGCAGCCCTGTTTTTGCCCTGATTTGAGAAAAGGAGGCCAGAAACGCAGTTTGTCTGCTAAACATACAGATTACCATCACGGCTGTTGAAGGCGAAGCGGCTGTGGCGGGGCAATCACAGAAAGCAACTGCACCGCCAGCCCTAAAAGACCGCCCCATGGGGGCTGGCCGGGTTAATGATTTGAAAGTTATTTCTGTTTCTGCACTACATAGCCCGTGGGGGCAGACAGGTTCTGGAAATAGAAACCGGGGAAGTTGGGCAACCCGAACTCGCTGCGTTGACTCCCCAGGGAGACACCGGCATCTTTGTAGTCACAGTCTTCACCCGGGGCGTTGGGGTTTCTGATAATGCCCAGCCAACTGCTTTCATTGCGGGCCACATAAATTCGGCCGTCAGGCCCCAGCTGGAGGGCCCCAATCTTACGGCTGGTGCTTTTGGCCACCTGCTTGCCAGAGTGGATGATGGCATCTGGGGTGCCTGCTTTCAGGTTGAACTGGAAAATACGGGCTTCCCCACCGGCAATGCCGTTCTTGCCGCCATACAACCGGGAGCCGTCTGGGGAGAACTCCACGCCGTAGGCCTCTTCAAACTTGCCCAGGTCTAGGGCGTTGCTCACCTGGCCGGTGGCGTTGTCAAAATCAAAGACCTCCAGCTTATTGACAGGCGCCCAGGTGGCCATGGCTATTTTGTCACCGGCGGGGGAGGCTTTCAGGTAGCCAATGGTGCCGCCGTTGTCACCGGTGTGCATGCTGCCCACCCGGCTTTCAACGGGGGCAAACGTGATGCCGTTGGGGGTAATGAGGTACGCGTAAAAAGCCGTGCTGTTCCAGCGGTGGGTGAGCACCCAGAAGTCCCGGCCGTTGCGGTGGCGTACGGCGGTGAGTTTCTCGGTGACCGGGGCAAAGATGAGGTTGTTTTTAGAGGTTACCTGGCCCAGGCCGCCTTCTTTGCTCATATCAATGAGGTGGTACTGCAGGCCGTGGTCCATGCCCTGGAAATCTGTGGTGAACAGGTAGAAGAGATGCGGTGACCCCGGTTTGGGCAAAATGAGAGCGGCCTGGGTAGAGGACTCGTGCCCCTTCAATTCTTTCCCGTTGGCCATGAGCTGGTGGGTTTTGTTCCAGACCTGCATGCCGTTGGTGTAGAAAAGCAGATTGCCCTGGGCGTCACAGATGCTGGCGCTGCCTTCCTCACTGTACAGGTGGCCGTCTTTGAGGGGCGTGAGGCTCCCCTCTGCAAACGAAAGGCCGGCATTGCGGCCGAAATACCAGACAGAGGCTTCTTTTTGGGCCACGGCTAGCAGTGAAAGCAGCCACAGCGGCAAGAGGGTTAGGTACTTTTTCATGCTCTCCTTTTTTTTCAGAACATTTCTTCTGGCGGGAAGAATTCAAAGATCAGGCCATTTTCTGCGCAAACCGTTGCCCCCGGTCTGGCCAGTTCCCAAACGTTTGCCCGGTAGCCTAGTGCAAAATATTGATCCTCAAACCTATCTGGAGCGGTAGCAAAAAGAACAGGAGGGAAGCCTTAGGGCTTTGGCCAGAAACAAGTTTTTCATTACAGGATTGATGGGGTTGCACGTGTGAGCAGGGTTGACATGCTGGGGTGGTTTAGCGGGTCAGTTTAGCGGGTTTACTGGAAAACAGCAGAGCCGTCTTACATGCTGCTGGCGCAACATGGTTCATTCTTGGGTTTGGGAGCAGAAGAACAGGGCTGTAGTGAGAGAACCCGGTTATACCTGCGGAGAGGGGAGATAGGTTTTCTACTAAGGTGTAGAAAAGGAGACGTGCCTAGGTTTTATATTGGAGCTGTTGAGCGTTTTTATTTAAAGTTATAGGAGCACCCGCTGGTGCCTGCGTTTTGGGGCTACTTTCCCAAAAACAGCCCGGAAACAGACGCTTACTGATCTTGAAGGCACAGGCTCACGCTTCTTGCGCCATGCCCGGTTCCGTCTAGATCCATCACGGTAGAATAAGGAAAAAGCACTATACAGCTTCTGAACATTCCTTTGGCTGGTTGGTCTTGCCAACTCAAACTTTACCTGCTCTAACTTTGAAATTTCTGTTTTCGGCCTGTTTTGGGAAAAACAGGCCAGAAACGCCTTTTAGGAAGTAGGGGAGCTACTCTTTTAAAAAACAGACAGAGGCAGAGTCATAAACGGGAACCTTCAGCTGGGAGAGCGGCACCTGCGCAGCACTTTCACAGCTCTCCCGGCCCAACTGCGAAACGCAGCTCAGGAAGATCAACCCTGTCAAAAGCATTATCAGAAACTTCTTCATGCCGCTTATTCAATGGTTGACATCAAGTTCTAGCTTTAGGTATTCAAATGAAAGGAAAAATCACGGCCTCTGGTAACAGAGACAGAACCAATAAGTTGTAGCACTTTGCCGGTGCTTCGTTTGGGGTTTCCCTTGTTCGCTTGATCTTGTTTCCCCCTTTTCTTTCAGCGGCTGAAAGAAGAATAGCGTACGGCTGTGGGCTTCCTCTGGCTTTAAAGCCATGTTTCTACCATGCGTCACCCGGTTGCCCCTGCCCAACTACAGGGTTCTTACCACTGGTACAGCCTGGTAAATGCCAACGGCCTTTTCTGTGGAAAAGCGCTTTGTTGTAACCATCATAAAAAAAGCTGCCCCGCAGTGCAGGGCAGCTTTCCAAACAGCTTTACTAATATTTTAAAAACTAACCTTTGGGGTTCAAGGCGTCATTGATGCGGTCTGAGAGGTCCAGGAGGTGATAACTGCTCAAAGAATCTGATTGCCCGGCGGCAGCTGTCTTGATCAGGCTGTTGATGTTGCGCAATTCAGCCTTGGCCACAGAAAGCACATCACTTTGGGCAATGTTCATGGTTGGCCTGACAGGGCCTCTTGAACTCACCTGAGCCGAGGATGAAGCGGCTGGAGCCGGTTTAACCAGGTCAATCAACTGCTCCACATAAATCTTTTGCAGGTTGCGGCGGTACACGTCAATGGCCTGTTTGTTTTTCACCTCTCTAAAGATAGCGCTGTTCAGGTCAGTGAAGAAGTCTGTCACCCTGTAGGCGCTGTTGCCGTCAAGGGCTTCACCGGCAATCAGTTTGGTGAGGGTGTTGTTGCTGATGAGGCGGTTCAAGACAGCCTCCTGGCTGCGCGAAACCACCAGCATGGGGTTAGAACCGGTATTGTTCAATACCGCCGGAGACAGTAACCAGGTAGGTGTGGTGAACAGCTGCTTGTCCAGGAACGCCATGGCTTCTTTCTGCGTGGCGGCCGGCGTACGCTCATACACCGGTCCTTCCATTTCTACGGTTTTAGGGTTTTCATAGACGCCGCCAATATTCTTGGCCACGTGGCCCATGTACCGGTTGAACTGCGTGGTCAGCTGGCCATACATGTTGTCCAGGCTCTCGTAGCCCTGGTTCTCCTCACGGGTCCACTCAGGGAGTTTGGCAATGATGCGCTGCAGGTTCTTGATGCCGTACTCGCTGGCCTTCATGGCGTTGTCGCCCAGGTCCTCGTTCTGGGAATGCGGGTCATCTGGGTTGGTCTCGGTGCCGAACCAGTGGCGGCGGTTTTTCAGGGCGGCCACCGTCATCTTGTTCAGGATAGGAATCTCGGCCTCAGCGCTCTTTGCGTTGGGCAGCAGGCGGTAGCCCCACTCTATGGCCCACAGGTCATAGTCGCCAATTCTGGGGTAGATGCCCTTAGAGGTGATGTTGTCTTCTGGCTGGGCCACGTAGTTGAAGCGGGCATAGTCCATGATAGACGGGGTGTGGCCGTTGGCTTCCACCCATTTCTTGTTGCGCAGGTTCTCTACGGGCACCGTTGAGCTGGAGCCGTAGTTGTGGCGCAGCCCCAGGGTGTGGCCCACTTCGTGCGAAGACACAAACCGGATCAGGTCGCCCATGAGCTCATCAGAGAACTCCATTTTGCGGGCGCGCGGGTCAATAGCCGAGGCTTGGATGAAATACCAGTCCCGCACCAGTTTCATCACGTTGTGGTACCAGTTGATGTGGCTCTCCATGATCTCGCCGCTGCGCGGATCTGAGATGCTGGGGCCGCTGGCGTTGGGGATTTCTGAGGGCTTGTACACAATGGCGCTGTGGCGGGCGTCATCTAAGCTCCAGTTGGGGTTTTCTTTGGCGCTTGGCGCTTCTTTGCCAATGATGGCGTTCTTGAAACCGGCTTTCTCAAACGCTTTTTGCCAGTCGTTCACGCCGGCAATCAGGTACGGCACCCATTTCTTCGGCGTAGCCGGGTCTATGTAGAACACAATGGGTTCTTTGGGCTCCACCAGTTCGCCGCGCTTGTACTTGGCCATGTCTTTCTCCTTGGGCTCCAGTCTCCAGCGCTTTACCATCTGGATTTCCTTTACCCCCTGCGGATTGGCGTCAAAGTCTGTGTAACCTACGGTGAAGTACCCCACGCGCGGGTCAAAGTAGCGGGGCTGCATGGGCTTCTTGGGCAGCACCACCATAGAAGAGTTGATCTCAATGGTAGAGGACCCGTTCAACGCTGAGTTGGCAGATGCGCCGCCTGCCGGGGCCGCACCAAACCCGGACGTAGGCGGGGTCAGCACGTAGGTTTTCACGGTGGTCACCTCTACGTTCTGCGGAAAGCTGCGCACGTTCTGGATATAGCTTCGGTCTGAGAGGAAGTTCCCTAACCGGAAACGGCTTTTACCCGTGGCTGAGCTGAACGAGAAAATCTCGTTTTCACCCTTGAGGTAGTCTGTGATGTCAATCACGCTGCTCTTGTTGTTAGGTCCGTAGGCCGCCACGTTGAAGGCGGCTACAATGGCCTGCACGTTGGAGCGCTGCACCGCCTGGTACATAGACCTGGTGCTGTCTGGGCTGTAGGTGGCGTACGAGATCTTGCGCATGAAAATACGGTCATCCGGACCTTTCTCAAACATGATCACCGCGCTGCCAATCTGGTCTCCGGCATAGCCGGAAGAGGAACGCACCTCAGCCCCGGCTTTGGAAATCCGGTTCACCACCAGGATCTCACGGCCCAGCACCGAGTCGGCCAGTTCAAAGAAGTACTTGTCTTCTACTTTGTGGGTCTTGAAAAAGCCAGCTTTGGATTGGGCTTTGTCAGTGATGACCTCGGTGTACGGTTTGGGTTTGGTGTTTCTGGCGGCGTTCCCCTGCATGCCGGTGGCCCCGGCTACCCGCCTGGTAGAATCAGCGGGCTGAGTGGGACGCGTTTGGGAGACGGCAACTCCGGCAAAGGAGGAAACCAGCCCCAGCGTCAATAAAAATTTCTTCATGCTGTAAAAGCTTGTTGGTTATAAAGGGTTGTGTTGGGTGTGTGGATTTTTCACGCGCGTTAGACAAGCGGGAAGCAGAAAGGTTTAATGGGTTAGGGGGAAATTGGAAGAAAAATTTTGGGTACGTGTTTTAGACCTGTTTTTGGAAAAACAGGCCGGAAACAGCCACTGGCGCGCGTCTTCAGACGCGTGACACGGGATGGGTGGAGTCTTCAGACTCCTTATGCGTGCATTCCTGATCATGGTTCCCGGCGAGTCTGGAGACTCGCAACATCCTTTGGCACGAGACTTTAGTCTCGCGCCAGATGGGGCCAGTTAGCTTTCTTACTCCAGAAACACCAATGGGAGTAAGCCTTTTCCGCCGACATAATCAACGGCGCTGCTGTAGCGCCAGTAGTCGGGTTCTTCTACTAGTCCTGCTTCCACCGGGTTCTGGTGCAGGTAGTCCAGTTTCTGGGACATCAGGAAGTTGGAGTCCAGCTCCTGCGGATGGTTGCTTTGCTGCCAGAACTGGTAGTGCGTGTTTTGGGAGTTACGCGCTCCGTTGCTTTGGAAGATCCATTGCATCCATCGTTTCCGGCTTTCCATAGGGCTTTCTTGAATAGCCGTGAGGAGCTTGGTCGCCGTAAACTTCTTGAAATCGCGTAAAATAGACGCTAATTCCTTGTTCTCCTCCGCTGAGGCGATCAGGTGTAGATGGTTGGGCATGGTGACCCACGCGTGGAGGATCAACCCTTTCCGTTCGATGCAGAAGCGTAAACTCTCCACAATGATCACACAGTATTCACGCCGCGTAAAAACATCTACCCACTCCACAGTGGCCATGCTCAGGAAATAAATCCCTTCCGGATTGGATATTTTATACTTGGTGCTCATGCTAGCTATATACGGAGTCTGACACCAAAAGAAAATCCCTGCTTTGGGCCTGTTTTCAAAAAACAGCCAAAGCAGGGATTAAGATGTTAACCGTGTTAACTGGCGCGAGACTTTAGTCTCGTGCCAAAGGATGACGCGAGTCTCCAGACTCGCCGGGAACCACGGGCAGGGTATTGGCGAAAGGGAGTCTGGAGACTCCACTCATCCCGTGTCACGAGTCTGGAGACGCGCGCCAGAAATAAGTTTACCCATTCAGCAACTTCTCCAGAATCTCCTGTGCGGCCACGCTGATCACGGTGCCCGGGCCAAACACCCCGGCCACACCCGCATCATACAAAAACTGATAGTCCTGCGCAGGAATTACACCGCCGGCAATGACCAGAATATCTTCGCGGCCCAGCTTTTTCAACTCGGCAATCAATTGCGGAATCAACGTTTTGTGACCGGCGGCGAGGCTGCTCACGCCCACCACGTGCACATCATTTTCGGCGGCTTGCAGGGCTACTTCCTCCGGGGTTTGGAACAGAGGGCCCAGGTCTACGTCAAAGCCGAGGTCGGCGAAGGAAGTGGCAATGACTTTAGAGCCGCGGTCGTGGCCGTCCTGGCCCATTTTGGCGACCATGATTCTTGGTCTTCGGCCTTCCTGGGCCGCAAATTGATCGGCAAGCGCCTGGGCCTTGCCGAAGTTCTCATCGTCTGAAATCTCTGAACTGTACACGCCTGCAATGGATCTGATGGTGGCCCGGTGACGGCCGAATACTTTCTCTAAGGCATAGGAAATCTCTCCCAGACTGCACCGCACGCGGGCCGCCTGCACGGCCAGTTCCAGCAAGTTGCCTTCGCCGGTCTCGGCGGCATTGGTGAGCGCGTCCATGGCGGCGAAGACGGCGGCATCATCTCGGTTTTCCCGTAACTGGGCCAGTCTTGCCAGCTGGGCTTCCCGCACGGCGGTGTTGTCAATGTCCAGGATTTCCAGCTGCTCCTCGGTCTCCGGTCGGAATTTGTTCACACCCACAATCACGTCTTTGCCCGCGTCAATACGTGCCTGTTTACGGGCGGCGGCTTCCTCAATGCGCATCTTGGGCAGACCCGTTTCAATGGCTTTGGCCATGCCGCCCAGGCGTTCCACTTCCTGAATCAGGTCCCAGGCGCGGTGCGCGAGTTGATGGGTCAACGCTTCTACATAATAAGAGCCGCCCCAGGGGTCAACGGTTTTGGTGATGTGCGTCTCTTGCTGCAGGTAAATCTGGGTGTTGCGGGCAATGCGCGCCGAAAAATCTGTGGGCAAGGCAATGGCCTCGTCTAACGCGTTGGTGTGCAGGCTCTGCGTTCCGCCCAGGGCGGCAGCCAGGGCCTCTACGGTGGTGCGGGCCACGTTGTTGAACGGGTCCTGCTCGGTGAGGCTCCAGCCACTGGTTTGGCAGTGCGTGCGCAGCGCCAGGGATTTATCGCTCTTGGGGTTGAACTGTTTAATGAGTTTTGCCCACAGCATACGGGCGGCGCGCATTTTGGCAATCTCCATGAAGTGGTTCATGCCAATGGCCCAGAAGAATGACAAACGCGGCGCGAAGGTGTCAATGTCCATACCCGCGGCCAGGCCGGTGCGCACGTATTCCAAACCATCCGCCAAAGTATAGGCCAGCTCCAGATCGGCCGTGGCCCCGGCTTCCTGCATGTGGTAGCCACTGATGGAGATGGAGTTGAACTTGGGCATGTGCCGGGAGGTGTACGCGAAGATATCGGCGATGATCTTCATGCTGGGCTCCGGCGGATAGATGTAGGTGTTGCGCACCATGAACTCCTTCAAAATGTCGTTCTGGATGGTGCCGCTCAGTTGCTCCGGTTTCACGCCCTGCTCCTCGGCGGCCACAATGTAGAACGCCAGAATGGGCAGCACGGCGCCGTTCATGGTCATGGACACGCTCATCTGGTCCAGCGGAATCTGGTCAAACAGAATCTTCATGTCCAGAATAGAGTCAATGGCCACACCGGCCTTGCCCACGTCACCCACCACCCGCGGATGGTCTGAGTCATAGCCCCGGTGCGTGGCCAAGTCAAAGGCCACGGAGAGACCTTTCTGCCCAGCGGCCAGGTTGCGGCGGTAGAACGCGTTAGATTCCTCGGCGGTGCTGAAGCCCGCGTACTGCCTGATGGTCCAGGGGTTTTTCACGTACATGGTGCTGTACGGCCCGCGCAAAAAAGGCGGCAGCCCGGCGGCGAAGTCCAGGTGCTCAAAGCTTTCAGCGTCTTCTTTGGTATAGAAGTTCTGCAGCGGCAGCCGCTCGGCGGTTTTCCAGGTCTTGGGTTCTGGTTTCGGCCTGTTTTGGGAAAAAGAGCCCGAAAACGTAAAAGGTATCTTGGTGAAATCTGGTTTCATGGTGTTCGTATCAAGTAGCGGGTATCAAGTAGCAAGACTTGAGGACGTTCTATATTATAACAGGTACTATTACTTTATTACTTTCATCTGAAGTTCCCACTTTTGTCATCCTGAAAGGACCTTGTGGGCGAACTGCAATCAGTTGGCTATGTACAGGAAGTCCATCTTCGGATTCATAGTCTTTATCAAATTTTCCTTCGCTTCCCGCCCCATCAGTTTTATCTCCTTCTCGCGTTCAATGGCATGCTCTACATTTGAATGCCTCTCATAATACAGTAATTTGTAACCATAGTATTTGCCAGCAAAAGTTTCAGGCTTTCCTCTGTTCTCTTTATGTTGCTGTAAACGTGATTCCAAATCGGTGTTCACACCTGTGTATAAAACAGTTTTACTTGGGTTACTTGTGATATAGACAAAGTAATTGTGCAGTTTCATGGCTTTTGCCTATCTAGTTTGCCCACAAGGTACTTTCAGGATGACAAGAAAGTAGGAGGTAATCACAAACAACTCAGGACTCTGAACTCAGAACTGGCGCGCTTTGCGCGCCTACGTTCCCAATCTCTCCTGAATGCGGGAAATGATTTCTGCCGTGTCACAGCCCTGAAACAGGAATTCATCAAACCCGTGGGCGCGCAGTTCATCCTTCAGGTGCATGGGGTTGTCGGCCAGGATCAGCGCAGGGCCGGGCTGGTGTTGGGACCGCATACCTTTGGCAAACGTCTCGGCAAAGTCATGGAACTGCTTGTCTGGGGCGGCCATGACGATTACCTGCACATCCATCTCTTTGACGGTGGCCAACGCCGCTGATACGGTGTCAAACTTCTCCACCTGCGTGGTAAAGCCAGAGCAGGTGAAGAACTCGCGGGCGAACGAGGCGTGAATGTGCTCCTGCAGCGCATTTCCCATGTGAATCACCAGCGCGTGGGGCCTTCGGTTCTTCTTCCGGTAGTGCAGCTCGGTGGCCAGGCGCATCACTTCATAAGAGTAGGCCGCGCGGGTGTTGTCAAACTGCTTGCTCTGGATGAGCTGTTCCGGGTCAAAGTCATGCTGCTCGTTGGCGTTGGGGTATTTGTTCGTGCCCACCAGCACCTCAGAGCCGTTGGCAATGGCTTTGAATTTCTGGCTGCTGGTTTCTTTGATCAGGTCATGAATATAGCCTGAGTTGGAGGCAGGAATAAAGCCGCCCCGGCCCTCAATGTCCTGAAACAGCGCCCATGCCTTCTCGGCTATCTCTTTGGTCAGGTATTCCAGATAATAGGAACCCGCCGCCGGGTCAATGGCCTGGTCCAGGTACGCTTCCTCCTTCAGAAGGATGGGAATGTTGCGGGCAATGCGCTCACTAAAGGCGTTTTCCTCCCGGAACGTGCTGTCAAACGGCTCTACCTCTACAGAGTCAACCCCGCCTATCACCGCACTCATCATCTCTGTGGTGTGGCGCAGCAGGTTGGTATGCGGGTCTAACGTGGTCTGGTGCCAGCGCGAGGTGGAGGCATGGATGCGCAAAGCCCCGGCTGCCTCGGGCGGAGCCCCATACGCCTCTACCACCTTGGCCCAGAGCAGCCGCACCGCCCTGAACTTGGCTATCTCAAAAAAGTAATTGGTGCCGGCGGCGAGGTGGAACTGCATGTTTTGGAAAATGCGCTCTACGGGCATAATCTCGCAGCTCAACCCGTTGGTGTAGCACACGGCAATGGCCAGCGTGATGGCCACTTCCTGCACCAGCGTGGCCCCCTTGTTGCTGAAATGGGAGCCGTTAATGGTGAGGGCGTAGAAGTTGGGTGCATCCAGGGTCTGTTCCAGCAGGTGCAGCGCATGCTCCATGTCCAGCTGCTTGTAGCTCTCTGAAGACATGATGGGCGAGCACTTCAGGAAACCCCGCAGGCTGTCCAGTGAAATCTTTTTGCGGTGCAGCCCCGTGGTGAGGTGGTGCAGAAAGTTGGCGGCCTCTGTAGAGACGGTGTAGGCAACGGGCACCTTGCTCAGGTCAATCTCCTGAATCAGGTAGTCGCAGTCAAAGTCAAAGCCGTTCAGCATGATGAAATGAATGCCGTCTGCCCCGCGGGTGAGGGCGTCTACGGCTTTGTCTACCGCCTCGCGGCCTTTGCCGGTGGCCCGCACGGGCTGCAGGTTCACCCAGGCATTCCTGTCTTGCTTAGCCGTGCGCAGGTACGGGTATTGGCCGGGGGCGGAAAAAAACGCTGCCTCCCTTGGGAGGTCTTTCTGAGTATAAAAAGGCGCCACGTCAATGCCCTCATAGCTCTGCCAGTGCAGGTCCCGGGGATTGGCGCCTTTTAGGTCTTGCTGTATCTTGGCGGCCCATTGCGCTGCCGTCACCGGCCCGAACTCTGGGAATAATGCCTCAGTAGAGGTAGTGTCAGTCATAGGAAATACCGGCAAATGATTGGGTAAAGATAGCTTTTTGCCGTAACTGTTCTACGGCAGAACCGTGAATTGCGCTGTCTGCCGGGCCAGATTTTCAGAAGTAGGATTATTTTCAGGCCCACAAGCGCGGTGAAGCAGAGATTGATGCCTCCAGTAGCCGGTGAAAAGGGGGCAACCCCTGTTTCTGGCCTCTTTTTCTGAAAACAGGCCGAAAACAGAGAAACCCGTTGCCTGATTCTGCGTCTGTACTCAGCATGGACATTCCTGAAGACAAACTCTACATTGGCACCTCTGGCTGGAGCTACGCCTGGCGCGGCATCTTCTACCCGGAAGACCTCAAGTCTGCCGAGATGCTGCCGTTCTACGCCCAGCACTTCAACTGCACTGAGGTGAACAGCAGCTTCTACCACTTCACCATGGAGAAAACCATTCTCAAATGGCTGGAGGCCACCCCGCCGCACTTCAGGTTCGCCCCCAAGCTGCACCGCTCCATCACCCATGAGAACCGCCTGCAGAACATTGAGGACCCGCTCAGAAAATGGATGGACCGGTTCCTGCTCATGGGCGACCGGCTGGGGCCGGTGCTGGTGCAGTTGCCGGCGTCTTTTCACTACAATGAGCGGGTGGCCAAGCATTTCTTCACCCTCCTCCGTGATCTGTACCCAGAAACGGTCTTCGCGCTGGAAGTACGGCACGCCTCCTGGCACACCCAGGAGGCACTGGAACTGCTGGAGGAGTACCAGATATCGCTGGTGGTGGTGAGCGCCGGCAAAAAATGGCCCGCACTGGCCGCCGCCACTACAGATACGGTTTACCTGCGCCTGCACGGCCATGACGTTGTCTACCGGAGCCCATACCCCGCTGAGGAACTGGAGCGTTTCTCCTATATGGCGCAGGACTGGCTGCTAGACGGCAAAGAGGTGTGGTGCTTCTTCAACAACACCATTGGGGGCAACGCCACCACAGACGCGCAGAAGCTGCAGCAGATGCTGTTGAATTTATAAGGTGTGTTTTTGGGCTGGGGCCGGACCAGCATGTCTGTTTTAGGCCTGTTTTTAGAAAAACAGGCCTAAAACAGCTCTGGACTTACACTGGGGCTACTTGGCACGGTGCCTTTACAGCCTACTCTAGAAATTAGGAGTACACCATCTTCCCCCAAGTCCAGGTTAAATGCATTCCAATAAGTAAGCAACCATTTAAATGGCCCATGCATTTTCTTTTTGTTAGAGGAAAATGAATGGGTTTACCGGGAATGAATGCTTTTTAAGGAGCAGGTGGGCTAATTATCTGAAAGAAGGGGACTATTTAAAGATGTGCTGTGATGATAGCCAAAAGGATAAAGGTTATATTCTTCTTAGAGCATGTTTAATTTGTCATTTGAACTGCAAACGGGTATCAAAAGAACCTGACTTCGCGGTTGACTCGCACCATAGCGGGGCGTATGTTGCTCAAAAAACGCTATAGAAGAAC
Organism: Rufibacter ruber; assembly: GCF_001647275.1. Lineage (GTDB taxonomy): Bacteria > Bacteroidota > Bacteroidia > Cytophagales > Hymenobacteraceae > Nibribacter > Nibribacter ruber_C. The sequence continues at coordinate 61,840 of NZ_LRMM01000005.1, read as the reverse complement.
CTTTCGCTCCCCGTTTTCGCTTGCTAAAACAAAATGTAAACAAGCTCTTAGCCAGGAACCTGCCCTTTATCTATTTTCTTTTGCTGAGTTTCCAGTTATAAAGGCTAATTAGGTACTTGCTTTCTCATGGCAAGTGGCTACAAAGGTGGCCGTTTTAAGGGAGGGACAAGGAAAACTACCAAAACCCTTCTATCTCTTCTGGCTTCAGAAGAATACCTGTTTCTCCCACTCTACTTGTACTGGTAAAGGCAGACCACAAAACAGGTTGTACTGCCTGCCTCCCCTCAAAAGTTCTTGAACTTGATTACCGAATATTTGTTTTCAAAAGTTCATTTTCTTAGTGCTCTAAGCGTTGTTGTATGCTTTTGATGATATTATGATTGAGAGGATGTGAATTAAATTTCCTCAATCATTGTGGGTTAAGTGTCTCGCTTATTTAAGATTTATCACCAAATGGTTGTTTTTTTTAAAATATGAATATACTTTACAGCGGAATAAAGTTAGTGCGTTAAGAATTTAACTTTATGTTAAAGTACCTGCTTAATAGAAAATAAGACAGAAGAGGGGATTGAAAGTACAGAAGCCCATTGCTTGAGCTGTGAAGTGAGAACGAACGGCAGAGACGCACGCATGTAAGGCATAGGAGTGCTTATGTTGTCGGCATCTAAACAAATATCACTTGCCCATTTGGGCGCTTTAGAGGATGCAGGCCGTGAATGTTGTATTTAATAAACTAAATCCTATATATAATGAGACACATTTTACGTAATCGGCTATCTCCAGCGGTGATATGGAGTATGCTGTGGCTATTGGCAAGTATGAATGCTGTAGCGGCGCAAACGGCAAAAACACTTACAGTCAAAGGCAGGATAACTGAAGCTGTCAATAGTGCGCCTCTGGTTGGGGTTTCTGTGGTAGAGAAAGGGACTACAAACGGTACGGCAACTGACGTGAACGGGCAGTTCAACCTGACAGTAGCGTCTAACGCTACTCTGGTGGTCAGTTATATTGGGTTTACCACCATAGAAGTGCCTGTTGGGAACAAAGCAGAAGTGGATATTGCCTTGCAGTCAGACCAAAAACTACTAAATGAGGTAGTGGTGGTAGGGTACGGTACACAGCAGAAAAAAGACCTCACCGGTTCTGTGGTAAGCCTTTCTGCCACTGAACTGATTCCCACGCCAGCTGCCAGCTTTGACCAGTTGATGCAGGGCAAAGTGGCTGGTGCCCAGATTACCCAGACCACCGGCGCCCCCGGCGGAAATGTCAATATTGTAATTAGGGGGATCAGTTCCATTACGGGCGGTAACCAACCCTTATACGTTATTGACGGGTATGCCATCGGTTCCGGGGGCGGTGGGTCAGACGTGAGTAGTTTCAATGGGAACTCCTTTTCTTCGAGCGGGATGGCCAACAATACAGCTAGCAAAATAAACCCCCTAAGCAGCATTAACCCCGCAGATATTGAGTCTATAGAGATCTTGAAAGATGCTTCTGCCACTGCCATTTACGGCTCAAGAGGGGCTAACGGGGTGGTTATTATTACTACTAAAAGAGGGAAACAAGGCAAAGCAAGTATCAATCTGGAGGCTTCTGGCGGAATTCAAACCATAGCCAACAAATTAGACGTATTAGATGCCGGCCAGTTTGCTGAGTTTGTAGCAGAAGGACGTGACAATGCCTGGGTGTATGCTGGTGGTAGCGCTTCTGACCCAAACCCTGTGCGGTCAGGTGGTACAAGGGTAAAGCCAGAATTCAGGAATCCGGGAGCGCTTAATGTGCACACAGATTGGCAGGATGTGATCTTCCGGCCGGCCTCCATTCAAAATTACCAACTATCTGCCAGCGGTGGTGCTAACAATTCTACCTATTATGTTGGGGCTGGCTATTTGGACCAGGAGGGGATCATAGAAGGGTCTAACTTCAAGAAGTTCAACCTGCGCAGCAACATAGATGTTGATTTAAATAAACGGGTAAGGTTAGGTGTTTCAGTGGCGGGCTCACATTCTTACGGTGATTTCGCCCGTGCCGAAGGGCACTTAGGGCAGAGGGGGCTAATCTCGGCGGCGCTGGCTAGTTCTCCGGCATTGCCCGTCTATGAAGAGAATGGGGACTACACCTCTGAACTGTTAGACCCGCTGGGTGTACCCGTTGAAAACCCTCTCCTTATTTTAGATGAGTTTAGAGACAAGCGCCAGTCTACTAACGTTTTTACCAACAATTACCTGGAGTTTGAATTGTTGGAAGGACTTACCGCCCGCACCTCTATTGGGATCAATTACATAGTAGACAAAACAAGACTCTGGAAATCTTCTGAGATAGGAGAGTGGGGGAGTAAAACAAGTCCGGCTACTGCGGGCGTCCATAACCGTACCAACCTAAACTGGCTTAATGAGAACACCGTTAGTTTTAAGAGGGTGTTCAATGAGAAGCACAGTATCAATGCTGTAGCGGGTTTCACCGTGCAGAAAGATGCGCTAGAGATGTTTCAGGCAGGGGCAACAGACTTCCCTACTGATTATATACAGTATCTGGCCGGGGGCAATGTGAATGCGGGCACCAACTATGTATCAGAATGGGCAATGCTTTCCTGGCTGGCAAGGGTAAGCTATACTTACAATGACAGATATTTATTTACGGCAACGGTAAGACGAGACGGTAGTTCCCGTTTTGGGGTCAATGAGCGGTGGGGAACCTTTCCGTCTTTCTCTTTGGGTTACAGAGTCTCTGAAGAGCCTTTCATGTCAGACCTGGCTTTTATTGATGACCTAAAGCTCAGGGCCAGCTACGGGGTCTCTGGGAACAACCTGATTGGGAATTACGCGCATATTGGGTTGTTGGGTATTTCTAGATATGTGGCGAACGGGCAACCTGTTTTAGGCGTAGTACCCCAGGGCTTGGCCAACGATGACCTTACCTGGGAGCGTTCGCTTCAAACCAACATAGGGGTAGATCTGGCTCTGTTTAATAATAGAATCACCTTGTCTGTTGATGCCTACCGAAACCATAAAAAAGACCTGTTGCTGAATACGTTGCTGCCAGCGGCCTCGGGCTTTGAGTCTTCTATCCAGAACGTGGGTGAGTTGGAGAACAAAGGCCTGGAGATAGCCCTAGGGGTAGATGTGATCAAAAGCACAGACTTCACCTGGAACACCAGCTTTAATATTAGCATGAACAGAAACGAGGTGTTGGCGCTAAACTCTGCTAATTCCCGTATCCCTAACTCCGCGTACCAGGTAACAGAAGTAGGCCACCCCATCTCTAGCTTTTTCATGCTAAAGGCCATTGGGGTATTCAGGAACCAGGCGGAAGTAGACGCCAGCCCTAAGCAGCACCCTAACGTAAAGCCAGGGGACCTGAAATTTGAAGATGTGAACGGTGACAAGGTCATTACAGACGCTGATAAAACTTTTGTAGGGAGCCCCTGGCCAGACTATACGTTTGGTGTTACTAATAGATTTTCTTATAAAGGATTAACCTTCAGTACAGTGATTGTTGGCTCCCAGGGGAATGAAGTATATTTTCAGGGAGGCGAGATTGTTTTAAATGGTGCTGGTGTACAGAATCAGCTGGCCATGGTGGCAGACCGCTGGAGATCTGAGGATAACCCCGGGAACGGCGTAATACCCAGAGCTATCAGAAGCGACCACGCCAGAGGCATAAGTTCAAACTCCAGATACTTGTTTGATGGTTCTTTTGTGAGAATAAAGAACATTAACCTTTCTTACAACCTTCCCGCCAGTCTGCTAAGGGCGTTACATGTGCCAGGCCTTACGGTATTTGCAGACGTAGCCAATGCCTACACGTTCACTGATTATCCAGGCTATGACCCTGAAGCCAGCTCTACCGGTGATAATATCGCTGCTACGGGCATTGACTATTTCTCTTACCCAGTTTCCAGGGTGTTTACCATGGGTGTTAGAATCTCCCTTCAATAACCAATTATTAAGAGCCATGAAAAAGATAATATGTATTTGCCTGTTTTTGGGCATGGCTACTGCCTGTGACAGCTTTTTGGAGTTGCAGCCGGAGTCTCAGATCAATGAACAGAACTTTTATAAAACCAAGAATGACTTTGAGAAAGCTATGATTGGGGTGTACGGTACCTTTAAGGAAATGTACAACACTAATCTCTTCTATGTAGCAGAGTTGATGTCAGACAACGCAGAGATTTCCATCTCCTCTTCTTCCATTACAGAGGTTGAGTTTGATGAACTGAATGTGACCCCTGCCAACACCATTTTGCAATCCATCTGGAGTACTTCTCTGTACACGGTAGCCCGCTGCAACATCATCATAAACAGGCTGCCTGAGGCAGACATTGACGCCCAAGTAAAAGACCGGCTAATGGGTGAGGCGAAATTCATGCGGGCGTATAGTTATTTCATCCTGGTGCAAACCTTTGGGAACGTACCCATAACCGATGCTGAATTTAGAAGCCCGGACCAGGTGGCGTCTGCAGATTTAAGTTTGAAGCCCAAAGAGGCGGTGTATGCGAAAATCATAGAAGACCTGACCGCGGCAGAAACGCTATTGCCCGCTACCCTTAATCCTAATAAAGGATATGCATCCAGAGGAACCGTAAAAACACTGTTAGGAAAAGTGTACCTGACCCAAAGGCAGTTTCAACTAGCCGAAACAAAACTTTGGGAGGTAATAGAGTCAAACCAGTATTCTTTGGTTACAAATTATACCAGCCTGTTTACCAACGGAAATGAGAATTTGGCAGAATCTATCTTCGAGCTGAAATTTATATCTGGCGCCAACCTGGGTAATAGCTATTCTATCCAGTTTACCCCTGCCACTACAGGTCTGCTAGCCAACGGACAGCAGGGCTCTGGCAGAATAACCCCTACCCTTAGCTTAGTAGAAGCATATGAAGATGGTGACCTTAGAAAGGAAGTCTCTGTAGGCGAATACATTACATCAAATCTTACGGGCGAAAGATTCTATAGCCGGCATGGTCTCAAATTTGTTGATTTCACCGCCGTGAACCCCAGAGATGGCAGCATTAATTTTACGGTGTTACGCTACGCTGATGTTTTATTAATGTACGCTGAGGCGTTGAATGAACAAGGCCAAACAGATGATGCACTTCTGTACCTGAACAGGGTTCGTGCGCGCGCTAGCCTTGACGGTTTAGAAGATCTTACACAGGAAGAAGCCAGAGCTGCCATTCAGCATGAAAGAAGGGTGGAGTTGGCGTATGAAGCACACCGGTGGTTTGATCTGGTGCGAACTGGAAAAGCCAGGGAAGTGATCAATGCCTTCTATCAGGCCAAAGGCTTGAACTTTTCAGTGGCTGACCATGAGTTGATTCTGCCAATTCCCAGAAGGGAGATAGAGATCAATCCTAAGCTAATCCAAAACCCCGGCTACTAGAGGCTAAGAGCATTCTGAAAAGTTGAAATTGTAGTGAAACGTATCAGCCCTAGCGTTTTCTATGGCAGTTATTGAGCCTCATAGCAGCGCTGCAGAGTGATAAAAGCGGGATGGTTGGTTCTGGATACGGCCATTACAGTACAAAGACAAGTTTTAAATATGCTCATAATTGGGAACTTTTAAGTGCCGTGAGCCCTAAATCAGATCCTGTTTCTGCGTCGTTTGCTTGCACACAGCAGAAACAGGATCTGAAGAATTCTGGTTTTTCCTCTGTCAGTGGTGGTTTAGAAGGAAGGCTTTACCACATACAATTGCAATCAAAAGTAGCTAGCCAGGCAAATGGCCGGTAGCCGGTACTTTGCTGGCTAGTTAGTGAAGTGCATGGGGCCAAGCATTCATGTGCGGCATATTCTCCAACTCAAATTACTATTGGCATACTATCAGATGAAAATCAGAAGATCCTATATTCTATCTTGCCTAGCGCTTCAATTTATGGTTTTCGGTCTGGTACAGGCTCAGTCAGCGTCAGTGCCAGCTGGAGGTGCACCAGCCTCTCCCTTGCCTCCACAACTTGGGCGCGACCCTATAGCGGAGGTGCTCAAGGCCATGACCCTTGAAGAGAAATCACTGATGGTGACAGGCGCAAAGCGGCGGGAGGTGGTGCCGGTGGCCACCCTGGGCCGAAAGCAAAAGAACATTACCGCAGTAGGTGGCTATACGTATCCGTTTGTCCGGTTAGGGATACCGGCCATTTATCTTTCAGATGGCCCGGCGGGGTTGCGTATTGCACCCCGGAGAGAGAATGATCCCAATACCTACTACTGCACCGCTTTTCCTGTTGCTACCCTGGTGGCTTCCAGCTGGGATGTACAGCTTGCCGAACAGGTAGGCCGGGGAATGGGGCATGAGGCGCTGGAGTATGGTGTAGATATTCTGCTCGGCCCGGCCTTGAACCTTCACCGTGACCCGCTGGGCGGACGGAGTTTTGAATATTATTCTGAAGACCCGCTGGTTTCAGGCAAAATGGCCGCTGCCGCCGTGCAGGGAATACAGTCACAGGGAGTAGGCGCCTGTCTTAAACACTTCGCGGCCAACAACCAGGAAACCAGCAGGCGCTTTATCAATACCGTTGTAAGTGAGCGTGCTTTGCGGGAGATCTACCTGAAAGGCTTTGAGATAGCGGTGCGCGAGGCAAAGCCTTGGACCGTAATGTCCTCTTATAACAAGATAAACGGGGTGTACACTTCAGAGAGTAAAGAACTGCTGGAGACAATACTGCGGGAGGAGTGGGGCTTTGATGGCTTTGTGTTAAGTGACTGGTACGGGGGCGAAGATGCGGTAAAGCAAATGAAAGCAGGCAATGATTTGCTCATGCCGGGGTTGGCAGTATGGTCCAACAAGATTGACAGTGCTGTCAGGCACAGGAGCTTGGAGGTTAGTTTGGTTGACCAGAACATCAGCAGAATTCTACAGGTAGCCCTTAAGACTCCTACCTTTAAGAATTACCCATATTCAGAAAAACCCAACCTTGTTGCAAATGCCCGGTTAGCACGGGAGGCAGCCGCCCAGTCAATGGTGCTGCTGAAGAATGATAGCAAAGCCCTTCCTTTGTCAGAGACTGACAAAAAAATAGCGGCGTTTGGAAATTACTCTTACAAGTTGATAGTAGGTGGCACGGGCAGTGGCATGGTCAATAACAAATATGGTGTTTCACTGGTGCAGGGTTTGGAGAATGCTGGCTACCAGTTAGACAAAGGGCTGAAAGAGCGGTATCAAGCATACCTGACCAGAGGAAGGCCCCAAAATCTGAAAGCTGACAGCCTCATTACGGCTTTACCTAAGTTGGATAGCATCTTAGGTGAAATGGCCATTGATGAATCCCTGATTCACCTAAAAGCCAAAGAGGCAGATCTGGCCGTAATTACCATCATGCGGGTTTTTGGGGAAGGCGGTGACCGAAAGCTGGCCAACGATTATTATCTAACTGCAGAGGAGAGAAGCTTGTTGAAAACCGTGTCTGACTCGTTTCATGCGCAGGGAAAGAAGGTGGTAGTGATTTTGAACATAGGAGGCGTGATAGAAGTAGCGAGCTGGCGCGGCATGGCAGACGCTATCCTGTTGGCGTGGCAGCCAGGGCAGGAGGGAGGAAATGCACTTGCAGATTTAATCTCCGGAAAAGTCAATCCATCTGGTAAATTGGCCACCACCTTCCCAAAAGATTACCAAGATAGCCCTTCCTCTAAGAATTTTCCGGGTACCCCTGCGGGTGAGCCTAAGCAGGTGGTGTATGAAGAAGGTGTCTATGTGGGGTATAGGTACTTTGATTCTTTCAAGGTTGATCCTGCTTATGAGTTCGGGTATGGTCTGTCATATACAACCTTTGGTTACAAGAACTTGAAACTTGGCTCTGGTACTTTTAAAGATAAAGTTACTGTTACCTTAGAGGTGACAAACACTGGTAACGTGGCGGGGAGAGAGGTAGTGCAAGTATATATAAGTGCTCCTGCCAAGACCATGGAGAAGCCGCTGAAAGAATTAAAAGGCTTTGCTAAAACCAGGCTGCTACAGCCGGGGGAAACCCAATCCTTGATGTTTACCTTAGATGCCCACGCGTTGGCCTCTTTTGATGTAAATACCTCTGCCTGGGTAGCTGACGCAGGACTTTACCAGGTCAAGGTAGGAGCCTCGTCCCAGAACATTAAACAAACCGCCTCCTTCACGCTGCCTAAAAGTATTATTGTCCAGAAAGTAAATAAAGTACTGAGCCCTCACGTACGCATTAAAGAATTCAGTAAGAATTGATTCAGCTGTGCGGTCTTTTTTCTCTTGAAAAGTCTCCCATGGGCATGCCACAACAGAGGTGAATCTCTCGCGTGAGGTCATCATGTTGCCAAGAAATGAGGGTTGCTTGCCCGGTGTAATAAAAGAAATTGACTGCTTTTTTTGGGGAGGAAGCTGCCTGCAGTTCTACTTTCTTTGTTGGGCCAAGTTGAACAGCACCCTGCACCAGCTAGATGCCCAAGCTGCAGGACTTAAAAAAAGGCCAATGAATGGCTCAAGCAGTGCAGATTGGTTTGGTGAAAATGGCTGTGAAGCAGAAATGATAGCAAGGCTTGTATTTGCTTCGGAAGTAACAGGGGAAATCTGAAGACTCCCCGCCCATGAATCTAAGTCGTTTAGGTTCCCAGCAGAATGGTGAATCAACCTTTAACCAGAAGCTATTCTATGTGTGCCTGATCAGGGCGTAGGGCTCTGCACCAATAAGGATTTTCTCTGTTTTTGACCTGTTTTCCTGAAAGTAGGCCAAAAACAGAACTTCAACCATTATAGGTGGGAGCTAGCATTAATTAAATCATAATCAGCGAAGAACAACCCGCTTACCTGAAAATCTCCGCCAGCATGCAACGGGCGCTTCCGCCGCCGTGTAGTTCAATCGTCCTTAAATCGGCCCGTACCATTTTGGTGCGGCTGTTCAGTTCCTCAAACTGGTCTTTGCGCAGGGCTTTGTAGGCCTTCTCAGACATAACCAACACCGGTTCACCCGCTTTGTTGCGCACCTGCAGCATGTTGCCCGCCATTTTCTTCACCTGCGCCAGGCTTAAATCAATGATTTCCTTGCCAGTGTCTACCAAGGCTTCCAGCAACTGGCCCTGCTCCTCCTCGTCAGGGATTGCCTCCAGGCACACCAGCGCGAAGTCTACGCCTATGGTCAGGATGACATTGGTGTGGTAGATGGGCAGGCCGGTGCTGTCAAACGCATGGAATGGAACAGGGCGGTAATCCAGAGCTTCACAGAAAGCGTTGAGGGGTTCCAGGTGGGTACGGGCAGAGAGGCAGGCGTAGGCAATGCGGTGCTTGCGGTCTAAGACCAGGCTGCCGGTCCCTTCCAGAAATTTGCCTTCGGCCTCAAAAGAGGTAAGGTCTATGACTTCCTTGAATGCCAGGCCGTGTGCTTCCTGCAGCTGGGCCAGCAGGTCAGGGTGGCGCTCCAGCCTTCGGGTGGGGGAGAAGAGGGGGTAAAGCACTACTTTCCCGCCTGTGTGGAACGAGATCCAGTTGTTGGGGAACACGGCGTCTGGGGTGGCGGGTGTCTCTAGATCATCCAGCACCACGGCGTCAATGCGGGCGGCCCACAGCTTGAGCAGGAACTGGTTGAACTCGTCCAGTGCCTTCTGCTGCACCTTGGCCTCAGTGCCCGCCGGAACCTCCTGTTGAAAGGCGTTGGTGGCGGCCGTCTCTGGGTTAGACCCAAAGTGGGCGGGGCGCACCAGCAGGACCTGTTGGGCTAACGGATAAGTGGGGTGGGCGGGAAGTTGCGGAAGTTCCATACAAGGTGGCCGGTTTGGTGGCGCCGCAAGATACAGAATTCAACAGGCAGTCGCTAAGAAGAGGCAGCAGGATCTGCCAGAAAGTGCAGGGGTGGCAAATTCCGGAACCCCTGAGGCCTGCAACAGGAAAGCGTTTCTGACCTGTTTTCAGAAAAACAGGCTAAAAACGCTTCTGCTTTTATTAGAAATGTTCCCCAAAGGGTGCTATGCTACCGGCCAGGCTCTGAGGCGGCCGGCGCCGCAAGGGCCGCTGACTGGGGCTTGGCTGCCTTGTTTCTTCTGAAAAGCCGAAAGCAGCGGGTCATCATACGTCTGAAATTCTTGGGGAAGGTGGCGCGGCACCAGCGCTTCAACTCCCGTATCTCCTGGGTTAACAGTAGCCTCAGGCATTTGCGCAGCTCCTTCTCAAACAACTTTACATCAAAACTAACTTTCAGGAGAATGAACTTGCTGTACTGCAGGTAAGAAGTGCTCATAATGTAAAGAACGGTTACAATGGTTGCTCAGGTTGGAAGGAATGGGAATAGAAGAGAATCCTTATCCCCAGAAGGGAAACAGATTAACGGAGGGCGGGGGAAAAGGGCAAGGTTACAGTGGCTACGTCAGGATTCGCCGGAAGAGCAGGTACAGGGAAGGCAGCACGGCACGGGGAGAGGAGAGGGAGGTTCCGCTGGCCGCCCACGCTGTAACCTGCAGGCGAAAAAGAATGGACAGAGAACTGGAAAGGGTAAACCGGTGCAGCAGACGGTGCCACACGTGTCTTGCCCGTGCGCGCCAGTGGCGCGGCGCCGGGCGGGTGGCCCGCACCCAGGACAGGCACCGGGCAAACCCCGGTACCCCAAACCACAGCTGACGGAAGATATGCCAAAGAATCTGTAGCATAGCGGGTGCTGAAAGGGTGACTACCAGGTGGCGGGCCAGCTACCTGATGGAGACAAGTTTATAGAAAAAGTAATTAATTGTCAAGCTTTTATCTTATTCTTTAAAGAAAAGACAGGCACTGTTTTTGAGCTGTTTTCAGAAAAACAGCTCAAAAACAGCATAGCCCCGGCTTTGGGTTTTTAACGGGCAGGGGCGTACCTTTGAGAAACCGTTTTTTTTCATGACTTCTATTCTCCCTTTCAATACCCGCCGGTGGGCAGTCTTAGCGGTAGCACTTTTGATGACCCTGGGGGCTTGCCAGCGCGGGCTCACCCCCACGGCCCAGCTCACCCGGCCCACCAACCTTCCGGTGAATACCCAGATTGCCCCAGACCCCACCGCTGAAAAGACCATTGCCCCGTACCAGACCCGCGTGAACCAGACCATGAACGAGGTGATTGGCCAGGCGCCGGTGGCGCTGGAGAAGGGGGTGTATGAGTCAGCGCTTGGTAATTTTGTGTCTGACCTGAGCCGTACCCAGACCATGGCGGTGTATGGCAAGCCCATTGACCTGGGCGGCATGACCAACGGCGGCTTGCGCAACCCTATTGACCAAGGGCCTATCACGGTGGGCGATGTCTTTGAGCTCATGCCGTTTGAGAACGAGATGCTGGTGCTCACCCTATCAGGGCAGACCGTGAAAGAAATGTTTGACTTTGCCGCCCGCACCAGAATCCTGGTCCTTGCCAACGCCTCTTACACTGTGCGCAACGGGCAGGTGAAGAGCATCTTCATTGGCGGGAAGCCCTTTGACCAAAACAAGACCTACACCCTGGCCATCTCAGATTACCTCGCCAACGGCGGAGACAACATGTCTTTTCTGAAGGATGCTTTGAAACGGGAGCAGACCGGCCTGCTGGCCCGTGACGCCATTATGAAGGAAATCAAACAACGCACCGCCCAGGGCAAACCCGTGGTGGCTGAGAAAGACGGACGGGTGAAAGTTTTAAATTAGTATCAGGTAGCAGGTATCAAGTAGCAAGACTCCAATAGGCTCTTGTCTTGATATTGATACGCGATACATGATACCAAAACCATGAAACGCAGAGAGTTTATAAAGAATACCATAGCCGGAACGGCTGGGCTGGCGGTGCTGGGCTTGCCAGGTTTGGCCAGTGCGGCCAGGTCCTCCATCAAACTGACCATTCTGCACACCAATGACATGCACTCCCGCATTGAGCCGTTCCCCAATGACGGCCGCAAGCACGGCGGGTTGGGCGGTATGGCCAGGCGTGCCACGCTGGTGAAGCAGATCAGGGCGCAGGAACCCAACGTACTGCTGCTAGACGCCGGTGATATCTGGCAGGGCACGCCGTATTTCAACTTTTTTGGGGGCGAGCTGGAGTACAAGCTCATGACCCAGATGGGCTATGATGCCGCCACGCTGGGCAACCATGACTTTGACAATGGGCTGGAAGGGCTGCAGAAGCAGCTTCCGCACGCGGGCTTCCCGTTTATTGTAGCCAACTATGACTTCTCCAATACTATTCTGAAAGGCAGATTTCAGCCGTACAAGGTATTTGTGAAAGACGGGGTGCGCGTAGGCGTGTTCGGGTTGGGAATCCAGTTGCAGGGGCTGGTGGCCGATAACAACATTGGCGGCACCAGGTACTTAGACCCTGTGGCTACCGCCGAAAAAATGGTGAGGACGCTTAAGCAGGACGAAAAGGTGGACCTGGTGATCTGCCTGTCCCACCTGGGATATAGCTATGAGTATGACAAGATAGATGACCGCAAGCTGGCCAAGCAGGTGAGCGGCATTGACCTGATCATTGGCGGCCACACCCATACCTTCCTTGATGAGCCCGTGAAGATTGCCCATTCCAGCGGGCACGTGACGCTGGTGAACCAAGTGGGTTGGTCAGGCATCAACCTGGGCCGCATTGACTTTACCTTTGACAGAAAAAGCAAAACAAAAACGGCCACCACGGCCTCTGTTCTGCCATTGAATGACAGTGTCAGAATTTCGTGAAGTTCAAGTTTTTTTCTCAAGACTTTTTTTCCATTTTTGTAACCCCCTGAAAAAATCGACACTCAAATTAAAGCGGGATTGGAAGAAGCGATGTTAATGGTAAAAGACTGTACAACCGTCTGGCATAACTGTTTACAGGTTATCAAAGACAATATTGGCGAGCAGAGCTACAAGACGTGGTTCGAGCCCATTACGCCCTTGTCTTTGGCCGGCAACGTATTGACAATTCAAGTGCCCAGCCAGTTCTTCTATGAGTGGCTGGAGGAACACTATGTGGGCCTGCTGAAAAAAGTCGTGTTTCAGGAACTGGGCAGCGAAGGCCGCCTGGAATACTCCATCATTGTAGACCAGGGCAACGACCACAGCAAACCCCAGACCGTTAACATCCCCACCAAGAAAGTACCGGCGGCCGTCGCCAATTCATACAGCCCGGAGCGCTCATTCCTGAAGAACCCGTTTGAGTCAAAAGCCATTGACCGGCACTTCTTCAACTCGCAGCTGAACCAGAGCTATACCTTTGAGAACTATATTGAAGGTGACTGCAATCGTCTGGCGCGTTCTGCGGGTTACGCCGTGGCGAATAAGCCGGGCACCACGTCTTTCAACCCGTTAATGGTGTACGGTGGCGTGGGCTTAGGCAAAACGCACCTGGTGCAGGCCATTGGCAACCACATCAAGAGCAACAATCCAGACAAGTTTGTGCTGTACGTGTCTTCTGAGAAGTTCGTGAACCAGTTCATTGAATCTTTGAAGACCAACAGCGTACAGGACTTCGCCAATTTCTACCTGCTGGTTGATATTCTCATCATTGATGACGTGCAGTTCCTGAGCGGCAAAGAGAAGACGCAGGAAATGTTCTTCCATATCTTCAACCACCTGCACCAGAGCGGTAAGCAGATTGTGATGACCTCAGACTGTCCGCCCCGTGACCTGAAAGGCTTGGAGGAGCGTCTGTTGTCCCGCTTCAAGTGGGGCCTCACGGCCGATTTGCAGAGCCCGGACTTTGAAACCCGCATGGCCATCATCCAGAAAAAGATGCAGAGCGACGGGATCCATATTCCGGACAACGTGATTGAATACCTGGCTTACAGCGTAGATACCAACGTGCGGGAACTGGAAGGGGTGTTGATTTCGTTGATAGCGCAGTCCTCCTTGAACCGCAAAGAGATTGACCTGGAACTGGCCAAAGCCGCACTCAAACACATCATTGAAGATGTAGAGACTGAGGTAAACCTGGATTTTATCCAGAAAACCGTGGCTGAGTACTTTCAGGTAAGCCTGGATTCGCTCAAAGCCAAGACCCGTAAGAAAGAGATTGTGACGGCGCGCCAGGTGGCTATGTACTTCGCGAAGGAATACACCAGCCACTCGCTCAAGTCCATTGGGTACCATTTTGGCGGCCGCGACCACTCTACGGTAATCCACTCGGTGCAGACCGTCTCTGACCTGATTGATACCGACAAGAAATTCAAGGCTTCTATTCAGGAGCTGCAGAAGAAGTTCAAGGTGAAGGCGGTTTAACAACGCGTTTTCTCTAAACCCTATGATTTCAAAAAAGGCCAAGTACGCCCTCAAAGCACTTCTTTATTTGGCGAAGCAGCATGACCGCGGTCTGGTGCTCATCTCTGAGATTGCCGCCGCTGAGCGCATTCCGCGTAAGTTTCTGGAGGCCATTCTGGTAGACCTGAAGGTGCAGCAGGTGGTGCAGAGTACCCGCGGCAAGAACGGCGGCTACACGCTGGTGAAAGACCCGGCGCAGATCTCAGTAGGCAACGTGATCCGGATGATTGACGGGCCGCTGGCGCCGGTGCACTGCGTGAGTCACCTTTATTATAAGAAGTGTGATGAATGCATAGACGAGGCTACCTGTGAGATCAGGCTGCTCATGAAGCGCGTGCGCGATGCCACCTGTGAAATTCTGGATACCACGTATCTGGCAGATTTCTCTAAAGTCACGGCGTTGATGATAGAGGAAGAAGCCAACCAAATTTGATAGTTTCTGTTTTCGCTGTTTGATGAAAAAACAGGCCGAAAACGCTTTTATACAATTCCTGTCAAGTTTTTCTTAGCTTGTTGAAGAATCTGACGCAAGTGCTTTAAGGGAATGCTTCGGTTGTTTTTCCGTTGGCTTTGGCGACGGTGACTGAGGTAGGGTTGGAATGCGTAGTCTGCTGTTCCCTTTGCTGGGCAGTTGGATGCAGTGCCTCCATGGAGCAAATGTTTCATTTTTGCCGCTGCTGCAGATGCTGGAATGGTTAACCGCTGTTTCCTTGGCTAGCTGCTGCTGATGCAATGCGTAGTCTGCTGTTTCCCTGGGCTGGAGCGCTGTTGACAGTGCCTCACTCACTGAGTTGTTTCATCATTTCCGGTAAGCGCTCACGGCCGCGGGGCCCCGTCCTGGCGGTGAGCACTGCTGTTAAAACTAGGCCCTCCGGCCTTGCCGCAGGTGCGGCACCGTATTAACAGAGGCGCTCACCCCCAGGACTGGTTTTGGTTCCTCTCCTGATCAGCCTTTACTTGTTTGTCTGCCTCTGCACGTCACCGCTGCTGATCCGCTAGCCTGAGCCGGGCCCGTGCTGCGCACATCAACGTTTGGGAATGAGTTTTAAGGGTAGCTGCGTTTCGGGCAGCTCCGTTTCTGGCCTACTTTCCGGAAAACAGGCCAGTCACTCAGTTTGGTTTGCTTCCTCTACTTCAAGTTCCCCACGCTATTCCCCTTTTCTCATGCAATTCTACATTACTCACGCAATTCTGATGCTGGTTCAAGCTTGCAGCTTGGACCAATCCATGTTGGGAAGTTTCTAACTTCCCTGAGGCAAAGCCTCAAACTATTTTATCTGATACTCCCCCTTTGAAGGGGGCGAAGGGGGATGTTTACACCTGCAGGTCCACGCATTGCATATGTAGGGGTGTATGGCATACGCCCGCACGCATGGCTGTTTTCCCCACTCGTAGAGACCAGGCACCGCCTTGCCTCTCACGCATTCCCGGTATTCCCCTCCCCGGAGGGGTAGGTTCCACGCATGGCTGAACGGTCCTCTGTGAATCTGGAGACTCAGCACAAGTGGTTACGAGCTACAAGCTCGCGCCAGCGCTCTCTAATAACAATCACCAATTAACCAGCAGCAATTCTCAAAAGACCTCGTAGCGTGCGCAGCACCTGCGAGCGTCTGCGCCAGTTACGTTCCCAGCCTACTTTCCTCAAATCAACATCAAAACAGCCTTTCCCGGACCATCTGTCACCTTCACTAAAAATCCATTCTTTTCTTGCCATCTCGTCAAATATTTCAGCTTTCAGTTGGAATTACAATAATTGGTGTCTTTCTTTGTCTACTTCTTCTATAGAGATTCTAAAACTCTGTTGCTGGCTATAAGTATATGGAGCCAGGCAGAGGGCAGACAAAAGACAGTTAACCATTCACCGCATAAAGAACAAAACGATGGCTTTAAGATTAGGCGACATTGCCCCAGATTTCACCGCAGAAACCTCACAAGGCACTATCCATTTCCATGAGTGGATTGGCGATGGCTGGGCGGTCCTGTTCTCGCACCCGCGCGACTATACCCCGGTTTGTACCACTGAGCTGGGCGCCGTTTCTAAAATCAAAGACGAGTTTGACCGCAGAGGCGTGAAAGTAGCCGCCTTGAGCGTTGACCCCATTGACTCGCACCACGGCTGGATTCAGGACATCAACGAAACCCAGAACACCACCGTGAACTTCCCCATCATTGCAGACCCGGAGCGCAAAGTCTCTGACCTGTATGACATGATTCACCCCAACGCCAGTGACACCTTCACCGTGCGCAGCGTGTTCATTATTGGGCCAGACAAAAAAGTGAAACTCATCTTCACGTACCCAGCCTCTACCGGCCGTAACTTCGCTGAGATTCTGCGCGTGATTGATTCCTTGCAACTGACTGCCAACCACAGTGTGGCCACCCCGGCTAACTGGGAAAACGGCCAGGACTGCGTGATTCTGCCGTCTGTGAAACAGGAAGAAGTAGAATCTAAATTCCCGAAAGGCCACGTGGTGATCAAGCCCTACCTGCGCATGACGCCCCAGCCAAACCTGGACTAAGCTGCCAATTTTGGTAAAAACAGAAAGGCCCTTCTGCCAAGAAGGGCCTTTCTGTTTTTGGCCTGTTTTCAGGAAAATACCCCCAAAACAGGAATCTATCTTCTGGCCGTAGAGCTGTCGGTTACCGGAATGGCATGGCGCTCAGCCACCACCAGCAGCTTCTCCCGCACAACGCGCTGCCCTTTGCGGGTGCTCACCAGTTTGAGGTTAACGTGGCAGCGGGAGCCGTCACGCATGGCAAAGCGGGCCTGGGTGTTGTTCAGGGAGATGTCTGTGACATCTTGCAGCGGAATAGCCACTTTGCTCTTAAAATGGCCCCGTTTCTCCACCACGTAAGCGGGCGTGATCTCAATGTAAGACTGTTGCCCAAACAGAGACGTGTTCTGCGCCAGAATGAACAGCAGGTAACAAAAGGCCAGCACCAGAAAGATGTAGTGGATAAAGTGACGGTCGTTGGTAGAGGAGCCGGGCTCCGTCATAATCAAAAACGTACCGTACGCCAACCACAGCAGCACCAGCGCCAACTGCACCCCGAAGGAGATTTTATGGTCACGCGACGGGCGCAACCCAACTCTAGCCAATGATTTCATGCATTCAATCTATTGGGCAAAGATAATGAAATTTTGATATCGGCCTCAGGCCGAAGATCAGGCACCTTTCAGGGTTGCCTGCAGCGTGATCTCGGGCACTGAGGCCAACGCTCTGGAAATTGGGCAGCCCTCTTTGGCTTTCTGGGCCTGTTGCTGGAAATCATCGTTGGAGATGCCGGACACGTCAGCCTCGCACGTCAGCGCGATCTTGGAGATGAACGGGCCGGTATCATCTTTGCCCAACGTGATTTTGGCCACGGTTTTCACCGAAGTGGCGGGCGTGCCCGCGCCTTCCAGCAACGCGCTCAGGAACATGGAGAAGCAGCCGGCGTGGGCCGCGCCAATGAGTTCCTCGGGGTTGGTGCCGCTGGCGCCTTCCTCAAACCGTGACCCGAACGAGAAACGCGCGTCCAGGGTGCCGCTTTGGGTGGAGAGAGAGCCTTTGCCGTCTTTGAGGCCGCCTTCCCAGACCGCCGTACCTGTGTTATTTGCCATAGTTTTAAAATTTGTTAGGTTGGTTTTGATGAAAGATAACGAGAACTCCTGAATTTCCACGCATTCTGTCCCCCTTTGAAGGCCCGGGATGAATACTCGTGCAGAGTCTCGCATTCCCGAGATTCATTTCCTCTTTTTCATTTTATACAAATCAGACGGTTCTTCAACGGCCTTCGTCATCCCCCTACCCCCTTCAAAGGGGGACGCAATGCGTGCAGCAAAGACCATGGAACGATTAGAATGACATTGCTGAATTCTCTCTTTTATTCCCACACTGCTCTGCTGCCCCTCCTGTTCGGGATTTGTAATCCCGAACCTGGGTAACTGCGGATTTGCAATCCGCGGCTTTTCTGATGGATGGCGCAGAGACGGGGATTACAAATCTCCGGTTATTTCCTTCCAGATTTTAAATCCGGAAGAGCGGTTCAAGAACATTTACCTTTTCTCATACGCTGAAAGTGAGTACCCATGCCTACCAAAACGCCGCAGTTGCCCGGTAGGTTGAATTCCCAACCCCTGAGTTCCTGTAAGCTGTACTGAAATTTAAGAGGTTTGGTTATTGCCGCCCAGGCGGAAATTGGTGCAGAAGTTTCAAGAAAGCCAGTTATGTTTTCGGCCTGTTTTCGACAAAACAGGCCGAAAACAGCGAGAGTGCGGCGTCATCTACTTTAGGAGAAGATTAGTATCTTTACCCACTTGGCTGTGTTTCTAAGGTCAGGAATTTGTATTTTAAGAACTTGATTTTTTTGCGTCTATGGGAGTAAAGTCATTGTTGAGTAAACCGTTTGCCGCGTGGGTGCATGCCCGGCAGAAAGGCTGGATGGAGCGTCCGGCCCAGGCTCAGCAACAGATTTTTCACCAGATCATGAAGAAGGCGGCCAACACGGCCTTTGGCAAAGACCATTACTTCAAAGACATTCAGAGCCATAAGGATTTTGTGCAGGCGGTGCCGGTGCGGGACTATGAAGGGCTGCGGCCGTATTTTGACCGCCTGAAAAAGGGCGAGAAAGACGTGCTGTGGCCGGGGCTTCCGCTGTATTTCGCCAAAACGTCAGGCACCACCTCGGGCACCAAATACATTCCCATCACCAAAGACTCTATCCCCAACCACATCAACAGCGCCCGCAACGCGCTCCTGAACTACATTCACGAGACGGGCAAGGCGCAGTTTCTGGACGGCAAACTCATTTTTTTGAGCGGAAGCCCGGTGCTGGAACAGGTGGCGGGCATTAATACCGGCCGGTTGTCGGGCATTGTGAACCACCACGTGCCGGGGTACCTGCGCACCAACCAGATGCCCAGCTACCAGACCAACTGCCTGGAAGACTGGGAAACCAAGCTGGACGCGATTATTGACGAGACGCTGGGCCAGCAGATGACCTTGATCTCAGGTATACCGCCGTGGGTGCAGATGTACTTTGACAAAATCATGGCCCGTACCGGGCAGCACATCAAAGACGTGTTCCCAGACTTCAACCTGTTTGTGTACGGCGGCGTGAACTTTGCGCCCTACCGGGCGAAGCTGCTGGAGAGCATTGGGCGGAAAATTGATTCTATTGAGACATTTCCGGCCTCAGAAGGCTTTTTCGCCTACCAGAACCAGCAAGAAGACCCTGGTTTGCTCCTCATGGCCGACAGCGGCATCTTCTACGAATTCATTCCCGCCGAGGAATACCACCAGCCCAACCCGCGCCGCCTCACGCTGGCCGAGGTGAAAACCGGCGTAAACTATGCGCTCATCATCAACAGCAACGCCGGTCTCTGGGGCTACTCCATTGGCGACACGGTCAAGTTCACGTCTTTGTTTCCGCACAAATTGGTGGTGAGCGGCCGCCTCAAGCATTTTATTTCCGCCTTTGGCGAACACGTCATTGCCGAAGAAGTGGAGGGCGCCCTGCAAGACGCCATGGCCGAGTTCAAGGAAGTGGCCGTGACCGAGTTCACCGTGGCGCCCTACGTGAGCCAGAATGCCGGTGCGTCTTACCATGAGTGGCTCATTGCCTTTGATACCCCGCCGCACGACCCGGAGCGGTTCGCCAAAGCCCTGAACTGGCACCTGCGCCGCCGCAACAGCTACTATGACGATCTTATCTCCGGGAACATTCTGGACAATCTGAAGATCACGCCGCTGCCGCCAGACGCTTTTCAGCGGTACATGAAGGGCCAGGGCAAGCTGGGCGGCCAAAACAAGGTGCCCCGGCTGAGCAATGACCGTCATCTGGCGGAGGGGCTGCTGGAGGTGGCGCGGTAATAGACCGTTTCTGGCCTGTTTTTCTGAAAACATGCTGAAAACGCCAATTGCTCGTTATGCCCAAAGTAATCCAAGATT
The DNA here is from genome assembly GCF_001647275.1 of Rufibacter ruber. Lineage (GTDB taxonomy): Bacteria > Bacteroidota > Bacteroidia > Cytophagales > Hymenobacteraceae > Nibribacter > Nibribacter ruber_C. The sequence goes on along the minus strand of NZ_LRMM01000005.1, from coordinate 41,744 downwards.
TTCTTTTACCTGATTCGCGTTCTCTTACTTCCCCATGGAAATTCTCATTCTTGTTGTCCTCACCTTGTTAAACGGCTTCTTCGCGCTGTCAGAAATCTCCATCATTTCCGTGCGCAAAGACCGCATGAAGCGCAAGGCGCAGGAAGGCAGCAAAAGCGCCCAGACCGTGCTGGATCTGCTGGCCGAACCCGAAGATTTCCTGTCGGCGGTGCAGGTGGGCATTACCTTGATTGGCGTGGTGCTGGGGGCGTACGGGGGCGCGGCCCTCTCTGATGACATGCGGGGCGTGCTGGTGCAGGTGGAGTTTCTGGCCCCGTACGCAGACACGCTCTCCATTATCATTGTGGTGGGCCTGATTACGTATTTCTCCATTGTGATTGGCGAACTCATTCCCAAAACCCTGGCCATGGGCAACAGCGAGCGCATTGCGTTGTTTGTGGCGCCCATCATCAAGGCGTTTACCAAGGGCACGCTGCCGCTGGTCAAACTGCTGTCGGTGTCCACTAACCTGGTCATGAAGTTGCTGCGCGTGAAGGCGCCGGAGGAAGAGAAAATGTCTGAGGAAGAACTTCGGCAGATTATTAAGACGGCGGGCAAACAGGGCGTATTGGCCAAAGACGAAACCGATTTGCACCAGAACATTTTCCAGTATTCGGGGCAGCGGGCGCGTAACCTGAGAACCCACCGCCGCGAGGTGGAGTGGGTGAACCTGCAGGAACCGCTGGAGGAAATACACCGCAAAATCAAGGCGAGCGCGCATTCCAAGTTTCCGGTTTATGACGGCCTGCAAGACAAAATCATGGGCATTCTCACCGCCAAAGACTTTTACGAGAACCTGTTGACCCAGCGCCTGCCCGTGGCTGCCATTGTGAAAGAGCCTATTTACGTGCCTGAGACCATGTACGCCAGCGCGGTGCTCACGCTGTTCAAGGAGAAAAAGCAGTACCTGGGCATTGTGGTAGACGAGTTTGGCGCGGTAGAGGGCATTATCACGCTGCATGACATTCTGGAGGCCATTGTGGGCAACATCCCAGACATTGATGAGCTGGAGGAAACGCTGCTGGTGAAACGTGAAGACGGCTCTTACCTGGTGAGCGGCGGCCTGGAAGTGAAAGACCTGAACAGACAGCTCAAGCGCGAACTCATCAAGAAAAACCCCACCGAGTTTGAGACCCTGGCCGGTTTTATCATCTATTACCTCAACCGCATTCCCGCCACCGGCGAGAAATTCACCTATAACGGCTTCGAGCTGGAGATTGTAGACCTGGACGGCAGCAAGATGGACAAAGTGCTGTTGAAGGAAATTCCGGTGAAATAGCTTTTCCGTTTTCGGCCTGTTTTCAGGAAATTAGGGTGGAAACGTAGGCATAATCGGACGCTTCACCCTTACGTATTTTGTCATCCTGAAAGGAACTTGTGGGCGAACAGCAGTGCCCTTTACTACAATGCTATAACCGTTCGCCACCTAGATTCTTCCAGAATGACAAGTTAGAAGAATGAAAAGTGTGTTGGTGGCAGGTCATGAAGCCACTACCAGAACCACCCATGCAAATCAGAAAATAGAAAGAAACTCCCGTTTTTCCCCTAATTTCGCGAAAACAGGCCAGAAACGGCGTTAACCAGAGTACATGAAGAAACGAGTAGCCGTTCTTGGCTCAACGGGCTCTATTGGCACCCAGGCGCTGGAGGTGATTCAGGCGCAGCCGCAGGCATTTGAGGTGGAAGTGCTCACTGCCCACAGCAACGCAGATTTACTTATTGCGCAGGCCATGGCCTTTCAGCCCAACGTGGTAGTCATCACCAAGGAAGAGTTGTATGACCAGGTGCGCGATGCACTGGCGGCGCACCCCATCAAAGTTTACGCGGGCATGAGCGCCGTGAACAGCGTGGTGCAGATGGACACCGTAGACATTGTGCTCACCGCCATGGTGGGCTACGCCGGGCTGCAACCCACTATCAAAGCCATTGAAGCCCAGAAAACCATCGCCCTGGCGAACAAAGAGACGCTGGTGGTAGCAGGGCAGCTCATCACAGAACTGGCGCGGGAGAAAGGCGTGAACATTTACCCCGTTGACTCTGAGCACAGCGCCATTTTCCAGTGTCTGGCCGGCGAATTCCACAATCCCATTGAGAAGATTATCCTGACCGCTTCGGGTGGGCCGTTCCGGGGCAAAGATCGGGCCTTTCTACAGACCGTGACCAAAGCCCAGGCGCTCAAGCACCCTAATTGGGAGATGGGCGCGAAGATTACCATAGATTCGGCCAGCCTCATGAACAAGGGGCTGGAGGTGATTGAGGCCAAATGGCTGTTTGGGCTGCGCAATGACCAGATAGAAGTGGTGGTGCACCCGCAATCTATTGTGCATTCGCTCGTTCAGTTTGAAGACGGTTCTTTAAAGGCGCAGATGGGCCTGCCTGACATGAAGCTGCCCATTCAGTATGCGCTCAACTACCCCAACCGCCTGAAAGCAGATTTTCCCCGGTTCAACTTCCTGAACTACCCGCAGCTCACGTTTGAGCAGCCAGACCTGGAGACGTTCCGGAATCTGGGGCTGGCGTTTGCGGCCATGGAGAAAGGCGGCAACGCGCCGTGCGTGCTCAATGCCGCCAATGAGGTGGCGGTGGCGGCGTTCCTGCGCGACGAGGTGGGCTTTCTGGAGATGAGCGACCTCATTTCTGACTGTCTCGCTAAAGTTGCGTATATTGCCAGCCCTTCGTTAGATGACTACGTGGAGTCAGACAAAGAAGCCCGTCGTTTGGCGTTAGAGCACTTGCAGGCGTAAGTTTCTGCCGCTGCCAACGACTTACAAGTAAATTGACAGCAAAGCCAAACAAACCCCCGGGTGTTTGGTTTCTACCTTATAACCGTAGTAAATGGATGCATTAGTAATGGCCGGCCAGTTAATTCTGGGGCTGACCATCTTAGTTGGAATACATGAGTTAGGGCACATGCTCACCGCCAAATGGTTTGGCATGCGCGTTGAGAAATACGCCATCGGGTTTCCGCCCAAGCTGGTGAGCAAACAGGTAGGGGAGACCGAGTACATGATTGGCATGATTCCGCTGGGCGGATTTGTGAAAATCTCAGGCATGGTAGACGAGTCACTGGACACCGCCATGCTCTCACAGGAGCCGCAGCCGTGGGAGTTCAGGGCCAAGCCGGCCTGGCAGCGCCTCATTGTCATGATGGGCGGCATCATCTTCAACGTGATTACGGGTATCCTTATATTTGCCGCCTTAACCTACGTGTACGGTGAGAGCTACCTGCTGGCCAAAGACGTGCAGTACGGCATAGTGACCAATGAGATTGGCCAGAAGATGGGCCTCCGGGACGGTGACAAGATTGTGGCCATTAACGGCAACCCGCTGGTGGAGTTCAATGACGTGTACAGCCCAGACGTGCTGCTGGGGCAGAACGCCTCTTACACGGTTGAGCGCAACGGCCAGCAAGTTCAAATTAAAGTACCGGTAGACCTGATGGACAAACTGGCCGACGGCGACAGGGTAGGTTTTATTCTGCCAAGGGAGCCGTTTGCCGTTGAGGCGGTGAAAGCCAAAAGCAACGCGGCCAAAGCCGGCCTGCAAGCCGGAGACCGAATTGTGAAGGTGAACGGACAGCCGGTGCAGTTTTTCCATGAGTTCCAGCTGGCGCTTCAGAACCTGAAAGGCAAGACGGTTCCCATGCAGGTTGAGCGCAACGGGCAGCAGCTTACCCTTAACACCACCATTGATGAAGATGGGGTGATTGGGTTTCAGCCGGAGCTGCTTTTGCCGCGGGCTACGCGGGAGTACGGGTTGCTGCAATCTATACCGGTGGGCGCTGAGAAGGCATTTGGCGTGATCACCACCAACATCAAGGGGTTTGCCAAGATTTTCAGACGGGAGGTGTCTGCCTCTAAAGCGTTGAGCGGGCCTATTGGTATTGCGCAGATCTTTGGCGGCAACTTCTCCTGGGTTAATTTCTGGGCCATCACGGCCATGCTTTCCATGGTACTGGCTTTCATGAACTTTCTGCCCATTCCGGCCCTGGACGGCGGGCACGTGATGTTCCTGACCTATGAGATGATCTCGGGCCGAAAACCGTCAGACAAGTTTCTGGAAAATGCCCAGAAAGTGGGCATGGTGCTGCTGCTGGGCCTGATGGGCTTTGCCATTTTCAATGACTTCTTCAAGCTGCTGTTCAACTAGCCGGGTCGGTAGTGCCTGTTCAAGATTTTTATTTTACCACCTGGAGACGCACTAACCAAGCGTCTCTAGCTGTTTATAGGGGAGAAGGAGAGAACGATGAAAAAGAAGAGACGTGGCCTCCGGCCGATTTTGGCGCTGCTGGTGGCTTTCTTTCTGACGGGGCCGGCATGGGCGCATGAGTTTCACACCAGCATCACAGATGCCCGCTATAACGCTAAAAACGCCACCTTTGAGCTGTCAGTGCGGGTGTTTGCAGATGACCTGGAAGAGGCCCTGACCAGAAGGCAGAAAACCCCCGTTCGGTTAGACAAATCTGAGCGGGTGAACAAACTCATTGCTGAGTACCTGCAGGCGCACCTGGCTATCGCCCATGCCAAGGGGGCGCGGCCCGCACTCCGTTTCTTAGGCCTGCAGGAAGAGGCAGACGCGGTGTGGCTGTATGTGGAGATTCCGGCGGGCAAGGCCCCGGGGGGGCAGGTCTGGGTGCAGAACGCGCTGCTAACCGAGCTGTTTACTGACCAGACCAACATTGTGAACGTAGAAGTGGCGGGCAAGAAACGCTCTGCCCTGCTCAAGACAGGTGATACCCAGCAGAACATCACTTTCTAAACCCAACCCAACTTTTTCCCGTCCCAGCCGTTTTTGACCTGTTTTTCAGAAAACAGCCCGAAAACAGAATTGCCTCCGGCTCACCTGGCACTTTGGGTAACCGCAGGACCACTGTTGTAGTACAAACCAATTCCCCCATGTTGAAACGCTTTTCCCTCCTGAGTTCTCTGGCCCTGGTTTTTTTTGCCAGCGGCTGCTCTTCCCTGTACATGCCCAACGTGCCCAACACGCCCATGCTCACGGCCAAAGGTGAGCTGAGCACTGGGGCGCACATCACTTTCAGGGGCAATGCCAATTTTAATTCGGCGTACGCCGTTTCTGACCACATTGGGGTGCTGCTGAACGGTTCCATGATGAACAACAGCCGCAAAAAGGAAGACTTCAGGCACATGCTGCTGGAGGGCGGCGGCGGGTATTTTACCACCTTTGGGCCTGAGAACAACCGCGTGCTGGAAATTTATGCCGGCCTGGGCTACGGCAGCAGTGACCGCACCCACAAGAAAGAATCCCCAGAGGGCGTGGTGAGCTATGACCGGCAGGAGACCAATTTTAAAAAGCTCTTTCTGCAGGTCAATTACTCCTCTAAGAAAAAACGGTATTTGCGGCTCTTTGGTGAGAAGTACCCGTTAAATTACGGCACCGCCCTGCGGGTAAGCCATGTGAACATGCTGGGGTTTGTGCGGGACAATGTGAGCCAGCCGGCCGAAGACAATATTTTTCTGGAGCCCATCTTCTTTACCCGCATGGTATTGAGCCCCCACGTGCAGCTGCAGTACACCAGCGGCAGCAACTTCGGGCTAAAGAACCGGGACTTTATGACGGCCGGCAACTCTGTGTTGAGCGTTGGCGTGGTGATCAATGTGGGCGGCCTGAATTTGCGGAAGTAAACGGAGTGGTAATCTGGCTGTGGTTTTTAGGCTTTAGGTCGAATTGAGGCACGCATTCCGTCCCCCTTTGAAGGGGGTAGGGGGATGACGAAGGCCTTTGAAAAACCGTCTGTTCTAGCCAAATGAAATGAAAAAGTGATTCTCGGGAATGCGAAACTCTGCACGAGTAGATTAGCACAAGTAATCATCCCCCTACCCCTTCAAAGAGGGACGGAATGCGTCATCAAAGTTTAGAAGTTCCGTCAAAGGTGAAACCCGTTTTCGGCCTGTTTTTCGGAAAACAGCGAAAACGGGATTTACGTTGTGCAAGTCTTTACCAGTTGCCGGTGCCGTTTTCAGAGCCCGGGGCGGTGCTGGGTTTGATGAGCTTGAACTCTACCCGCCGGTTCACGGCCCGGTCTTCAAGGGTGCGCTCCTCTTTAATGGGTTCTGTACTTCCCTTGCCTACGGCATGTATTCGGCCTATGTTCAGTTTCCCTTTTTCTTCAATGTACTTCTTGATGGCAATGGCCCGCCACTGGCTTAGCTCCTGGTTAGCCGTAGGGTCGCCGCTGCTGTCTGTGTGGCCTTCTATGCTGAGTTTCACCTGCGGGTGGTCTACCATGAACAGCACAATGCGGTCAAGCGTGGCCTGCATGGCGTCTTTGATATCGGCTTTGCCTTCATCAAATTCCAGGTTTTTAAAGATCAACGGAATGCTGTAGTCAATGAGTGTGCTCATGATTTTCAACACCGTGTCATTTTTCAGGTCAATTTCTTTTTCAATGGAGAAAAAGTCGGGGCTCTGGATCAGCATCATGTAGCGGCTGTTGTCTATGAGGTCAAAGTCAAAAGACCCGTCTTCCCGCACATATTTTGATGCCACCTCAATGCCGTTATCCAGGTCAATGATGGAGATGATGCCCTTCAGGGGCTGGTTGGTCACTGAATCTGTAAGCACCCCAGACAGTTTGGTCACGGCCAGCGGGTGCGCCTCCATGGGCAGCGGGAACGAGTACAGGTCCAGGTTCTTCGGGTCTGTGGGCTCAGAGCGGGCGTAATACAGGTTGGTAGAGGCGGCGTTGATGGTGAAGTAGTACTCACTGCCTTTGCCGTTCACCAGCGGGCCCACGTTGCGCGGTTCCTGCCAGTTTCCCTTGACCCGGTAGGTCTTGTAGATGTCAAAGTCCCCAAAGTTGAGCAGTTGCCCCCGCGAGCTGAAGTACAGCACCTGGTACAGCGGGTGAAAGTAAGGGCTTACCTCGCTTTCCCGGGTATTCACCACCGGGCCCAGGTTCTGGGCGTTTGACCACTGCCCGTTCTTCAGTTTCACGGTGTAGTAGATGTCAGACATGCCAAAGCCGCCCAGCCGGTCAGAGGCGAAATAAAGCGTGTCCTCTCCGGGCGAAAGGGTGGGCTGGGAATCCCAGGCTTTGGTGTTCACCGTGGGGCCCAGGTTCTTGATCTGGCCCCAGCTGCCGTCAGAGAGCTTGGAGGCGGTATAGAGGTCACAGTTGCCAAAGCCGTCTGGGCTGTCACAGCGGGCGAAGAAAATGGTTTTCCCGTCGCGGCTCAGGCAGGCAGAGCCTTCGTTGTAAATGCTGTTGATGGGCTTTCCAAAAGACTGGGCCTCGTGCCAAAAGCCGTTTTCGTTCTTAGAGAAGTAGATGTCCTCATCTGTGCCAGTGGCTTTTACCCCTTTGCGGCGCGAGGTGAAGATAAAAATATCATCATCTGAATGCACGGCGGGGCCATAGTCCTCTACTTTGCAGTTGATGGCATCACCCATGTTGGTGTACACCCCGCGCGGCGGTTTAAAGGTGGCCACTGACTTGCGGTACTCCACCAGCTCATAATAGTAGTTGAGGGGAACATAGAAGTCTTTTTTCTTCTGCTCCAGCGAGTCATAATACAGCTGCACCTGCTTGATGTCTGTGCGGTGGTGTTTAAGCACCAGCCGGTAATAGGCAATGGCCCGTTCGCGCTGCCCCGTCCTTTCATAAAGCTGGCCCAAACGCCACAAGAGTTTTGTATCTTTGTAGAAATTCTCAATCCCGAAATTGCCCACGTACACCTGCAACAGCGGAAGCACTTTGTTCCACTGCTGTTTCTTTTCCAGTTTCTGTATTTGGGCTAACTTGGACTTGTGGTAGTAGTACGGCAACTCGTTGATGTGCTTAAACTCCAGAACCAGCTCAGCGTCTGGCAACTTTTTGCGCAGGGAGTCTGTGACAGGCCTTTGCTTGAGGCGCAGCGGGTTCTTGGTTTGCCCGTGAACAGAGCAAGCCAGGGCCAGCAGCAGCAGAAGGGGGAGTATGGAACGAGTAGGCATCATAACAAAGCAGCACGAGCAGGCAATACCCAGAAAGGGGAGTCAAATGTACTCCTTTCTCCCCTGAAATATAAACGAAACGGCCAAGTTTTGCACGCAAACATTGGCATAGCTCTTGTAAAATATATACATTAAAGGAAATCTACTGTACGGAGGGGAGGAATACTGCCATTATGGCACTCCCAGAGGCCTGTTTTATGAATTATACCCGAGAGAACCTACTGCACCAACTCATGCTGTCTGATTTGTCTGACGATAATAATGGCGAACTCATCACCATCATTGCCTCAGATTTAGACAATGACGAAGGCGCTGAAAAAAATACTCCAGACACATTGCCGCTTCTGCCCATCAGGAACACCGTTCTGTTCCCCGGGGTGGTGCTGCCCATAACCGTGAGCCGGAAAAAATCTGTGCGTCTGGTGCGCAAAGCGTACCGCGGCGACAAAACCGTGGGGGTGGTGGCCCAGAAGAACATGAACGCGGAAGAACCTACCTCTGAGGACCTGTTTGAGGTGGGCACCATGGCCAAAATCCTGAAAATGCTGGTGCTGCCAGACGGCAATACCACCATCATCATTCAGGGGCAGAGCCGCTTTAAGATAGAGGAAGTGACCCAGGAGGAGCCGTACATGGTAGCCAGGGTGTCACACCAGCCAGAAACGTTCCCTAAGAAGAACAGCAAGGAGGTGAAGGCGCTGGTGCAGTCGCTGCAAGAGGCGGCGGCCAAGATCCTGAAGCTGAACCCGGAGATACCCCAGGAGGCGCAGGTGGCGCTGGACAATATTGACAGCCCCAGCTTTTTGACCCACTTCTTGTCCAGTAACATCAACGTAGAAGTGCCGCAGAAGCAGAAACTGTTGGAGATCAATGACGGGGTGGAGCGGGGAACCACGCTGTTGCAGCTCATGATGCGGGAGATCCAGATGCTGGAGATCAAGCAGGAGATTCACAGCAAGGTGCATTTAGATATTGACGAGCAGCAGCGGGATTATTTCCTGCGCCAGCAGATCAAGGTCTTGCAAGACGAGCTGGGCATGGACGGGCCTGAGCAGGAGGTGGAGCGCATGCGCGCAAAAGCCGCCAAGAAAAAATGGCCTGAGGCTGTGGCCAAGCATTTCAACAAAGAACTGGACAAGCTGAGCCGCTTAAATCCGCAGGCGGCAGAGTATCCTATTTCCCTGAACTACTGCGAGTTCCTGCTGGACCTGCCGTGGAGCGAGCATACCAAAGACAACTTCAACCTGAAGCGCACCAAGAAAGTACTGGACACAGACCATTACGGCCTGGAGAAGGTGAAAGAGCGCATTCTGGAGTACCTGGCCGTGCTCAAGCTGAAGAATGACATGAAAGCGCCTATCCTTTGCCTCTATGGGCCTCCGGGGGTGGGTAAAACCTCTCTGGGCCGGTCTGTGGCGAAGTCTCTGGGTAGAAAATATGTGCGCATAGCCCTGGGCGGCGTGCGGGATGAGGCCGAGATCAGAGGGCATAGGAAAACCTACGTGGGCGCCATGCCGGGCCGCATCATCAGCCAGATCAAGAAAGTAGAGTCTTCTAACCCCGTTATGATTCTGGACGAGGTAGACAAGCTGAACTCTGATTTCCGTGGCGACCCGTCTTCTGCGCTGCTGGAGGTGCTGGACCCTGAGCAGAACCACACCTTTGTAGACAACTACCTGGAGGTGGAGTATGACCTGTCAAAAGTGTTGTTCATTGCCACGGCCAACTCTTTAGACACCATTCACCCGGCCCTGCGGGACCGCATGGAGATCATTGAAGTGACCGGTTATACCATTGAGGAAAAGGTGGAGATAGCCAAGCGCCACCTGATCCCTAAGCTAAAGACAGACCACGGCCTGGAAGCCAAAGACGTGACGCTGTCTGGTGCGGCCATTCAGAAAGTAATTGAAGACTATACCCGCGAATCTGGCGTTAGAAATCTGGAGCGCAAGCTGGGGGCGGTCATCCGGAACATTGCCAAATCAAAGGCCATGGAAGAGGAGTGGCCGGCCAAGCTGGAACCCAAAGATGTGGTGCGTATTCTGGGGCCTGAGATCTTTGACAAAGAACTTTACCAGGACAATGAAACCGCAGGCGTAGTGACCGGCCTGGCCTGGACCAGCGTGGGCGGCGACATCCTGTTCATAGAATCTCTGCTGAGCCGCGGCAAAGGCAAGCTGACCCTGTCTGGTCAGCTGGGTGATGTGATGAAAGAGTCTGCCATTACGGCCGTATCTTACCTGCGCGCCCACGCAGAGGACCTGGGCATTGACTACCGCCTGTTTGACCAGTATGACCTGCACATCCACTTCCCTGAGGGGGCGGTGCCCAAAGACGGGCCCAGTGCCGGTATTGCCATCTTCACCTCCATTGCCTCAGTGTTCACCCAGCGCAAGGTGCGGTCCCATCTGGCCATGACCGGTGAGATTACGCTGCGCGGAAAAGTACTGCCGGTGGGTGGCATCAAGGAGAAGATTCTGGCGGCCAAGCGGGCGGGCATCAAAGACGTGATCCTGTGCCAGAAGAACCGGAAAGACGTCAATGAAATCTCAGCGCACTATATTGAGGGGCTGAACATCCATTACGTAGACCGCGTGGATGAAGTGCTGGACTTTGCGCTGCTGCCAGAGAAAGTGGCTCGGCCCCTGGACCTGCGGGTGCGCGAAGAGAATACTTCGGCCCAGGCCGATGCCTCTTAAGTTTCTGTTTCCGGGCTACTTTTAGAAAAACAATGCAAAAACGCCTTTTCCTGCTGGGAGTCTTAGTACTGGTTGCCGCCCAGGTGGCTACTGCCCAGATGGGAGGGCGTTTTGCGTTCCGGTTTCTGGAGGTGCCCACCCATGCGCGGGTGGCAGCGTTGGGCGGCGTGAATGTCTCATCTGGTCTGGAAGAGGTGAACGCTGTAACGGCCAACCCGGCCTTGCTGCAAGGAAAGACTAACCACCAGCTGGGCTTCTCCTACCTCAATTACCTCTCAGATATAAGCCAGAACAACCTCCAGTATGCCTTTGAGAGCAAGCGGTGGGGGAGAAACGCCATTGGCGTGCAGTACCTGGACTACGGTGACTTTGTGCAGCGTGACGCCGCCGGGCAGGAGGAAGGAAGCTTTACCGTACGTGATTACGCGGTGTCTTTTTCCCACGCGGCTACCATTGAGCATTTTACCTTGGGCGCCACGGCCAAAGTAGCGGTTTCCAGCATAGCTGGAGACCAGGCGGTGGCCACACTGGTAGACATTGGCGGTACCTTCAACCACCCGGAGCAGGACTTTGTGGTGGGGCTGGCCGTAAAGAACCTGGGCCTCATGCTAAACACCTATGGCACCGGTGAGCGCGACGCCATGCCCCTAGACATACAACTGGGTGCCAGCTACAAGCCAGAGCACGCCCCCTTCCGGCTTTCTGTGACGGCCCACCAGCTGAACCGCTGGGACGTGGTGTACCTGGACCCCAACAAGAAAGGCACCATCAACGAGAACGGAGAGGAAGTGAAAGAGGAGAAGTCTTTTGGAGACCAGCTGGCGCGGCATTTTGTGACCGGGGCCGAGTTTATCCTGGGGCCGGGCTTTCAGCTGCGGGCGGGCTACAACCATCTGCGGCGGCAGGAGCTGGGGGTAGAGAACGTGGGCGGCATGGCCGGGTTTTCCTTTGGGGCCTCCATTAAAATTTACGCCTTCCGGTTTGATTACACGTATGCCAAGATGCATGTAGCCGGTGCGGCCAATTACCTTACCCTCACCACAGACCTCAACCGCTTTCTCAAGAAGGCCACGTTGCAGGATCTATAAAGCTGGGGGTGAGAACGTTGTGGGGTAGATACCTTCCTATTCCTGTTTTTGGCCTGTTTTCTGAAAAATAGGCCAAAAACGCGAAAGCCATAAATAGCGTTAGCCGTTGTTGGTATTTACCCCTAACAAGGGTTGTTTTATAGCCTAACCGGCTGTACCTGTACTGTAAAAGAAAAGAGAATAGACAGTTTCACGTAAACGGGCAGTGGGAGATGTACTCACTCATTTGCACCGTCATGACACCACACATAGTAAAACCGCATGTTAGATTCAAGCAAGTATTTAACCCCCGCTCAGATTGTAGCCGAACTTGACAAATACATTATTGGCCAGCATGATGCCAAACGCAACGTGGCCATTGCCTTGCGTAACCGCTGGCGCCGCATGCACGCCGCCCCTGAGATGCAGAAAGAAATTGTACCCAACAATATTTTAATGATTGGGGCCACCGGCGTGGGAAAAACTGAGATTGCCCGCCGTCTGGCCAGCATTGCTGATGCACCCTTCACCAAAGTGGAAGCCTCCAAGTTTACCGAGGTGGGCTACGTGGGCCGGGATGTGGAGAGCATGGTGCGGGACCTAGTGGAGCAGGCCGTGAACATGGTCAAGACCAGGAAAAAGGAGGAGGTAAAGCAGCAGGCCGCCCTACTGGTGGAAGAAGTGATCCTGGATGCCCTCATTCCGCCCATTAACCAGCCCGGCAACCGCTCAGGCGACAGTTTTGGGCTTTCGTCTTCCTCTGAGATGCCAGAGAGTGATCTGGAGCTGAACGAGCGCACGCGCGAGCGGTTCCGGGAGAAAATCAGGAACGGTGAACTGGAAGACCGCAAGATAGACATCAAGGTGTCCCAAAGCCCTTCTTCGGGCGTGGGCGTAGTGGGCCCGGGCATGGATGAGATGTCTATGATGAACATTCAGGAGATGATTGGCAACATGCTGCCCAAGAAGACCAAGAAGCGCAAAGTGACCATTGCCGAGGCGCGTAAAATCCTGTTGGAAGAGGAAGCCGCCAAGCTCATTGACATGGACGAGGTGAAAGACGAAGCCATTGCCAAAGCCGAAAACGCCGGGGTCATCTTCATTGACGAGATTGACAAAGTGGCCAGCGCCAGCGGCAAAGGCAGCGGCGGCCCAGACGTGAGCCGCGAGGGCGTGCAGCGCGACCTGCTCCCCATTGTGGAAGGCAGCACCGTGAACACCAAGTACGGCGTCATCAAGACTGACCATATCCTGTTCATCGCCGCCGGCGCGTTTCACGTGGCCAAGCCGTCTGATCTGATTCCGGAGTTGCAGGGGCGTTTCCCCATCAGGGTGGAATTGCAGAGCCTGAGCAAAGACGATTTCTACCAGATTCTCAAGTACCCCAAAAACGCGCTCACCAAGCAGTATGAAGAGTTGCTTCGCGCCGAAGACGTGGAGCTGAGTTTTTCAGACGAAGCCCTGCACAAGCTGGCCGAGATTTCGTTTGAGGTCAACGCTGAAGTGGAGAACATTGGGGCCCGCCGCCTGCACACCGTCATGAGCCGCCTGCTCAATGATATTCTGTTTGAGGTGCCAGACACCATTCCGGTAAACGCCAAGCTCATGATAACCCCAGAAATGGTAGAAGAACGTCTTAGAGACATGGTGAAGAACCGCGACCTGAGCCAATACATTCTTTAATTGGGAATTGAGAATCAGGAATCAAGAATTAGACATTATGAATTCTTGATTCTCAATTCCCAATTGTCATTCTGGAAGAATCTTGTGGGCCAACCTCTTCCTTTCTGTCATCCTGAAAGGAACCTGTGGGCAAACTATACAAGCGAGTGCAATGACCCTTTGGTCTAACTTCTTTTTCTATAAAAGAGATAGAAGAGAAGCCGTTTCCTTTACTTTTAGGGAGCGGCTTCTTCCGTTTTGGGCCTGTTTTTGTGAAAACAGGTCAGAAACGGTCTTGGTGAAGAGGATTGAAACTGAATGCGAAGCAAGTTACATATCACAGATGCTGCGCATCTCATAGGTACTAGTAACCCACCCCTGCCCCTCCAAGGAGGGGAACACCTTTATGTGTATCTTTCAGCTTTGCTGTTCAAAATTTTAACTATTCAGGATTTGTAATCCCGAATTTCAGTAACTGCGGATTTGCAATCCGCGGCGCGTGGAAGTCAAATAATTCGGGACGGGGATTGCAAATACCCGGAGTACTTGCTTCCGGATTGCAAATCTGGAAGAGCCGGCTTGAGAGAAGTTGGGGGGGAAGATATTTCCGCCGCAGGCGAAGAAGCTTTTCTGTTTTCGGGCTGTTTTCAGGAAATTAGCGTAGAAACAGCCAATAAGCCGCCTCCATGGTCATAGACATCAACCAGCAAAAACTGTCGGTACGGGACAAGTACAGGATCTACCTGAACGGGCAGGAAGCGTACTACGCCACCAGCAGCCTGTTTAAGTGGATGGCCGAGCTGCAGGTGTTCAAGGTGGGCTGTGATTTTCCGGCGGTGACCATACGGCAGCAGTGGGCGTGGGGCAAGGCCAGCTACGGCCTTAAATTTGAGGGCGGCACCGAGGCCGCATTTACCACCGTCTCGTTCTGGAAGAACCATTACCAGTGCTACGTGGGGGGCAGCCGGTATGAGGTTTTCGGGCACCGTGGCCGCAAATATTCGGTGTACAAAGACGGGCGGCAGCTAGCGTGGTGGGACAAGGCGGCGGTTTCCTGGTTCAACGGTGACAATTACCATCTGGTGGCAGATGACCGCGCAGACCATGAGTTGCTCCTGGCGTTCTGTCTCATTCTGGACCACCACACCAGCAACCGGAAAGGAGACAGCGGCATCACCCTTGACTTGGGGAATTTAGGCCCGCAGGCCAAAGCGTTTGACCCGGCCTGGCGGCCGAAGGAAGATTGGAAAGGAGAGGGGCAAGGCTAAGGGCGTGAAGCCATAGAGACAGTTTTCCGTAGATGTTATTGGTCAGCAGACCGTGATACTGCTGGCTACGTGAGGTGATATTTGCGTTTCCGGCCTATTTTGGCCAAAACAGCCCGAAAACAGAAACAGTGTATTTGACAGGAGGTTTTCAAGAAAGGTCATAAGAACCACCGGGCTGAGGTAAATTCTTAATTCTCAATTCCTAATAGATTGAAATGAACTACTACATTATTACCGGTACCAGCCGGGGCGTGGGTAAAGCCCTGGCAGAGTCTCTGCTGGAGCAGGAGACCAACTTTGTGATAGGGGTTTCCCGCAACTGCACCCTCACGCACCCGCGTTACCGGCACCAGCCCCTTGATTTTTCAGACATTGCCGGGGTGGAGCATAATCTGCACAAGGTGTTTCTTCCGTTTGAAGACGCCCAGCGGCTGGTGCTGGTGAACAACGCCGGGGTGGTAGGGGAGATTGGGTACATGGGGCAAAGCCAGAACGAGCACTTTGAATTCGTCTTTGACGTGAACGTGATTGTACCGGCCATGTTCATGAACCTGTTCCTGCAGAGTTACCAACACAAGACCAACTGCGAAAAGATGATCCTGAACATCAGCTCCGGAGCCGGTAAAAGCCCCAAAGACGGTTGGGCGGCCTACTGCGCCTCAAAGGCGGCGCTGGACATGCTCTCCCAAACCGCGCAGGTAGAGCAGGAGAAGCTAGGCACCGGCGTACGCATTTACTCGGTGGCGCCGGGCGTAATAGACACAGACATGCAGGAGCAGATCAGAGGGGCGCACCCAGGCCAGTTCAGCAGCCTGCAGTACTTTAAAGACCTGAAGGCAAACGGGCAGCTGGCCTCCCCAGAGGCGGCGGCGGCCAAGCTGGTGCAGTTAATGGAGAACCCGGCGTTGGCGAAGGGGGTGGTCTGTTCGGTTCGGGATTTCTAATTCTGTTTTGGCCTGTTTTCCTAAAAACAGGCCGAAAACAGAATTCGGCGTGTAAAGTTTAGGGGTTTTGCTACTTTTGTGCATCGGCGGCCGCCGAAATACTTCTACCAACGCATTCATGAAAGTTCTTCAGCGAGTTCTCCTGCTTTGTTTGTTTGTCTACCTCCCGCTGCAGTCTATGGCGTGGGGAATGCTGGGCCACCGTATTGTGGGCGAAATAGCTGAGAGGCACCTGTCTAACAGGGCGAAGAAGAACATACGCAAGGTCTTAGGCCCTGAATCTGTGGCCATGGTCAGCAACTGGCCTGATTTTGTGAAGTCTGACCCCGCCTTTGACTACCTGGACACGTGGCATTACATCAACCTGAAGGAAGGCCTCACCCAGGCCGAGGTGGAGACAATTTTAAAGCAGGACACCGCCGTTGATGCCTACACCAGAATCAATTTCCTGATAGCTGAACTGAAGAAGAAGGAGCTGGAGCCGGTTAAGAAAGCACAATACCTCAAGATATTGATCCACTTGGTGGGGGATGTGCACCAACCCATGCACGTGGGCCGGCCAGAAGACCTGGGCGGAAACCGTATTAGGGTGGAGTGGTTCAACCAACCCACCAACCTGCACCGTCTCTGGGACAGCCAATTGATAGAATACCAGCAGCTGAGCTATACAGAATACGCCACCGCGCTCAACTGTGTCTCTAAAGAACAGAGCAAGATCTGGAAGAACCAGCCCATGACCCAGTGGTTCTTTGAGTCTTACCAGATTGCTGACCAGCTCTACAAAGGCGTGAAGCCGCAGGAAAAGCTCAGCTATACGTACAACTTTCATTACATAGCCACCCTGAATGCGCAACTGCTGAAAGGCGGGGTGCGGCTGGCGGGGGTGCTGGAGGAAATATTTGGCAGCTAGTTCTCCATAGCTCTTCCTGTTTTTAGGCTACTTTTTGTAAAACAGGCATAAACAGCGGGGCACTCCTATATAATATAGGAGTGCCCCGCTGGTGTTTTTAAAGGGAAGGTTTCCTGAGTCCTAAACTTGCAAGTTCCTCCTCAATTTTCTGGTTCCATCTGGTTTGCGCCGTTGCGTTGAGGCCATGGTTGGTTTCTGTGTCGTATTTTTTTTGCAAGGCGTCTAATTCCCAGAGTTCCTCCAGGTATTGGTATTTGATCATGCTGTCATAGTCGGCCAGGGTCAGCTTGGCTTTTCTGATGCGCTGCTTGTAATGCTCTGTCACCAGTTTTACCAGATCAAAATGCCGCTGCTCGTGGTTCAGGCCATAGGCGTTTCTGGCGTCTGCCCTTGACCGGGACAGGCTTTTGATCATGTACGTCTTGATCTGGATGTTTACGTAAATGGTGCCATTCTTGACCACTGCGTGGATATCATTAGAAATGAAGGGGAAAATGGAAGCGGCAAAACCTCCCCTTGGCGACCCGCCCTTGAAGTCGCTCCACTGCAACGGGCGGTTCACATCATAAAAGAGAGTGTCTTCTTCTGTGTTGCGGGTATAGTCTGAAAAAGTGACTTTTAAATTTCTGGCTAACTTCTCGTTGTACGGCGCCTCCTGGTTGACCCACAAATCCAGATACCGCAGAGATTCTGATAGAACTTTCCGGAGGGTGGGCTCCACTACCCCCAGCTGAGCTGCGGGTCTGCTGTAGCGGGCGCCGCTTTTATACTCAAACAGGTGGAGCATCTGCCCCTCGCGCTGTACCTCAAATGATGCGGAAATACTCACCCTGCCGTCAATTTTCCCGTTTGCGCCGGGTGTTTCTGTTACCTGGTACTCTTTCAGCCGCATCTGGATTGGGCGCAGACTGGGGTTGCGGGGCAAACTTTCTGCTATATACGCTTTCACCGCCGCCAGGCCCCCTCCCTGCAGGTCTATCCCCTGGGGCGTAGTTGACTTAGAGTTGCCTGTAATCAAAAATGCCACCGCTTTTGTTGTTGATCGTTCGTCCAGCACTTCTGCCAGGTAAAATTCTTTAGGCGTGAAAGGCAAGGGCTCTGCTTTTAACTGGATGGGGTCAATAGGACTGACTGGTTGGAACCCTGTTGTCAGCAGGAAGAGAAAGGGCAGGACAGCTGCCAACAAAACCTGCTGAAGAAGAGAAGTAGCTTTCTTCCGCTTCGTCTTCTTGTTGAAGGCAAGTGTGTTCTGCCGTTGTACGTATGGGGGCATTGTGGTACTGAACTTGATGTCTGGAGTCTGGGGAGAATAGCTTCCTTCCTGGTGACATTAACACTATTTGCCTGCAGCTTGTTCCGATATTTAAATCTGGGGCAAGATTATTGGAAAATAGAACTGAGAAATTTATTTAATAGAATCATGGAGTACTTTATTGATCCTTGTAAGTGTTTGATAATTTGGTTCTTGTGTTTGGAATTAATTGAAAGATAATTAGTGAATTATAATAAAATATACCCTTGCGTAATTATTAATTAAATGAGTAAATTAATTCTATATCAATTGAGTGTATGATATTATGTAAACTACTGATTCTATAAAGTAGGATAAGGTTATATTAAGTATAATTCTTAAGCAAGAATTTTCATCCCCTAAATGCATTGAATACTGGTGATATGAAAGTGTTTTTATTTTAGTAAAGCTTGTATGCCTAGAGGTGGAAAATAAGCGTCTCCGTTATTAGATGTGAGGTTTTTCAAGTAGAAGATAGAGCATAAAGAATGTATGCTTTCATGAATTTGATTTGCAAAACAATTGCCTGGGTGGCCGCACAGGCTCCTCCTTAGGCTCTCAAGTCAACTATTTGAGCAATTGTAACCGTCACAATTGTTGAATAATCCTACCCACTACCATAAAGAAAGTAATTCTTAAAACATGATCCGTCTCTTTGAAAGCTACCTGTTGAGTAGGGTGCTATTTTAAATATACAGTTTTTTATATGTTTTTATCATAGACAGGTAGAGGTAATCTTTAAAACCTTTTCAGAATTTGAATATGGTGGTATATTCAAATAATTGCCAAAACGAGGCTATAGGCGTGCTTGAATTATATTGTATGATGTTTTATTTTTATTTCTTGTTAAAGTTCCCTATCATTGGAATCATTTTCATCCAAACAAACCATTAAACAAAATCAACATGAAGAAAATCTTACTCTTAAGTCTTTTCTTGTTGTCTGTGCTTCTGAATGAAGCCATGGCACAAGGCAAGACGATCACGGGGCGAGTGACTGATGCGTCTACTGGCGAAGGAATGCCTGGCGTGACAGTACAATTAAAAGGAACTAGTACAGCGTCTCCTACAGATGTGAACGGTGGGTATTCCATCACTGTTCCTTCTGCTGGCGGTACTTTGGTGTTCTCCTTTATTGGGTATAATGCGCAAGAAATTGCCATTGGCAACCAAACTACTGTCAATGTTCGTCTGGCTGTAGATGCCCGTCAATTAGGTGAGGTGGTTGTTACTGCCTTGGGTATTGAGAGACAGAAAAAGGAAGTAGGGTATGCTGCCACTACTGTGACGGAAGAGGTAATTACCCGGGCTACACCCGTGAACGTTGCCCACGGTTTACAAGGAAAAGTATCTGGTTTGAACATCAACTCAGTAAATAACGGGGTGTTCGAGAATGTGAAAATCAACTTGAGAGGTATTCGTTCTTTGACTGGAAACAACAACCCGCTTCTTTTGTTAGATGGGGTTCCTACAAGCATTAGCTACCTTTCTTCTATCAACCCTAATGATATAGAGAGTGTAACTGTATTGAAAGGTGCTTCCGGTGCTGCCCTTTATGGTCCAGATGCTCGTAACGGGGTAATTGTTTTGAATACTAAAAAGGGTTCTCTTGATGAAAAACCTGTTGTTACTGTAAGCCATTCTACTCAACTTCAGAGAATTTCTTTCTTCCCTAAATTTCAGGAGTCTTTTGGTAGCGGCGGTTCAGGAGAGTATATTCCTTATGAAAACTGGTCTTGGGGGCCTGCCTTTGATGGCTCTACAGTTGAGTTAGGTCATGAGTTTGATGACCCTGCAACTGGTCAGCCAACAGTGCAAACAACCACTTATAGCCCTAAAAACGATAGAAAGAAATTCTTTAACACAGGAGTGACCATGCAAAATGATGTCTCTTTTGCTTTAAAAGATTTTTACTTGAGTTTACAAGATGCCAAAATAAATGGTATTGTGCCTGATGATGAGAACCGTAGAACTGGTGTTCGTTTAAATACTGCAAGAGAATACGGTAAATTTAGAGCAGGTTTTAATGTAAACTATATCCAGCAAAACTATAACGTATTTGATGATGCGTCTATGGCTGCCTGGAATACGGCAAACAACGTAGGTTTGAATTCAGGTTTGATGAACCTAATTTTCAATACACCTGCCCATGTACCTTTAACCTCTTACAAAGACTTTAATAACAATCCTTACGCACAGTACAATACTTATTTCAATGACTACGGCTTAAACCCTTATTTTGCAATTGATAACTGGCGTTTGGACGGTAGAAGGGAAGACTTGATTTCAAATTTAGATTTTGGTTTTAAAGCAACTGACTGGTTAAGCTTCACTTACCGCGCTGGTCTAACTAATCAAACAATAACCGAAAGAAGTACTTCTAAAGGAGAAGTTCCTTCTGTCTATGCTATTCAGAGAGGTCTGAAAAATGTGCCTGGCGCTGTTGGTGAGAGATCTTATAAATACATCAGATTATCATCTGAGTTTTTTGCTAATTTCAATAAGCAGATCAATGATGATTTTAAAGTGAATGCTATTGTGGGTACCTATGTGCGCCAGACAGATGCCCGGGATACTAGAGTAAGTGCTAATAGCTTGGTAGTTCCTGAGTTATTTAATGTTGGTAACCGTATTGGCCAATTGGGTGGTTCTTCTCCTTCTAGCAAAGTTCGGATGTTCTCATACTATGCCAGCGCCGGCTTAAGCTATAAAGGATGGGCAAACGTTGAATTTACTGGACGTAATGATCAGGTGTCAGTACTTGACCCAAGCAATAATTCTTTCTTCTACCCAGGAGTAAGCGGTTCATTGGTGTTGAGTGATGTGATTCCAGTTTTACAGGATAACAAATTCCTTTCTTACTTAAAATTGAGAGCTTCCTGGAATGAAACTGCAAATGCTGATATTGATGCCTATAGCTTACAGGCTACCTTTGGCCAGGCGAGTGGTTTCCCCTACGGAACTCTTCCCGGTTATACTGCTGCCAACACTATCCCTGACAGATACTTAAAACCTGAATCTATTAAAAGTACTGAGGTTGGATTTGAAAGTGGTTTCTTAGATGGTAGAGTAAATATTGAGGCTACCTACTATACGCAACAAAACTCAGATCAAATCATTGATATCCAGATTTCTCCAGCAACTGGGTATACAGGTGCTACTGTGAATGCAGCATCTTTCAAAAACCAGGGGGTTGAATTTGATTTAAGATTAACCCCATTGGTGAAGTTAGGTGACTTTGATGTAGAGTTTAGAGGGAATGCCTCTTACAACACAAATGAGGTAAATGAAGTGTATGGAGAGCTTAATGAACTTTCTATTGGCAACCTGAACAATATTGTAAACGGCATGCCAGCCTATGTATTGAAAGCAGCTGATTATGCCAGAGACCCACAAGGAAGAGTAATTGTGGATGCTACTTCAGGCTTGCCTTCACTTGACCCTGTTAATAAAATATATGGACGTACATTACCTAAATGGACTGTAGGCTTGAACCCATCAGTAACCTGGAAAGGGTTGAATCTGTCTGTGCTAGCTGAATACAAAACTGGACACTACTCCTACCATGACATTGGCAATGCAATGGCTTGGACAGGGGTTTCTGCTGCAACCGCAAGAAATAACCGTGAGAGATTTGTATTCCCTAACTCTGTAATTCTAGGGTCTGATGGGAACTATGTGCCAAATACCAATGTTACCATCAACAGCCCAGAGACTTTTTATACAACCGTTTACAGATCAGTAACTTCAAACTTTATTACAAGTGCTGCCTCTTGGAGGCTTCGTGAGGTTGCACTAAGCTATTCGCTTCCTGCCAGCCTTCTTGCCAGACAGAATGTAGTGAAGGGTGTAACAGTTGCCTTAACAGGTAGAAACCTTTTCTTATGGTTACCTGATACAAATGAGTTCACTGACCCTGATTTCAACAATACTACAGGAAACTCTGCCGGTGTGACTACCTCTCAAATTAACCCCCCTACCCGGGTGTTTGGTGGTAATATCACCTTGACGTTTTAATTAATATTATTTAAACACAAAAAAGTAAAATGAAAAAAGTTATATATACGGTCTTTGCACTGCTGATGCTTGGCGCGTCTGGCTGTGGTGATGACTTCTTTGATATCAACCAAAACCCAAACTCGGCAACTGAAGAGTCTATTACCCCTCAGTTAATTTTGCCAAGGGCTTTGCATGCTACTGCTGCCAGGGTGGCTACGTCATTTAACTATGCGGCACACTGGACTGGTTACTGGGCTCGTTCAGGAACGTATGGTCCTAACAATGAGCAGGAATCTTATAACATCTCTACTGGATACCAGGCAGGACAATGGTCTGGTTGGTATGATATCTTAACAGATGCAGATATCATGGAGAAGAAATCTGTTGTATTAAACCAGCCATTTTATACTGCTGCTGCTAAAGTGATCAAGTCTATTGGCTTTATGTATTTAGTGGATCAATACAACAACGTACCTTACTCCAAAGCATTTGACTTTCAAGGGAACATCTTGCCTGCCTATGATAAAGGGGAAGATATCTATAAAGACCTGCTGGTACAGTTAGAAACAGCCGCCAAATTAATGGCTGACGCTGAGATAACCCCAGAAATGCGTAACGTAGATATTCTATTTGGTGCAGGGAGAACTACAGATGCCGCCGCTGAAAAATTGATGTGGAGAAAATTAATCAACACTCAGCGTCTCAAGCTAATCGTTCGTCAGTCTGAGGTAACTGGGTTCAATGCAACTGCTGAACTTGCTAAAGTTACAGCAGAGGGAAGTGGGTTTTTAATGAGCGGGGAGACTGCCGCCGTACAACCTGGATATGCTGTTATCACTGGGCAGCAAAACCCTTTCTGGGATGCGTACAAAGCGAATGCTACTGCCCCTACAGCCGCAGTAGATCAGTACAACAGAGCCAACAACTATGTATTGAATAAGTATAGAAATAATAATGATATACGCTATCAGTACTTTTTTAGCAAAGTTGCTACTAAAACTACTGCTCAGCCAAATGATTATTATGGTTATAACTTTGGTGAAGCCATAGGTAACGACGAACCAAAGGCCGCTAACTCTTCAGATGTTGCTGGCCCAGGCTTAGCAAGAAGTGCTACACAACCCCAATGGCTGTTGACTTCAGTAGAAAGTATGTTTTTACAGGCAGAAGCTGTTCAGAGAGGATGGATGGCCGGTGATGCCAAAACAGCCTATGAAAATGCGGTTAGAGAGTCATTTATGTGGCTAGGTGTAACAAATGCAACAGCTACTGCTAATACTTATTTGACTGAAAGCATTGCTAATTATGATGCAGCTGCTAACAAAATTAACTTGATAGTAATGCAGAAATACCTGGCTTTAACTGGTATTGCTAACTTTGAAGCATACGTTGATTACAGAAGAGTAGGTGTTCCAAATGACCTGCCGCTATCACTGGCTAGTGGAAGAGGTAATAATATCATTCCACTTCGTTTGCAGTATCCTACTATTGAATATACTACAAATGCTGGTAATGTGTCTGCTGAGGGTAATGTGAATCCTCAGACTTCTAAAGTGTTTTGGGATAAATAGTTTCTGATTTAAGTCTTATAAGAAAATGATAAAATATTCTAAACTGTTTACCTTGGCTTTATTTGTAGCCGGGTTGACTTCTTGCCTAAATGATCCTTTTATTGAGGAAGAGCAAAAGTATGGTATGATCAATGAGGATGCCTTCAAAGTGGTAGAGTTTCCTACTACTACGAAGGCTATAGCTACTGAGATTTCAGCCCAGCCAACTGCCATTGATCTGATTACAATCAATTTGGCCGCAAGTGAAGTAGCTAATGAAGATATCAAGGTGACATTGAAAATTGATCCTACTAAACTCCCTGCTACAAGAACGTTATTACCAACAAATTTTTACACTTTACCCAATGGGTTGGAGGTAGTAATTCCTGCTGGAAGCAGAAAAGGTGTCTTGAAAGCTACTTTAAATACTAGCTTATTAAATCCAGCGGTAGTATATGGCTTACCTCTATCAATTGCTAATGTTGACAAAGCAGGATATACTATTAGTGGTAATTATGGCACCAATGTTATTTCTGTTTCTGTAAAGAACAAATATGATGGTGTTTACAGAGTTGAAAACATTGTTTTTAGACATTCTAATGCAGCGTTTACTGCTAATACACCAAGAACTAGACAGCTTCGTACATTAGATGAAGATTCAAATGAATCTTTTGACCCAGTTTTGAACGGTGGTTTGCAAGGTATTAGCTTCTTGAATGCTGGCGCAGGGAGCTATTTTGGTAACTTTAGCCCAGTTTTTAATTTTGATTTGGCTACTAATAATGTAGTTTCTGTGGATAATTACTATCCAGCTGGAAATGCTAGTAATAGAAGCGCTAAAATTGATCCAACAGGAGTTAATAAAATGACAATTACTCCAACTGGTGATAAAACATTAGAAGTAAGTTATATTATGGTTCAAGCAGGTGTTGAAACTCTCTTCTTGAAGGAGAAGTGGATTTATACGGGCCCTAGGCCCTAATATTAACTTTTAATAATAAAAAAGGGCTGCATTTGCAGCCCTTTTTTATTATTAAACAAGAGAAATACAACTTGTAATTGAATATAGTTAGTAATATAGATTCTTCAGAATATGTAATCTTTTTATTTTCTAGCTGTTTTAGAAAAAAGCCAGAAAATAAAACTAGGTAGGAGGTAAAATAAAATTATTTAATGGATATCCGAGTTAGTTTCAGAATCTAACTTCTGCCATTGTAAACCATCTAATAGTTAATGGATTTAGATACTTTTAAACCTAACTCTGCATCAAATAAGCCTTAATATACTCATCCAAATCCCCATCTAACACATTCTGCACATCACTGCGCTCCACACTGGTTCTAATATCTTTCACCAGTTTGTACGGGTGCAGTACATAGTTCCTGATCTGGGAACCAAAGTCGATGCGCTTTTTGGTGCTTTCCAGCTTATCCCGTTCCTCATTCCGCTTGTTGATTTCAATCTGGTAGAGCTGGGATTTCAGCATTCTGATGGCGTGCTCTTTGTTCATGAGCTGGGACCGCTCAATTTGGCAGGCAATGACAATGCCAGAGGGCTTATGTTTCAGGCGTACCGCTGTTTCCACCTTGTTCACATTCTGCCCACCGGCACCTCCTGACCGGAACGTGTCCCATTCAATATCTGCCGGGTTTACCTGAATATCAATGGTATCATCTACAATAGGGTAGGCGAAGACAGAGGCAAAAGAAGTGTGGCGGCGGCCGCCGGAATCAAACGGGGAAATACGTACCAGGCGGTGAACCCCAATCTCTGCTTTTAAGTAGCCGTAGGCAAAGTCCCCTTCAAACTGGAGCGTGGCAGACTTGATTCCAGCACCATCACCGGGCTGAAAATCTACCTGTTTAACCGTGTAGCCTTTGCGTTCTCCCCACATGAGGTACATGCGGTAGAGCATTTCTGCCCAATCCTGGCTCTCAGTACCGCCGGCTCCGGAGTTTACTTCCAACATGGCGCCTAACTGGTCTTCCTCATTGCTGAGCATCCGTTTGAACTCAAGCCCTTCCACTACCTTCTCGGTTTGTTTGAATTCAGAATTCATGTCTTCTTCAGACACGTCACCCTCTTTGTAGAAATCAAACAACACCTCCAGGTCTTCTACGGCTTTGGCCGTAGCTTCAAAATCATCTGTCCAGGTTTTCAGGCTTTTTGTTTCCTTCAGGAGTGACTCTGCTTTTTTAGGATCATCCCAAAAATCAGGGGCAAGAGATTTTTCTTCTAACGCGGTTACCTGTTCTTTCTTGGCATCATAGTCAAAGATACCTCCTCAAAGCCTCAACGCGGCCTTTCAACTCTTTAATCTGTTCTTGAGTCATGGTTTATAATCTAGTAATTTTTAACTGGGTGCAAGTATGTACAGGAGCACAAATAATAACCGTTCAGTTCATGAACCGGGTTTCTGTTTTTGACTGTTTTTTGAAAAACAGGCCAAAAACAGAAATCACCTGGCTACGCTTTTTTATGATGTCTCCCCTGAAACAAAAATAGGAAGTAGGAGCCAGATCAGCCCGCTACTTCCTAAGGATATAGTGAAAGAATACTTATTGAACGGGAACTACCCAGCCATGAGGGTCTGGGGCCATTCCATACCTAATGGCATCCAGCTCCTGGGCAACACGGTTGGAGAATTTTCTATCTGCTACCGGTGGCAACATCATTTCCTGGTCTTGGTAGGTGATAGACTTGATATGCGCAATGGTGGCGGCAGTACCGGTACCAAACGCATCTTCCAGTTTGCCGGCGGCGTAGGCATCTACAATTTCCTGAATAGGAATTCTGCGCTCCTCTACCTTCATGCCCCAGTCGCGGGCCAACTGTAGTACGCTATCACGGGTTACCCCTGCCAGAATAGAAGTACTCAAGGCGGGGGTAACCAAGGTGCCATCTATCACAAACATAACGTTCATGGTGCCTGACTCCTCAATGAAATTGTGTTCGCGGCCATCTGTCCAGATGATTTGATGGTACCCTTCCTGGTGGGCCAGCTTTGCCGGGAGCAGAGAGCCGCCGTAGTTCCCGGCTGCTTTGGCAAAACCAAATCCGCCTTCAACGGCTCTGGTGTAATGTTCCTCAATTTTAACCCGTACCGGCTCTGCATAATAGCTGCTGGCGGGGCTGCAGAAAATGATGAATTTGTATTCCTCAGCAGGACGAACGCCCAACAATCCCTCTGACCCGAACATCACTGGCCGGATGTACAGAGAGTAACCCGGGCGCTGGGGAACCCAGTCCGCATCTAAAGCAACCAACTGCTTTAAACCCTCCATGAAAAGGTCTTCTGGGATCTCAGGCATGCACAGGCGTTTGGCCGATTCATTCAACCGGGCCCAGTTAGCTTGCGGGCGGAAAAGCACGACTTCACCTTCTTTGGTTTTATAGGCTTTCATGCCTTCAAAAAGCGCTTGGCCGTAGTGAATGGCCGCCATGGCCGGACTTACTTCAATAGGGCCATAAGGCAAGATGTGAGGCTCTTGCCAGGCACCGTTTTTATAATCAATGACCAGCATGTGGTCTGCAAAAACTTTTCCGAACTGGAGGTTCTCTAAATCTAAGTTAGCCAGTTGGCTGGCGGTGGTAACAGTAGTATGAATTGGCATCGCTTCTGTTTGCATAGGTATGGTGTAAATGGTAATAGTGTACGTAAAATATGGCTGGAAAGAATAAAAAAAGCCTCACATACGAGGCTTCCAAGTTATTTCTTTTACTCCTAATTCAAAACTTATTGCCCTACTTAAGACAAATAAGAAATCTGAAAGACGGTTTAAATACTTCACCACCAGGTCATCTACATGAGATTCCTCCTGAAGGGCAATAGCCAGGCGCTCTGCCCGGCGGCAGACGCTGCGGGCCACGTGACAGAAAGAGACAGCCTGGTGACCACCCGGTAAGATGAAGTTGCGTAATGCCGGAAGGTGCTGGTCCAGCAGATCCATTTGCTCTTCCAGTAGCTGTATATCCGTTTCATGGAGGTCTGGGGTCTGCATCTTCACGTTTTTGTCAGGATCTGTGGCCAAGGTAGCGCCAATAGTAAAGAGCCTGTCTTGAATTTCTGAAAACAGCTCCTGCCGTTTCTGGTTTACCTCCTGGTCGCGCACCACGCCAATAAAAGAGTTGAGCTCATCTACAGTACCGTAGGCCTCAATGCGCAGGTGCGATTTCTTTACGCGGGTACCACCAATGAGCGATGTTTCTCCTTTGTCTCCGGTCTTGGTATAAATCTTCATGAGGGGGAAGTATGCGCGGCCGCCTGCTGGGCAGGAACCGTCACGTTCTGGTTCATTTCATCGGTTTCTACTAGCCCGTCCCGCAGGCGCACAATACGGTGGGCATAATGGGCAATGTCGTCTTCGTGCGTAACCATGATAATGGTATTGCCTTTGGCGTGCAGGTTCTCAAACAGCTCCATGATTTCATAAGAAGTCTTGGTGTCCAGGTTCCCGGTAGGCTCATCTGCCAGAATAATGCTGGGATCATTGACAAGGGCGCGGGCAATGGCTACCCGTTGGCGCTGACCACCAGACAACTCATTGGGTTTATGATGGGCTCTGCTGCCAAGGCCAACGCTGGTCAGCGCAGCCATGGCGCGTTCTTCCCTTTCGGCTTTGCCGTAACCGGCATAGATCAGGGGGAGGGCCACATTGTCTAGGGAAGAGGAGCGGGGAAGCAGGTTGAACGTCTGAAACACAAACCCAATCTCTTTGTTGCGCACGGTGGCCAGCTCGTTGTCTACCATATTGCTGACATCATTCCCGTTCAGGATATACCGGCCGGAGGTGGGCGTGTCCAGGCAGCCTACAATATTCATAAGCGTAGACTTTCCAGAACCGGACGGGCCCATGAAGGCCACGTATTCCCCTTTTTTAATTTCAATGGAAATAGAACGGAGCGCGTGGATCTGTTCTGTTCCCATCTGGTACATCTTAGAGATTTCCTCGGTTTTAATGATGGTGCTCATAAGGCCGTTGTTTATTGCCATTCCTGCTGCAGTGAATCACTGGCCTGCAGTTTGGCATCTATTTCTTTTCTAAAGCGAAAGTAATCAGCGGGCAGTAACAAAGGCTCCAGTTGCTCCAGTCCCTGCAGGCCATACTCCCGTAACCCCTGGTCAAATGCCAACCGCACATAGGCTTTTCTCAAAGCGATGGAGGACGGGTTAAAGGTAATACCTTCCAGCAGTAAGTCATAGGCTTTCAGAGGCTGCTTTTGGCGGACCAGGAAATCGGCGGCAGCCAAATAACCTGCTTCATACCATGGTGCCTGCCGTACCAGCTGTTCAAAGAGATTAGTCGCTTCTTTGGTCTGTTTATTACGCTGAGCCAGCTTTGCCTGATAATAAAGCTTGACACCTATGTCTTGGGGGGTAAAATAAAGGGAAGGCAGCTGGGTTTTCAGCTCCTGCCACTGCTCTGCCTGCCACCATAGTGCCGCCTGCAAGGCGTTGGCTTTTGACTTTAGATAATTTTTGGGAAAAGAAGCCGGAAAATGGGCCTGTAACAGGTTTTGGGCAGTGGTGAGGTTTTTTTCCTGCAGATACCTTTCAATCAAGGGCAAGGCAGCTGCCGGGGCCAGCGCTGGAGTGGTAATGGTAGTGGCCACCTGCTCCACCTGGTCCAGGGGCAACTTCTGGGCTTTAAGCTGCAGAAACTGGACTTTCAGGGAATCTGGGGCTGTGGCTGCCTGGCTAGGCGTCAACTGCGTGGCAATGGCCAGTTGGGTGGCGGCGCGCTGTTGCCACGCCTCCGGCAGGGTAGTGGTTTGCAGCGCCAGTTGAGCGGCCTCACTTTCTTGCCCAGCCAAGGCCAAGGCCACCGCTTCATGTAACTGCGCATCACGGTACCCAGCCTGCCGGGCCTTCCCAAAATAGGCAGCAGCAGAAGGATACAGCTGTACCTGCAGCATCCATTGCCCCAAAATGTCATTGTAGTGGCCAGCCGTTGCTGTATTGTTAGCGGCCAATTGCTCCAGGGTCGCTTTTGCCTGAGCGGGGTAACCGGCCCGTTGCTGTAGAACAGCCTTCAGGAGGGTAAGGTCATCAGTAAACCCAAGGTTTGCCTCTTGTCTCAGGAGCCGGTCTACTTGGGCAATGCCCGCCTTGCGCTCGCCTTTAGATGTAGGAAGCAGGTGTTGGAGGTAGAAATACGCAAAAGATGCGGAAGACAGGATGCTGTCCTGTAATGGAGCCGTTGTCTGTACAGGTGTTTTTCCACCAATAAGAAAACCGATGGCTAATTTGTTTGTCAGTAGGGGCAGGTGGCGGTCATGGTCATACGTCTGGGAGAATTCTACCGCCTGCTGCTTAAAGCCATGCTTGAAGAGAAATGCCAGCTGATTTGCCTGTACCACTTCCGGCTCATGGCTGTGAGCCAGCGCCTTGTCTAAATAAAAAGCCGCAGAGTCTGTGAAGGTAGTGGTGCCATACAGCAAGCCCAGGTTGTTCAGAAGCGGCGCGTATTCAGGAAACTGGCGTACACCCGTCTGGAGGACCTTGAGATGGTCAAACAAATCTGACGGGTCTGTATAGAGATTGGCTAATTGTAAGAATCCCTGCGGGGAGGGTTTTCTGGAGAGAAGATCCTCAAGCCGGTTCCTCTCTAAGGTGCGCATGCCGCCAGCATGGTACATGTCTGCCAGAGAGGCTAGAGCTCGGGTATTGCTCCTGGAGCGGTGACTGGCCTCGCTGTAAAACTGCTCTGCCAGCAGCGGACTTTCTTCAGTCTGTTGGTACATATCCCCCAGATAGGTGTAGTACGCTGACTGGGTCTGGTAAAAAACAGCATAGTTGTTTCTGATGACCATGATCACCAGCAACACCGCCCCCATGAGGTAGACTACAAAGAAGGACAACCGCTTTGGGTCATACACCACCCGGTACACCCGCAGCTTTTCTTTTAGCAGCGGCCAGAAATTAGCCAGAACGTACAGCAAAAATGAAATGCCAAAAGCCAAGTGTGTAAGAATGATAGCACCGCGGTAGGCTTGTACCATGGTATCATTGGCCATTAAGCAAGCGTACCCCAGGTTTAGGAAAGACAGCAGGGCTAATACCAGGTACAGAGGCGCTGCCTCGGTTTTAAACTGGAGAAAACGGGCATATTGCACCTCCCGTTGTCGCAGGCCCCAGAACCCTACTGCAGTAGAAAAAAGGAAGAGCAGCAAGGCATCAAACCCCAAGTAATCTATCTCCAGGATTCCGGCCTGCCGGAGGTACAACAGGAGCAGGTTGCCCAGGTAAAGTACACTGATCAGGAGAAACTGTGGGAGCCCGAAGCGCCTTTGCGGCTGTTGGGCATGGGTATTGAACCAGAGAAGGCCGTGCAGGTTCTCATACGCCACTAACAGCATCAGCAGCACCGCGGCCACAAAACTGCCCAACGTGCTGTAATTGACAATATGCAGGGCTGTCAGGGCACCAGAAAGGGGGGAGGCAAAGAAAACGGCTCCGCCGAAGAGGAGGGTAAGCGCTGTGAACACCACAAAACGTAACAGAAAAGAGCCTGAGCGCCAGAAAGCATGAAAAAGATAGCTGGTCACCCCAAACAGGCCTAACCCAATAAGTAAAAGCGTTCGGCTGGTGCCCGGGAAAATCCCCAACAGGTCCAGGTTGAACGTGGAGAGCCAGAGCATGCCCAGCGTAGCCGCCACGTAATATGCCATACGGGTTAAGGTGCTGGTCTCTGTCCAGAAGAAGACCAGTGCTACCGCCAGACCCGCCAAATGCACCCAAACCGCCCACTGGGGGAGATGCATGGCACCA
Organism: Rufibacter ruber; assembly: GCF_001647275.1. Taxonomy (GTDB): domain Bacteria; phylum Bacteroidota; class Bacteroidia; order Cytophagales; family Hymenobacteraceae; genus Nibribacter; species Nibribacter ruber_C. The sequence continues at coordinate 10,589 of NZ_LRMM01000005.1, read as the reverse complement.
ATGGCATATTGTTCCGAGACCAAATAGGCATTGACCTCTACCCGCATAGGAGTGAGCAAAGGGGCCGACGGAAAAAGGTGCGCCTCAGCCGGGAACAGCTCCGTTTCCTTTTCTAACGGATAAACAAGTTGTTCGCCTTTGAAATAACCGTACACCCCTAAACCAATCACGGCCACTACAAGGGCCGTGAGGAAAAGGTAGAGAAAACGCCGGCTTGGCTCCAGGGCCTGCCAATATGGGAAAGGCTTCATCAAGGCTACTCCAGAACCTTAGGAACCCTGAAATAATCTGAATCTTTGCGCGGCGCCAGGCGCAGGGCATCTTCATGCTTCACGGTGTTCTGGGCCACGTCTTCGCGCATCACATTCAGTTCTTCTGAAATATGAATGAGCGGAGCCACGTGCTGGGTGTCCAGTTCGCGCAGCTTGTCTACCCAATTCAAGATGTTGTTCAGGTCCTGAAGCATTTCCTGCTCTTTGGTCTGGTCAAACTCTAGCCGGGCTAAGTGCGCCAACTGGCGCAGGGTTTCTATGTTGGTACTCATGTGGTTGGTGGGCGTCTAATTCAGCTTGTATAATGTCAAAGGTCTTCTGTTTGAGAGCTTCTAAATCCACTAACGTCATGCCTTGGGTAGAAATTGGCGGGTGAATGGTCATTTCCAGCGGGTGGTACCTAATGACCAGTTTGCCTTTCACGTCTGGCAGGAACAGGTGGTTGTAGGGCATGGTGATGGGCACCAGCGGCACCTGCTTCTCAATGGCCAGCTTGAACGGACCGTCTTTGAACGGCAGCATGGTACGGCCCGCCTCCGGCGAAATCTTGCCCTCGGGGAAAATCACCACGCTGCGCCCCGCCTCAATGCTCTGCTTGCTGGAAACGTAGGCTTTGGCGCGGCTCACGGGGCTGTCCCGGTCAACGGCAATGTAGAGCGCCTGGTAAATCTTGCCCCACAGCGGCACCTTGGTCAAAGACTTTTTCCCCACAAAATTCAGGAAACCGGGCATGACCGCAATGATCAACGGAATGTCAATGTACGAGCTGTGGTTAGGCGCGAACACGTACAGCTGCTTGGGGTCAATGTGCTCGCGGCCACGTATGGTGATGGGCATGAGGTACATGCGCAGCTGCAGCTTAGACCAGATGCGGTTAATGGTGTGCGCGTGCTTAAGACGGCTGGGTTTGGCAATAAACAGCCTAAACAGCGGGTACGTCACAATGAACGGAAGTACAAACCAGGTGGTACACCACACTGAATACACCTTTCTACCGATGGCCTTGAGCGCTTTCATCTTTCCAAAATTACGAATTAAAAGGAAATGCACCACGTTTCTGGCCGGTGCCACCCGTTTTTGGCCTGTTTTCACCAAAACAGGCTCAAAACGGCAACGCCAGCCACTAAAAGTTAGTGCAATAAAAAGCGCTTATTTTGGGCGGCGGGTCAATAAAATCTTTTCGGCTTTGAGCAGACCGGCCACGCTGATGGCATCGGTAATCTCATCGTTCATGGCCATTCTCACGGCCTCAGGGAACGGAAGCTTCCAGATTTTGATGTCCTCGGTTTCCTCCATCTCGGTCTCGCCGTGGGTCAGTTCCTCGGCCAGAAAAATAAACCCTTCTTCGTCTGTGACGGAATTGGAGGTGTGAATGCGGGCAATTTTGGTCCATTCAGCGGCGGTGAGGCCGGTTTCCTCCTTCAGTTCCCGCTTCGCGGATTCCAGCACGTCCAGCTCCACGGGGCCGCCGCCCATGGGAATCTCCCACGAGTACTCGTTTAATGGATAACGGTACTGGCCCACCAACCACGTGTTGCCTTCGTCATCAATGGGAATAATACCGATGGCCTTGTTCTTCATGGAGACCACGCCGTAAATGCCGTTGCCGCCGCCGGGGTTAATCACCTGGTCTTCGCGCACGCTAATCCAGGGGTTGCTGTACACGGGCTTGGTTTCAAGGGTGGTCCACGGGTTATCTAGAGAATGTTCTGGTTTCACGAGGTTACTATGCTAATTTTTGAAGGTGCTGATGTGCTAATTTAAAAGGAGAATTCCGTTTTTGCTGTTTTTCTGAAAACAGCCCAAAAACGGAAGGTGCAAGTGCCGTAATCACGCGACAGTTGCCTGGTTCTTTTTCAGCACGCGGTAGAAGTAGAAGGCACACAAAAAGAAGGAAACCATGATTACAAACCGGTACAGCACGTAGCCATTGGTTTGGAGAAACTCATTTCCCACCAGAAAGGCCGCCAGCAGGAACAGCAGCAGAAAGGTGAGCCGGTCCAGCCGGTTTTTGAGGTTGATGAGAATCAGAAAGAAACCAAACACGAAGTTGATGAGCACCGCCGTCAGGTAAAATACCACCAGGTACATGGCCGCCGTTTTCAGGTCCCCACTTTCCTTGTACCACCCGAAGCCCAGCACTACCAATAGCTGTACCACGCAGATAAGGCCCACAAACGTGCTGATTTTGAAGTTGCGCATAGGAAGAAGTAAAGTGGGCGTTGTTTTTAGTGATTTGGTACGAAGAAGGAGAGGATTGGGTAGAGAGCGGGTTTTCTAATTCATTAACTCTCTACCATTCATTACTATTCTTCCTTGACCGGCTCTTTTCTCTCAAGTTCTTCTACCTCCTCCACTCTTTGTCATTTTGGAAGAATCTTAGGGAACAGGTGGCAATAGCGGGGAGAAGTGCTTTTCTAGTTCGCCCATTGTTCCCTAAGTTCCTTTCAGGATGACAAAGGGGAGAAGTGGAATTTGCGTTTTTGGCCTATTTTCGCCACAACAGGCTAAAAACGGAAATATTTTGATTACCCTTTCAAAGAGGCCGGATTCTGCCGGTTGTCAAAGATAGTGTAGACTCTGATAAGCCGATGTTGAAAATCTATCCTATAAATAACTGAATGATGTTTGCCTAAAACTGCGCGCCGAAGTCCGCCCCTAGTGGGGGCATAGAGTTCTGGGAAAAGCACCACTATTTGCTCAAATTCCTTTAACCGTTTTACAAATTTTTTGACTTCTTTTTCTGTCCACTCCGCGCGCAGATAGGCGATAATCTTTTGAAACTTCGCTTTCGACTCTTGTGACCAGCGAATGTCAAACGTTGTCTTCATAATCCGCCCAAAACTCTCTGCTTGTTAACACTTTTCCTTGTGCCTGGTCATTTATACCGCGGTTTAAAGATTCCTGCTCGGCAGGCGTTAATTTTTCTAGCCAATCGCTGGAGGCAATATTAGAGTCTTTAATAGACTTGAGGGTTTGTAGAAGGGCGCTATCATTGGTTTTAGTGACCCATTCTATGAGTTCGTACTTCAATGTCTGTATATTCATAACTCCCATTGCAAAAATTCTAACTAAAGATACGAATTTCTTCCGTTTCCGGCTTATTTTCCAAAAAACAGGCCGAAAACAGAAAACTACACCGCCGCCTTTACCGCATCAATGGCTTGCTGGTACACCGCCTCATACATAGGCACAATGTTGTTTATCTCAAACTCCTTGGCGCGGGCCAGGGCGGCGGCTTTGAATTTTGGCAGTTGGTCGTCTTGCAGGAGGAAAAGCGTGTTCTTGACCATGTCTTTCACATCACCCACGTTGCTCACGAAGCCGGTCACGCCGTGAATATTCAATTCTGGCAAACCTCCGGCGTTAGACGAAATCACGGGCACCTCGCAGGCCATGGCTTCCAGCGCGGCCAACCCGAAGCTTTCTTTTTCAGAGGGCATCAAAAAGACATCGGCCACTGAGAGGAGTTCCTCCACGGCTTCCAGCTTGCCCAGGAAGCGCACGTCCTGGCAGATGTTGAGCTTGCGGCAGAGGTTTTCCATCTTGGGGCGCTCAGGTCCGTCACCCACCAGCAACAGTTTAGACGGCATCTGCTCGCGCACTTTGTAGAAAATTTTAATCACGTCGCCAATGCGTTTCACGCCCCTGAAATTGGAGGTATGCACCAGCAGTTTTTCGCCAAACGGCGCAATGGCGGCCTTGAAATGCTCTTTCTTCTGCTTCTGGAACCGCTCCAGATTGATGAAGTTGGGAATCACCACAATGTCTTTCTCAATAGGGAAGTACTCATACGTCTCCTTGCGCAGGTCTTCAGACACCGAGGTCACCGCGTCTGACTGGTTAATACTGAACGTGACCACTGGCTCATACGACGCATCTTTGCCCACCAGCGTGATATCTGTGCCGTGCAACGTAGTGATCACCGGAATCTGAATGCCTTTGGTCAAGAGAATCTGCTTGGCCATGAACGCTGCCGAGGCATGCGGAATGGCATAATGCACGTGCAGCACGTCTAGCTTCTCAAACTGCACAATGTCTACCATCTTGCTGGCCAGTGCCAACTCATAAGGCGCGTACTGGAACAGCGGGTAATTGGGGATATTGACCTCGTGGTAAAACAGGTTCTCGTTGAAATAGTCCAGCCGGGCGGGCTGGCTGTAGGTAATGAAATGCACTTTATGACCCTTCTGGGCCAGCGCTTTCCCTAGTTCAGTGGCCACTACGCCGCTACCGCCAAAGGTGGGGTAACACACAATTCCTATCTTCATGATACTTTCAGTATATCAAAATCAATAAACAATCAAGCAAAACCGGCCTGTTCAATAGCAATTCAAACGGGTTGTAAAGGTAAGAAACGTTATGAGAAACAGGGGGCTGAACGGTATGCTTGGGTATACTAAGTTCTGGGTGCCATTAATCTTACACATTTCCCTTTCTGTCATTCTGTAAGAATCTCGGTGACGAACGGCAGTAGCGGTAGGCAAATGCTTATCTAGTTCGCTGCCTAGATTCTTTCAGAATGACAAAGTGGAAGATGCAAATTGTCTTTATACCTATATACTAATGCAGAAGCCTGAATTAAGTTTAAAATAAACTGTAAATATTTCTTTGGATGAACCAACCCGCCACTTGAAAATAAATTCGGTGCTAGGCCTTATAAGATTAGGAATTTCCTGTTTTGGTGCTGTTTTTCGAAAAGTAGCCCCAAAACAGCGGCACAAGCGGACGCTTGCGCCATGGGAAGGGGAGTACACCTGCCGGTCATGGCGTCCCCCACTATGGCTCGGAAGATGCTAATAGCGCGCACACAGAGAATCACCACGTTCACTTTAAGACAAGAAGCCAGTATATGGGTTTCCTTTATGTGTCAATCGCAAGTGTTTGATTTGACTTTCAGAATTCTGTTTTCGGGCTGTTTTCCAAGAACTAGCTCCAAAACGTAAAAACATCTTTACCGCAAAGCGGAAAGTTTGGGACTACTACTTAATAAGAAAGAGGGAGAATTAGACCGTTTCTAACCTTCCCTCTTCTTATTGCTATTGCTTAGCTTTTTTGTAACTACTGGCTCTGCTCTAACGACTGATACACCACGTCATGAATACGCGTGCGGATATTGTATTGGAGCAACTTGTTGTTCTCTGACTCAGGGTGCACGCGATTAGACAAGAAGATGTAAATGAGGTTGTTGTCCGGGTCAATCCAGGCGCCGGTGCCGGTAAAGCCGGTGTGCCCATACGTGCTCAACGGGGCCAGTTCAGAGGTGGGACCGTCTCCCTGGGGCTCGGGTTTGTCCCAGCCCAGACCGCGGCGGTTATCCAGGCTGGCGCTCTGCGCGAAGTTGGTGACTACCGGCGTTCTGAAATACTGCTGACCGCCGTAGTTGCCGTGCTGCAAATCCATCTGCAGGAGAATGGCCAGGTCGTTAGCGTTGGAGAACAAGCCCGCGTGACCGGCTTTCCCGCCCAGCATGGCGGCGTTTTCATCATGCACCGTTCCCTGCAATTGCGTTCTTCTGAACACGGTATCCTTCGCCGTGGGCGCGATCTGTTCTTTCAGGAATTTGTTCAGCGGGTTATAGGTCAGACTACTTGCGCCCAGGGGCGAATAGAAATTCTGCTCCAGGAAGTCAGGCAGGGATTGGTTCAGGAGCCGCTCGGCCACACGCTTCATGAGGTGCATGCCAATGTCTGAATAACGGTACTCAAACTTCCCGCTGGCCAGGCGCTTACCCACCAGGTTAGATTTCACAATCCAGGTCCAGACAGAATCCTCCACGCGGCGGCTGGCGAATAGATTAGGCGTTACTTCCAACGGATATGCCTCTGACCGCAGGGTGTCATAGTAAATGGGGTTCGGCTTGCCGTCTAACAGGGTTCTCTGCCAGAACGGGAGGTTGGCGCTCAGACCGGCCTGGTGCAAGAGCACGTCCCGTACCAACAGGTTGGCTTTGTTGGAGCCCTTCAATTCAGGTAGATAGGTAACCAGCTTGGCATCTAAGTTCAATCGGCCCTGGTCGTTCAGGAACATAACGGCCTGCAGCGTGGCGGCTACTTTGGTGATAGAGGCCAGGTCATAGATGGTTTTCTCGGTAACGGGCTGGGTGCGGTCATAGGTGTAGTAGCCGTAGGCTTTGTCCAGCACCACGGTTCCGTCTTTCACCACCAGCACCTGGCAACCCGGCGTGGCCGCGTAGGCAATGGCTTCCAGGGCGATGTTGTCAATCTGCTTAAGCGTAGCCGAGTTCATGCCCACACTTTCGGGCACCGAATATTTAAGGCGGCTCAACGAAGGCGTGGAGAGCCCAACCCCTTCCCTGAACTTCGGCGAAGCCGTGACCGGCAGCCGCCCGTTGGCCGGAAGCGCCCCGAACAACACTTGCGGCACTACTTTCTGCACCACCTCATTGTCTTCATAGCCGCACACCAGCCAGTTGCTGTCTTCAAAATTCTTGAGGCTGTAGGCGTTGCCCATCACCACCACCACTACTTTCTTGGTTGGGTCGCGCTGCAGGTCTTTGATAAAGTTTAGGGCGGTGCCCGAAATTCCAAAGTTCCTTCCCGGCGTGCTGTTCAAGTTATGCAGGGAAATAACCACCACATCAGACCCAGCCAAATCTTTCTTGATAGTAGCATACACGCTGTCGGGGGCAATGCGGCTACTTACCGAGAATTTCTTGAACGAGGCGTATTTGTCCAGGGTCTTGGTGAAGGCGTTGTTGTAGCCGGTGCCAATGGACACCGACGCAAACTCGGTGGTGTCCAGTACCCGGAACGGCAGCAAATTGTCTTTGTTCACCACCACCGTCACGGCCTGCTCATACAATTGCTGCTGCAGCACCTGGCTCATGGGCAAACTCAATTCATGCGACAAATCCTGCAAATCTACCGGCTTGTACTGATTCAGGCCTGACCAATATTTGGCGTGCAGAATCTTGCGCACCCGCGTCTCAATCTCAGTTTCCTGAATGGTGCTGTCCTGCACGGCCTGCCGGATGCTGGCGATGGCTTTGGGTACATCTTCAGAGAAAAGCAACACGTCATTGCCCGCCATAAAGGCCAGCGCGTCTACCTCGCCGGGTTTGTGGTAGCGGGTCACGCCTTTCATGTTGAGCGCATCGGTGAAAACCAGCCCCTCGTACTCCATCTTCCCTTTGAGCAAGTCGCGAACTAAGTACGGCGACAGCGTGGCAGCGCGGTTGGCAATAGAATCCAGCTTAGGTACGTGCAGATGCGCCACCATTACGCCCATCACGCCCGCGTCAAATGAGCGCCGGAACGGGTACAGTTCCACGTCAGAAAGCCGCGCCAGGTCATGGTGCAGCACCGGCAAAGTTTTGTGCGAATCTGTGTTAGTGTCACCGTGGCCGGGAAAATGTTTGGCCACCGCAATAATGCCGTGGTCCTGCAGGCCTTTGATGTAGGCAATGCTGCGCTGGGTGACCTGTTCCTTGTTTTCGCCGAAGGAGCGGTTGCCAATGACCGGGTTGTTGGGGTTGCTGTTCACGTCTACCACCGGCGAGAAATTCACGTGCACGCCCAGCCGTTTGAGCTTGAGCGCAATCTCGCGGCCCATGAGGTACACGTACCGGTCATCGGGCAGGGCCCCCAGGGTCATCTGTTTGGCGAAGTGCATGCTGCTGTCCAGACGCATGTCCAGGCCCCACTCAGCGTCAATGGCCACCAGCAACGGAGTTTTAGCCAAGGCTTGGTAGCGGTTAGTCAGTTTGGCTTGGCGCACGGGGCCGCCCTGCATGAACATGATGCCGCCAATGCCGTACTGGGTCACCAGATTTTCTATCTCGCGCACGTGGCTCTGCGGTTTATTTGAGTATGCTGCCACCATGAACAGCTGCCCCAGCCGCTGGTCGGGCGTAAGGCTCTGGTACACACTGTCTACCCAACGCTGTTCCTGCAGGCTGGGCTTGGCCCGCCCCGCCGGTGTAAACCCCGACAAAGCCCACCAGGCGCCCATCACCACCGCCAACAGCCCCAGGCTATATCGTCTTAGCATTTCACAACGCGTAATAAAATTTGAATAACTGTTTCATAGGCCTAATTTCGCAGAAGGAAACCAAGCCGCGACCTTTGTTCCGCCGAAAGGCGTTTATCGCCTCTTTTTCCCAAAACAAGCCCAAAACGGAATTGTTGGGTGCCTCACCGTTACAAGAACGCCCTTCAACTTACCCAACGGTGACGGCAGTTTGCCTTGGTTTCACCGTAAGAAGCAGAAGAGCGAGCGGGTGAGCAGGAGGGGCCTCAGGTCGCTGTTTAAGCTGGTAATATTACTGAAAATTTTGCTTTTATGCCGAAGAAAATGCTGCCAAAGCGGTTTTGAGCCGCGGCAGCAACGGCTAAAAGCTCACGAAATCTACGCAGGGAAGTTTGTATGGCAGATATTATAAGATTACTACCCGAGCATTTGGCCAACCAGATTGCCGCCGGCGAGGTGGTGCAGCGGCCGGCCAGCGTGGTGAAGGAGTTGTTGGAGAACAGCGTAGACGCGCGCAGCACTAGTATTCAGCTCATTGTGAAAGACGCGGGCAAGCAGCTCATACAAGTGGTAGATGACGGCCTGGGCATGACCGAGACCGACGCCCGCATGTGCTTTGAGCGCCACGCCACCTCCAAAATCCAGACCACCGAGGACCTGTTCCGCATCAGGACCATGGGGTTCAGGGGCGAGGCCATGGCCTCCATTGCCGCCGTGGCGCAGGTGGAACTGAAATCGCGCGCGCGCGGCACCGAGCTGGGCACGTGTCTCACCATTGAAGCCAACGAGGTCATTAAACAGGAACCCACGGCCATGGCCGAAGGCACGGTGGTGAGCGTCAAAAATCTCTTCTACAACGTACCCGCGCGGCGGAATTTCCTGAAAAGTAACCCCGTGGAGATGCGCCATATCCTGGACGAGTTCCAGCGCGTGGCCCTGGCCAACCCCGAGATTGCGTTCTCTTTGTACCAGAACGAGGTGGAGGTGATGAATCTGCCCGCCGGGAAGTTGAGCCAGCGCATTGTGAGTGTTTTTGGCAAGGAGTACAAGGAGCAGTTGGCCAGCTGTGAGGAAAACACCCCGTTTCTGAACATACGCGGCTACATTGGCAAACCCGAATTCGCGAAGAAGAGCCGTGGTGAGCAGTTTTTCTTTGTGAACAATCGTTTCATCAAGAGCCAGTACCTGAACCACGCCGTGCTCACGGCCTATGAAGGGTTGCTGCCCAAAGACAGCTTTCCGTTTTACGTCCTGTTTCTGGAAATTGCGCCGGAAACGATTGACATTAACGTGCACCCTACCAAGACCGAAATCAAGTTTGAGGACGAGAAAACGGTCTACGCCATTGTGCGGGCGGCAGTAAAACAGAGCCTGGGGCTGCACAACATTGCCCCTTCGCTGGACTTTGGGGCCGATGTGAACTATATTCCGCTGCAGCCCATGAAGTTTCCCGCGTCTACTGATTTTGAGGCCGCCCCGGCCCGGGCACCCAGAGCTTCGGCGGAGCCGCCGGTGTCACAGCCGGTCACCACTACCTTTGCCAGCAAAGCGTTCAGCGGCGGGGGCAGCAGTGGGTCTGGCGAGCGGGATGAGAGTTTTTTCACGCCTTCCGCGCTGCGGGAAGCGGCACGGCAAAGCAGCCCAGAAAACAACGTGGAGAGCAAGCTGTTCTCTGACGAAGAGGCGTTTCCGGCGGCTTCTGCGGGCATGACGGGCGGTTCTAAAACTTTGCAGGTGCATCAGAAGTACATACTGGTGCAGGTGAAGTCTGGGTTGATGATGGTAGACCAGCAGGCGGCGCAGGAGCGTATCCTGTACGAGAAATACAGCCAGGCGCTGGGCAAACGGTCGGGGGCGTCACAGCAGCTGTTGTTCCCGCAGACGCTGCAGTTATCGCCTTCAGATTTCTCGCTGGTGATGGAGCTGGCCGAGGAGTTCAGCGCGCTGGGGTTTGTGCTGCATGAGTTCGGGGCCAACACCATTGCCGTGAACGGAATCCCGGCAGAGATTCCGCTCCGTGATGAGCGCGAACTGATTGAAGGCTTATTGGAACAATATAAGAACAACCTGTCCAGTTTAAAAGTAGACCGGCAGGAGAACCTGGCGCGGGCCATGGCCAAACGTGTTTCGTCCCGGCTGACTGGCCGCCTCAACGACCAGGAGATGAACGCGCTGGTAGACCAGCTGTTTGCCTGCCAGGTGCCCAATTACACGCCCAGCGGTCAGAAAACGCTGGTGATTCTGCAGCTCAGCCAGTTGCAGGAGCTGTTTTTGAAGAGTTAGGTATATTCCTGTTTTCGGGCTGTTTTCAGAAAAACTAGCCCG